>CAKQRW010000042.1 GCA_934271655.1 uncultured Bacteroidaceae bacterium | reverse complement strand
TTTTTGTTAAATACGCAAGCAAATACTATTATAAAAACTTAATCATCAGTTAGTTGAATATTATTCAGCAAACACTACTTATACGTATTCCTTGTAGTGGGGACATGAATACGACATAGGAACTAATTGATTCTTCCGACCTTTAACCCACTCAAGAAAGCCTTTTCTTGCTTCGGCCTAAACTGGAAATATTTTCAGATTATTATCATGTCTTATCCAAGCAACACATTCATGCGCCTAATCTTCTGTGAGCGCAGGACAACTCACAAAGAACAATTCGACCGCTGTGCTTCACCGCATGCACATGAGCATTGCAGAGTGAGACACAGCGGCCGTCAAAAGCGTATGGACATACCATTCATTCTTTCACATGAAAAGCTGGCGTCAGAAAACAGTAGCAAGATTCGCTTTATTGCCACAAGCGAACGTTATTGCCGCAAGCGCAATCAGTCTTCCATCAGCTTTCGGTATCTTATTCTCTTAGGCTCTTCAAGTCCAAGGCGTTTAGCCTTATTAGCCTCATAATCGGTATATGATCCCTCAAAGAAGAACACCTCGCCATTTCCCTCAAAAGCGAGAATGTGCGTGCAGATGCGGTCAAGAAACCATCTGTCGTGGCTGATGACCACAGCACATCCGGCAAAGTCATCCAGGCCTTCCTCCAGAGCGCGCAGGGTATTCACGTCTATGTCGTTAGTAGGCTCATCAAGCAGAAGCACATTGCCCTCCTGCTTCAGAGCCATAGCCAGATGAAGACGATTGCGCTCGCCTCCAGAAAGCACTCCACATTTCTTCTCCTGGTCGGCCCCGTTGAAATTAAAGCGAGAGAGATATGCCCTCACATTGATGTCGCGTCCGCCCATGCGTATAGTCTCATTGCCTCCGCTCACCACTTGGTACACCGACTTGTCGGGGATTATGTCTTTGTGCTGCTGGTCCACATAACTGAGTTTTACAGTCTCACCCACCTCAAACGTTCCAGCATCACATGTGTCCATGCCCATTATGAGGCGGAATAGGGTAGTCTTGCCCGCTCCATTAGGACCTATCACACCCACGATGCCATTGGGCGGCAGGTTGAAATTGAGGTCTGAGAATAATATTTTCTCCCCAAACGCCTTCTTCACATGCTGTGCCTCAATAACCTTGTTGCCCAGACGCGGACCATTAGGGATAAAGATTTCCAGCTTATCCTCCTTCTGCTTCTGCTCCTCGTTGAGCATCTTGTCGTAGGAGTTCAGACGGGCCTTACCCTTAGCCTGACGAGCCTTAGGAGCCATGCGCACCCATTCCAGCTCGCGCTCCAGTGTCTTCCTGCGCTTAGATGCCGTTTTTTCCTCCTGTTCCATGCGCTTGCTCTTCTGTTCCAGCCAAGATGAATAGTTGCCCTTCCACGGAATGCCCTCGCCACGGTCCAGCTCCAAGATCCATTCCGACACGTCATCAAGGAAATAACGGTCGTGCGTGACAGCTATGACTGTTCCTTCATACTGCTGCAGATGCTGTTCCAGCCAGTCGATGGACTCTGCATCAAGATGGTTGGTAGGCTCGTCAAGCAGAAGCACGTCTGGCTTTTGCAGCAAGAGCCGGCAAAGAGCCACACGGCGACGTTCACCGCCCGAGAGCTTGTCTACCTTCCAGTCGCCTGGCGGACAGCGCAGAGCGTCCATGGCACGTTCCAACTTAGAATCCATGTTCCACGCATCAGTCGAATCGATTATGTCTTGCAGTTCGGCCTGCCTGTTCATGAGCTGTTCCATCTTGTCGGGGTCCTCATAGTACTCAGGCAGTCCGAATTTGTCATTGATAGCGTCATACTCAGCCAGAGCGTCGTACACATGCTGCACGCCTTCCATCACGTTCTCCTTCACCGTCTTCTCTTCATTGAGCGGAGGATCCTGAGGCAGATAGCCCACGCTGTAGCCAGGGCTCCACACCACCTCACCTTGATACTGCTGGTCCAGTCCGGCTATTATCTTCATAAGCGTTGACTTACCTGCGCCGTTCAAGCCTATGATGCCTATCTTTGCTCCGTAGAAAAAGCTCAGGTAAATGTTCTTGAGAACCTGCTTCTGGTTTTGCTGAATGGTCTTGCTCACTCCGACCATTGAGAATATCACTTTCTTGTCGTCTGCTGTTGCCATTATCTTAGTTTATTCTGTTCTTAATTTATAAATATATGGACACACACCATGTCCGATTTACAATGTGCTCAGATATTGTCTGTTCTTTTCGTGTAAACATCTGGCACTCACACTATATCCGTGAGCGCCATCATTATTTTTACTTTTCATAAGCCCTAATCTCCATCCTCTACAGGAGGCGCAGGAGCGTTGCTTTTCTGCTGAGTCTCATATTTAGCTCCATCTATGCCAAGACGCGTCGGCAGGTCATAGCCGAGATGCGGAGGCTGGTTGTAAGATGAGTTCTGCCAGGCCACTCCCATGCGGTAGACATGATCTTGCATGAGACACGGCACCTTGTAGACGGTAGGCTCTGGCGTAGAAAATATCATCAGCTGGCATTTGCCCGATTGCGGCTCGCCAATGTTGCGGTACATGATGAGCTCTTCACGCCAGTCACCAAGTATATCTGCCTGCAGGCACGGCGTGGACTTAGTGCCATTGCTGGTGGACGGGCCTCCATACGGGGCAAGATCTATCACGGTGCCTATAGTGCCAGTACGTGTGTCGTAATGGCAGATGCGCGGCATGGAACGGCGGCGCGAATAAGAGAAGCGTCCGTCAAACGTCTGGTCATACGGGTCGCCTGTCCAGTAGATTCGGTAATTGATGTCGGGGCAGTTGTCCAAAAGCACCTCACCTGTAGAACATGACCGCACATGATGGTCAGCAGCCGACCAGAACTCGCTGCCCTGATGGCTCGGGATAAAGTTGGCAGCCAGGCCACGGCCGTTGTCTTCATTTCCCGTAGCGCTGTATATTATTTCGCCAGTAGCGGCATCATGCACATCATATCCATAGGGCTTCTCCTCATGCGGCATCATGACTTCATAGCCTGGGCGTTCCAGGCACAGGTCTGCAAGGTGGATAGCATCACCATGTCCCATGCCAGTAGAGCAGAGCAATCTGCCGTCATGGTCGATGGTAGCAGCACCTGTACATATCTCATCACGTCCGTCGCCATCGACATCGGCTATGCTGATGCTGTGCACGCCTTGACCATAACTGGAGCTTCCTGCTCCGCAAAATATGGCCGCGCCGTCGTTGCTGCCGTCATGAGGCACGGCCACGCTCCATGCATCCTTATCGGTACCCTTATGCAGCCAACGTGTGCTGAGACGGTGTCCGTCCCAGTCTACAGCCCACAGATAGCATCTTGTGTAATAGCCGCGTTGCATGATAGCAGATGGCAGGTGGTCTGTGCCATCGAGATATGCCACAGCTGCGTTGTGGCGGTTGCCACGGTTGTAGTTATGGTCGCCCCATGCGGAGAAGTCATATTCGCAGGCCGAGTGAGGAAAATCTTCAGCGCCACGACTCGGACTGTAAAAGACCGTGTGCATGGCTGCGCCAGTCTCTCCGTTGAAAACGGTGAGAAACTCTTCCCCTCCTGTGACATGACCATTCGGGTTCACGTGCACAGCCGTGTTGTCCGCCATCCTCACATTCTCCTCTGTCCCTGCCTCCGAGACATAGCGTCCCTGTCCGTCGATGCTTCCAGGAGCAGTCTTGCATATCATCTCAGCCTTTCCGTCGCCATCAAAGTCGTATACGAGAAACTGCGTGTAGTGTGCTCCCGAACGTATGTTAAGCCCGAGGTTGACCCGCCACATGAGAGTGCCGTCAAGCCTGTAAGCATCCAATATGCATGGAGAGCTGTATCCTTGATGTCCATTGTCACGCTGGTTGGAGGCTCCCCACTTGAGCACCAGCTCGTAGTTGCCGTCACCGTCAAGGTCACCCACACTGATGTCTTCAGGTTGATAAAAGGCGAGCGTGCCGTCAGCAGCCTTTTGCTGCGGCGGACGCTGCAGGTCTATGGTGGTGAAGATACTCGGCCATGGCGTCACGGAAAACGTTTCTGCAAGGCGGCCTCCCTCTGTTGCAGTAATGGTGTATATGTCAGACTTTCTGCCCTTGGCATCCAGTATGTTAGTCACACTCGATAAATTCTTTGCTATAACTCTTTTTCCTCGCTTCACAGTAAACGTCGTATTCTCCGTGTCACTCGCCAGAGAGCGCCATGAAACAAGTATGCCAGTATTGGTTGTCACCGCTACAGGAGCGCGTCCCAACCTCTCTGCCACTTGTTGCGCAGAGGCATGAAAAGATGGCAGCAAGCATAAAAGAAGAAGTCTTTTCATAGTAGTCAGTTTCTAATCAGTTAGCTATTCACATACATTCCAAACATTCTGCATACGCACATCTCTTCATATATATAACTTCATTTGCTTATTTACAATGTATGTGTGTATATATATAATGTGCGTGTGCAAGCATATATAATGTGTTCGCAAGCATATATATATATATTGTGTATACATGTATATATAATGCGTGTGCAAGCATATATAGTCTGTATGCAAACTATTTTGTTTTGCCGTCTCTCAAGAGAGGCTTGTCCGTTTCCGTGTCATCGTCCAGCCATCTCTATTGCGCGCCTTGCCATCTTCCTACAAGGGGAGGTAAGGGTTGAACATCTTCTCGCTATGCATGTCCGTACTTGGCCCATGACCGCAATACACCGCCACATCATCGGGCAGGGAGGCAAGACGCCTAAGACTGCCCATCATCTGTGACATGCTGCCTCCATCAAGATCTGTACGTCCATAGCTGTTGCGGAAGAGTGTGTCGCCAGAGAAGAGAGCCTTCTCTTTCTCCGCATAGAAGCACACGCTGCCTTGGGTGTGACCAGGAGTAGACATCACCATAAGAGAAGTGTGGCCAAACGTGATGACATCGCCTTCACGAAGAGCCTGGCCGAGAGGCGGAGAAGGAGGATGCGGTAGGTTGACGCCTGCCACAGAATATATCTGCGCATCCATGTTGGCATACAGTGTTGCATCCAGATGCGAGGCTTCAGCCTTCAGCCCAAGATCGCGATAAACGAAAGCATTGCCCCACACATGGTCAAAATGCAAGTGCGTATTGAGCAGATGCTTCACGGTCAGGTCGCTCTTAGCTATATATTTCTTTATGTCAGACCACTCGCTCTCAGCCGAACAGCCACAGTCTATGATGACAGCCTCACGGGTATCATCACTCAGCACGTAGCAGTTTTCCCCCAAAGGGTTGACCTGAAATGTCTTTATTGTCATAAGCGGATTGATTTATGATTATTGTCTTTGGCAATAGCCCCAATAGCTGTCACATGTGCAGTATCATATACATTTACCTGCAAGCATGCCTGCGCTCAACTGCACAAATAGCTGTCACACGCCGCAGTTTCATATATGTTACCCCTGCAAGCAAGCCTGTGTTCAATAGCATGAATAGCTGTCACATGCTGCACGCATGCACATGCTCACTTCTTGCTGACGATGCCCACATGCACCACCTTCTTGGTCTTGAAGTATTCCTCCTCAAAGAAGTCACTCAATTCCCATACCGTGGCAATGCCTCTCATCGGAGCTATCTCGCTGTCCAGCTCGCCTCCCTTTAGCGCAATGATGCCGTTGGGCAGAGCGTTGTGCTGCTCTTTCTGTATGTTCTTGCGTGCCACCTTGACAAGATCGGTCATAGGCATGACAGCCCTTGTCACCACAAAATCATATTTGTCCTTGATTTCCTCAGCTCTTGCATGGGAGAACTCCACGTTTTTCAAGCCAATGGCTGTAGCCACCTCTTGCGCCACCCTTACTTTCTTTCCTATGCTGTCCACGAGATGAAATGACGCTTCGGGGAAGAGGATAGCGAGCGGAATGCCTGGAAATCCGCCCCCGGTGCCGAGATCCATCAAGCGGGTACCACTGCGGAAATTGGCAATCTTGGCTATTCCAAGCGAATGCAGCACGTGGTGCTCGTAGAGATTCTGGATGTCCTTGCGCGATATGACGTTTATCTTTGAGTTCCAGTCGTTGTACAAGGCTTCAAGCTGAGCAAACTGCTCAGCCTGAAGCTCTGTGATATTTGGGAAATATTTCTTTATGATATCCATTATATTCTTTTACAATTTCAAGGCAAGCCATGTCGGCCTGCCGACACTTGCCATTACTGATGCTGTTCGCGCAGAAGATCGTTGACAGTCTTAACAGGATTGAAAGTGCCGAGCGGCACCTCAACGAAAATAGTGTTCCAGTCGCTCATCGAGCCGTTCCAGAGTCCTGGCAGCTCAAGTGCCTTAAGCTCCTTGCCGTCCTTGCTCTTGCTGGAGATGAAGCCTGTCTTCGGGTCAACATACTTTCTGAGGTCAAACTTGTTTCCCTTGTAGTCCTTCACGGCGCAGACCAAGTCCACAGGATTGAAATGCGTGCCATTCTTGAACATCTCGACATACTCAGCATTGGCTGTGTCTATCTGGCTGCTCTCAAGAATCTGCAGGCTGATGGTGCCGTCGCTGTTGTAAGCGAGGAATGGGCCTCCGCCAGGCTCGCCCACATTCTTCACCATGCCGCACACACGCATAGGGCGGTTCAGCTTGCCACGCAGGTATATGGCCAGTTCTGCGTCCTCCAGTTCCTTAAGCTCCGGGTTGCGGCAAGAGAGGTCGTTTTGCAAGAAATGAATGATTTCCTCAAGCTGAGCGTGAGTGTAGACACCGCTGTCGAGCAGGCGCAGATACTCGAAAGCCTTGGCTTGCTTGCTGACCAGCACGCCGGCTATCAGCTTCTTGTATTCCGTAGTCTCTGGCTTGAGTCGGTCAGGAACGACGTTGTCAATATTCTTTATGAAGATGATGTCAGCGTCAAGGTCATTGAGGTTCTCAATGAGCGCGCCATGACCTCCCGGACGGAAGAGTATCTTGCCATCCTTGCCACGGAAAGGCGTGTTGTCAGGATTGGCAGCCACAGTGTCGGTGCTTGGTTTCTGCTCAGAGAAGCTTATGCTGTATTTCACCCCGAAGCGTGCCTCATACTTCGGCAGCACCTTTGCCACCAATGCCTCAAAGAGGCTGCGGTGCTCTGGGCTGACAGTGAAGTGCACATGCACCTCTCCATCCTTGCCGCCAGCGTATAGAGCGCCCTCCACGAGATGCTCTTCCACCGGTGTGCGCGCCCCGTCATCATACTTGTGGAACTTGAGCAGGCCCTTTGGCAGCTTGCCATATGAGAGTCCGTCCTCTCCAAGAAGTGTGGCTATAGCCGTCTTCACGCTGCTGTCACCCCCGTTTTTTGCTATCGCAGCCTGCAGGTCGCCATAGAATGCGAAGTGCGACAGGTTGTCCTCAAACTTCTTGATGAAGTCAGTCTTCTCTCCGTTGTCGAGATATTCAAACAGGTTCTTGAACATACGGCTGGCAGCTCCTGATGCAGGAACAAACTTCAGCACCTTGCCTGTGCCGTTGAGATAATTCTCCCAAGCGCTGAGATACGCCTCCTTCTCATCCTTTTCAGGCACCATTATACCCTTGCCAGGCGATGCGGCGCCAGCGAGCTTGAGCCATGGGAAACCCGTCTTGAAGCATTCCAACTGAGTCTGGAGTCTGTCCTCCGTGATGCCCTTCTGAAGCAGAAAAGCCTTGTCTTCTTGTGTAAGCATTGTGTGATGAAAATTTTGTTTGTTACTAATTTTCGTCAAAGATACGCATTATAACTGAACTTACCAAGCTTTTAGGGGCAGTATACCCGCTTTTTTTATATTTATTTCATGTGCAAGCATGTTTTTTCCATCTGTTTTGGCTAACTTTGCAAGCGATAAACAGGTGCTTTCCCTTTGCAGGAAGACCGAAAAACAAAAACACACAGACATAAAGAAGCGTATGGAAGGATTAACAACACTTACCAACGAAGAGAGGGAAAAGATTGTGGCCATCGTACGGAAGCTGCAGCCACTGGTGGCTGACATTCTCAATCCCGACGATTTCCACAAGATAAGGGAAAACCTCTTCAAGGCTGTGGAGACAGGTGCTTTGCAGCGTGACCAGTTCGGACTGAACCCTATTCTGTTTGACTTGCAGACAGCACTGATTACGGTTGAGGAGATCGGACTCAACCGCGCATCGGTGGTGAGCATACTCCTGCACGGGTGTGTGTCTATGGGCGTGACAAGTATCGAGGCTGTCCGCACCGACTTTGGCGACGATGTGGCCAACATCATCAAGGGCATTCTGCGAGTGAACGAGCTGTATGCCAAGAATCCGTCTATAGAGACAGAGAATTTCCGCGACCTGCTGCTCTCGTTTGCAGAAGACATGCGCGTGATATTCATCATCATAGCAGACCGTGTCAACCTGATGCGCCAGCTGAAGAACCGCGGCACGGAAGAGGAACGGCAGAAAGTGGCCAATGAGGCGGCACACCTCTACGCCCCGCTGGCCCACAAGCTTGGCCTATATCTGGTCAAGCGCGAGCTTGAAGACCTCTCGCTCAAATACCTTGAGCCTGATGTATATTATATGATAAAGGAGAAGCTCAACGCCACAAGAGAAGCTCGCGACCAATACATAGCCAATTTCATCAAGCCGATAGAGGAGAAGCTGAAAGAGTCGGGACTCAAGTTCCACATCAAGGGAAGGACCAAGTCCATCCACTCCATCTGGCAAAAGATGAAAAAGCAGAAATGCAAGTTTGAGGGCATCTACGACCTCTTCGCCATACGCGTCATACTCGACTCCGAGCTTGACAAGGAGAAGCAGGACTGCTGGCAGGTGTTCAGCATCGTGACAGACATGTACAGGCCCAACCCGAAACGTCTGCGCGACTGGCTGTCTGTGCCCAAGTCGAACGGATATGAGTCGCTGCACATCACGGTGATGGGCCCAGAGGGCAAGTGGGTAGAAATACAGATACGCACAGAGCGTATGGACGAGATAGCCGAGCGAGGTCTGGCTGCCCACTGGCGCTACAAGGGCGTGAAAGACAGCGGCACCAAGCTGGAGGAATGGCTGAAGGACATAAGGCAGGCTCTGGAAAGCCACGTGGAGAGCGATGACAAGCTGGTGGACCGCTTCAAGGTTGACCTCTACAGCGACGAGGTCTTTGTCTTCACACCGAAGGGCGACCTGTTCAAGCTGCCTAAGGGAGCCACCATCCTCGACTTCGCCTTTCTCATACACACGAATGTGGGCTCACACTGCACAGGCGGCAAGGTGAACGGCAAGAATGTGCACATACGCACAAAGCTACAGAGCGGCGACCAGGTTGAGGTGCTCACCTCGCCCAAGCAGATGCCTAAGCGCGACTGGCTCAATGTGGCTGTCACGCCAAAGGCAAGGACTAAGATACGCCAGTCGCTCAACGAGCAGGAGATGAAGGTGTCCACCTTTGCCAAAGAGACACTCGAACGCAAGTTCAAGAACAAGAAGATTGAGCCTGAGGAGTCGGTGATGATGCGCCTGGTGAAGAAGATGGGCTACAAGCATGTGCTGGAGTTCTACAAGGCCATTGCAGAAGACATTCTTGATGTCAACACCGTCATCGAGCAATACATGGAACTGGTGGAGCGCGACAGCAATCCAGCAGCCTTCAGCGCCGAGCAGAGAAGCGCCGAAACCTTTGTGCAGGCAACGCATGAGGACAACCAGAAGGAGATGCAGGACGTGCTTGTGCTCGACAACAACCTGAAAGGCGTGGAATACAGCCTGGCCAAATGCTGCAACCCTATATATGGAGATGATGTCTTTGGCTTCGTGACTGTCAACAGGGGCATCAAGGTGCACCGCATGGACTGCCCAAACGCCCAAGCCCTCAAGGAAAAGATGGGCTATCGAGTGCTGCGCGCCAGATGGGCGGGCAAGGGCAGCAAGCAGTATCCTGTCACTCTCTACGTGGTGGGCAATGACGACATAGGCATCGTGAACAACATCACTTCCATCATCAACAAGGAAAAGGGCGTGGTGTTAAGGAGCATCTCCATCCAGTCGTCAGAGGATGGCCTCTTCTCTGGCTCGCTCGTTGTCATGATCAGCGACCAGAACCAGCTCACACAGATGATCAAGAAGATAGCCACGGTGAAGGGCGTGAAGAAGGTGACAAGATAGCACAACCGCGGAATCAATCTTATTTTATACGGGCGGACTCTGAAAATCAGTTTTGTACAGCAAGTTTTTTTTCAGAGTCCGCCCAATTCAACCATTGCCTCAGCAAGGAATCATCGCAGACATTCCTTACGGCACAAAACATATACAGCCATGAAAGTATCGCTCATATTGGTTGGCAAGACTGTCAACAAACATTTCGTAGAACTGATAGACGACTATGCTTCACGAGTGAAGCACTATATAGGATTCGACATATCCATCATCCCCGAACTGAAAAACACGAAGAGCATCTCTGCCGAGCAGCAGAAGCAGCAGGAGGGAGAACTTATCCTGCGCCAGTTGCAACCAGGCGACCGCGTTGTGCTTCTTGACGAGCACGGCAAAGAGATGCGCAGCATCGAGTTCTCGAAGTATATGGAAAACAAGATGCACACAGTCAGCAAACGCCTTGTGTTTGTGATAGGAGGCCCTTACGGCTTTTCTCCAGATGTGTATGCCAGAGCCGACGAGAAGGTCTCTCTCTCCAAGATGACCTTTTCCCACCAGATGATACGCCTCATCTTTGTGGAGCAGCTATACCGTGCCATGACCATCATGAGAGGCGAGCCTTATCATCATGAATGAACGGCTGCCTTGCCACAAGCCGGGCAGCCGCAGAGGCAAGAGGCCATGTATGGCTCACGGCCGCAGGCCACGCCCTTGAGGCATGCCGCCCAATGTATGTCCCGGCTGCAAGCGCCAGCAGGCATTTGGGACGACTACAGCTCATAGCCTCGTCCATAAGAACACGGCCAGAGCTATCTGAAGAAGGAGTATGGCAGGCACGCCATACTTGAACTTCTTGTGCAATGTCTTGTGGTGCCACACCTTCATTCCTGCCCAGGCTCCGACACTTCCGCCTATGGCTGCAAGGAGCAGGAGTGTGGCTTCAGGAATGCGCCACCACGATTTTTTTGCCTTCAGCTTGTCTATGCCATAGACAAAGAAGGTGATGACATTGGCCGCCAACAGATAGCAGCATATTATTTTGATGAATATTTCCATAACGTTTTTATTTTATCTGCTTGGGCACTCTCTATGTCGTCTGTGCCTTTGATTTTTTGTATATGTATTCTGTGAGACAGAAACGATAAAGCTACAATCTGAAAACCTATGGATTACAAGGTGAGAACCTAAGGATTACAAGGTGGAAACCTAAGGATTACAAGGTGAAAACCTAAGGATTACAAACCATAAACATAGGGGTTGCAGAAAGAACGCATGCGACCTTCAGAGTGAATGAAAGTGACTTGCAGAGTGAATGAAAGTGACTTGCAGAGTGAATGAAAGTGACTTATATATTGATAGAAAGTGACTTACAGAATAAAAACATGCAAAATGCAATATCTCTCCATTCACTAATATTTCACTTTTGCGAGGCTTCACTACACTCCACCATGCCGTCAGCACTTTCCTTCATCATCTTTTTCCACTTGAAATAGCCTGCGATGGCAATGAAGACATACAGTCCGTACAGCCCTGCCTTGAAAGGAATATCCTTCACTACATAGAGGTAGAAGCACACGGCATCCACTGCTATCCAGAAGAACCATTGCTCTATGTACTTGCGCGACAAGGCCCAGAGACCCACAAAACTAAGGGCGTTGGTGAAGGCATCAAGAAGAGGCACACTGGAATTGGTGCATGTGGCGAGCACGATGTAGGTCACTCCCCATGCCGCAAAGAAGAATATGCAGGCCGGAAGGTAAAGCCTGCGCTGCATATGGGTGACAGGCAGTTCCATTGCCTTGCCGCCAGCCCCATTGTTTCTTCTGGCTCGCAGCCACACAGCCCATCCATACACAGCGGCAAGAGTGTAGTAGACAGCCATGCCGGCATCTCCATAGAGTCCATGGGTCCAGTAGAGCCAGATGTCAAGAAGCGGCATCAGTATGCCAACGAGCCATAGCCATATGCTGGCTCTGTATTCGAGAAGTATGTAGACAAGTCCCAGTATCGTGGTCACTATGTCGAGGGCATGTTCATTTATGTATTCTGTCATAACGTGTTTTAAACAGGAATTATTACTTATTTTACAGTACCAAAGCAGGACTCACCCATAATTTGCCACGCGCTCTATCGCCCACATCATCGTTCTTTGTCGGTCACTATGCCAGCATAGTTGCATCAAGCAAAAGAGACATATGCCTCAATACCGGGCGTGCCGGATGTGGAAATGATGATGACACCTGCATAAAATTAAGTATTGGATAAATATCACTACAATATTTATCCAATACCTGATGATTATTCTTGAAAAAGCATGGCCAACGTGAGTCATCGGTCATGTGTTTGCCACAGTCTTGTCTGAGGTTTCAGTCTGCCATTCAGCAGTCTGTCATGTCGCAGCCTGCCGTGTCGTCCGACTTAGAATCTCAGCGTGACATGTCCCATGCACGTGAATCCTGCCATCGGTATGTATGACATGGCTGTGTTGCGCTCGCCGCCAGAATACCATGTGTACCATGAGAAGCCCGACGGAGCATAGCGGCGGCTGAAGATATTGTTGAAGTCAACGCCAAGAGTGAATCCCTTGATGCCCATGCTCTTCTTCAGCGTGCAGATAGACATCTGTCTGTGAGTAGCATGGCAGTGAGCTCTGGTAGCTTGAGGAGTTGTCCACATACTGGCGGCTGACGAAGTTGGTGTGCCATGTGGCAGAGAAACCACGGTAACGTGCATCGATGAACCCATTGAGTATGGCAGCAGGAGAATAGGATAGGGTAGAGTTGCTGTAGTGCACCTTGCGTATCCCATCCTCAGCGTCCCAGTCCTCCACATACTCGTCAAAGTCCTTTATTCTGTTCTTGCTCAGAGCGGCGTTACCTTCCAGAGAGAGCCATGAGAGTGGAGACCACCCGGCTGTAATCTCGGCTCCGATGCGATAGGAGTCCTTGATATTGGCGGTGAGTCCCTCACCTATGTCACTCTGCTCGCCGGTCTGCACCAGCTGGTTGCGATAGTTCATGCTGTAGAGGTTCACGCCCACATGCCAGTTGCTGGCGGCATACTGGTAGCCAGCCTCTGTGTCGTAGAGTGTCTCATGCTTCGGAGCAGGATATTTGCCATTGTCTGTATAGTTGTTGCGTTCTGGCTCGCGGTTGCTCACAGCGAAGGAGACATATGCCTTGTGTCCGTTGCGGGTGTAGCTGATGCCTGCCTTTGGGTTGAAGAAATCATAGTGTGTGTCGATGTCGAGCACATGGTTCTTGTAGGTGCCATCGGCCTGCATGATGAACTTGTCGTTCACGCCGTCTGTCTTGTACTTCACATAGCGGTACTGCAGGTCTACGAAGGCGTTCCAGTTGTCCAGGAAAGTGTAGGTGCCTTTGACGAACGCGCTGTAGTCATATTTGTCGGCGTCAGAGTCATAGTATTTGTATCTGCCGTCCTTTCCGAAGTATGTCTTTTCCATCTCCTCCTCTGCTATGTATGTGAGGTATCCCCAGTGGTTGCCCCTGAACTGCTGGAGATTCACGCCACCATTGAGGCGGAAGTTGTCCTTGGTGTAGTTCACATTGTAGAGCGCTCCGTAGGTGTTCTGTGTCAGTCCCTTCTTGCGCACGAAGTCTGTGTACTTGTGTGTGTTGCCTTCACTGTCCACGAATGGTGTGAAGCCAAACTTAGAATATTTGTAGTGGTTCTTGAACTCGCGGTAATAGCCATAGCCATACGTGTAGTGCAGCGTCACGCTGTGGCTCAGATGGTCAGACGGCGTCCAGGCCGCAGAGAGGATGTTGTGGTTCTGGTAGAAGATGTCTATGGTCTTGTTCCACAGGCTTCCGTCGCGCATCTTGTATCGCTCTATGGTAAATTTGCCCTGTTTCCAGTCGGCGTCATTATAGACAAGATTCTCGTAGAGGTTGTTGTACCTGCCCAGACCCGCATCATACATATCTTTATATGAGCTTATTCCGTAGTCCTTCAGGGTGCCGTTTGTGTCATAGTCGCAGCCGATGACACCATTCCATGCCTGTCCGGTCTTCTCATAGTTGCCTATGTTCTTGTAGCTGATCTTGAATTTGTCGCCAAGCCATGTGAGGCCTCCATAGTATGAGCCTGAGTTGCCGCCTGTGCCGTGCAGGAAACCGTCGGTGCCTGTGTGGTGGAACGCTCCATCGAAGATGAGATGCTTGCCCAGCAGTCCGGTGGAGAAGTTTGTTCCAGCGTTATAAGTGTTGTATGAGCCGAAAGAGCCTGTCACCTCAGCGTATGGCTGGAGCGATGGGCTGGCTGTGGCGAGAGAGACAGAGCCTCCGAAGGCGCCGTCACCGTTGGTCGATGCGCCCACGCCACGCTGTATCTGCACGCTGCCGAGGATGGAAGCGTAGCTGTTCATGTTTGCCCAAAAGACAGTCTGGTCCTCTGGCGAGTTGAGCGCCACGCCATCAAGGGTGATGTTGATGCGGCTGCCCGCCGAACCGCGCATGCGCATGTAGGCTGTGCCCGTGCCCAGTCCGTTCTCTCCCCATGCCAGCACACCCGGTGTGCGCGCGAAGAGGAAGGGAAGTTCCTTGCCTGTTGTGGAAAATTGCTTGAGTTCGGCCTTGTTGATGTTCGCCACAGCGTATGGCGCGTTCTTAGCGACGCGTATGCCGCTGACCACCACATCGTTCAGTTGGTGCACTTTGGCTGTGTCCATTTCCGTCTGTGCTGTAGCAGTGGCACTTGTCATAGCGCAAGCTGAGAGGCACAGAGCCAGTTCATTAAGATGATTCATCTTTTTGATTTTTATTGTGTAACAGAAAAATAAGGGGAGACAACCCGTACACATGCGATGCTTCACGCATTGCGTATACCTGTATCTGTGTCGAGAGCAGTATGCATTTGTCCCTATCCGGCATTACCCGGACAGGTTCAATGGGTATGTTCTCAGCATCCGTCCACGTTCTCTCAAGCATGGCGGCAGCACCCCTTGGTCAGCATTTTGCTAACTGAGTGCAAAAGTACGCCATTTTGTTCATATAGGCAAATTTTACAAGATTATTATGCTTTGCAACACATTTTAAGGCAGGAAAAGTGACACAAATCACTTAGTCATGTTGCACGACATTGGCATTCTTTGCCTCAAAGGTACGGTATAGGAGGTAGTCACCGTCTGCATGTATGGTGACCGATTCGCCTGTGGCTTCGTTGAGAGTGCCTTGCCATGGCTCTGTATATGCGTAGGGTGCCCATCTGAAACCGTCGCCGCTGAGCTGCGTGCTATTGATGTTGAAGATGCTTATCTGTTGCCTGGCAAAGCTTGCGAAGGTCTGCGTGCCATGTGCTGGTGTGAAATATCCGTGGTCGGTCACCATGGTGACATCGAGATGAAAAGCTCTCATGTATCTCAACATGAGCGATATGTTGCCCAGGGCATGGTCTTCTCTCTTGCCTGTGCTTCCCAGATAGGCTATGTGTCTGTAGCCCTTCATCATGCAGTGGCGTGTGGCTTTGGTCTGGTCATTGTCCTCTTGCTCGTGCACGATGTGTATGATGTCGGCATGCTGTCGTTTGAAAGCTTCGGGGAGAGAGTCGCCATCGCCGATGATGGCCTCTGGCTGGCCTCCTGCCTGCATGTGCTTCATGCCAGCTCCGTCGCAGCAGATGAGGTGGGCAGCCCGATGGAGGATGCTCACGGCGACAGGGTGTGACGGGTAGTCGCCGTCACACAGTATCACCGCGTCGAACGTGGAATGGGATGTTATAAGTGGATAGTCCAATTGTCTTGAAGCGATTTTCTTCTGATTATTAGAGTTGTTTCCTTTTCATTAGGGAAGTATTCTTTGGCCATGTCATATTCTTGGGGGCTATGCCATAATAGGCCGGGGCAAACTTCTTGCTGCATTTTTGAGAAACCTTGAAGTAGTAAAGAAGGGGACTATGCGTGCATCGCCGCTGATAAGCCATCTATGCACGGCCATAAAGGCAAGCTGAGATGCCCGAACAATCTTCAGACAAATATTGCTTGCACATTATATAGTATTATCTTACACTTAGTATAGTCAAATATGGCATTTAGTATAGTCTGATCTGGCACTTACTTGTTGCAGTCTGATTTCACTATGTCAAACAGGTATGTCAGTTTGATAGACACGACCTGGTTGGCCGAACGGCTGAAGTAGCCGCGCTTGCTGTTGTCGTATATGTCTGCCAGTCCGTAATAGTATCTCCCTTGAAGGAGGAAATGTCCTACAGGAGTGGAGGCCTCGAGTCCGAGTCCTGCTGTTATGCCATAGTCGAAGGTGTGGTCTGGCTCGCGGCCATATTGGTGCGTCACATTGCTGGGGCGATGCGATGGATCCCATGTGCCTCCACCCATGTGCTCCTTGCCCGACATGTAGAGACCCAGCTGTGGACCTGCCTCAAACAGGAACTTGACGCCGCGGCGCTCGCGTCCCCATCCCATCTGCATGAGCAGGGGCACCTGCAGATAGTTGAGGTCTCTCTTGTATGTATTGTTTGTTCCGTCTTCTATGACTTCCTCCCAGCCGAGATTGTTGTAGAGCACTTCCAGCTCCACACCGCATATGGTGGAGAAATATTTCTCGCAGATATACCTGCCGGCAAAGCCAAACATGGGCGAGCCTTTAGACGCTTGCTTTATCTTTGGCATGAAGTCCATCTTGCTCATGATGTATCCGGCTGTCACACCGACAGCGAAGTCCTTGCGTGGCTCGCCCACCTGGGCCTTGGCTGCCAAAGCAGCGACGGCTATGAGCGATGCCAGTATGATGTGTCTTATGTGCATTGGTTTCTTGTTTTATTGTTGGCTATAGGAGCAGCCCCGCCACAATGGTTTATTATGCCTTGGCTTGGGCTGTTGCTCTGTGGAAGGCACAGGCATGAGGCCTTTTTCATGAAGCGCATCATGTCCAGGTCTGTCCATGCGCGCCAGTTCATCTCACAGTCACGGTGCCGTTGTCTCTGTATGTGACAAAGAGTATTGACTTGTTCTGGAAGCCAGAGCCAGAGGCCTTTCTCTCAAAGTTGAATGGGAACTCCATTGACGAGTAGGAATAATTGTGCAGATTGTTGACTATCTGGTCGGAGTATTCCTTAATGCCCTTGATGAAGTATGCACCGATGTCGTAGCCCAGTTCGCCGTATCGAGGCAGGCTGTTGTACTGGTCTTGGTTGAACCAGCGGCGGAACAGCGAGTTGAATCTCTTGGAGCGCTCGGTCATGCTGTTGCTATAGAAAGTGGTGTAGAACTGACAGCGATATTTGCGCAGATGCGCATCCTGCTTGCCAGCCAGAGTCTGCCACTCGGGATAGCCAAAGAGCTGCACGCGGTAGTCGTTCAGCACGTGGGCGTTGTCCAGCCTTCCGCACAGCAGGGCGAAAGCGTGCGTGCTGCCGCTTGTAGGCAATACAATGTTTCTCTTCTCGTTGCTCAGCATGCTTCTTATTGACGATATGTCGTTGACACTTGTCCGGCTGTATGCCATTCCTTTCTTGTCGAGAAAAGCCTTCAGCCCTATGATGAAGTCGGCGTTGTCGTCTTTTTCATTCATGTTGACAATGACTATATTGTCGTTCTTGTGCTCGGCATAAAACTTGTTGTACACCTGAGAATAGAGCATGGACGAGTTGACGTTGACCTGGAAGGTGGTAGGGCGGGAGTCCACTACCGTAGGCTCATTGGCGAGTGGTGCCACATGTACTATACCATTCTTGGCGGCAAACTCTGCCACGTTTTTCACGTTCCATCCGCGCACAGGGCCAACAATGAGCTGCATCTCCCTCATCTCCGGACGCTGCAGTATCTGGTCTACGGCCGCATAACTTGCCACCTCGTCATAGGCATGCACGTCCACCGACACGCCTCGCTGCTTGAGCGAGTCTACGGCAAGCAGGAATCCCTGGTACATATTTGCCATCTTCTGCGACTCCGCGCTCATGGTAAGGCTGCCTGTGTTGAATGGCAGGATGACAGCCACCTTTATTGGCGCATGCTTTTTTGCCCATTCTCTCTTGGCCTGCTCCTCTGCCTGGCGCACTTTCTCCGCATGAGCTTTCTTCTCTTCGGCAGAGAATGGTATGTTGAGCACCGTGCCTTTCTTCACCTTGTCGCCATCGATGGACGGGTTGGCCTCCCTCAGTTCGCTTTCTGTTATGCCATACTGGCGGCATATGGAATAGACGGTTTCCTTCTTCCTCACCTCGTGTGTGGCTTTGTATCGCGGCAGCGGCTGCACCGTGCTTTGGATCTGCGGAGCCTTTGCCTGCGCCGACGGCACAGCTGAAGGCTTGCTTGTAGGGGAGGCCGATGTGGCAGCCTTGCCTGTCGGTATGAGAAGAGTCTGGCCAGCCATCACCCTGTCTGCCTGCAGGCCAGGATTGGCTTCAAGTATCGCAGCTACGGTCACACTGTGGCTGCGTGCTATGCTGTAGAGCGTCTCGCCTCCCTGTACTTCATACTTTATCACCTTGGCAGACTGTGCGCTGAGCGTCATGGCTGCGAAGAATGCCATGGCAAAAAAAATGTTTCTTTGTGTTCGCATATTGCTTGTCATATTATTTTCGAAGTACAAAATTAGCAAAAAAAAAAGAATCAAGACTCATTTGCGCAACCGCAAGACTCATTTATTTGGTTTTTCATGCTATTTTATAGAATATAATAAGTAAATTTGCATTACCAAATAACAAAAGGACGCTTCAGCGGCCATAAAAAGAAAATGACGATGAACATATACAAGACCATCACGCTGGCATTTGCGCTGGCATCCGCTCATCTGGCCGCACTGGCCCAGGAAGCGGCTCCCGTGGTGACATTCTACTCGATTGACGAGGCGGCAGACGTGGAGGTGACTCCAGGCGAATCGCAGACCGCACAGGCTCCGCTCGACATCACTATGACGGCCAACATCAACAATCCCGATGGCTACGACTATGTGTGCGAGTGGCGGCTATGGAGCATGAAGGAGACAGAACAAACGCCTATAGTGACACGCTTCGAGGAGAACACGAGCTATACGCTCACACAGTCGGGCGGATACGGCGTCAAACTCTACGTCACCTTCACGCATGCAGGAGATACCGTCGAGTATGAGAGCGAGCCTATCAATGTGGTGGTGAGCGAGTCAAAACTGACATGTCCCGATGGATTCTCACCGAACGATGACGGCATCAACGACTACTACCGCATCACGGCGCAGTCTATCGTGAAACTGAAGGCTACCTTCTTCAACCGCTGGGGACAGGTCGTACACTCTGTCACGCTGGAGGATGCCGAGCACGCTGACGGCGAGCCAAACAAGCTCATCCTTTGGGACGGACGCAAGAATGGCAAGTATGTGAAAGACGGAGTATATTTTCTTAATCTATACGGACTTGGAAGTGACGGCATTGAGTATAAGTTCAAGAAAGCAGTCAACGTGCTGAAAGGCTTCAACGAGAACAGCGAAACGAATGGAGGAGGAGACAACTGATGATTAGGATTGAAGGAGCAAAAGTACACAATCTGAAGAACGTGGACGTGGACATACCGCGCAACAGCCTGACAGTCATCACAGGACTTAGCGGCAGCGGAAAGTCTTCCCTGGCTTTTGACACCATCTTTGCCGAGGGACAACGGCGATATATTGAGACCTTCGGGGCTTACATTCGCAATTTTCTTGGTGGCATGGAACGCCCCGACGTGGACAAGGTAACAGGACTGTCGCCTGTCATCAGCATTGAGCAGAAGACCACAAATAAGAATCCGCGCTCCACTGTGGGCACAGTAACCGAGATATACGATTTCCTCCGCTTGCTCTATGCGCGCGCAGCAGAAGCGTTCAGCTATGAGACAGGGGAGAAAATGGTGAAATACACCGATGAAGACGTGATGCACCTCTTGCTCGAATGCTATGATGGCAAACGCATCTTCCTGCTCGCACCTCTTGTGGTGAACCGTAAGGGACACTATCGGGAACTCTTCGAGAGCATACGCAAGAAAGGGTTCCTGCACGCAAGGGTAGATGGCGAGATAAGGGAGATTGAAGAGGGCATGATGGTGGACCGGTACAAAAACCACAGCATAGAGGTGGTGGTCGACAAGCTGGCGGTGAGCTCCAAGGATAGCCAACGCCTGCAGAAGAGTCTGGAGACTGCCATGAAGATGGGCGACGGACAGGCGATGGTGGTTGACAAGGACTCAGGAGAGCTGAAGCACTATTCACGCAAGCTCATGTGTCCTACCACCGGACTATGTTACCGCGACCCCTCGCCACACACATTCTCGTTCAACTCCCCCCAAGGGGCCTGCCCGTGCTGCAAGGGCCTCGGGATGGTGCCTGCGGTAGACATGGACAGCGTCGACTATGCCGAAATGGCGGAGAAGATGGAGAGCCTTGACATAGAGTCGCAGAAGGAGATGGCACAGAAATGGAGCGAGTCGCTGGACAAACTGGCCGTCTGCCCCGAATGCCACGGTGCGAGGCTGAACAAGGAAGCGCTGCATTTCCGCATTGCAGGAAAGAACATAAGCGAGGTGTCGGACATGGAGCTGTCTGAACTTTATGAGTGGATGATACACGTGGAAGAGACGATGGACAGCAACCGAAGGATTGTGGCCCATGAGATAATCAAGGAGATTGCTACAAGGTTGCGCTTCCTGCTCGATGTGGGACTGCACTACCTGAGCCTGTCGCGCAGTTCGGTCAGCCTCAGCGGAGGCGAGAGCCAGCGCATCCGCCTCGCCACACAGATAGGCACCAAGCTGGTCAATGTGCTTTATATACTTGACGAGCCGAGCATTGGCTTGCACCAGCGAGACAACATTAGGCTTATCAACTCGCTCAAGAGGCTGCGCGACGAGGGCAACACAGTCATCGTGGTGGAGCACGACAAAGACATGATGCTGCAAGCTGACTACATTGTCGACATGGGACCACGCGCTGGCCGACTGGGCGGAGAGGTGGTCTATCAGGGCACACCGGCAGACATGCTGCACACCAACACCCTCACGGCACGTTTCCTCAATGGGGAGGAAAAGATAGAGGTGCCAGCTGAACGCCGGAGAGGCAACGGACTCTTCATAAGCGTCAACGGGGCCTGCGGCAACAATCTCAGGAACGTGTCGGTGGACATACCGCTGGGCATGCTTGTATGCGTCACTGGCGTCAGCGGCAGCGGCAAGTCCACACTCATCAACGAGACCCTGCTGCCATATCTCAGCCAGCATTTCTACCGCTCACAGAAAGAGCCGCTGGCATATGGCAGCATCGAGGGAACGGACAATATCGACAAGGTGGTGAGCGTGGACCAGTCGCCGCTGGGACGCACGCCACGCAGCAATCCTGCCACATACACAGATGTGTTCTCCGACATACGCAGACTGTTTGTTGAGATGCCCGAAGCCAAGATGCGCTCCTACAAGCCAGGACGCTTCTCCTTCAACGTGGCTGGCGGACGCTGCGAGACTTGTAGCGGCAATGGTTACAAGACCATACAGATGAACTTCCTGCCAGACGTGCTGGTGCCATGCGAGACATGCCAGGGACGTCGATACAACCGCGAGACTCTTGAGGTGCGATTTAAGGGGAAAAGCATCGCTGACGTGCTCGACATGACCATCAACCAAGCCGTGGAGTTCTTTGAGAACCAGCCACGTATACTGCGCAAGATTAAAGTGCTGCAAGAGGTGGGACTGGGCTATATTAAACTTGGCCAGCCATCCAGCACACTGAGCGGAGGCGAAAGCCAACGCGTGAAACTTGCTACAGAACTGGCCAAGAAGGACACAGGACGCACGCTCTACATCCTCGATGAGCCTACTACAGGACTGCACTTCGACGACATACGCACGCTGATGGCTGTCATCAGCAGGCTGGTGGAGAAGGGCAACTCCGTCATCGTCATCGAGCACAACCTTGATGTGATAAAACTTGCGGACTACATTATCGACATGGGACCAGAAGGAGGAAAAGACGGCGGCCAGGTCGTGGTGACAGGCACACCAGAGGAAGTGGCTGCGAGCGGCAAGGGAATAACAGGACAGTTCCTCGCACCAGAACTGAAGCTTTAGGCTGGCATGCAGCTGCCAGGCCGCAGTCTCCCAGACCGCAGCCACGCACTTCAGGAAAGGAACAGCCTGGCTGGTCTGGCAACAGAATTCAGAGAAGAAACAACTAAACAACAAAAAAGCAGAATATTGATTTACCCGAACACATACGAACAGAAAGTCGGCTTTGACACCATACGCCGGCTCTTGAAGGATTACTGCCTCTGCCCACTCGGACAGGAGCAGGTGGACAGCATGATGTTTTCCACAGACCATGACGCCATACGCCGCAGCGTGAAGCAGACCATGGAATTTGCAGGAATCTTGCAGCGAGGAGACTTCCCCGACCAAAACTTCTTCGACGTGAGGCTCTCGCTGAAACGCATACGCATCCAGAATGCCAACCTCAACACAGAGGAACTCTTTGACCTCCAGCGCTCGCTGCTCACCATATGCAATATCGTGGCATACCTCCATTCATACGAAGACGAGGAAGAGACAGTCGCCACGTTCCCTCATCTCCATTCACTTACAGACGAGGTGAAGACATACCCGCAGGTGGTGAGACGCATTGACCAGATTCTTGACAAATACGGCAACGTCAAAGACACAGCCTCAACAACTCTTCTCATGATAAGACGAGAGATGGCCGCTACAGCAGGAAGTGTGTCGCGCACACTGCAGAGCATCCTGCGCTCGGCCAAGAGCGACGGACTCGTGGACAAGGATATATCGCCGACACTACGTGACGGACGTCTCGTCATACCTGTGGCTCCTGCCATGAAACGCAAGATAAGGGGCATCGTGCACGATGAGTCGGACACGGGAAAGACCGTATACATTGAGCCAGCCGAGGTGGTTGAAGCCAACAATAAGATATGCGAACTGGAAAGCGAGGAGCGCAAGGAGATATTCCGCATCCTGATGGAGTTCACACAGAGCATCCGACCTGAGGTTGACGACATGCTGCGAAGCTATGACTTTCTTGCTCTGATTGACTTCATACGCGCCAAGGCTAAGCTGTCGGTAGCCATATCGGCATGCGAGCCACGCATGAGCAGCAAGCAGATCATCGACTGGTCGCTGGCCATGCACCCTCTGCTCGAACTGAAGTTTGCCAAGCACAACTCCACGCATCCCGAGGAGGAGCAGCGCAAGGTGGTGCCACTCGACATCACACTCACCCAAAGACAAAGGCTGCTGCTCATCTCCGGCCCTAATGCCGGAGGCAAGTCGGTCTGCCTCAAGACCACAGGACTGCTGCAGTACATGTTCCAATGCGGACTGCCAGTTCCGGTGGCTCCAAGCAGCACATTCGGCATCTTCCGCAGCATCTTCATAGACATCGGCGACGAGCAGAGCCTGGAGAACGACCTCTCCACCTATTCATCACATCTCCTCAACATGAAGAACATGATGAAGCAATGTGACGGAGCGAGCCTTATCCTCATCGATGAGTTTGGCGGAGGCACAGAACCGCAGATAGGCGGAGCCATAGCTGAGTCTATGCTCAAGGTCTACAACCGCAAGCATGCCTTTGGAGTCATCACCACACACTATCAGAACCTGAAGCATTATGCGCAGGAAACTGACGGTATGGTCAATGGAGCCATGCTCTACGACCGACAGAAGATGCAGCCGCTCTTCCAGCTCTCCATCGGCAATCCGGGCAGCTCGTTTGCCATCGAGATAGCGCGCAAGACTGGCATACCTGATGAGGTCATAGCCGACGCCAGCGAGATAGTAGGAAAGGACTATATCAATTCCGACAAATATCTTCAGGACATAGTTCGCGACAAGCGCTACTGGGAACAGAAGCGACAGGCCATACACCAGCATGAGAAACAGATGGAACAGACCATACAGCGCTATGAGGAGGAGATAGAGAAACTGCATGCCGAGCGCAGGCACATCATCACCAGGGCCAAAGAAGAGGCTGAACAGATGCTCAAGGAATCGAACGCAAAGATAGAGCAGACCATCAAGGACATCAAGGAAGCCCAGGCAGAGAAGGAGCGCACACGCATGATACGTCAGGATCTGGCCGACTTCAAGCAGGAGGTAAAGGCTATCGACCCCAACCTGGCTGACGAGAAGATACGCCGCCAGATGGAGAAACTTCTGGCACGACGCAAACGCAAGGAGGAGAAGAGGGCTGACAGCAAAGACAAGACTGCAGGACATGGGACATGCACGCCTGCTCCTGCGCACATGGCTGTCGAACTCAAGCAGGATGACTATGTGAAACTGAAAGGGCAGAGCACCATCGGACAAATTAAGAAGATCAACGGTGGAGAGGCTCTTGTCGTCTTTGGCAACATCACTACCAATGTCAAACTGAAACGTCTCGAACCGTCAGAACCGCCAAAGAAAGACCGCAATGTGGCCGCTACCTTTGTCAGTGTGCAGACACAAGACGACATCCGCAACACTACACTCAACTTTAAGGAACAGCTTGATGTGAGAGGAATGCGCGGCGACGAGGCTATACAGGCTGTCACTTATTTCATTGACGACGCTCTGGTGGCTCGTGCATCTAGAGTGAAGATTCTGCACGGCACAGGAACTGGCATACTGAAGACGCTCATCCGCCAGCAACTTGCAGCCATGCCGCCAGTGTCCAACTTCTACGATGAGGATGTGCGGTTCGGAGGAGCTGGCATCACAGTAGTGGAACTGGTGTGACACGACTGTCTTAAAACGACATCGAAAGAGTTAGTCAGATTATTGGAAAAAGCTAATCTGGTCATCACTAGTCTGATTATTGGAAAAGATCTAATCTGGTCATCAGCTAGTCAGATTATTGGAAAAAGCTATATATATACTGAAAGAACAAGTCTAAATACTGAATGGCATTTAATTATGAGTAAGACAATTATACCCGTAATGGTTAGCATTGCTTTAGCATTGTATCCATTAGAAAAGGCCTCAGCAACTTGCAGCTGCCACGAGAATGACTCAGTCCATTCTGTGACGGTCTATCCTTATCGGAAACAGATGACAGGTGTCAGCGACATCGATTCGCTCATCATGCTGCAGCGCTTCAAGACCGTGCGCTCAGAAGCGCAGGCCCTCATCACCAAAGCAAGACGAAAGAAGCAGTCTACCGAGGCGTATGATAAAGCCGTCAGACTGTGTGCCCAGGGCGAGCGCGGACTCAGAGGCGTGGACAGGGTAGTGGTGCTCGACAGTGTGGTGATGGCCAAGAAGAACTTTCTCTCGGCCTATCTGCTGTCTGACGACATGGGCTCGCTGCACCCTTCACGCAATGGCGACCGCACATTCTACTACACTCAGCTCAACGGCATTGTGTTTGGGGCAGACAAAGACTCAAGCGACTCTACCTCCACACACATGCAGTTGAATAGATATTATCTCAACAACGAGAAACTCACAGACCCGCAGCCCATCACCGGACTTGGTCTCGACGGCTGCGACCTCAACTACCCGTTCATGATGCCAGACGGACAGGTCTTCTATTTTGCGGCGCGCTCAGACGAGGGATACGGCAACTACGACCTCTATGTCACACGCTATGACTCAGAAAGCAAGCAATTCTATCAGGCAGAGAACATGGGCTATCCATACAACTCACCTGCCAACGACTACATGCTGGTCATCAACGAGAACGCAAACATAGGATGGTTCGCAAGCGACAGGTATCAGCCAGCCGACTCTGTATGCATCTACACCTTCGTGCCTAACGAGTCGCGGCACACGATCGACTACGAGACAGCCGAGTCTTCCGTGCTCCACGCCTTCGCTTCACTCTCTTCTATAGCTACACTGCCTTACACAGCAGAGGAACAACAGATTATGCAAGATGGACTAATGCGACTGAATAAGCTCCGCCGACAGGCTACCGATGCCACACATCATGCCTTTCACTTCGTGCTCAACGACAAGAAAGACTGTTACAATCTGTCTGACTTCTCTTCTCCACAGGCACAAGAACTTTGCCAGCAATGGGTGCAGAAAAGCCGCAACCTGCAAAATCTCAAGTCGCAGCTCGAACAGCTTAGAGACTCATCGCCTGATGCCACACAGCAGATACTCAATCTCGAACGTCGTGTGTCCGAACTTAAGCATGAGACGCATGAGCTGGAAAAAGCCGTGCGCAGGGCAGAGCTGGAGAAATGAAGCTTTATCGCACCATGAGTTAATTCACATAAGTAGGTGTTCATATAAAATAATTTTGAACACCTACATATAAGCACATAACCAACTTTCAAAAACAAACCTTATGAGATACTTCCCACCATCAGAACTTATCATTAACGACGACTCGTCTATCTTCCACCTCCACATGCGTCCAGAGCAATTGGCCGACCGCATCATCCTGGTGGGAGACCCTGGACGTGTCGACACCGTGGCAGCTCATTTCGACTCAAAAGAGCACAACACCACCAACCGCGAGTTTCACAGCATCACAGGCACATTCCAAGGCAAACGCATCACAGTGCTCTCTACTGGCATCGGCTGCGACAACATAGACATAGTGCTCAACGAGCTTGATGCTCTTGCCAACATCGACTTTGCCACACGCACAGAACGCACGCAGCACCGCCAGCTCACCATCGTGCGAGTGGGCACATGCGGAGGACTCCAGCCATTCACACCGACAGGCTCATTCATCGCTTCTGTCAAGAGCATAGGTTTTGACGGACTGCTCAACTACTACGCCGGGCGCAACGAGGTGTGCGACCTGCAGCTTGAAGAGGCTTTCAAACGTCACATGCAGTGGTCTCCACTCAAGGGCTCGCCCTATGTGGCGCAAGCCTGTCCCGAGCTCATTGACCAGATAGCAGGAAAAGACATGGTGAGAGGCATCACCATCGCATGCGGAGGATTCTACGGACCTCAGGGACGTCAAATACGTCTGAAGATACAGGACCCTGATCAGAACAAGAAAGTGGAAGCCTTCGAATACGACGGACTGCACATCTGCAATTTCGAGATGGAGTCGTCTGCCGTGGCAGGTCTCTCCGCCTTGCTCGGACACCGCGCCATGACATGCTGTATGGTCATAGCCAACCGCTACACCACAGAGATGAACACCAACTACCAGACTTCCATCGACAGTCTCATCAAGATGGTCCTTGAGCGCATCTGAAGCCCTGCTGTCTCTGCCGATTCGCGGCATTAAGTAGATGTTCAAAATTATTTTATAGTACTAAAGTAAACCGCTCCAACATTTATGAGCACCTACCTAAGACATATGGAAGGTCTGGGCTTATGCCGTAAATACATCAAATATAACGATAACACATACACACATCCAATAATGCTGAACAACGTTCTTTCGTCTGACACCATATGCGCTCTCGCCACACCTGCAGGGGGAGCCATCGGTGTCATACGCATCTCTGGCCCAGAGACATTCCGTATCATGTCAAGCATCTTCTCGCGCAATCTGGACAACGCCGCAGGCTACACCATACACTATGGCAATATCATGTCGGGCGACTCTGTCATAGACGAGGTCTTGGTATCTGTCTTTCGTGCACCTCATTCATACACAGGGGAGGACTCGGTAGAGATCTCCTGCCATGGGTCACGATACATTCTCAAGTCTGTGCTGAGTCTGCTCACACAGAATGGCGCACGCCTGGCGCATCCTGGCGAGTACACAAAGAGGGCCTTTCTCAACGGCAAACTCGACCTCTCGCAAGCCGAGGCTGTGGCCGACCTCATTGCCTCCACTGGCCAGGCATCACACCGCATGGCCATGTCGCAGCTAAAAGGTCATTTCAGCAGCCAGCTCTCCCAGCTCCGTGACCAACTGCTCCATCTCACCTCGCTTCTCGAACTGGAACTGGACTTCTCCGACCATGAGGAACTGGAGTTTGCCGACCGCTCCGAACTGCTGCGTCTTGCCAGTTGCACCGATAGCCACATATCTCACCTCGCCGCCAGTTTCCGCACGGGACAAGCCATCAAAAACGGCATTCCTGTAGCCATCATTGGCAAGACCAATGCCGGCAAATCCACACTCCTCAACATGTTGCTTGGAGAGGAGCGTGCCATCGTGTCTGACATTCACGGCACCACAAGAGACACCATCGAGGATTGCGTTGACATCGGTGGCATCAGTTTCCGATTCATTGACACAGCTGGCATACGCCGCACTACAGATGCGGTGGAGCAGATTGGCATCAAGCGAACTTACCAGGCCATGGAACGTGCATCCATCATCATATGGCTCATCGACAATACGCCATCAACGGACGAACTGACCGACATACATTCCCATCTCGATGCAGACAAAGCTCTCATTGTCGTGCGCAACAAGGCTGACCTCGATGCCGCCGACACAGCAACAGCACAATGTGCTGAGGATGCAGCCACAGACCTCCGTTCTCTTTATAAAGAAGAAGAAGAAGCTCCTCGCATATCCTCTATTGCCGTCTCCGCCAAATGCGGTACAAACATAGACGAGCTCCAACGGCTCATCTACGAATCGGCCAATGTGCCAGACATAAACGAGAACGACACCATAGTAAGTTCTGCCAGACACTACGATGCCCTGATGCAGGCACATGCTCATCTGCAACGAGTGGAGTCTGCCATCAACGAAGGTGTGAGCGGAGATCTCGTTGCCGAAGATCTGCACATGGTTCTCGACGCCCTCGCAGAGATAACAGGTTCCATCACACCGCAAGACACGCTCAACAATATATTCAAGAATTTCTGCATCGGAAAGTAAGAGCCGATTACAAACAAGCACAAAATCTCACATTCTATAGTTAAGGCGCTCGAAATGAGCGCCTTTCTTTTTGCCGGTCATTCTCGCGATTAAGCGATGATGACCGTTTTTTCGTTGTTTTTCGTACCGCCACCGTACCACGGGAAATTAGGCGGATCACCTGCAAAAGCGTGTGGATTAAGCATAGATTCTCGTAAGTCTAAACAAGAAGAATTTTCTGTCTATGATG
>CAKQRW010000041.1 GCA_934271655.1 uncultured Bacteroidaceae bacterium | reverse complement strand
ATATCAGAGCGTTATATTAACAACTTAACGGATGATTTCAGCATCTGTTTTTCGGAACATATAACTGGACACCCTAAAAAATAATAATAGGCACTTACTTATAAAAAAAAGTGATTCCGCTGATTCTTTCATAGAGGCGTGCCGTTTTGCCTATGGCTATGTCTGTGCGCATAGCCTCTGGCTACATGAAGACCCTCAAGAACATCTCCTCCACGTTGGTGGGCTGTTCCATGTCAAGTCTCTCATTCACCACGGCCACACCATCCTTTACTATAGTCACATGGTCAAGCAGCGTCTCCACGTCTCTTACCTGGTGGGTGGAGATGACTATCACCTGGTCTTCCCTCATTCCATGTGCCACCACCTTCCGAAACTGGCTCTTGCTTGGGATATCCAGACCGTTTGTCGGCTCGTCCATCACCAGCAGTTTTGTCCTCGCCGCCAGTGCCACACACAGGTATATCTTTTTCTTCTGGCCCATAGACAGCCCTCTCATGTCTATGGCTGGTACGCCGTTCTTGCTCTCGGCAGTGGCGCTCAGCCCTGTCAGCTCAAACATCTCCAATGTCTGGTTCAGCAGGGCCATGTCAAAGTTGGGGTAGAATGGGCGGAGGGTATCCACATACCTGTCAAGTCTTGTTCTTGGCAACTCAAACTCTTCCGGCACGATGAACATCTCGCCCATCACCTTTGGCTCTCTCCACCATGTCTCCACACCGTCCATGGTCACAGATCCTTTTTGTGGCCTAAGCAAGCCCATCATCAAGTAGAGTAGTGTCGACTTGCCGGCTCCATTCAGCCCAAGCAGTCCGTACACTCCTGGTTCGTCGTAAACAAGCGACAGATTGTTCAGCACTGTCGTGCCCTCTTTGTAACCATAGGTCACATCTTTGATTTCCAGCATAGAAAAGTCTCCTTTCTTTTTTTCTGCAGCGAAAGAACTCCGAAACTTGTCAGCAAGTGGACCGCCAGTCCAGCAATCAAGGCTGCGTGCTCTTTGGCTGATAGATTGATGAAAATAAATTGTTATAGTGTACTATTACCGTAGTACACCGCAAATTTAGCGCATTTCCTCTTTAATATCCAAATAAAAATGGACTGAAAGCGCAGAATTAACATCTTTTTAACAAATGGTATCGCAAAAAAAACCTATCTTTGCACCGAAATGTAAAAAAGCCTCTTCGCTTTATGCCGTGAGGCTGACAAACATAAACAAGTAACAAGAATAACGGCAGAAGCAAGCTGCCGGCCTAAACATTTCAGCGAATAATGAAAGTAAAGGAGATTTTAAGTGCCCTTGAAGAATTCGCTCCTTTGGCCCTGCAAGACGGCTACGACAACGCGGGATTGCAGATTGGATTAGCAAAGGATGCAGATGCTACAGGGGCATTGTTGTGTCTTGACGTCACAGAAGAAGTAGTGGATGAGGCTATACGCCAAGGCTGCAACCTCATCATCAGCCATCATCCGCTCCTGTTCCATCCTATCAAAACTATCAGTGGGGATGACAGCAACGGACGTGTCATAATCAAAGCCATCAAGAAGGGCATCGCTGTCTATGCTGCCCACACCAATCTTGATGTGGCCTACGGAGGTGTCAACTATAAGATAGCTGAGAAACTTGGACTCCAGAATGTGGAGTGGCTGAGTATGCGCGGCACTTATGAGAGCAACGGACAGACGCTTACGTCTGGTGACGGACTCATTGGCACTCTCCAGACTCCTGTCGACGCAAAAGACTTCATGGAGGTGGTTAAGGAAACATTTGCTATACGCTCATTGCGGGTCAACACAGTGGGACACAAGACTATAAGTCGTGTGGCTCTCTGCGGAGGAGCAGGCTCTTCCCTTATACCTGTAGCTGCAGCCAAGGGAGCAGACGCTTTCCTTACAGGTGAGATAGGCTATCACCGCTTCTTTGGCTACGATGATAAGATGCTCCTCGTTGAGATGGGGCATTATGAGAGCGAGCAGTACACGCTTGAGCTTTTCAACGAGATAATCTCTCGCGTAGCTCCTACACTTCCTGTCATCAGCACAGAGGTGAAGACAAATCCTATCAACTGCTTGTAGGACTCGTGAATTCTATGGCTTATATAGTATCTATAGCTTCTGAAGATTCAATATAAAAATAGTAAAACTCAAAAAGGCAAAGGGCAAGCTTAAGCCCACGCCAATAATAAGTAATGGTAAAAAGAAAAGAAAATGTAGCCGACATGGCTGTTGAGGACAAGCTTAAGGCTCTCTATCAGTTGCAAACAATCCTTTCGGAGATAGACCGCATACGCATATTGCGTGGCGAGCTTCCTCTTGAGGTAGAGGATCTTGAGGATGATATAGAAGGACTCAAGACTCGCATCGGCAAGATTGAGACAGAGATGGAAGAGTCGCGTAACCGTGTCAATGACTATCACAACAAGATTGACACCGCTCAGCAGCAGCTTGCCTCATATCAGCAGCAGCTTGACAATGTGCGCAACAACCGCGAATATGACCTTCTTAACAAGGAGATAGAATTCCAGAATCTGGAAATAGAACTTTGCAACAAGCGCATAAGAGAGGCGCAGGCGCAGTGCCGCCAGAAGGAAGAGCAACTCAGCAAGTGTAAGAATGATCTCGAAGGACGCATGCAGGACCTTGATGTCAAGAAGAATGAACTTGATGAGATTATTGCTGAGACAAAGGCTGACGAGGAGAAACTGCGTGAGAAGGCAAAGAATCTTGAAACTAATATTGACCCGCGTCTCTTGCTGAGTTTTAAGCGTATACGAAAGAATTGCCGTAACGGACTCGGCATCGTGTATGTGCAGCGAGATGCGTGCGGTGGTTGCTTTGCCAAGATTCCTCCACAGCGTCAGCTTGATGTGCGCATGCGCAAGAAGATAATCGTATGCGAGTATTGTGGCCGCATTCTTGTGGATCCTGAATTGGCAGGCGTGAAGGTTGATGCCCCTGAGGAGGATAAGCCAAAGCGTAGAAGTCGCCGCAAGAAGGAAGACGAGTAGTATTCGCTGGCATGCATAAGAAAAAAGGAGTTAGCCAGAGAGCGTATCTAAAGAGGACACGCTCCCTGGCTGACTCTTTTTTGTAAGTAGGTGCTAATACTGGGTCAGCAGATTTTCCGGTCAGCAGATTTTCCGGGTTGGTGACAGATGAATAATTATTGTGAAGCTGACGATGCGATACCTTTTAGATGACTACACGAAAACCTTAGGACAACTATGCGCAAAGCATAGGATGACGGTATGCAAAGCATAGGATGACGGTATGCAAAGCATAGGATAAGTAGGTGCTTAAAATTATTCGACCTGTACGGTTGGAAATGTTATTTCTGATCATCAATAAATGATGTTCAATGTAGTAGGTGCGGTGTCTCACCGCACAGCAGCAAGAACATTCTGACTATTTATAGTTGTAAAATGCTAAACACCATTCATAATTGTGCGGTGAGACACCGCGCCTACTATGTTTTTCAACCGTACAGGTGGAAATAGTTAAGTAGGTGCTCATAATTATTTTTATATTTGGCGTGCTCTATCTTGAGGCAAATTTTTCTTCTGCTTGAAGGAGCTATGCGGGCATAGTGACTGATAAACAGAAGGAAAATATGACCGAGAGAGAATGCGACAAATATGGGGGCGACCTACCTTGATACTATAAAATAATTTTGAACACCTACTTGTGAGCGCCTACTTAACGGATGCGCAAAGCATAGTGAATAGCAAGGTCTAAAAGCTGGGCAAGATTATGTTGGGCAAGATTGTCATGTGTGCCAAGTCATCAATCGTCAGTATATGAAGAATTTTGTCTTACCCGATTTTTAGACTTTACAGGCCGCTATAACTCATCCGAGTACCCTGAAGCTTTGTTGCCATGCACAGCCGCTCTACGAGCGGCCTTGCCGCACGAAAGTGCCAAAGTGCCAAAGTGCCAAATCCTTGTCAAATTAGTCAAAAACGCTTATTTTATTACTATTTACTATGTTTTGGCACTTTGGCACTTTGGCACTTTGGCACTTTGTGCATGATTAGCGCTGTCACAGCTTCTTCTTTTTTTAGTTGCCAGTCTATGCCAATTTTAGTCGTCGGTCTATCTCAATGTTAGCTGTCAGTTTATTTCGATTTTAGCTGTCAGTCTCTCTCAATGTTGGCTGTCAGTCTCTCTCAATGTTAGCTGTCAGTCTCTCTCAATGTTGTCATAGTTCCTCATATCTTGGTACCCTGTTTAGAAACGCATAACTGCCATCTTTGAGATTTATCTTGCAGCAATAATGCTTCAGTCCGTTGCTTACCACAAGATTTTCCACTTCCATAGTCATGTTGTACCGGCAAATCTGGTCAAAAACTTTTTGCGTGATCCTCACTTCCGGAGCCTTGTATTCCACTATCATTAGCGGACGCAACGTGCCGCGCTCATACACCACCGAGTCACATCTCTTCCTTGTGCCGTTCATCTCAAGAGCCACCTCGTTTGCCATCATGGAAGCAGGATAGCCGAGATTGCTTATCATGTGGTGCACGAAGCATTGGCGTACCCATTCCTCAGGCGTTAGCTTAACGAATTTGTGCCGCAGCACATCGAGAATCTGTATCTTTCCATTTTCTTTCCTTACCTTGGCTTCAAATGCAGGCAGGTTGAGCTGGTTCTCATTCTTTTGTTGTGGGGCCATATCTGTCTTCTGTTCGTTGTTTTAGCAAAGGTACAAAATAAAATGCGCTGCTGCAAGATTTCGTTGTTTTATTTGTTTTTCATTCCTTTTAGCGGTAACTTTGCATGCTGTAGCTGCCTCGGGTTTGAACGCTTGCTTAAACCAGCTAAAAAACGCGTCTGTGGAGGCTTCTGCAGGATTTTTTGAGCGTAGGGCAATAAATGGTTAGACGCTGAAGCATAAAAATGATATGCTGAGGTGAATAAGCTTCCCTGTCATGAAAGAAAGTCAGATTCAAGAACAAAAAAGAAAAGACGAATGGAAACAGTCGACAATCAACTAAAGCGCATTATTGATGCTGTGCGCCAACAACAATTCTCTCCTGTGTATCTGCTTATGGGGGAGGAGTCATATTACATAGACCGTCTCTCAGACTTTATTACGGCTAATGCCCTGAAGGACGAAGAGCGTGATTTCAACCAGACTGTGATATATTGCACTCGCGACACATCTGTTGCTGATATAGTGATGGCTGCAAGGCGATATCCTGTGATGGCAGATAGGCAACTTGTGGTTGTTAAAGAGGCTCAGAATCTATTAAAAATAGAAGAGCTGAGTTCTTATACTTCCAAACCGCAAGAGTTGACAATATTAGTGATATGCTACAAAAATGGAACTATAGATAGAAGAAAAAAGATTGTTACTTCCATAGAGAAGTCGGGAACGGTGTTTGAAAGTAAAAAACTGCGTGAGGGCATGTTGCCGAGCTTCATAAAGAGCTATCTGAAGCGCAAGCAGATTTCTATTGACGATGATGCGTGCCTGCTTCTGGCCGAGAGTGTCGGTGCGGATCTTAGCCGCATGGCAGGAGAGCTTGACAAGCTTGCCATCTCCTTGCCTCGGGGAACAGCGAGTGTGAGTAAGGACTTGGTTTGCAGTGTTATAGGTATGTCAAAAGAGTTTAATGCTTGGGCATTGCGTACGGCTATTGCTGAAAAGAATGTGCTGCAGGCCAACAAGATTCTTCTCCATCTTGATCCGACAGACAAGTCTTGCCAGCCTGTAGTGCTAGTGGCAATGCTGTTCAATTTCTTTGCGGCCATTATGCAGGCTTATTATTCTCCCGACCGCTCAGAAGCTGGCCTTATGGCTCATCTTGAGTTGCGCCAGCGCTGGCAGTTGCGTGAGTATCTCATTGGCATGAAAAATTATTCTGCCATGAAAACCATGCGCATCATCGGCAAACTTCGTGAGACGGATGCAAGGTTGAAGGGTATAGGTAAGGGCAGTGATTCTGACGATGACGTGATGCGTGAACTGCTCTATTTCATATTGCATTGAGACCTCCTCTGTGCAGAAAGGGAAAAGAAAGGATATGCCTGAAAAGGGCGGAAGTCGTGAGTCGGCTTCTGTTCTTTTCAGGCTTTTTTTGTGGTTTGTGATGTTTCCTTTCCCTGTGGCTGAAAAACCGTAGCGGTCGTTTCCTCTCTCTCGATGTAAGTGAATGCAGGGTTGGTGGACAGTGCGAGGATTCTGTAATATGCTTATCCTGACTTTTTCTGTAGGGTAGGGGGTAGTGCATGTCGGAGTGTTTCTGGCGGGTGGATATTGTCTGCAGTTTAGTGTGGCTGGCGATGTAGGGTGTGTGCAGCCTGGCTGTCGTTGCGCTGCTATGTTGTCTAATATATATAATGTAGCTTTCTTGTCTCTTGTATTTTTTTGTCATGAAAAATAGCTCTAAAAAAATATTTAAGCGTTATTTTCGAGTTCTGAAAGGGGTGGGGCAGGGGCTATTTTTGATTTCGTGTGGCCTGAAAAGTGGTGCTCAAACCTCTTGTTGAAGCTCGGTTTAACTCTATTTGACGAAAAAATCCAAACAAAAATCATAGGTATTTTCGTGTGAAAAATCAGCCTGTTAACTGCAGAAACGGTACCTGTAGAGGTGGCTTAAAATCACTCCAATTCTCCTTTACGCCCATCTGTCGTGCTCTCGAAGAAAGTGTTGTATTCTTGCTTAAAACCACACTCCCCGGAATTTACTTTAATGTTTATTAGCGTTTATGAGTGTAAAATGTATTTTTGTAAATGATTAAAACTGGATGCGTACTTTACAAAAGTAAATAAAATATTTTATGTGCCTGGTGTGATTTTGTAAAGATAAATAAATGAAAGACGCTTTACACCTGTAAATATATCAAGATGTAAAATCAAAAATATGCATGAATGATACCAAATTTTAAGTGTCTGAATATGTTTAAAATACAATATCTGACATAAATGAAAGTTATATTATTAAATGAAATTACATTCTTAAATTGGAGATGTAGGCATAATACTACGGGGATAATATAACAATCTGTATTTATAATAAATAGATGACCAATATAATAACTCTGATTTAGTAAGTGATACTATATGTCTGATTTCTGCATATATAAAAGAATATATGGTTTAGAAATGTAAAATGTAAATAAATGAATATACAGAAATAAAATTTAGAGAAAGAAATAATTATTTTTACATTTATAAAAATGTATCAGATGTTTTGCGGATTGAAAAAAAGTTATTACCTTTGTAAAAAAAATAGAGAATATGACAGACAAGGAGAAAATAGAACTTATCATGCAGGAAAAGGGTTTGAACAATACCCAATTCTGCAACGAGGTGTGCATTGCACCTGGAACTCTTTCGCACATCAGGAGCGGAAGGACTGAGCCTTCGCTCAACATTCTGCGCAATGTTTCGCAGGCATTTCCTGATATCAATCCGTCGTGGCTTTTCTATGATGAGGGTGACATGTATCGTCCTTCCGTACAGTCCCCAGACACGCATGGTGCTGTGGTGGCAGGAAGCGGTGGAGATGGAAAGGCTTCCGATGGCAGTGTAGACCAGCAGCGAGCAGATTCTTTTCTGGTTGATGCTGGAGCCGGACAAGGTTCGGCTGGAACAGGATCCTTGGCGTCGGCCGCAGCTGTAGCCATTGTGTCTGGCGTGTCAGGTGGTCCGCAGGTGCGTTCGGCAGCTGAAGGACGAAAGGCCGAGACGGCAGCGTTCAGTGTGCAGGACATTGTGGCGGAGACGCTGAGACAGCAAGCCAAGCCACAGCAGAGGCGCGTGGTGGAGGTGAGGATATTTTTCGATGATGGCACCTTTGAGACGTTCGGACCGCAATGACCTCATGGGTGTGATTCTGGATGAGGTGTGATGTTGAGGCAAGGATGTATGTGAGCGGTGTGTGAAGCGTAGACCCATGATGCTTTGGGGACGGCGCATGTATATATAAAGATTGCTTCCGCAAGATAAAGGCAAGCCCTGCAAGAGAGATGCTGCTCTTCTTGCAGGGCTTTGCTGTTTGTCTCCTTTCACGTCGATGTGGGTCGGATGGTGTCAGTTTTGTCATTGTGCCAGCAGAGGTGCGTTAAAATAATTTATTAGTAATTTGTCATTAACAAAAATTATATAAATTATCATTTGGGTGATTATTTAACATATTATACCTGTATAATTAAGAAAATATAAAGTGGCTTATATCACTCTTTTTGTATGAAAAGGATGGGGCAAGACTGCATAATTGCAGTCTTGCCCCATCTTCTATTGTGTGTCACAGACATTCCGCATGCCTTTCATTTTTGGTTTACAGGCCATAGTAGTGGAAGCGCATAGTAGAGATACTGGTTGATGTCGCCATAGTAGTGCTCTCCGCCTTCCTTCATGGAGAATCGTATATTAGAGTTGTCGCCGTAATAGCGAAATGTTGGAGAGTGCTTGCTCAAGGCGTTGATGGCATTCTTTTCTGGTGTGCCGGCTATGTCCTTGGTGCCTGAGTATCCGTACACCTGAAAGTCATTGGCATAACCGCTGGCATTGACCATGTCTGCCATCCATTTTGCTGAAGCAGCTGCGTCCTGTTTTTTGCCAGCCTTGTCGTATGTCCATATGTCTCCGCTGAGTGGCAGGTAGTTGCGCACGGCCGATATGCCGTATGCCAGCTGGAACCATGTGCAGAGCGCTCCCATAGAGAATCCTCCGAAGGCCCGGTGTGAACGTGTCTTGGCTATAGCTGTGCTGTCGGTGCGTCCCTTCAGGAAAGTGCGGTATCTGGCAGCTACTGCCGGTATGAGGAAATCTTGCAGTTCCTTGTGGAACTCTCGTGTCTGCTTTATGGCGTTGTCCATGCCGTTGGCCCCTATGTCTTGGTCGTCGTCGTAGAATGTTGGGCATACTATCAGCACAGGCTTCATTTTGTTCTGTTCTATCAGATGGTCTGCCACCTGCGCCAGCGGCAGCCATCCGTGTGGCGGCGTCAGGAACGATGTGGTGTTGTCGCCGCCTCCGTGCATCAGGTAGACCACATTGTAGCGCGTCTTCTTGTTTTGGTCGTCATATCCTGCAGGCACATAAACTTGCGCTCGTTTGGTAATGGTTTGGCCGTTTCTCTTCACGCTGTAGCGCATTTCCTCTATGCGTCCTTGGCGTGTTGCTGGGTGGCGTATGCAGTCAGGAATCGGGTGTATGTCCGCGATGGCGGCTTCGAAACTGGAATCTTCGTCCATGTTCGTTTGTGCATGGACGGCTACAGCTCCTGTAAGCAGGAAAGCTGTGAGAAGCATAATTCTTTTCATTTTTCTTTTCAGGAATTTGTAAGTCGTTTGATTGTTTCTTTAATGCAGGCAAAGTAGGTGGTCAAAATTATTGTAGAGTCAAGGATAAATCTGGTCGGCAGTGGTGGGGAGCTACTCCTCCCCTTCGGTTTTACAAGGCATGAAATGCATCTCTTTTACAGCTTTCTCGTGTGAAAAGGCGAAATAGGTGCAGGTGGCTTCGGTGCACACAGTGCCAGAAGAGTCTGTGAGTGTGGCGTCAACGATGACGATGTTTCGCCGCTGCTCCCGTATGTGTGCTCTGACGGTCAGTTCGGTGTCGGATGTTGTGACTGGGTGCTTGTAGCGTGTCTCCATCTTAGATGTCACTCCTGCGGTCTGCAACTTGCGTGTGATGACCCATCCGCATGTCTCATCGAGCAGCAGGGCCTGTATGCCTCCGTGCAGCGTGTTGAACCATCCTTGGTAATTGGGCGATGGTGTCCAGTGTGTCACGATGTCGTCCCCTTCCTCGTAGAAGCATAGGTGCAGTCCGAAGGGGTTGTTTGGTGAGCAGGCGAAGCAGTTGTAGCCCTCCTTTCCTACCCATGGGTTGATGATTTTCTTTATGTCCATATTTTGATGTTTTGTTGTTGGCAGTCTTTAGCCGACTGCAAAGTTACGTATTTGTTTTGGATTATACAAGTAGTCATTTAACCCAAGTTTTACATAGCCAACTCGTTTTTCTAGCTGTATCAATTTATGATTTGCATCACTGTACACTGCAAAGTCGGATTTTCCTAAAAGGCACCTTCCTGTACTTTAGCTTGTCGTAAATGTCCTCAGCGACCTTCGTCGGCTCCGCTACACAAGCGCATCTGCACCTTCTCACCCAAGGCATTTAGAACGAGTTGGAGAGCCAGTTGGCATTCCATGGCGACATCGTGAGGAAAGCCGTGAAGACTACCCTGCTGTATGAAAGACCACCCTGCTGTATAAACTTGTTGTAATTTACAGAGGTGCAGAGATTGTAACTTGCCAGGAGGTTGAATGATACCATAAAAGGAATCATCTGCAAAGGTGTGTGGCTTATATGCATATCTTTGTCACCTGTCTATCCACTCTTTGAGCAGCCCGGACTTCTCCTTGCTTACGATGATCTCTACATTAGGGTAAGCCTTCAAACAAACGGAGAGCTTGGAAGAGTAGAGAAAATTGATGCGCTGGATGCTGTCTATGCCAATGATATACTGACGATTGGCACGGAAGAACTTCGATGGGTTGAGCTGAGCTTCTACATCGTTGAGCGAGTAGTTGAGAACCATCGACTTGCCATTGTGCAGGAAGGCACGAGTGATGCCATTCTCGGTCGAAACATGATTGATGTCCTGCACGTTGAGCACGGTATAGCCATCGTTGTTCTGCACCAGGAAATGCTCACGGTAGTTTTGTTGTTGAGGCTGCAAACCGAGCGACCTCAGCAAGGAAACATAGTCTACAGTCATTTCTGCCTGCTGTCCCTTGATGAGATGCTTTGCTTTCTCCACGGCTTCTTCCAACTCTTGCATCACTATCGGCTTCAAGATATAAGCGATGCCGTTGCTTCGGAATGCTTCGAGGGCATACTCATTGTAGGCAGTGGTAAAAATGACAGGCACGGTGGGCATGGTTTGCACGAAAGCATCGAACACATCGCCGTCTTCCAGACGGATGTCGGCAAAGATAAGGTCTAACTTATTGTGTTTGTCGTTCGAGGCGTCTGATAGCTCATTTGCCTCACGCAATATTTCTGTGGTCTCGCCCACGCTCGTTACAGGACCTTCTATCTCAAATGTTTCGTCTAATTGTAGGAGGAGTCGTTTCAGTCGCTTGAAACTGCGTTCCTCGTCCTCTATGATTAGTATTTTCATCTTGACTCTTAACTTCTTATTGTTTTATTGGAAACAGGATTCCTATTTCTTGATGATTGGAATCTTTACTTCAAACTCTTCCTCCGTCTCGCTCACCACTGGATGCAAGCCGAGCAGACCGTATCGCTCATCGAGGTTCTTCAGTCCGAGTTTTGTTGTGGAAGGCAATGTGCCTTTCAGCGGAATGCGATGGTTTCTCACCACGATGTAGTCGCCGTCACGATAGATGCTCACATGTATGGGCTGTCGGGTGGAATGGGCGTTGTGCTTCACCGCATTTTCCACGAGTGTCTGTATCGCCATCGGGAGAATCAGATGCCCGTCGTGCTGCAATTCTTTTTCTATCTGAAACACAAAATGCTGAGGATGGCGTATGTTGAGCAGGTCGCAGTATTCTCTGATGAAGTGGATTTCCTCGGCTATGGCTACAGTCTCTTTGTTCAGGTGGTTCATGATGTAGCGATAGATGGTGGAGAACTTCAAGGTGAAGGTCTCGGCAAGTTCAGGGTCTTCGCTGATGAGTTCGGCCAAGGTGCTTAGACTGTTGAACACGAAGTGCGGGTCGAGCTGGAGTCTCAAGAGTTCCTTTTGCATCTCCACGTTTCTATTGCCTTGCTGCACCACGATGCGGCTGTAGTAGAGACAGAGATAGACGATGGTGAGGAGGGTGGCGATGGTGGTGAACACGTAGATGCGGTCCCAGAAGAAGTCTTCGGAAACTTTGTACATCTCGTTGACCACGCTCTCAAAGCCGATGGCGATGATGATGTTGGTGACAAGCATCGCCCCGCTGTGCAGGAAAAACAGGGTGAAGGACGGATGTTCTTTCCTGAAGAGCCGTTTGTCTCGCAATCTGCTGTCGAGCAATAGCTTGCGGATGATGTTGGAGACGGAGAGCGACACCAGTACGTAGAGGGCGCAATAGCAGAGGTCGAGAATGAAGTCCTCCCATTCGTACTGGCAGTCCTGCGATATATCGTCGTTCATGGTGAGCCACCATAGTAGGTGGTTCAGCACGAATGCAGCCAGGGAGATAGTGCCCCAGTCCTTCAGAAAATGCTTTGTATTATTCATGATTGTCATATTCTTTCAGTTTCTGAACATTTGTTTTTTTTCTCTTTAAAGAATCCTTAGTCTCGATGTTTATTGTGCAAAAATACAAAGATTATCTTGGAAATGAAAGGGAAAAATGTGTGAAACGGAAAAATAAGGGGTTCAACTTCTATTTTTTCCGCTTCACGCAGATTCTCGTAACGGATAGAAGGAAAAAACTGTAACTTTGCGCCTGCTTTCACATCCGGTGCCTATTTATGTGTTAATTAGGCGCTCATAATGTTGGAGCGGCTTTGATACTGTAAAATAATTTTGAGCATCTGCTTAAGGTATAAGTGATGCAACGGCATTATTTAAAAAGAAAACAACAACAAATATCACAACATGAGAAAGAAAACTCTTATTTTATTATTAGTCCTTTGGGCTTTCTTCTTCGTCACAGGATGCAAGGACAAGAATGTCTCCCTTGAGCAACATGGAGGTGATGCTCAGGGTAGCCAGCAATGGAAAACTACGGTGGTGAAGAGGAGCGACACGGCAGTGAAGCAACTCTTCTCAGCCTCCATCCAAGGTCGACAGGACATAGAGATTCGCCCTCAAGTGCAAGGCAAGATAGTGTCTGTCGATGTGAAGGAGGGGCAGGAGGTGAAGCGCGGACAGACACTCTTCACCATCGATGCTGTGCCATATCGCACCGCCTTGGCGCAGGCTTCAGCTCAAGTGCGAGCAGCTATGGCAAACTCTGCCACGGCTAAGCTCACCTATGAGAGCAAGAAGCGACTCTTCGACCAGAATGTCATCTCCAAGCACGAACTCCAGTTGGCTTACAACTCTTGGCTCGATGCCCAGGCACAGGTTTCCTTGGCTTGCGCAACTGAGGCAAGTGCCCGAAATAATCTCTCTTATACTGTGGTGAAAAGTCCAAGCAACGGTGTGGTGGGGGTATTGCCATTCCGTCAAGGAGCCTTGGTGGGACCGGAAATCACCCAACCACTCACCGCCATCTCCGACAACTCCACGATGTATGTGTATTTCTCGATGGACGAGAACCAACTCTTGGGCTTGCTCCGCAAATATGGCTCGACTGCTCAGGCTATCAACAAGATGGATGCCGTGGACTTGATGCTCAGTGATGGGGGAATGTACGACAAGCAAGGCAAGGTGGCGAGCATCAGCGGTGTCATCAACAAGAGCACTGGCTCCGTCTCCATCCGTGCCGACTTCCCGAATCCGAACCGCTTGCTTCATAGCGGTGCCACGGGCAATGTCGTGATGAATAATCGGTACAAGAACGTGATTGTCATCCCTCAGACGAGCACAGTCACCTTGCAGGACAAGATGATGGTGTATCGTGTGGTAAATGGCAAGGCGGTATCCACCGCCATCACAGTAGCCCCTTACAACGACGGCAGGACCTACATTGTGCAGAGCGGTTTGAAGCCTGGCGATGAGATTGTGGCAGATGGTGCAGGTATGGTACAAGAAGGGATGGAGATTAAGTGAAGAGTGAAGAACGAAGAATACTATAGCTTATTAGGTTAATGAAGAAAGGAAACATTTTTATCAAGCGCCCTGCCATGGCGATTTCCGTCAGCATCATCATGCTGGTGGCAGGTATCATATCGCTTTTCAACCTCCCTGTAGAGCAATATCCCGACATTGCGCCGCCTACGGTCTATGTGAGCACCAGTTATACGGGTGCTGATGCCGATGCCGTGATGCAGAGCGTGGTGATGCCGCTGGAGGAGGCTATCAACGGTGTGGAGAACATGATCTATATGAGTTCCAGCGCAGGCAACGATGGTTCTGCATCAATTGAAGTCTATTTCAAGCAAGGCACCGACCCTGACATCGCGGCGGTCAACGTGCAGAACCGTGTCGCCAAGGCGCAGGGCTTGCTTCCTGCCGAGGTGACTCGTGAGGGTGTGAGCACGGAGAAGCGACAGAACAGTTACTTGAAGATTGGCGGTCTTACCTGTACCAATGGTAAGTATGATGAGAATTTTATCGCCAACTATTTGGAGATAAACGTGTTCCCTCGCTTGAAACGTATCGAGGGCGTGGGCGATGTGCAAGCCTACAGTAGCACTTATGCTATGCGAGTATGGCTCAAGCCAGACTTGATGGCGCAGTATGGCTTAGAGCCGAATGATGTAAACGAGGCAATCAACCGTCAGAGTTTTGTGGCTGCCGTGGGATCGCTCGGCGAACAGAGCAAGAACGCTTTCCAATATACCATCAAGTATAAAGGCAGATACGCCGACGTGAAGCAGTTCGAGAACATCGTCATCAAGAGCGACAAGGACGGCAACGTGCTCCATTTGAAAGATGTGGCGAAGGTGGAACTCGGTGCGACGGCATACAACTTCAAGGGTACTATCGACGGCAAACCGGGTGTCAACTTCATGGTGTATCCTGTGGCTGGCGTGAACATGACCCAGGTGAACAACACCATCAACAAGGCGCTCGACGAGATGCAAGCGGAGTTGCCCGAAGGTCTGAAATTCCAAACTTTCATGGATACCAACGACTTCCTCTTTGAGTCCATCCACGAGGTGGTGGAGACCTTGCTTGTCGCCATCTTGCTCGTCATCCTCGTCGTGTATTTCTTCCTGCAAGATTTCAAGAGTACCTTCATTCCTTCGATTTCCATCATCGTGTCGTTGGTGGGTACGTTCGCTTGCTTGCTGATGGCAGGATTCAGCATCAACATTCTCACGCTCTTCGCCCTCGTGCTTGCCATCGGAACGGTGGTGGATGATGCCATCGTGGTGGTGGAGGCGGTGCAGTCGAAGTTTGACGCGGGCTACCAGTCGCCTTACCTCGCCACTCGTGATGCGATGGGCGATGTGACGATGGCTGTCATCTCCTGTACCTTGGTGTTTATGGCTGTCTTTATCCCTGTTACCTTCATGGGCGGAACGGCAGGAGTCTTCTACACCCAGTTTGGTGTGACGATGGCGACGGCGGTGGGCTTGTCGATGGTGAGTGCCTTGACGCTCTGTCCTGCTCTCTGCGCCTTGCTCATGCGTCCAGCTTCGGGTACGAAGAGTGCAAAGAGTTTCAACGGTCGTGTCAAGGCGGCTTACAATGTCACCTATAGTGCCTTGCTCGGCAAGTACAAGCGAGGGGTGATGTGGATATTCCGTCGCCGTTGGGTGGCGTGGGCTGGCATGGTGGTCGGCATCGGCCTCTTCGTTTATCTCGTCTCCACCACTCGCACAGGTCTTGTGCCTCAGGAGGACAAGGGATTTGTGCAGATGACGGTCTGTGCCTCGCCTGGTACCTCGATGGATGACATGGAGAAGATCATGGGCAGGGTGGAGAATGTGGTAAAGGCTCAGCCTGAGGTGGCAAGCTATGGCAGCATCGTCGGTTTCGGCGGCGGTACAGGCTCGTGCTACGGCATGGTGTTCGTGACGTTGAAGAAATGGGGCGAGCGCAAGGGCGACGAGCATAGCGTGAGTGCCGTCTTGCAACGATTGCAGGAACAGACGGCAGGCATCAAGGAGGCAACCGTCTTCTGTATGGAGGATGCGATGATTCCGGGCTATGGCGAGGGAAACGCCATCGACCTCAACTTGCAAAACCGCACAGGTGGAGACGGCAAAGTATTTTATGAGAACACCCAAAAGTTTCTCATGGCGCTCAACGAGCGACCGGAGATAGCGATGGCATACTCGTCTTACAGCATCAATTTCCCTCAATATCAAGTGGAGGTGGATGCGGCTAAATGTGAGCGTGTAGGGCTTTCTTCGCAGCGTGTGCTTGATGTGCTCGGTGCATATACGGGTGGTTCTTACGTGTCGAACTTCAATAAGTTCGGAAAGGTGTATCGTGTGATGACGCAGGCTTCCCCTGAGTATCGCATGGACGAGTATGCCTTGAATCGCATCTTCATCCGCACCGACGACGGCATGGCTCCTATCAGTCAGTATGCTTCGCTCAAGAAGACGGTGGGGGCAGAGGGTGCCAATCGATTCAACCTCTATAGTTCCATCTCTGCCAACGTGGATGTGGCGGAAGGCTATTCCACTGGTGAGGCGCAGAAGGCTATCGCCGAAGTAGCCAAGCAAACCCTTCCGCATGGTTATTCCTATGAATATGGTGGCATCGCCCGAGAGGAGGCAGAGCAGGGCAGCGGTTCTTCCACCGTGCTGATATATGGATTGTGCATCATGCTCATCTATCTCATCTTGGTATGTCTCTACGAGAGCTTCTTGGTGCCGTTGGCGGTTGTCCTTAGCGTGCCATTCGGACTGATGGGTAGCTTCCTCTTTGCCCGACTCTTCGGCTTGGAGAACAATATCTATCTCCAGACTGGTGTCATCATGCTCATTGGATTGTTGGCGAAGACGGCAATCCTGATTACTGAGTTTGCTTCTGAGAGAAGACGCAAGGGTATGGGAATCGTGGAATCGGCATACAGTGCGGCTGTGGCTCGTTTGCGTCCGATATTGATGACGGTGATGACGATGGTGATAGGCATGCTTCCGCTCGTCTTCTCTTCGGGTGCGGGAGCCAATGGCAACCGTGCCTTGGGTACGGGTGTCGTGGGCGGCTTGCTTGTCGGTACGTTGGCGCTGGTTTTCGTGGTCCCAGTCTTCTTCTTCGTGTTCCAGTATCTCCAGGAGAAGTATGTCCGTGGACCGAAGCACGTGGAGGTGAATGCACAGACAGTGGCGGCAAATGGCTGTTTTTTAATGGATAAAGAGAATGAAAATGATGAAAGGTAATTGTAAAAATCAGTATATCTTGTTAAGCATGGCTTTGTGCTGGAGCTGTTCGAGTGTATCGAGCGCCTCGGTGCAGGGCCAAAGCCTGACATCCCAGGCTATTGCACCTTTTGAGAAAAAATCAGTGGAGGATACTTCGGCTATTCAAGCAACTGAGGAATATTCTTTTGATGCCGATTCTTGGCGCAGCATTTTTGTGGATGCTCAGTTGAGGCTATTGATAGAGCAAGGCTTGGAGCGCAACACCGACTTGAATGTGGCTCGTTTGCGCATCGACCAAGCCGAGGCAAGTTTTAGGGCTTCTCGCTTGGCCAATATTCCATCTGTGGCATTCTCGCCAACGGCTGGCATCAGTAGTTTCGGAGGAGAGAAAGCAGCCAAGACTTACTCCTTGCCTTTGCAAGCCAGTTGGCAGGTGGATGTCTTTGGGCAACAGAAGAATGCCAAGTTGCAACAGAAAATGCTCTTGGAGAGCAGCAAGGCTTGTCAACAAGCTGTGCAAGTGAACCTCGTGGCAAACATCGCACGTCTGTATTACCAGTGTGCCTTGCTCGATGCACAGCTCTCTTTGGCTCGTCAGTCAGTAGATGTCTGGGATGAGACCGTTCGTGTCATGAAGGCTTTCATGGAAGAAGGGCAGTACACCGATGCCGCAGTGTCACAGGCAGAGGCAAGTCGAGAACAGGTAAAGGCCACAGTGCTAGACCTGCGACAGCAGATGCTGGAAGCTGCGAATGCTATCCGGGTATTGGTAGGCGATAGCACAAATTCTGTTACGATCACGTTTGGTCAGAATGCAATAGGCTTAGATGTCTATCGAAGTCAACCTATCCCATTGCATCGTCTCTCTAATCGTCCCGACGTGCGCCAAGCCGAAATGAATTTGGCTGCATCCATTTATGCCACGAAGGAGGCAAGGGCTGCTTTCTATCCCTCTCTTGCTTTGTCGGGATCGGCAGGATGGACGAACTCATCAGGCATGATAGTGAATCCTGGAAAGATACTTTTGGAAGCCATCGCCTCGCTCACACAACCCATCTTCCAAAATGGCAGGTTGAAGGCAGACCTTGCCATCAAGAAGTCACAACAGGAAGAGGCTCGCCTCCAGTTCCAACAGGCATTGCTCAGCGCTGGCATTGAGGTAAACAATGCCTTGACCGAGGCGCAGACCTGCAGCGACAAGTCTGCCTTGCTCGACAACCAGGTGAAGTCGTTGGAGCGTACGGTGAGATCCACTCGCTTGCTCCAGCAGAACGGCAGCAGCAATTATCTCGAAGTGTTGACCGCGCAAGAAAACCTCCTGTCGGCTAAGATGTCGAGACTGGAGAATGAATATAATAAAGTGGTTGCACAGATTGCACTGTATCAGGCTATTCCATGAATTTTACTCCTTGTTTGTTTGGTCATTTCAGATTTTCTTTGTAATTTAGCGACACGAAACATAAAGTGCATGAGATTATGGCAAAACAGGTAAATTACTATCCTGTTGAAGTGCAAACTTTCCAAACTATTCGTGAGGAAAATTACATCTATGTGGATAAGACGAAATATATAGTGGATTTCAGACAGAAGAAAATGAGGTATGTCTTTCTGAGTCGTCCGAGACGATTCGGAAAGCCGCTCTTTTGCCTCTACACTTCAGGCATACCTTCTTATGACTTCCTCTGACAAATGGGCTGACGCCCAAAAGAAAAGGGCAATTCCGTAAGGGATGCGTTTGCGATAAATGCGATTGCGTTTGGCAAGTCTTCTTTTTATTGCGTCACTAACCGTATCCTATTCTCATTATTTTTTTTGTGTAAAGATAATATAAATATTTGGAATTCATAAAGAAGCGGTTCTTTTTAAAGAACAAAAAGGAGGAAATGGTCGCTTTCCTCCTTTTTGCATGATGGGTGTGTTTTTCTGTTAGTCATTGATCAAGAGATAGAAGGCAAGAGCCCAGTCTTGGTCGTTGGCGAAGGCATCGGCGAAGTGTGCTTTCTCGCCATTGATGCGCTTTGGATAGACGAAGGCGCAGCTGCCAGTTCCGTCCTCGAAGACGTTGCAGAGGTTGTTGCGAACAATTTCCTTTGCCTTGGCCAAGTATTCCTCCTTGCCGGTAGCCTTGGCATAATAATAGTAGGCAGCACCATTGACGCAACTCCAGTAGTGAGGGAAGGTGTCTCCGTATAGTTGTCGCTTACCAAACCAATAGCAATCCCAATGGCGAATGGCAATCTCGTTGAGGCGATAGTCTGGCTGTTGACCGCAAAGATTCTCTGCCACAGGCAACATGTTCTCAGCTGCATGGAGATATTGTTTGTCTTGGGTCTGAAGGTATAACTCCAACAAGAACTGTGTGGCAGGGGCTATGATGGATTGCTCGAAGTTGACTTCATGCTTCGGAAAGTTCAAGCCATTCTTGATGAAGATATCTGCAGTTCTGGAAAAGTCTATCAGCAGATGGTTGTATTCAGTCATCAAGCCAGCCTCTTTCAATACCTTCAATCCCGAAGTGACAGGGATGTTGATGCAGTAGAAGCCATATCCAAATTTTCTGTAAAGGGCTTGCATGGTTTGGTAGCCATCAATGGCATATTGCTTGTCTTTGGTAACTTCATACATGTGGAAGAAGAAGTCTGCCGCCCATGCATAGTTGTAGCCGCGGAGTCTGCCACTTTTACTTACTGTAGAATAGGTGGTATAGTCTTCGGTCTGCAATCTTTTACGATAGAATTTGGCATAGCTGATAAGTGATTGCTTCAACTTCTCGCTTGGGTGCTTCAGATACCATTTGGCCAACATGATACCCATTCCTACACGTTCTCTTCCTTCATCGGTGTCAGAACTCTTGCGTTTGTCATCATTCTTGTAGATGGCTTGTCTCTCATTGTCATACACCATGTAGGCACCATAACGAGCATCCTGAGAATCGCTCATCTGCTGATGGTCGATGATGAAATTTACACGTTTGCCTATCAAGTTGTCACTGTTGCTTGTCACCAAAATGTTGGCATGGGTTCTGTTCACCTTGTTATATATAAGGTCTATGCGTTGTTCACCTAGTTCGTTGGCAGTGAAGTAAGCGTAGTATCCCTTGGTGTCCTTGCCAGTCTTGATGGCCCTTGCAGGATAGGTAACCTCGCCATTCTTCAGATTTTTGGCAGTGATGGTGGCAGATAGCGACTTGAGCTTGTTGGCTTTGAGATAAACCTTGACGGTCTCTCCTTGCTGATACACGTATTTGTCGCTCCTGGCGATAGTTCCGCCTTGGGCAATGAGCTTCTTGTAGAAATCATCCTTGCCCTTGTGCTCGAATACTTTCCATGCCACGGTGTAGCTCTTGCCGGCAGCCAAGGTCATGTCGGGCAAGTCCATGGCGAAGACACCACGGAAGTTGGAGTTGGCATTCTCGTTCTTATGCTCCCAAACCTCATAGTCGGGAAGAGAACCTTTGGTGAGCATCAAGCCTATGTTGCCGCCTTGTCCTTGGTCGCCCATGCGGATTGCCATGGCATAAGCGGCATTGTCACCAGCCCAGATATGGGCATCGCAACGATTGGTCATACACTCAGAGGCAGATGGGTAATTATCGTTCCAAGGAGTGTAGATGCCCCAATCTGTGATACAGGCAGCCGTCTTGCCTGTGTTCTTGAAAGTGTATTCCTCGAAGAGTTCGCCATTCACGAGCTTTCGTTTTACAGCGATGAGGATGTTGCCAGCCTTATAAGTGTTGGCTGAGATAGGTTTCTCCCAAGTAAGTTTCTCGCCATTGACAGTGAGGAATCCTAGCCCCCAACCATATTGGCTGGTTACCCATTTGTATTGTGTGCCATCAGGAGCGAGCACCCAATTCATCTTGTAGGTATCGTTGTTGATGCCTAATTCAGAGATAGCCCCTGTATTGGCGTCGGGCTTATAGACGATGCCTTGCGCAAAGGTGTTTGTAGTCCACATGACCATGATGGAAACTACAGATATTATTGTTTTCTTCATTACCCTAAATTCCGCAGTATTAAAATTTGATGTTTTTATAAGCGTCTGGACAATAAAAAGTTGTTCAGGATTTTACCATGTCAGAAATTTTACTTATCTTAATGCGGCATTTAAAAACAAACAAAATTCTGAATGATATGGCAAAAGTACGAATAAAATCTGAGAAACTCACTCTTTTGGAGGAAATATTTCCAATCATGGAGCAATTTAATGCTCTTTTGTCCCAAACGATAGACTCAACCTTAGGGCTGTGTAGTAAATGCTATGGTTATCAATACAGCGGGATACTCCGCTCTCATAAGAAACTTCTACAAGACTATCATGCAGAGATTGGACACAAATAAATTTGGTTTGAGCATAAATAGTCGCATCAAGACCTTTGTTTCCAAAATTGTCTCTGTTCCTGCAAAATGGATTAAGACATCACGCCAGCATGTGCTGAACATTTACACAGAAAATTATGCGTATGCCAATCTGTTTCAAACAGGCTTTGGATAAGCAAGATTCCTTTGTGGAATAATATGCGTATTGCCTCAAGTCGCTTTATGGGGTAAGGGATTTTGTATCATAAAAGTTCCTATAACCAGTTTTTGACTTCTCTGGATTCAATAGATTCCTTCTTTTGATGGCAAAAGCTCCTTGCCCTCTAAAGTTGCGGATTTGAGGTTTTCTAAAGACGATTTGACATACATCCAACAATTAGACGAACGTCAGCGTCGGCTATATTGTGCTACAAGAGCTATCAACATTGGCAAACATGGCGTTGCTGCCGTGTGTGCTTCTATGCGTATATATAGAAATACCATCTATAGAGGTATTCATTAACTCAAAAGCAAAGCAACTCTACCCAAGAAAACCGTCCGTGCTTCAGGAGACGGTCGAAAGCCAATCTTGGAGGAACATACTGAATACCTATCTCTGTTTGATGAGATTGCCCAAAACCACATGGCAGGTCTTCCGCAAGACGACTCAGTAAGATGGTTAGACCTTTCGGTAACTCAAATCAAACAAATGTTCAAAGAGCAAGCCATTGCTATCTCCTGTTACATTGTTCGTAAGATGATAAAGCTCAGATGTTTCAAGAAACGCTCTTTCCACAAGGCCAAGACATTGAAGGATGTTGAGAACCGAGATGCTCAATTCAAAATGGTGGAATCCACTTGGACTTCTTGTGTGCGTCTAGGAATACCTGTTCTCAGTATCGACACTAAGAAGAAGGAAATGCTGGGCAACTTCAAACGTGCAGGTAAGACCTTCTCGCAGCATGAACTAGCTGCACTTGACCATGACTATGCTTCTTTTTCTAAAGGAACCATCGTTCCGCACGGCATCTATGCTGTGGAAAGGAACGTAGGGTATCTTACCATAGGGAATAGCCATGACACTGCAGAGTTCGTATGTGACAACGTCGCACGCATTTGGAAGGACTACCTGCAATGGGAATATCCGAAAGCTACCGCTATCTGCATTTTATGTGATGGAGGAGGCTCTAACTCAGCCTAGCATCATATTATCAAGCAGGAACTTATGAAGTTAGCTGTCTCTCTCGGATTAGACATCATTATGGTGCGTTACCCTCTATATTGCTCAAAGTACAATCCTATAGAACATAGGTTGTTTACACATATATCTAGAGCTTGGAGCGGAGTTCCATTGCTGTCAGCTGAATATGCTTGTAAAAAAGCAAATGAGACAACTACCTCCAAAGGCTTGGTCGTTTATGCCTCCATCAGCTATAGGAGATATCAAACTCAAAGAACGCTTGACGAATCATATGAATCCGAAGGCTAAAGCGTATCGTTTTTGACGAGCAATTGCCTAAGTTAGAATCTACATATGTAGTCAGGTGCAAATCTGCTTAGCTTTTTTGTACCAAGTTATAGTTTTACCATTACTATAGCAACAAACCAGCACTGGAAAATCCTGCAAAATGACCTATACGCCTTAATTTATAGAGAAAACGCCCATGCCACTCGTCTTTTCTTCAATATATCCATGTAAATAATGTCAAAATTGTTGTGATTGTAAACAAAAAAACTTAATTTTGCATTGTCATTCTGCAGATGGTCGGCAAAGAGATGCTGGCGATAATCGGCTGTCTGGCATATCATAAAGAGAAAGACGTTTGCTATACGTTTTCTTCTGTTCTATTGAAACGTAGGAAATTTCAAAAGATGTACGGATGAAGATAGCGGTGGACGTCTACCCTATGTGTATATACACAGGCATAGGTGTACCCCTCATCGTGAGGGGTACACTAAGTGCTTTCATATATATTGGCGTAGACATCTATTGTTTCTTGCTTTTGACATCACGGTTTTTTCCTACGACCTCAATAGACAAAAGCGACGAACACAATAGAGTTTCTACGCCTTTTTCTTTTTGTAAACGAATAGTAATTATTTATAAAACAGAAAAATGATATGAATTTAAAAGGGAGTTTGGTGTTGGGTGGCGGCATGCTCGTGCTACTTATAGGTAGCATCATGTCTGTTGTAAGTTGCGGAAGCGATATAAATACAATGTGCGATCCGCGATTTGATTCGGAGGGCTATCTGCTTGTAGATAGTATGGATTTAGCACATTTTGAAATGAAGCAACCTTTGCAAGTGAAATTCTACGTGGAAGTCTCTGGCAGCATGAACGGATTTTTTAGGGCAAACTGTCCCACGCAGTTTAAGGCAGACTTGTGGAATGTGTTGAGCTATTATTCACCTATAGCGCCCAATGTGTCAATACTTACAAATGATGGAAGCAAGGGATCAGAGATGTCTCAGTCGCAATTCCAAACTTGCATGAACACGGGACAATTGGTTTCTTCTGCTTCCACAAGAGTTCCCAAGATGCTGGAAACGATGATTTCCGACCTTGGTGCTGATGCTGGAGAAGTGGCTGTGCTTGTGTCTGATATGAAATACAGTCCGGTGGGGCAAGCTGCTCCCAGTGTTCTTATGACACAATATAGCACAGACGTAAGTTCAATTATTGGCAAATACGGGAAAGCTGTAAGCCTTGTTTGCGCCACATCTGATTTCTGTGACAAAAACGGAAGTGTTGTTACAGATAGGTCTCCATATTATTATCTCATAATAGGAAATGGGGAGCAGGTAGCAGAAATGAGAAATGGCATTTCATCCATATTGGAGGAGCGTGGACACTTTGTTGACAATATTGAGAGTGGATTCAACTATGGCAAACCTCGTTATTCTTTTGGAATACCTGTGAATTGTATTCAAATGGAAGAAGATCAGCCAACATTTGTGGATTACAATGCTGACGATGATTCATGCACCATAAAGTTGAAAGTTAACCTTGAAGATTACAGATGGCTGATAAGTGATGAGAAAGTGTTTGAGGATGCCTTTAAGGTAAAAGCACTTTATGGTTCAGTTGTCAAAGTAGGTGACATTTCTGTGGAATCGCAGAACATAACAGAGAAGGAACTTAAACGAGTATCTACTGCCACTGTAGAACTGAAGATTGGAAATATGGCAATGGATTCGGAGGTGCTGGAGTGGACTTTGGAATTGCCTGACACAGACTATGTCCTTTTTAATGAGTTCTTTGAAGGGGCAACAAATGAAGATGATCCTACGAAATCCTACTCTGTCATAGACTTCGTTAAAGGAATGTTCTGTGGCGGAGTGGTAAATAAAAAGTTGAAATCAAATTACATTTTAATATCTAAAAACAATAAATGAAAGGTTTAGATTTGTACAAGTGGATAGCAGGCTCGATGCAAGACTTCGTCAAGCCTTTCCATGATAATGAGGCTCTTTACAATCAGGCGCAAAATTTCTGGAGACAATTAGAGAGTGAATCTCCTATCATCATAGGTCTCTTTATTTGTATCGGCATAGGATTAGCCTTTTTTTACTATTGTCCTTATAATGAAATGCCGGGAAGACATTACCTTCCCAAACATTGGCTCATGTTCTTGTTGGCTACATTCTTAGTTTCATTACTCTTCACCTTGGGGTGCGAGTATATTGTGACTGAGCCAAAGTTGCAAGGCTCTTTTGGACTTGAACTGAGGATTGCAATAGGCAATGCGATATATGCGTCGTTGCTGTATTTTGCGACATCGTTTGTTTGGTGTAATTGGCTAAAAACCAACGCATTTAGAATCTTTAAAATCTAAAATGAATGAAGAAGGTATTTGTATTCTGTATTGGAGGTACCGGCATACGTGTGATGAAGAGTGTCACAATGCTTATGGCTGGTGGCATGAGCACTAACGGCTATACAGTTATTCCAATCATTCTTGATCCTCACCTCGATTTGGAAGAAAAGAAAAATCTGCATTCGCTGATTGACAGTTATGAAGAGATATACAACAGGTCTGTAAACAATGGCTCTTCTACGCTGAATCATCTTGACGGCTTTTTCAGTTCTGAAATTAAAACACTTGCAGAGCTGTGTAATCAGACAAATGACACACAGCAAAATGCCGGGAAAGAGGAGAAGTTCAGCTCATATATAGGCAGGGATAATCTTGGGGCAGAGGATGTAAACAACTATTTGGTGGAGACGCTGTTCTCTACTAAGAACTTGAACAATTCGCTCTCTGTAGGATTCAAGGGAAATCCTAATGTTGGAACAGTTGTGCTGGGAGACATGATAGAGGGAGCCACATGGTTTAAGGATTTCAAGTATCAATGTGAGAAGGATGACAGGGTCTTTATCATAAGTTCCATCTTTGGTGGAACAGGGGCATCAGGTTATCCACTTCTTGAAAAGAAAATAAGATTCGCAGACAATGAGCCTGCTGTGAAGAATGCCTTGATGGGGGCTGTGACAGTTCTCCCCTATTATGGTCTAAAAGACCCTGCAACGACAGGAAGCGATATCGATTCTGCCAATTTCTGCACAAAGACTAAGGCTGCCCTTGCCTATTATGACGGTACAGTCAAATCTGACTACCTGTATTACATAGGCGAGAAGAACTTGAAGCAGATATATGACAATGATGAAAAGAAGCAAGACGACAAGGCAAACTTTATTGAGCTGGTAGCTGCATCGGCTCTTTTCGATTTTCTCAAAAGAGAAAAGCCCGATACTCTGCAGTATATGACACGCGCTATTGAAGACGACAAGGAGTCTGTCGACCTGACCTCTTTAGGGACTGGCTATAGAGATATTGTCAAAAGTGTGGCAGACTACATGCTGCTGCGCCAATTCGTTCAGTCTCTGCCTTCTGAAAAGTTCTTTCCGCTTATCAAGAATAGAGGATGGAATGATGATTTCTACAAAGACGTGGCATTTCAGTCTCTCGAACGCTTTACAGAGGTGTACTACCAGTGGTACTCAGAACTTGCTCAGAACAAGCGAGCATTCGCCCCACTGCATTATGATAATGCAAAGAATATGAGCGGTTGGATAAAGGGCTTAAAGCTTGACGCAAAGGATGATTCGTATTATCTGCTCAGCATGATTAAGGCAAGCAATAATTATAAAAAAAATGATCATAGCAACAAGTTTAGATTCTTTTTGAAATTTGCGTATGATGCTATAGATAAATATACTAACAAGATTTTTAGATAAGGATATGTCAAGAATAGACCTCAATATAGTAGACCGTGGCATTCAAGGTACAGAATGGATAGCCCAAGATACAGGATTGACAGCTGAGCACCTTGATAAGGTGATGGAGCAGAAAACAGACAATAGCGGAGCACTGAACTCCCTTCCTACTCCTTTTGCACGTTTCTTTGTGGCTCGTGAGGCTTTCCGCAGAGCTAAGGAAGAGCATATCGACCCTAAAAAAGAAGCAGGATTCGCATACCGTCAGATGGTATCAGACATACTCGATGTGTATGAATTGCTCTTCAATCTAAAGTATCATCGAAATAACACTTGGAAAAGTGGAGAAAAGATAGAACTTCGTGAGTGGAACAGCAAGGAGAATATGGATTACTTGAAGAAGAAGATGCCTATTCTCTATAATTCCATCAATGACTATTACAAGACTGATATTGCGGAAGATAAATTGTATTTTCTCGTGTTTACAGTAGATGGAAAGAACAAGCTTCTCGCTTGCACTTCTCCTTTGACTGGCTTTGTCACACCACCAGATATGGATAAGTCTCAGCAGGTACAAAACGGAGCTAAGACTATTGTTTTCGTTGGCGAACAGTATGAGAATGTGCATATACACAGAAAGTCAGGTGGAGAATATTTCCGCGACGTCATGATGTTTGAGGACAGAGACCAGGACTTCAAGAACTATATGTACAATGAATTGTTTGGGTCAGATAGTGTAGACTCTCGCTTAAAGGATTTGAAAGAGTATGTAAGGAGCTTTAAGAATGATTCTGACATCCGTACAGACTATAGCCTGAGGATGGCGGCCGTCAAGACAGACCAGAATGATGATCTTGTAGTCAGTGGTCTCGCCATAAAGTCTTGCGACGAAATAGACATAAACAGCTATTTCACCTCCACACTCATCAAACTTCCTTATCGCATAGACAGAAAGCATTTCCAGGCAATTAAGTATAAGAACGATAGTGCAGACCGTAACTATGACTTCCTGCTTCCATTCAAAGCAGATGTGTTGAGTCTGTTTGGTGGAAAATGCCCTGATTCCGATCTGCATGTTGGTCGCAATTCTGTAACAGTAAGTCTCAGATATAAAGGCAAGAGCTATGAGAAGGAATACGCATTAGAGCCATTCAAATCGGGAATGGGCAGAATAGTAGATTTAGGCATGGCAAGCATAAACTTCGACCTGGGTGTGTTCCCTAACATACTCTCACCGAATCCACAAGAGAATAACTACTTCAAGATTCTTGTTGTGGCGGCGGATGAGGATGCCGAAGTTCCAAACTTTAATATAGACCAGATTTCTCTGTCATTCTTCAAAAATGGCACTGGAGGTCTCAGCCCTATTAGAGAGCTTGACCCTGCTACAACAGGTGCGCAGTTTGGTGTACTCCCAGCAGTGGTGCGTTCACGACAGAAAACGGACGATGCAGAAGGTGGAACAAAGTTCTATGAACTGTACAATTCTTCATTTGATGCCATTGAGGTGAAAATCCTTGGTGACACAGGGCTGCTGTTGCCCATATGGGAAACAAGTCAGGTGACAAACGATACATTCACCTATGCTATCGACCTCGGAACATCCAACACCTTCATGTCTCGCTGCAAGAATGGGGAGAACAATAAGCCAGAAATGTTTAAGATGACCCGACCAATGGTGAACTACCTGCATGAAACGCCAGAGGACCAGCAATTCTCTCTTTCTCGCTGCATTGAAGATTCTATATTCGAGAAAGCGAAGAACAGGATTAAAACAGAGTTTCTTCCTGCCATTATTGACGGCATGGACTACAGGTTTCCAATACGAACAGCTCTTTGCGGTATAAGAAATAGTACAAATAGACCAAAGCTCTTTGATAATCACAATATAGCTTTCTTCTATGAAAGGCTCATGAATAATGATGACCAGAGGGTGTACACGGATATAAAGTGGAATAAGGATGATGCAAAGCTGCGTGTGTTCATACGTGAGTTGTTGCTCATCATAAAGTGTGACATTCTTCAGCACGATGGTGATCTTAGTCAGACTCGTCTTGTATGGTTCCGTCCATTGAGTTTTATGGGTACTGTACGCGACATCTACAATGACGTTTGGACTAAAGAGCCAGGGAATATCCTGACTATTCAGCCAGATCATATAGCATGTTGCTCAGAATCGGAGGCTCCATACTATTACTTCAAGAAAATGGACTATATCAAGAATTCTGATGCTGTGACAGTTATTGATATTGGTGGAGGTTCAACAGATTATGTTTACTTCAAAGACAATCACCCTGTGATGGCAAATTCCGTTCATTTCGGATGTGATGTTCTTTGGGAAAATGGTTTTGTGGATTTTGACAATGATAAGGGAAATGGCATCTACAACAAATATGTGAATACACTTCATTTCAGCCGTCCCGATATTGACGAACTCAATAAATGTTTCACAGTAGTGGATGTGGATCAGCATAAGACAAAAGACATAATCAACTTCTGGCTGAGCAATGATAAGTATTGCGACATCAAGCAACGTATGAGCCATGATTTTAAGCCTGTGTTTATTTATCACCTCACTTCCATACTTTACTATATGGCTTGTATGTACAGGGATTATAAATGTGAAGTACCAAGAACTGTAGTATTCAGTGGAAACGGTAGTAGATACATAAACGAATTCATTTGTCCAGATAAGAGCACTCTAAAGAAAATCATTAACATGGTCTTCTCTACCGTTTTTGGCGGCGAGCATAATGTTTCTCTCGAGCTTCCGAGCGAGCGCAAGGAATCAACATGCTACGGAGGATTGTATCGTGATGCTGGTGCAGAAGATGTACCTGAGAAAATTTACCAAGGAGACAGGTCGGCAAACTACGATACGGTGGGCGACATCAACAAGAACTTCGACACTTTGAAAGCTTCTTTGATGGATAAGTATGAAGAACTCAACAATTAGGGTGTCCAGTTATATGTTCCGAAAAACAGATGCTGAAATCATCCGTTAAGTTGTTAATATAACGCTCT
>CAKQRW010000040.1 GCA_934271655.1 uncultured Bacteroidaceae bacterium | reverse complement strand
CGACTATAGCACCTCATGTCGTACGACTATAGCACCTCATGTCGTACGACTATAGCACCTCATGTCGTACGACTATAATGCACCTCATGTCGTACAACTATAGCACCTCATGTCGTACGACTATAATGCACCTCATGTCGTACGACATGACATCCTCACAAAACTTCCTCTCATAGAACCTCGCAACCTTATAAATTTGAGATAAAATAAACTGGAAAATGTCAATACTTTTATACAAAGCAGACTGTCGTTTGTCACATGGCCAATCACAGGACATATGATGAACACACAATAAAGGACATACGATGCAATCTGTTTTAGAGAAACCAATATGGAGACTGCATCATAAAAAAGCAAGAGGCTGTTCGTGTCGAACAGCCTCTTGCTGATAATAATATTGCACGGAGGATATCTATGCTTTTAAGCAAGCCACAGAAATCTTCTCACATTCGCTACTTCCTTATGAAAGGAAACCGAGGAGCACTCCGGCTGCTACCGCAGAACCGATCACGCCCGCAACATTAGGTCCCATGGCGTGCATGAGCAGATAATTGTGCGGATCAGCCTTGAGTCCTTCATTCTGCGAGATGCGTGCAGCCATTGGAACTGCCGACACGCCCGCATTGCCAATGAGCGGATTGATCTTCTGTCCCTTAGGAAGGAAGATATTCATGATGTGCACGAAAATGACACCGCTGGCAGTAGCCACTATGAAGGCACATGCGCCAATGATGAAGATGAATACCGTATTCATTGTCAAGAACTCTGATGCCTGTGTTGAGCATCCCACTGTCAGTCCAAGCAGCATGACGACAATGTCGTTGAGTGCACTTCCTGCAGTCTTGGCCAGACGTGTTGTCTTAGTCGACTCCTTGAGAAGGTTGCCGAAGAAGAGCATGCCGAGCAGCGGAAGACCTGATGGCACAATAAAAGTGGTGATGAGCAAGCCCACGATAGGGAAAAGCATCTTTTCTGTCTGGCTCACCTGGCGAGATGGCTTCATCTTAATCTTGCGCTGCTCCTTGGTAGTGAGCAGCTTCATGATGCCTGGCTGGATGACAGGCACAAGAGCCATATACGAGTATGCGCACACAGCAATGGCACCCATGAGATTCGGGCTCAACTTGCTTGAGAGGAAGATGGCAGTAGGACCGTCTGCTCCACCTATAATGGCGATGCCTGCAGCCTGATTAGGCTCAAAGCCAAGGCCGAGGGCTGTCATGTAGGCAGCAAAGATGCCAAACTGCGCAGCTGCTCCTATGAGCATGAGCTTAGGGTTGGCTATCAGCGCAGAGAAATCTGTCATGGCGCCAATGCCAAGGAACACGAGCGGAGGATACCATCCGAGACGAACACCCTGATAGAAGATGTTCAAGACAGAATTATCCTCGTATAGACCTATCTCAAGACCTGCATCCTTAAATGGAATATTTCCCAAAATGATGCCCAGTCCTATAGGGATGAGAAGCAATGGCTCGAAATCCTTCTTGATGGCAAGCCAGATAAAGAATGCGCCTACAGCTATCATGATGATATTGGCCCATTCCACATTGGCGAAACCAGTGTATGAGAGGAAATCGATGAGCTTCGATCCGATGAAACTTTCGAGTAACATAATTTTTCTTTTTGTTGTTTGTTAGATTGATTAACTTTACCCGATAGTGACAAGTATCGCGCCTTCCATCACTGTATCACCTTTGGCAACCTTGATCTCAAGCACCTTTCCTGCACGGTCTGTGTCGATGTTGTTCTCCATCTTCATGGCTTCAAGCACAATTACCGTATCGCCCTTGGCTACCTGCTGGCCTACTGTCACCTTGATGTCGTTGATAGTGCCTGGCAGCGGAGCGCGCACAGCGAACACGCCGGCATCTACGGCCTCCAACTTCTCCTTTGGAGCCTCGATTGTCTTTACAGGAGCGGCTACAGCGCGCACCACTGGTTTTGGCTGGGCAACAGGCTTTTCAAGTTCCACTTCGAACTCGATGCCGTTGACCTCAACCTTTGCGATGTTCTCCTCGATGCCATTGATTTTGACATTGTACGGAGCACCGTTGATTTTATAATTATACTCTTTCATTTGTCTGGTTGATGATTACTTTTTGATTTCTACTGCCTGATGGTGCTGTGGCAAGACACGAAGTTCGTGGCTCTTGTCTGACCATGATGTGTTGTTGTTCTGGTTGATGGTGAGGATACCCGACTCAATGTCGTGTGTGCCACCAAAGTACTCGTGGAGAGCCATGCCAATGACTGCTGTGTATGTCTCAATGTCAATACCCTTAGTCTCTGTAGTGCCTTGCTTTGCCATCTCCACTACCCTTGCAGCCTGGTTATGGATGGCACGGATAGCGCGAACACGCGCAAGCTTAGCAGTGTAGTTCATGGCCCATCCGAAGATGTGGAAGAACACGAAGAGGAGGATAAGGCACACGAAGACCACTCCCATGCACATGAGGGTCATGGCTATTCCATAAGGGTCTTTCTCCTTAAACTCCTTGACCTTGTTGTTGCTGTATGTGATATTGGGAGCATCAGGAGTCACCTTATCTGCCTCAACCACTTGCCATTGGTCATTGCCAATGCGAGCATAGCTTGAGCCTGCCGCCATTGGTTCCACATGAACAGAATCAAGGAGGTCTACAGCATTGCCATCATAGAGATAGATGGTGAAAGCCTTGTCTGTCGGCAACGCAAAATTGAGGTGAAGAGTACCACGGTTGGTGTGGCCGTCTGCAAAGAATGTGATGCGCTGCTTTGGCCCTACAGAGGTGCGAGGGTCGCCAGCAACAATTTCTGACATGAGTGCCTCACGCTCTGGCGCCGACATATTCTTGTCGAGCACAGCCGGATTGATTGTAAGGAAGCAGTTTCTTATGTTGTGTGTGCTATAAGATGTGTTCTCTATCTCAATCCATGAAGCAGCCTGCCCATACTCGTCAACATAACTGGCCTGCTGGCAGCACTGCTGCGAGTCGCCTGCCGGCGACTGCTCCACATAGACCTCATTTATTTTGAAGTCGTGGGCGCCCTGGGCGAATGCAGCTGTTGAGGCTATGAGAAGAGATGCTATTGATAAAAACTTTTTCATTATTGTGAATGTTGTTTTTAGAGAGGAATATTACCATGCTTCTTAGCAGGGTTAGTGAGAGACTTGTGCGCAAGCTGCTCAAGAGCACGGATGACACGGAAGCGTGTGTTGCGTGGCTCTATGACATCATCGATATAGCCATACTTAGCTGCATTGTAAGGATTGGCGAAGAGCTTTGAGTATTCCTCTTCCTTCTCTGCGATGAATGCTTTTGCGTCACCGCCCTCCTCCTTGATCTTCTTTGCCTCACGAGCATAAAGCACCGCAGCTGCGCCGCTTGCGCCCATCACAGCGATCTCGGCTGAAGGCCATGCATAGTTGATGTCGCCACGGAGCTGCTTGCACGACATCACGATGTGCGAACCACCATACGACTTGCGGAGCGTGATTGTGACCTTTGGCACTGTGGCCTCTCCGTATGCGTAGAGGAGCTTGGCTCCGTGAAGGATGACAGCATTATACTCCTGTCCGGTGCCTGGAAGGAATCCTGGCACATCGACAAAGCTGACGATAGGAATGTTGAAGGCATCGCAGAAGCGAACGAAGCGCGCTCCCTTGCGTGAAGCGTTGCAGTCGAGCACACCGGCAAACTTAGACGGCTGGTTGGCCACGATGCCGACAGAACGTCCATTGAAACGTGCGAAACCTATGATGATATTCTGAGCGTAGCGTGGCTGCACCTCGAAGAACTCGCCATTGTCCACTGTGGCAGCTATGACCTTGTACATGTCATATGCCTGGTTAGGATTGTCTGGAATGATCTCATTGAGCGAGTCCTCAAGACGGTCGATTGGGTCTGTGCACTCTACAATAGGAGTCTCCTCCTGGTTGTTCTGCGGGATATAAGAGATGAGCTGCTGAATCATTGCCATAGCCTCTTCCTCTGTGGCAGCAGTGAAGTGTGTCACACCAGACTTGGTGGAATGCACCGAGGCGCCTCCGAGGCTCTCCTGGTCCACATCCTCTCCAGTCACAGTCTTCACTACGGCTGGGCCTGTGAGGAACATGAATGAAGTGTTCTCCATCATAAGGGTGAAGTCTGTAAGTGCTGGTGAGTAAACGGCTCCTCCGGCACAAGGACCAAAGATGCCTGATATCTGTGGAATGACACCAGAGGCGAGGATGTTGCGCTGGAATATCTCCGCATATCCTGCAAGTGCATTGATGCCCTCCTGGATACGCGCGCCGCCAGAGTCGTTGAGACCGATGACTGGTGCGCCCACCTTCATTGCCATATCCATAATCTTGCATATCTTCTGCGCCATGGTCTCTGAAAGAGAGCCTGCATTGACTGTGAAGTCCTGCGCAAAGATAAAGACAAGACGGCCGCCTATGGTTCCAGAACCTGTCACGACGCCATCGCCGAGATACTGCTTCTTCTCCATGCCGAAGTTGGTGCAGCGATGGAGCTTGAACATGTCATACTCTTCAAAACTTCCCTCATCGAGAAGCATGGCGATGCGCTCGCGAGCGGTAAACTTGCCCTTGGCGTGCTGTTTGTCGATAGCTTTCTCGCCACCGCCAAGGCGTGCTTTCTGTCGGAGCTCAATAAGCTCCTGTATTCTTTCTGTCTGTTTGCTCATAACGATTGTGATGGATATTATTTATTCTGTGGTTCGCAGAGCTCTGTCAGGATGCCTGCTGTTGTTTTTGGATGAAGAAAAGCTATTGACATCTGCTCTGCGCCTGGACGTGGAGTCTTGTCGATGAGACGGATTCCCTTGCCTTCGGCCTCTACGAGGGCTTCTGCCACGCCATCTTCTACTGCGAATGCCACGTGATGCACGCCCTTGCCGCCCTTCTCAAGCCACTTGGCGATAGCTGATTCTGGTGATGTCGGCTCAAGAAGCTCAAGCTTCACTTCGCCGACCTTGAGGAAAGCTGTCTTCACCTTCTGGTCAGCCACTTCTTCCACTGCGTAGCACTTGAGTCCAAGCACATTCTCAAAGTAAGGGAGCACCTCATCAATGCTCTGAACACCTATTCCCAGGTGATCAATTCTTGAAATTTTCATACTGTTTTGTTTTAAATTATATTATTAGTGTTATACTATATTATTATATTTAATGTGTTAGCTTTCATTTGCGTTTCATCGTCATAATCTCAATGTCAAAGTCCTTGCAGATGACATTACATTCACATGCGGGACTCTTAGTGCACACTGTGTTTCCAGCCCATGGATATCCGCTGTCGTGTCTTCCACGCACAATGACACTGTCTTGGGCGGACACACGTGCAATTATGGCCTCACATAGCGCTATACAACACACAAATTTAAGATTTTTTCCCGTTACTGAGAAAAGAAATGGATAAAACTTTCCTTCTTTGGGCTAATTATTGACACCTCCCTTGAAATAAGCCTCTATTTCTGATGTCAACAAAGCATAATCCTTGTCATAGTCCTTTATTATGTGCCCATTTTCCAGCAGGGTGATTCGCGAGCATATATCCAGCGTGTGGGTGAGGTTGTGAGATGAGACTATGATGGTGGCTTTCTGCTCCTTGTTGTATGTCTCCAGCAGATATTTCATCGCGAGCTGCGACGTAGGATCAAGGAAATTGAAAGGCTCGTCGAGAAGCAGGAGACGGGGGAGGTGGAGCATGGCTCCGATGATGCCGACCTTCTGCTTGTTGCCCATGGAGAGATTGCGTATGAGCGTGTGGCGTCCCAGCACCTCACCATTCATGAAGGAGTCAAACCACAGCAGGCGTTCACGCAATGTCTTGTCATCAATGCCTGCTATCTTGGCAATGAAACGGAAATACTCTTCTGGCGTGAGATACTCTATGAGGAAGCCTGAGTCGACAAAGGCTCCTGTGTAGGCCTTCCACTCCTCGCTCTTTGAGGTGTCGCACGACACTGGCCTGCCATTGTATATGCCGTCTACTGTCACACATCCCGTGTCGGCCTTGAGCAAATCGAGGATAATGCGAAAAAGTGTTGTCTTGCCAGCTCCATTGTTGCCGACAAGTCCGATGAGCTGTCCACTGTATATGGAGTATCGCTCTATGTCAAGAGCCTTTTTGCTGCCGAATGTCTTGCTGACATTTTCTACTGTAAGATTCATATGCTGCGATTAGTTTGTGTCGTTTCAAAAACGATGTTTCTGCATTTCTATTGATTGCGTATCACGTTGCCATTGCAAAGGCGGGACTGTCATTGGCATCTTGCCATGATGCCGCGATGCTATTGCGAGTCACGGAAGCCTTCCATATTCTTGTACCTTCTTGCCATGAAGCGATGGTAGATATTCCCAAGCCACAGCGGATGAAGGGCTGTGCCCACCACTCCTATTGCCAGCATAGTCCATGCAGCCACCTCGTTGCCGAGTCCCTCTACAAGGACATACATCACAAGCATTGGCAGATACAGGGCCACGCCTGCCATGATCATCTGCACTTTTGTGTCACGGCCTGAGCGCGTGAGCTTGCGGTTGAGATTGATAGTGGTGTCGTTGTATACAGCCAACTGGAAAAGGAACGGGAATATGGCTCCGGATGTAAAGAACAGGCATCCCACTGATGTGAGCAGGGGCATCTTTCCCTCTGCTATCGGCATGATGGTAAAGAGGAACGGGATGATGAGTATGGCGCACTGGAAATAATACTTAGCTCTCAGAAGCGAGAGCACCATCTCCTTATGCACCATCAACCCGTCTATGTAGTTGCCCTCGGCACACATTATGGTGGTGAGGGTCATCACTCCCAGGCACGTGTAACTGTACATGCAGATGAACACATGCATGAAGGGCACATTGTCATATATCTGCGAGAACGAGAAGAGAGAGCAGAGCGCCAGCATGCAGAGCGAGCCTGTGAGAAACTGCTTCCGCACCACAAGGTTGCGCATGGTGGAACGTATTTCCAGCTTGAGATACTCGCCTATGATGCCGAAACGGTCAAGAAAGAGCATGTTGCGCGTCTTCACCTGCTTAACCACCTCTGTCTTGGCTATCTCAACATATATAGCCACCTTCTGCATGCGGTAGTTGAGGATGTAGAGAGGCACTGCCAGCACTGCCACAGCCAGCCACCTTGACGGACACCATGTGCAGAAGCCGCGCATGAAATACGCTGAGGCTTGCAGGAGCCATGAGCTCTCCTCATCAAAGAAATATCCGAAATAGATGGCAATGGCATACAAGGAGAGTGGCACGATGCCATAGCATATGTTGCGGTTGATGATGGTGCGCCACAGCAGATACCAATAGCTGTTGAGAAAGAACATGGCCCACCATCCAAGCAGAAAACCTATAAATCCTGCTATGCCATAGAACTGCGGCAAGCACATCAGGCCAAGCGGGACAAAGTAAAAGCCCCAGAAGAGGTTGTATGGCTGAAGTCCCATACGTACAAGAAAAGTGTTCAGCAAAAAATGCGTGGGTATGTTGAGCATCTTATACTGCTTGATGTTCTGGGCAGGGGTATCTTGCATTCCGAAGCGTATCAGGAAGTCTGCCCCCATAAACCATATGAGACAACCATCCACCCAGTCAAACACTTCTCTTGATGTGTTGGCGAAATAGCTGTTTGTTGACACAGCCAATGCTACAAGATAGACAGCCCAAAAGGATATGAACAGGTAACTGAATAGTTTCATCACCTTGTTTTTCTCGAACATAGGATGTCGTCTTGCATGTATGCGCTGGTTGCGCGCCACAAGCTTGTACAGCATAAGTGCTCTGTCGAACTTCATGATTGTTATATGTGAGGATAGGTTTTAAGCATCTGTGTTTATGCATTGCCCGCCATGCGGCTGCACGGCAAGGACTTTCTCATTCGTTGGCTGGCGCATGGCAAACGCCTTTGGCCAAGTGGCCACAAGGGCTGCCATTACGCCGCATGACGAATGCAGTGGCCGACTCATCTGAGATCCACTATCTCCGCCTTAGGAAATTTCTTCTTGTCATACCTGAATGTGGAGGCTGAGAACTTCTGGTTCTTGTGCACAGACTTGCAGACTATTGAGACCGTGTGCCCGCTTTCAGTTGTCAGCGTTATGCTTGATGGATAGCTGGTCTTCTTGCTGACTGCCAAGACCACTTTCTTGTATCTTCCTGCACCGCTGCCAGCCAATGTCACCTGATAGTCAGAAGCTGTGCTCTTGCCCATGGAAGCCTTGTATCCTTTCTTGTAGAAAGACAGGAAAGAATAAGGATTGATCTTTGCCAAATCCGCTGCAGAGGGCTCTGTGACAGACACCTCCTCATTCTTCTTATTGTACTGCCACATCGTTTTTCCATCAAACCATGTGACGAGTCCACCCATGTTTAGCACAAATTTGGAGCCTTGCAGCTTGATGCTGCCGTTGGCCGCACTTCCCCCCGACACATAACTGAAATCAATCTTGGCATTGCCTGCCTGCTTGAGCGCAGCTGCCGACTGGTCGAGTATTGATGTGGCTTCCTGAGCTGCCGCAGGGATGGCGATAGCGCAGAGGAGCATTGTGATAAGTAGTGCAATCTTTTTCATGATTCCTTGTTTTTTATATTTTCAACGTTTGGTTCGTTTGCTTGACCTTCATTGTTTGTTGTGTGTTGAGAAGCTTTACAGTGTGTCGAGAAGCTTCACAGTGTATGAGCAACTTCAAGGCATATTGAGCAGCTTCACAGTGTTTGAGCAACTTCACGGCATATTGAGCAACTTCACAGTGTTTGAGCAACTCTACAGTGTATTGAGCAGTCCTTCCAGTGTGAGAGGGTCTTTGATGAGAAGCTCACGAGGTTTGCTGCCTATCTGCGGTCCCACAACGCCCATCTTTTCCAACTGGTCCATGATTTTACCTGCCCTGTTGTAGCCAATGGAGAAATTGCGCTGAATCATCGAGGTAGAACCGCTTTGATTGTTGACAACGAATTTTGCCACATCAGCAAACATCGGGTCAAGATGCCCTCTGTCCACAGTACCCATGCCGCCAGCATCCGACTCTGTGTCGGCCACTTCCGGCAGGTACATAGGATGCAGGAATGACTGCTGTGTGGCGATGTAGTGACATATGTCGTTCACCTCAGGAGTGTCCACGAAGGCACACTGCACACGCACAGGCTCTGCGCCCTGCAGATAAAGCATGTCGCCCTTGCCTATGAGCTGGTTGGCTCCAGGACGGTCGAGAATGACTCGAGAGTCCATCATCGAGCTTACCTTGAAGGCTATTCTCGTAGGGAAGTTGGTCTTGATAGCGCCACTGATGATGCTGGCCTGCGGACGCTGCGTGGCTATTATCATGTGTATTCCCACGGCTCGTGCCAACTGGGCTATGCGGCATATAGGCAGCTCCACCTCCTTGCCTGCTGTCATGATAAGGTCGCCAAACTCATCAACGATGACCACAATGTACGGCATGTATTCATGTCCATGCTCCGGATTGAGCTTGCGGCTCTTGAACTTCTCGTTATACTCTTTGATGTTGCGCACATTGGCCTTTTTCAGCATATCGTATCGGCTGTCCATCAGCACGCAGAGCGAGTTGAGCGTCTTCACCACTTTCTGCACATCGGTGATGATGCAGTCTTCCTCCTCCTCCAGTCTGGCAAGGAAATGGTTCTCTATTGGGCTGTATATGCTGAACTCCACCTTTTTAGGGTCGACCATCACAATCTTGAGTTCTGACGGATGTTTCTTGTAAAGCAAAGAGGTGACAATAGCGTTCAGACCCACAGACTTTCCTTGTCCTGTCGCACCAGCGACCAACAAGTGTGGAGCCTTGGCCAAGTCGAACATGAAGACCTCATTGCTGATGGTCTTGCCGATAGCACACGGAAGCTCCATAGTGCTCTCCTGGTAGACTCTGCTGTTCAGCACGCTCTCCATAGACACGATGCACTTCTTCTTGTTTGGCACCTCAATGCCTATAGTGCCCTTGCCCGGTATTGGCGCAATGATACGTATGCCTTCTGCTGCAAGCGACAGGGCTATGTCATCCTCAAGATTACGTATGCGGCTGATGCGTGTGCCCTCCGCTGGAACTATCTCGTAAAGAGTGATGGTAGGACCTATAGTCGCCTTGATGGATGTTATCTCCACACCGAAATTCTTCAGCACATGAATGATGCGGTCTTTGTTGGCATTCTGCTCCATCATGTCTATGAGCGGAGTGGCGTTGTCCGCCTTCCTGAGCAGGTTGAGAGTAGGATACTTATAGTGTTCCAGATCCAGTTTAGGGTCATATGGCGTTGTGATGTCGCCTCGCTTGATGTCTCCATCGCCCATGTCTGTCTGTTTCACCTCAATGGCCATGCCTGACCCCGACTGAGCCTCTGCCGGCTGTGGAGTTTCCGCAGCTGACGGCTTTGGAGTGAGATCTATCACACCTGTTCCTGTGTCGCCAGTCGTGCCATTGTCATCACTGTCGGCGACAGCATTCAAACCCATCGCAGCATCTGCGTCATTGTCTCCATCTGTCTCAGCATCTGCCGCAGGCTTGCTTCCAGCATTGTCAAAATGGAGAACGGTAGCCGAGGAAGCTCGCTCGTCGTCATGTTCTTTGTCTTCCGCAGCTGTCTCTGTGGCCTGTATGGTGCTGTCGCCATGCACCGCAGCGCCTGCTTTTCGGGTCTTCTCTTCCCCACTCCCTTCAAAGAAATTTTCCATGTTCTTGCGGAGCATCAGGCTTCTCATCCTTTCAGCATCCACCTTGCGGAGGAAATTCACTCTGAGCGCATTGCGTATTATCTCTATGGTTCTGGCACTCAGATACACCAGATATGCCACAGCATACAAGAGAAGGACAGCGACCAATCCAGGATATCCTACAACACGTGTCATGTAGTTGACGACCCTCACACCATGATTGCCGCCTATATTCAGGAACGTGTCGCCAAGCCATGGCACCATCGTCCCGAATGCAGCGAGGAATACACTAAGCCATATCATCAGGAATGTGAAAAGTATAAACTTGCGCAATAGCGTGAACTTGAATATTTTCATCATCCTCATGCCTACGATCATGAGATAAGGCGGTATGAGAAAAGATGCAAGTCCGAAAAGGTCGTTGATGAAGAAATATGCGACGATAGCTCCCCACGAGCCGCAAGCATTCTTGTATTGCAACTTCTCATTGAAAGGATCTACAGTCTGTTCGAGCAGACTATAGTCAGACTGTCCGGTGAACAGGTATGACACGAAAGCGATCAGCATGAAGCCAGCCAGCACAACGAGTAGAAGTCCCATTCCAAATACGGTCATCTCCCACTTGCCGAACCCTATAAAAAAATCGCCTGCAGATAGCTTTTCTTTCTGTTCTGCCTCGTATCTATTATTATTTTTTTTCTTTTTCTTTGTCGATGCCATTGATTTTTACCGAAGCCCTCTGTCGGCCTCTATCTTTGTTTGTACAAATAAGCATGCAAAGATATGAAAAATTTATTTCTTCAGCAAGAATCGCCACATTTAAAATAATGAATTGTCACATTTAATCAAGAAACATGAGTTATTTTTATCCTGCCAAGAAGGTAAGAGTTGACTCTCCTATTGCTTCGGCTCGCTTTTTGCCCTGAAATCGCAAGCAGAAGCCGGAAAAGATGTGATTGCAGAGGGCCGAATCCTCAAAGCCCCTATTTGCTTTTCTTAAAAAGCTCTATTTGCAATTCTTATTTGTACTTCTCAAGTGCGCGCAGTTCACGTCCCTTGTTCAGTTTGAAATAAGTCTCGCGCAACCCGGTCAACCACATTTCATGGTTGTTCTCATTATACTTCCTGGCATTCTCATAGTAAGAGCATGCTTTCTCGTAAATATTCATGATGTCCTTCTTTCGCTGCGCATAGAGCGGATCAGACAACGGTAGATTGAATCTCAGGTATGCCTCCTGCGCCTTGTTGAGATAAATGTCACCAAGTGCTGAGTATGATTCAGCATCATCGGCCTCCAGCTCCAGACACTTGCTGAAAGGAGCTACCGCTTCATCTTCCATGTTCAGTTCCAGGAGATGCTTGCCCCTCATGTAGTTGTAATCTCTATTATCAGGATAGAGACTGAGCATTTTCTCTATTGTCTCAAGAGCGAGCTTGTACTCATTGCAGCCGTCATAGTAACGCACCAGCGACATGAAGAAGTACTCTACCTCTGGATACGACTTAAAGCCGCGCTGCAAGAAAGCCAGCATAGATGTGGAGTCATTCATTGCAGCAGCAGACTTATAGCCTATTTCTATAATCTGCGATTTCACCAACGTATCTTTCAAGCTTTCAGTTATATGCGACATCACACATGGATAATTGCTCGAAGCATAGGCGCTCAGCACTGCTAAAGTGGACACAGACGTCTTGTCGTCAGGATCTTTTGTCGCCACGCCACCATCATTACAGTCGAACACCCACTTGTCCTTTGTCTTCAGATAGAGGTCGAAATATTTATAAGCATTGTTATAGTCCTTCTTCCTGTAATAGAATTTGCCAGCATTGACAACATTACTTCTGTAGGCAAGCATAGTGTTGCCCAGTTCTCTCCTCAACTTAGCCTTCGGGTTCTTACCCTCTGCCCTATCTTCTGCCAGCTGCGTTTGCTCTATGCTGTCGCAACGAAGTCCTGTATCATAGAGTTCGTATACATACTTAAAATAAGCTGTCGTATCAGGTTTCTGGTTCAAATATATCTTGCGGTTCTCCTGTTTGATAAGCTCATTGAGAGCAAACATCTTATATGAATACAGCTTCGTGTCTGATGCCGCCTGAGGATACGCCGCAAGGGCCTTGTCCAATTCTTGCTTTGCCTTGCTGTAATCTTTCGACTTGACACTCGTGCGGTAAGCTTTCACCACAGCAGACCTTCTATATTCCTCACCCTTCTTGCCATCATCTTTTTTTTGCGCTGCAGCGCACAATGGCATAGCCATCAAACACAAAACGAAACTTATACAAGACAAACGCATAATGCAATATGATTAAATGTATTAAAAAAGGAAAATGCATCACCCCTAATGATAGAGGTGATGCAAAACAGTTTTATTTCAATATCGTCATAGACGAGTTGCCACGCTTAGTTAATCCACTTGACATAGCAGAAGTCCTGACGATGAGGAAGATCCTCATTCTTAGGATACATACGGTATGCCACCTTGAAGCTTCCTGCAGATGGAATGACGTGAGTGCCCTCAAATGTGTAGAGGTTGCCGTCACGCTTAGTCACCTTGAGTGGCTCAACCTGGCTTACGTGCTCGCGGCCGTCCTCGTCCTTGTAAATAGTCACGAGCTCAAGGCCTATTGCGTCATCGAGACCCTGCTCGTCAATGACATACTCTACATGATACTTCTTTCCTGAGAGAACGTCGCCCTTGAGCATATCCTCTTCCTTCTTGAATGAAACGACATGGATGTTGTCCCAACGTGAAGCAACAAGTTCCTTCCATGCAGCGATATCCTTAATCTTCTGATAGTTATTAGCGAAGAGAACCTTCTGGCGATTTGCGAGTGGCACATAGAATCGTGTGAAGTAGTCATCAAGCTGACGCTTCATAGTGTAATGTGGAGCAATCTGTGCAATCGAGTTCTTCACTGTCTGGATCCATCCCTCTGAGTAGCCCTTAGAGTTGCGAGCATAGTAAAGAGGAAGAATCTCATTCTCAAGCAGAGAGTAGATAGTAGCTGCATCGAGCTGGTCCTGCTGCTCCTGGTTCTGGAATGTGCGCTTGTCGGTAAGTGCCCATCCTGCACCCTCGCGATAGCCCTCAAGCCACCATCCGTCAAGGACAGAGAGGTTGACGACACCATTCATGAGAGCCTTCTCGCCTGATGTGCCAGAAGCCTCAAGTGGACGTGTAGGAGTGTTCATCCAGATGTCAACACCTGTCACAAGGCGGCGTGCCAGCTTCATGTCGTAGTTCTCAAGGAAGATAATCTTGCCAAGGAACTCTGGACGGCGGCTGATCTCATAAATCTTCTTGATGAGACCCTGACCTGCGCCATCAGCAGGGTGAGCCTTACCTGCGAAGAGGAACTGCACTGGATAGTTTGGATTGTTGACAATCTTAGCAAGACGGTCAAGGTCGCTGAAGAGAAGGTGTGCACGCTTGTATGTAGCGAAACGGCGAGCGAAACCTATAGTGAGCGCATTTGGATTGATCTTCTCCACGATAGACACGATGCGAGAAGGATCGCCCTGATGCTTGAGCCAGTCTTCCTTGAAGGCCTCCTTGATATATTCGATAAGCTTAGCTTTCAGAGCCATACGGGTGTTCCAGATCTCCTGATCTGGCACATTATATATAGCCTCCCAAATCTTCTGGTTTGACTGGTCTGCAAGGTGCGACTTGTCAAAATACTTGGCATAGACAGACTTCCACTCAGATGCAGTCCATGTTGGCATGTGGACACCGTTTGTCACATAGCCTACATTGTCCAGCTCCTCTGGGAAGTAGCCCTTCCATATGCCGTTGAACATGTCTCTTGACACCTTGCCGTGCAGCCAGCTCACGCCGTTGACCCATGAGCAAGTGTTGCATGCGAATGTAGACATGCAGAAGCGCTCGCCCTTGTCGTCTGGGTTAACACGGCCCATGCCGATGAACTCATCCCAGCTGATGCCGAGCTTAGCAGGATACTGTGACATGTACTTGCCAAAGAGAGACTCGTCGAAGTAGTCGTGGCCAGCAGGCACAGGTGTGTGCACTGTGTAGAGAGAAGATGTGCGCACTGCCTCAAGAGCCTCATTGAATGTCATGCCGCCCTCAACGAACTCTACAAGACGCTGAACGTTTGCAAGTGCAGCATGTCCCTCGTTGCAGTGGATGATGTCCTTCTTGATGCCGAGCTTGTTGAGCAGGAGCACACCACCGATACCAAGAAGAATCTCCTGCTTGATACGGTTCTCCCAGTCGCCACCATAGAGAGCGTGGGTAATTGGGCGGTCGAACTCAGAGTTCATATCGTTGTCTGTGTCAAGGAGATAAAGCTTAACACGTCCAACATTCACGCGCCATACAAGAGCGTGTACTGTATAGTTGTTGTATGGTACATCTACCACTACCTGCTTTCCATTCTCGTCAAGCTCGCGCTCGATCGGAAGAGTTGGGAACACCTGCGCCTCGTAGTTTGCCACCTGCTGGCCGTCCATAGAGAGAGTCTGTGTGAAGTAGCCATAGCGATAGAGGAAACCAACTGCGCAGAAGTCTATATTTGAATCAGAAGCCTCCTTCACGTAGTCACCGGCCAGAATGCCAAGGCCACCAGAATAAATCTTCAGCACGTGGCTGAGACCATACTCCATGCAGAGGTATGCCACTGATGGACGGTTCTTGTCTGGCTCCACGTCCATGTATGCGCGGAACTCCTTGTATATAGCGTTCACACGTCCCACGAGTTTCTCGTCCTTAGCGAGCTCTTCGAGCTTCTCATAGTTCATACGGCTCAGGAAAAGAACTGGGTTCTGCTGCACATTGTGCCACAACTGCGGATCCATGTCATTGAAGATATGACCTACTTCGTTGTTCCAAGACCACCACATGTTGTGGGCGATCTCGTTCAGCGGCTCAAATGCAGCTGGAACAGATGACCTTACGCTGATCTCACGCCAGTTAGGAGTGTTAGCGTTGCTTGCCTTAATTCTCATAAATAGTTAGTTGTTGAATATTTGTTGTTATTTTCTTATTTTCTCACTTTCACTTGGACGTTTCGTCCTTCAACCTTGCCTTACGGTTCTTCAGAGCTATCTCGTAAGCCTGGTAGTAGTACTTGATAAAGTGACGCCACAGGGCCTTCTCTGCTATCCTTGCAGCATTGCGGCGCACCACTGTCACCTCTTTCTTCTCAAGCTTAGAGAACCTGATGATGGTGTCCACTATCGTGTCGCTCACCTCGTTGAAGTTGTAGTCCGAGCGATGTATGGTCTTCACTCCATCTTCTATCTCGCTTTCTCCGCCCTTCACATCATTGGCCCATATGCCAAAGCCGGCGAGGTCTGTTGTGACGCATGGCACATGGAAGGCGACAGACTCCAGCGGAGTGTAGCCCCAAGGCTCATAGTATGACGGGAAGACTGTGATGTCCACACCGATGAGCAACTGGTAGTATGTGAGGTTGAAAATGCCGTCACGTCCGTCCAGGTAGCATGGCACAAAGACGAGCTTCACCTTGTCTTTGGGGTCGTTGTAGAAGTTAAGCCAGTTCATCTGGCCCAGCACCTTGTCATTCTCAGGCTCATGGAGCTCATGAGTGATGCGCGGGTCGCCATGCACAGTCTTGTTCTTAGCCCCGACCTTCATGGCGTCGATGAGGTCCTGCCGCGGTCCCTTCGTCCATGCAGGCACCATGACAAACGCCAGCACCTGGCGGTCGAGGGCATCATTGGCACGGAGGCGGTTCATGGCATCTACAAACACGTTGATGCCCTTGTTGGAATATTCATATCGTCCGCCTATGCTGACGATGAGAGTGTCGTCCTCAAGTTTTGTGCCCATCAGCGTGTTAGCAACACGCAGCATGGAAGCGCGTGCCCTTCTGCGCAGAGTGTTGAATGTTGGCACAGGCGACGGCACAAAGTCATTCTCGAAGCCGTTCATCAGCACTGCGTCCACCTTCTTGTCGAGCAGAGCCTCACACTCTCGCGCTGTGATGTCGCTCACCGTGGTGAAGCAGTCTACATGCCATGCGGCCTGTTTCTCCACGCTGTGCTTTGCCTGCACGTTGAGCTCGTTGGCCATCTGGTCACCGTTGTAATTGTCGAGATGGTCATAAAGAGGTTTTCCATTGCCTGCTATCGAGCGTCCGATAGTTGTGGCGTGTGTGGTGAAGATGGTTGCAACCTCTGGCACATTCTTTTGTATATAAAGGGCTGCAAGGCATGTCTGCCATTCATGCGCCTGAAAAATCACATTGTCCTTGACTGCAACCTTATTGTATTTGCAGAAGCTTTCCACGACCTTGCCTGCCGCCCATGAGAACATGAGGCTTTCGTCATAGTCGCCATATGCGTTTAGCGAGTCGACATGGTAATTGTCCCATGCCCACGCGAAGATTTCGTTACGTTTTTCAAAAAACTGCTGGAAGTCAACTAATATAGCTGTTGGCTCACCAGGCACCAGCCAGCGTCCAACACGCACTTTAAGTCCACATTCATTCTGAGCGTATTCGCGCCATCCGCTTAGCAATGTCTTGACCTCTCTAAACAAAGGGTTCTTTTTACCTATCCAAAAATCCGGTCCGATAAACATAGCTTTGCCTGGTAGCTGATCTTGAAGGGTCTTAGCTCGAGTGGAAAGCACCGTGTAGATACCTCCTACCTTATTGCATACTTCCCAACTTGACTCAAAAATGAATCTGGGCTCTAAATTTTTTTTAGCCATATAAATTCACTATTTATTTACTAATAGAATTTTATCTGGTGCAAAGATAAGTTTTTTTAAGTACATTTTAGCTATTTTGCGAGGATTTTTTTATCAAACAGCACTCTTTTTGTTTCTAAGGCACGATTAAAGCTTACTAAAAAGTCAAAATGTTGAGATTAGCTGGTGCTCAGAATAATTCAATGATGTTTAAACACTGATCGCTCTGTAATCAGGCTGTCATATCAGATGAATAAAGGTCTTTCTTCCGTCTTGTCATGCCTGCCAGAATATCAAAGCACTGGGTCACAATGCAGAAAGCATAGGGTCGCGGTACAGAAAGCATAGGACAATGATGCAGAAAGCATAGGACAATGATGCAGAAAGCATAGGATAATGATGCAGAAAGCATAGGATAATGATGCAGGAGGCATAGGACAATGATGCAGGAGGCATAGGACAATGCGCGCAATGAAAATTATCCAATGCTGCCGCAGGACAAATTCTTCGCCCTTTTATCAGACAGCAGCAACTGAGCATGTCCGCTGGAGAAAGTGCCAAAAGTGCCAAAGTGTCAAGTGCCAAATCCTTGTATAATTTATCAATATTGCTTATTTTATATATTTTACTACGTTTTTGATACTCTGGCACTTTGGCACTTTTGGCACTTTTGGCACTTTGGGCGAGGTTGGCGCATGTCTCGCCGCTGCTTTTCCATGCCTCAAGCAGGCTCTCTTCAGTACTGAAACTACCTGCATATATGCTCAAAATATATTATTTGTCCATCAACCCATCGCAGAATCATCCCATCTCCGAATCAACCCATCATAAATTGAACATAAGGAGTGAAAGCACCTTGGAGTTTCTCCATAAACATCTTTCAAAAATGGAGGTATGACATTCTTTTAGGAGTGAAAGCACCTTGGAGTTTCTCCATAAACATCATGCCGCATCAAGCACACCTCATCATGCACATGCACGCTCCTCTTCCGCTCCAATCAGCTCGGCGAGCACGGCAACTGCCAGACGGCAGTTTGCAGGCATACGCAGAAGAGCGTAGGCAGAAAAACGCGCGGCAACTATTCATAGCGGACACTTTGAGATATAAAAATTGAAAAAACACATTATATATTAAAATTTCCCCTATCCAATTTCGTAAGCTGAGATATTTTTTGTAATTTTGCATGAATTTGCGAACATAGCGAAAAGCTAATACTGGGAAACAAAATAAAAACAATAAAATTTCATTACAAAAAAATGGCAGCATTACAAAAAATCAGAAGCAAGGGTGTTCTCCTTGTTTCAGTGATCGCCCTGGCACTCTTCTTGTTCGTGGCAGGCGACTTGTTCAGAGGCTTAGAGAGCCTCTTCCACAGCAACAGCCAGCAAATCGGCGAAGTGAACGGCGAGTCTGTGTCTGTTCAAGACTACCAGAAGATGGTGGACGATCTCCAGAACTACTACGAGATTGCCACTCAGAAGAGCTCATTCAACGAGGACGAGCTTAACCGCGTAAAAGATGAGGCATGGCAGACATACGTCCAGTCACAGCTCATCAAGAAGGAGTGTGAAGAGCTCGGCATCGCAGTCAGCGAGGACGAGATTTCTGAAATCATCAAGAGCGGTTACAGCCAGATGCTTCAGGTGCCTGTGTTCATGAACCAGCAGACCAAGCGCTACGACTACGCTATGGTGAACGCCTTCCTCACAGAGTACCAGAAGATGAAGAAGGCTGGCACGCAGATTCCTGACACTTACGAGAAGATATACAAGTATTATCTCTTCGCACAGCGTCAGATTCACGACCAGCTCCTCACACAGAAGTACCAGATCCTTCTCTCGCAGTCATTCCTCTCCAACCCAATCGAAGCCAAGATGGCCTTTGAGGGACGCTCAGAGGAGTCGGAGATCCTTCTCGCTTCTGTGCCAGCAGCATCAGTGAAGGATGACGAGGTGAAGGTCACAGACCAGGACATCCAGGCCAAATATGACGAGGACAAGGAGCAGTACAAGCAGTATGTAGAGACACGCGACCTGAAGATTGTCGATGTGGCAGTGACAGCCAGCGATGCCGACAAGGCAGCAGCCCTCAAGGAAATGAAGGAGGCTGAGACTAAGCTCATCGCAGCTACAAGCAACGCCACTGCAGGCAATGTGGTCCGCCAGACATCATCACTCGTCCAGTACACCGATGTCTACAAGAACAAGAGCGCATATCCTTCAATGATTGCCTCAGAACTCGACTCCGTAGCTGTTGGCACTGTAGCACACGCCAAGTATGACCCAATGACCAACACCTTCAGCACATTCAAGGTGCTTGGCAAGGAGACTCAGCCAGACTCTGTGCTCTTCCGCCAGATAGCAGTCATCGGCAAGGACGAGGCTGACATCGCCAAGAAGGCAGACAGCATCATGACAGCCATCAACGGTGGAGCCAACTTCAAGGAGATAGCCAAGAAATACAACCAGACAGGAGACTCTGCATGGATAACTTCTTCTGAGTTTGAGAATGCATCTCTCGACGCCAACAATGCGGCATTCGTCAACGCACTCTTCACGATGGGCGCTGGCAGCAACAAGAAGCTCACCCTCGACAATGGCGGAACAGCCATTCTCCAGGTGCTGAAGACAGCCAAGCCTGTCACCAAGTACAATGTGGCAGCTGTGGTCAAGGAGCTCAAGTTCTCTGACGAGACTTACAACAAGGAGTACAACAAGTTCTCCGCGTTCGTAGCTGAGAACAAGACTATCGAGCAGATAGAGGCCAACGCCCCAAAGAGCGGATATGCAGTTCGTCCTGTTGATGACATCACTACTGCTTCACACAACATCGCAGGCATTCATGCCACACGCGAGGCCCTCAAGTGGGCTTTCGACGAGGCTAAGGTAGGTAATGTGTCACAGCTCTATGAGTGCGGCAACAATGACCACCTCCTTCTCGTGGCTCTCACAGGCATCAACAAGGAAGGCTACCGTTCTCTCGACAAGGTCAAGGAATACATCTCTGACGAGCTCAAGACAGAGAAGAAGGTGGAGAAGATCTACGAGTCCGTCAAGAACGTGAAGAACATCGCTGATGCCGCAAAGGTGAAGAACGCTGTAGTAGACACTATCAAGCATGTCACTTTCGCAGCTCCTACATTCGTGGCAGCCACTACTTCTTCCGAGCCAATCATCGGAGCCGTGTCTGCCAAGACTGCCAAGGGAGCATTTGCCGGACCAGTGAAGGGCAACAATGGCGTGTACATGTTCCAGGTCATCAGCAAGAGCAAGAGCGCAGAGAAGTTTGACAAGCAGGCAGAGCAGAACACAGCTGCACAGTCCAACTTTGCCCAGGCTTCCAACGCCATCATCAACTCTCTCTATCTGAAGGCCAACGTGAAGGACAACCGCTACAGATTCTTCTAAGCCACAAGACCTGGCATAAGCCTGCATGCACACAGGCAGTGCCATGACACATTATTTATAATAAACATTATTTATATTTATGGCATATCGCGGCTGATATAAATGACAATATCACAGCTGACATAAATGAGACATATCACGGATAATATAAATAATGACGTATCACAGCAGCACGCAGGTCATACAATACGGCTAATCCCCATCAAGGAACGATTTCTGGAAACAGGAATCGTTCCTTTTTGTTATTGGCATAAGTCCATATACACTCAATCAGAAATTTTTCGGCATGAATGCCCTCTTTTTTGTATAATTATTTGGAAGAGAAAAAAAATAACCATATATTTGCACAATAAAACCTCAAAACTATAAACTATGGAGAAAACACTACTCAACATACTTAAGACACTAACTCTCACAATGATGCTGGCCGTCCCAACCATGGCCATGGCTGACAATGACAGCAAGCAAGGAGCAGAAGAAGAGCATGAAGCCATCACCATAAAGTACAGCAGCGGAAATGTGCAGGTGCAGAACGGCAGCGGAAAGACGATACTTGTATACGATATGACAGGAAACATTGTCTATTCACAACGCATTGACAGCAATTCTAAAAGCATCAGCTTGAGCCACCTGCACAAGGGACTGGTTATTGTGAAAGTAGGCAACGCCACCTGCAAGATCATACTCAGGTAGCTGTTGTCAGCCAAGGAATGAATTAGCGAAACAAACAACGCATAACTGACACAACAAGAGTGGAAGAGGCACTGCCACACAAGTGCCCTCTTCCACTCTTGTCGCTATATGTACAACCATGATGCCAAACTGGCATTCATTACACTAGCGATTGTTAAGTAGGTGCTCATAATTATTTTTATATTTGACGTGCTCTATCCCGGGGCAGATTTTCCTTCTGTTTGATGGAGCTATCGGGCATAGTGACTGACAAACAGAAGGAAAAGATGACCAAGAGAGAGTGTGACAAATATGAGAGCATCGTACTTTGATACTGTAAAATAATTTTGAGCACCTACTTATTATGCTTATCTGATGTAAAATCTGTGCAATCAGATCTGTTGGAGAATCACATTACCGATATTTATAATTCGGCACAATCAGCCAATTCCGTTCAGGAATTGACCCAAGCCGATGCCTTGCGCTATGGAAAATTCACCCTTTCAAGGCGCACTCATCAAGTGTCTACACACAAAACAAATCTCCACATCTAACCTGTGGGCATCTTCGATGTTTTTGCAGCTCAAGCCTCCTGTTATTTCTTGAATAGCATATAGGTGGCACTTAACATCAGCATGCGATCGACACGTTGGGTAGAGGTGGCAGCGAAATAAGAATTGCTGGCAGAATAGTCATAGTTGGAAACGTTCCGCAGGATATCCACCGCTGTGAACTGCATGATCAGTTGTTTACCCTTCAGGAACGAATGCGTCAAAGTTACATTCCACAGCCACTGCGTTCGTGATGGAATAGCCGAAAGTGATGTGGCATTGTGGATATAAGTGAGATCGGACTGCATCTGGACGTCGATGACAGGTATGTTGTACTGCGTGTAAAGCGAGACCGTATGGAGACGGTTGCTGAAATTCGCCAGCTGACTGTTGGCATACTCATTTTTCTCGTAATTGCCGTAGGCCGATAGTTTAGTGTAGAACGACTGCAGCTGACAAGCGATTGACAGGCTAGGCCCCACATTGCGGCTCTTAACATCATTGAAGTGCTTGCCTTGCAAGTCGGCATCAAGCTCCACGGTCTGTCCCTTGCCATACTCCATACTGCACCCTGCCTCATAGGCCCAATGGTTCCATTGGCCTGACAGTTGGACGAAGGCATTGCTAGAGTACGAATGGGACGCATTGGTGGCCTTATAGCTGTAGGCACCAGTGGTGGAATTGTAGAAGAAGCCAGTGACAAGCGGATTGGCCGTGTAAGCATAATCGGCATTGGCATCGAAATTGATCTTACTGCCCTTAGTCGTGAGGCGGATGCCAATAGAACTCTCCCATTTATCGGCATTCTTGAGTCTGTCAGACGGCAGCACTACGGCCAGTGGATTGGTGTGGTCAAACACCACATAGTTGGCAAGTTGCGGCTGGATGGTGTTGTGCCAAAGGTTAGCCCACACGTTGTTTTGTTTATTCTTCCACTTATAATTGAAGTTGATGTTGCCATTCAACACCCATGCGGAGCGCATGGCCACCGTGTCAACCTCCGCCTTGCGGTAGGCAGTGCGCTCACTGACACGCATCACTGGCAGGTGGAAACGAAGCCACATGTAGGTGGAGTCCGTCTCCTCCTGAAGATAGATGTTGAAGCCCGAATTCCAGTTGCCTCGCCTGTCTTTCTGGTAGTGGCTGTCATTAGCCGACATGGCCAGGAGCAGCGAGTCGGCTGAAGGCAGATGGGTAAAAGCGTGCTGCCCGATGCCCCACCCTGCCAAGCGGTCGAGACGATAGTAATCCTTGGGCTGGCTTGTGCGTTTCCACTCGTAGAGCGAATAGAAGCGGCAAGTCCAGCTGTTGAGCAGATTAAGATAATACTCCCCACGACCATAGAAGAAGGTGGAGTGAGACGGCTCATGGTCATAGACCAAGCGATAATCGGCAGCCTGCTGGGCGTAGTCGAGCCGATAATCCTGATGCTCCTTGCTGTCGCTTCGAGTATAGGAAGCCTTGGCTTGCAACTCGATGTTGTCGCCCCAGGGCAACTTGGTGTTGTACTCCAGGTTCTGGTACGCATAAAACTTCCTGCTATTGGTGAGCACATCCGAGAAGGTGCTATTGATCATTGTCTGTGTGAGACCAAAAGGACGCGATGGCGCAAACACGGAGTCGAGCACCGCAGAGGACTCGCCATAGGGACGAACGCTCTGGCTGAATGAGGCCATGCGTGAGAGCACGCTGCTGCGCGCGTCAGACCATTCCACCCGTGTGTTGCTTTGCAACCAGAAGGGCAACTTGATACGAAAGTCATTGCTCATGACGAACGAACGGTCACGATTTCCATTGTGGCTGTCGCTCATGTCATATGTAGACCCCGACGAAAGAAAGTTCTCGCGGTCAATACAGGTTGCATTTTCATCGTCCGTCCATGTGGCTTGCGCAGAAGTGATGTTCTCACGTTTCTTGTCCTTACTGTCGCGCCGCACGTTGATGCCCGCATTGCGGTGGGTGATGGAGCCTTCGGTCACAGAGGCGTTATTCCAGTTGCCTTGGCTATTGGGGTTGCCCGACACATTGATGTTGTTGACACCCGAATAGACCGACACATTGGTCAGGTCGGAGAAGTAGGAGGCAAAAAGACGGGCCATGTAATGGCTACCCGTTCCTCCACCAATGGTAGTGTTGCCAAGGTAGCCATTGTCGTATTCTCGCTTCAAGTTCACGTCCATCACATACTCCTTCTGCTCCATGTCCTTGTTCATGAAGCTGCTCTTGTCTGTGGTTCGGTCATACACCTTGATGTTGTTTACAGTGTAGTATGGCAAGTTGTCGAGTAACACCTTGTTGTCGCCCTTGAAGAAGTCCTTGCCATTGAGCATGAGATAGTCGACCTTCCGCCCGTTGACGGTGACGATGCCATTGTCATCGAGTTTCACGCCAGGCATCTGCCTGATCAGGGCGTCGAGCATGCTGCCATCAGGCAACTTGAAGGCCGAAGCGTCAAAGACAAGCGTGTCGCCACGATAAGCCATCTTGACGCGCGTGGCCTTCACCACCACTCCTGCAAGTTCCGAGTCGTAATCGACATCCCCGTGCTGGCGGCGTTTCATGTAGTGCCACGGCGCGTCGAAGTACCTGTTGCGAGCCACATGGCGCACGTCATAATCAACATAGCAATCTTCGTAGTCGGGATGTGAGGCGCGGATAATTAGACGTTGTGGGACTGACGGGAGTACGAAGCGGTACCAGGTGTCGCCACCCACACGGCCCATATCCTCAGAGGTCTGGGCGATACAGGTGTCGATGAGGGTGCTGTCAGTTCCCAGAAGGGAAATCTTCACACCGGGCACAACGGCCTTGGTGAAGCTGTCGCGCACATGCCCCCACAAGATGAACGTACGTTGTTTCTTGTTTGCTTTTTGTGATATTTGTGAAAAGGCTGAGGGGCTGTAGGCCAACAAAAAGATGATGACCAAGAGATTAAAGTTTATGTGCTTCATAAGCATGTTTCATTGATAGAAAGTCATTTTTACCCTCTTAGAGGATTAAGAATCACGTGTCCCATAAGCACATGTCATCCTTGCCAGAATCGTAGGACAACCCTGAATATAGAATGGTAATAAATAAGATATCGGGTGATGCTATTTGCAAGCCATGTTCGCCTGGCTATGGTTGCACAGTGGGTGGCAACAGTGGCTGGTGCTCGGTCAGCTTGTGGCGTTCCTTAATTTTCCATTTCAGGTCGTCTTCTGCCCAAGCGCGAGGCATGAAGCAGGTGTGATCGCCCACGATGCGCAACAGATAGAGGCGCGTGCCCTTCAAGGCAGCGGCCACCATCAGTGGGTTTTGCCCGTTTGGGCGGATGATACAGATGGCTGCGGCTTCATATTGCCAGTAGTTGTCGTTGAACGAAGTGCGCACAGGTGCTGTGCGTGAGTAGGCATGGATGGCATCGCTGAACTCGCGGAAGTCTTTCACCGTGCAGTCGGGCACGATGTAGCGGTAGCCGTGAGAGGGTTCGCCATTGGTGCTGTTGAACGTCACGTAGGCATAGTCCTTGTCTTGCGGATAGTAGACGGAGTCTTTCTCCACGCCCTTGCGATGGATATATGCGTTGATCAGCCGGTCCATGTGGTCGGCTATGTCTTGGCGGGACTGACCGTTGGGGTCGTCTGGATCATTGGCAAACCGAAAATCTTCACCCTCCACGCGAGCATTATAGTGGAAGCTAATGCGCGACTGGCTGATGAAGAATACGCAGTTGTCTTTCTGCACGCTGTTGGGTGTCTTCAGAACCAATTCTACGCCATTGAAATACTCATTTATGGAGTCAGTGAAGTTTATGTTACGCTTGTAGGCCTCCACCTTGTCGAGCCGCTTGATGAGCGACTCCACCCAGGGGCGATAGCGTTCAAACTGATCGCGCGAAGAGAACTGGAAGTTGACCCAGTAGGCGCAATGTGCAGGACTCTCGTTGGCGAGGTAATGGAGCGGAAAGATGCTGTCGAGCTCATGATAGATGTCCATAAGGACGGGGTTGAGCTGCATGCAGATGGTCTGGTATCTTTCCTTGGCTGGCAAGGATAGGCTGGCCATGACAAGAAGCCAGGCGAAAAGTATACGACGGATGGTATTCATGTTTAGATGGAATATTTATAGTCAGTTAAAAATGGAGTTTATTGCATTTCTGGGAAAGAACCGATGATTTTAAAGGAGACAACCTCGTCGTCATCAAAAGGTGAGTCCGTGGAGGCAACCACTGGCGTGTCAGGCTTTTCAAGCTCATAGACCGACATCTGAGGCGAAGAGACGGCCTGCATGTGTGCCTGATCATATTCTCTCAAGGAGACAAACCGCGAAAGGATTTCCGCATAGTCAGCCTCGACATAAGAGCCACACGAAGTGGCCACAGCAGCAAGCGATTCGGACTCATTTTCATTAAGAGAGACAGGAGTCTCAGCGACCTGCCAAGTGTCTACGGCAGCCTTATTCGCTACAGCCTCGGCTGAAGCCTTACGGAAAGGAACTTGCTGTCGCTCACTGGCAGTGACTGCCACCACCTGCACCTCCGTAGCCTTTTTGGAGTGCGTCATTCTGGCATTGAGCTGGGGCTTGCCAACTGGGAAATCCCCTGGAGTCGGAGGTGCCAATTTCTTATAGCCCGCCAGACCCACGCCTGCCACGACAGCCACCATGGCGGCTATGCGAAGAGCACGGCTAACCAACGACTGGCGACAGGGAGCTATGAACATGGCCTGCTCAGCTGACGCTACGGGCATAGCCATAGCATCAAGCTCTTGTTCGGAAAATTCATAGGCATCGGAGTCGAAACTGGAAAACATTTCCCGATAAGCCTGCCACTCATCAGGCACATCTGTGGCCATGCGGAAGTAGCGAGCGAGCCGCGCCTCCTCGACCTCGGATGTCTGGCCGTTCATGAAACGGTCAAGTATTACTTGTATGCTATCGTACTCTGTCATGGTTTATTTATGTTTATTTGTTCCAACAATGTTTTGCGTGCCCTACTGATGAGTCCGCGTACCGACGACTCCATGGAACCCAGGATTCGGGCAATGTCAGCATAGCTCAGATGGTCCACATTGCGCATCTGCAAGATGGCACGTTGCTTGTCGGGAAGCGAGTGGATGCACTGCGTCAACCATGCGTCGGCCTCTACTGCCTCCATCTGCCGATGTGCATTGTCAGCGTTGGCATGATCGTGGATCGATACATTCAGACTCAATGTAGGATGCCTTTGCTGACTGCGAAGCATGGAGACGGAGATGTTGCGAAGCACCACCAAAGCCAGTCGCATCATATGCTCACCGTCTATAATGCGTTTCCGCAACTGCCACAGCCTGACCAACGTCTCCTGCACAGCATCCTCTCTGTCGGTGTCTGCCAAATGGTAGCGATGGGCGAAGCTCATCAATTGCGGCCTAAGCGACGACACATGGTGTTCGAATTCTATTTGTTCCATTTTTTATGTTTTCGTTTATTAATATAACGCAAAACTAAGCCAAACGCTACATGGGAAAATCTTTTTTTTAAAAAAAATATGATTTTGTACAGTTTAAGCCATTCTCTATCCAGTTTTGTAAGCTATGCTGCTGCACATGATGCCGCCATCCTCTTTCCGCTGCCAGTGTGACTAAAATAACATCATACAACCTTGTATGATCAGATATTATCTTGTAAAGCAAGGATTAAAAAAAATAAATTTCTCAAGATTCCCATTGTTAATCATTGGATATTAAAAAAATTGTCGTATCTTTGCCACAGGATTGAGGTTTCCATTGTGTATTGCAGAATACAGAAGCAAGCAGAAACCAGCTCGTTTCCACATTGTTACTTAATAGACAAACGCCCAACCTCTCGATATACAATCGAAATCCGAATCAGAGCGGATTCGATTTCTTAACAAACATCCAGAAAAAGCATGGCAAAGACAAGCGACAAAGACATAATGGACAGGCTGAAAAGCCCGCATACGAAGCGCAGGGCCTTTGAGGACATGGTCAACGCATACTCGCGCCAGCTATACTGGCAGATACATTATATTCTCCAAAATCATGACGACACCGATGACGTGCTGCAAAACACCTTCATCAAGGCATGGAAAGGGATAGACAACTTCAAGGGAGACTCCGCACTCTCCACCTGGCTTTTCTCCATAGCACGCAATGAGGCGCTCACGTACATCAGGCAGAAGAAAAGCACCCTGTCTATCGATGATGAAGACTTCACGGAGCAAGCCACATTCGTAGCTGACGAGCACTTTGATGGCAATGAGGCTGAGAACATGCTGATGCAAGCAGTGTCTACCCTGCCTCCTAAACAAAGGCAAGTGTTCTGCATGAAATATTTTGACGATAAGAAATATGAGGAAATATCAGGCATCGTAGGCACAAGCATCGGAGCGCTGAAAGCCTCTTACCACATCGCCGTGGAAAAGATATCCACGTTCATCAAAGGGAAACAGTGAAGAAGCCAAGTATTGAATAAGAGCCATTGACAGGAAAACAAAAGACACAAAAAAAGCTTCACTCAATTAAACCATCCAGCAAAAGAAAAGTCAAATAGATAAATAACAACAAAAACATCGAAATATGAGTACAAAGGATAACCGAATTTCATTAGAGGGAAAGGGCAGATACCCATTCACCACCCCAGAAGGCTACTTCGATGACCTTACAGCTCGTATCATGAAGCAGATACCCGAAGACACTGCGACCGAAGACTCTAAGGTTATCGCCACAGGCAAGACATCACCGCGGCGCACCGACTGGTGGAAGAACATATCCACCGTAGCAGCATCGCTCATCCTCATCGCCATGGTTGCGGCCAGGCTGCTGTCCGCTCCATCTGAGACATTGCAGCAGGCAAAGCAATCGGAATCCAAGGAGGTCAGCACAGATGACTATAATGAAGACCTCATAAACTACGCCATGACAGACAACATAGACGTGTATTGCTACCTTGCGGGCGAAGGAAGCGAGTGACAACAAGAATATATACCACATAAAATCATGTCAAAAATGAAAAGAGTAATAAATATTCTCCTAATGCTGCTCGTCTGCGTGGCTGTCAATGCGCAGGAACCTGCCAAGAGCTGGACAAGACCAAATCCAAGTTGGCAGACACCAGACAACAGAAAGCAATTCTCGCCAGAGCTATACATGAAAAAGTTCAGCGAATTCATCACGCGCGAGGCTCATCTCACCGACAGTGAGTCAGAGAGATTTCTTCCGCTACTCAAAGAGATGCAGGAGAAGCAGCATGCTGTGATGGAGAGAAACCGCCGCTTCTTCTTCAGAAACCACAAGGGCAACACAAACATCTCTGAAAAGGAATATGAGGAGATGGTCAGCCAGATGACAGCCAACGAAGTGGAGGTGAAAAAGATAGAGCAGGCATACACCAAGAAGTTCCACACTGTGCTCTCATGGAAAAAAGTCTTTGCCGTGAAGATGGCACTCAACAGATGGCAGATGGAAGTGCTCAACCATTTCCGTCCAGAGAAAAAAGACAAGCAGTCTTTCCGCCCATCATGGGACGACAGGAAATGACAAGTATCAATAACTGAAAAGAGGGATTGCGCCAGACACCAGCACCGGCGCAACCCCTCTTTTTCTTTGCCAAGCAGATGCTCATAATCACCTTATGATAAATAGGTGCCCCAATTATCTTATAATAAGTAGGTGTTCAAAATTATTTCATAGTATCAAGGTAGGCCGCTCCCATATTTGT
>CAKQRW010000039.1 GCA_934271655.1 uncultured Bacteroidaceae bacterium | reverse complement strand
TACGTTCATTCTGGTTCAGAAAAAAGGAATGGAAAAGGCTGCCAGACAACCATCGGATGTCATGTCGTACGACTATGCACTCTCATGTCGTACAACTATAGCACCTCATGTCGTACGTTCATAGCACCTCATGCCGTACGACATGACAACCTCATAAAAACAGCTCTCCGAAGGGAGCCAAAAACATGTTGATACTGCTACTCTGCATCTCATTGCTGATGCGTTTCCATGACTGTAATATAGGCACCCATAGAGGAAGTCTTACATGAATTCTGATGAAGAGTTTCGTTAAACTCTAAAGAAGCGCTTCGTTAAGGGTAAGGGTTAAAGAAGCGTTTCATTAGGTTTTGCCATCTACGACATAAAACGACATGCTTCAGCATACGGTCATAAGCTGATGCATTGACAAGTATTCACAGATATTTATGTGCTAAAAGTCAAATAATTGGCATAAGATAGCAGCGACAGCCGCTTCATATAGAGGTGGGCTGTCGCTGCTGTTGTTCTTGTATAGAGCTTCAGGCGTGTCATACGGTAAGCCCCATCAGTAAACGATAAAATATAAAAGTGAATAGGTGGTGAAGCGAAATGCATACAGCTTTAGGGATGAAAGATATTTCAAACTTAAGCTATATGCATTGCACAACTATCGCATCACTCAAAATTTCGGATGAGCCACAAATCTTAAATGGCAACCTGTTGATATATAGTCAAAGATGTATTGACTATGTAAAACTTTGGGCGAGCAGAATAAACGAGCTACTGTAATTTAACAAGCAATTTATTGATTTTCGTTTTTAGTCCCATCTAAAGGTGGCTACTATCACAGAATCTTGAATTTCATCTTCTGTCGGTAGATAATATTGGCATTCGTTATACTTTCTGGTCTCCCTAAACGTAATCACAGGCGTGACATTCTTCAATATCTCTTCATCTACAATAATATTTACATTCATATCCGACAAGAGCTTAGGCTTCACCCACTCATTATTCCACAACTCCACGCCCTTGTCCCCTGCCACAACACAGCACAACTTCATCTTGTATGGCGATAAGCCGTTCTTCCTGTCTTGCTGATACGTGATGTTCTGGAGCCAAAGCTGGTTGTAGTCAGAGTTCGGTTGATCACAAAGCTTGGAATAAACGAGACGGATGATTGCTTCTTTCTCTTTTTCATCTTTCAGCGAATCAACCATTCTGCTTATAACACGCAAAGCATAATGGCAACAGCCGACATTTTCCAAAGCTATTTGAGTGCACACTGCCGACATAGCCCGGATGCTGCCACCTACAAGCCGGCGTTGTTTGGTTACCTTTTCTTTCTTTGGTTCACCGTCTTCAGAAAGTTGACTTGTGACTGCTTCCTCTTCATAAGGCTTTAGCCACTCCTCCATGCGTTTGTCTATATCTGATAGCATGATCTTGATAGAACCGCTATCGGGATATTGGCGGGCAAACATCAGAATGTAGAGAAGGTGTTTCTCAAAACTGTCGAAGTCGCAGCCTTTCTTGTTAAATATAGGTGTGTTGTAGACATATGCAAGTTTGTCGGACTTAATAGCGTCTGTAACAATACTATAGCTGATCTTGGTTTTCTTGCTGTTCATGCGGAAGTTCAAGCTCTCCAGCACGTGTTGAAGGATATATGAAATCTTTTCAAGCTCGTCCTTATCGTTGCAGAATATACGATAGTCGTCTCGGTAACGAATAATCTCGTATGAAGCCTTGACGCCTTCTCTTTTTATTGCTTCATGAAGCAACAAGTCAGAATAGCCGAGGACTATTTCACCAACAAAGTCGAATATAGCGCAGCCCTGCGGAATGCCAATATTTCGCCCTTGTTGGAAGGCGCGAAGGTATTTTTGGATATTCTTGGCTATCGGATTTTCTGTTTTCTGCTCATGCTCCGTACCCTTGAATGAGAATGCCCAATCAAACGCTTGTGGATTTACCGAACCATAGCAGTTTGTGATGTCCGTGACGAACATGTAACGATACTCCAAAGACAATTCGATGCTTCGCTGTTCCATGGAGCTCCACCAATTCAGGATGGTCGTAGACTTATGGAACGGCTCTCTCTCTTTCGGAATAACAGGTAGAGCGCAAGATGTAATATGCGGCACATTAAACTTCTCAAAGAGTTGCTTAATAATCGTCCATGATTTCTCATTACAAATTTCTCTGACAAGGAAACAGTAGAGAAATGGATTTGCAAGGATAATGGGGCGAACGGCATAGCGTCCATCCTTGTTTAGCAAAATATCAAGATTTACATCTAGCGATTGCTCTGGTGACTTGCCATCTTGCAAGCACTCTTCATAGGGCGTTTCGCCAATCGCTCTCTTTACATTTTGAAGCAATTCATCGAATACGAAATATTCAGGCAACTCAAATCCATGATACTGTTCTGATTTCAAAAAGAAATCCATTGCTTCTGCATGATTAAGGCTAAGTATATTTTTCGTCTTTTCAGCCATAGATATTATAATGATTTAATGTTCGACATTCGGTTTCATCGCCTCCCTCGGTATATAAGCCGTTGCCACCAAGCAACCATCAAACGATTCGACCACGACCCTCCGCTGTCCTGCAATTCTTGCCACTCGGCCATGTATATTTTTGAAGTCTCCATCTGTAATAACGATTTCATCTCCTAACTTATACCTGATGTTCTCCTAAGTCACAGGAATGACATGAGGATTATGTGTGGAGGTTAAACGGATGAAATTATCCATAGTTGTATCAGCAGTGACAAGAGGAGGATTCTTGGTTGGTGCATTTTCACGATGTGAGGTATGGTCGTAATAGTAGCTCAACAAAGCTCGACTTTCAAGAGACTTGATGCTCTTTTCTTGCAAAAAAGAGGCTACTTGTTCTGCTGTAGCATGAACAAAGAGAAATGATGGAAGAAGAGGCTCAGTGGCGATTCGCTTCTTACCATGTGTCCTAATCTCTTTATATCTCAAAGGAACATAACATTCGTGTCCATTATCTTCTACGAATGCTTTTGTCTTGACAATACGTCCATACGTAACTCGCAATACGAACCATTGCCTTTTTCCAGAAGGCACATTCACTACCGACACTCCACCTTTGTTCTGGGAGATGGAGGGCGTACAAGAGGTAAGTCTTGCACTTGGACACGATGAACCTGTGTCGGTAGGTTGCCCATTATACAATGAAGCGTCTGCCGCTGGAGGCTGTTTGGTATTATCTTCCAATGTTGTATTCAAAGGTTTGATGAAAAACCAATAGACTTTTCCTTGCAAGAATCGTCAATTACCAGCCACAAAGATAAAGAAAGTTGTTGAGATTAAAGAATTATATTTTGAAAATCTTTGCGCCCAGGGTATCTTTTAACATTTTGCGAGTTCTTTGACAGGGTTGTACATAGAAAGCTTTTACCATGGACAAGTTTATTTACTCCGATTATTCTGATATGTCCCAAAAGACCCACAGCAACAACTTCAGCACGCTATCCGAACACGCCTCCACACCATTTATACAGGCAAATGCTTGCACGTGAACATAATTGTTAGTATTTTTGCATGAGGTTTACTCTGCGAAGCAAAACACATACAAAGAAATGAGTCCTGCGACGAGGGCTGTCAACCTGAAGTAATTATAGATCTTCTGAATCAATCTTGCTTTTTCAATATTCATAATCATACTCTACCCAACAGGAGGGATGGTTTGCCTCCCATTGACGATGCAAAGTAACGGATATGTTGTGACAGAACGATTACAAGACTATTACAAATTTGTGAAAGGTAAGTAGCACGACAAGCGCGCTGCCTTGAGAGGATATTCTCCGCAATATAATATGGCATCACCATACGGCATGATTCGACACCACTATGTAATAACAACACATACAATACAACAATACAACGCTACTACATATAAGCTACTTATAAATAGTACAGCATAACATAACGCAAAAAAAAATCCATAGCACCATGAAAAAGACTTTAGCAGCAACTGCCATGTCAATGGTGATGACAACAGTCGCCATATTGCCAGTCCAGGCCAAGCAAGCTGTAACTGCAAGCGACAGCATAGCGGCTGAGAACAAACTGAGCCAAAGTTTCACGGCAAAAGAAATCAGCGATGCCGTATTCAAGAGAATGCAAGGCAAAAGCTACAAGGCTGGCTGCCCCATCCCTCGCAGCGACTTGCGCTACCTGCGTCTGTTGCACTACACGGCCGACGGTTCCATCTGCCACGGAGAGCTGGTGTGCCACAAAGACATAGCCGCCGACCTTCTCGACATCTTCCGCCAACTCTTCATAGCCCACTACCCCATCGAGCGCATAAGACTGGCTGACGACTACGATGCCGATGACGTACGCTCCATGTCGGCCAACAACACATCATGCTTCAACTACAGGTGTGTGGCTGGATCGGCCAGCCTGTCCAACCACAGCCGCGGACGCGCGATAGACATCAACCCACTCTACAATCCGTGCGTGAAGACCCGCAACGGACGCACCACAGTGAGTCCGCCCTCAGCCCATCCCTTTGCTGACCGCAAGCACAGACAGGGGGTGCCATACAGGCTTATTGACCACAGCGACCTCTGCTACAAGCTCTTCAAAGAGCACGGTTTTCGCTGGGGAGGCGACTGGCGCACCCTGAAGGACTATCAGCACTTTGAGAAATAGAAGAAAAGCATCTCACGACATCAAAGCAGCATGCCCTCATATTGGACACACGCCATACTGTGGCAATCCTTTCTTTCACCGCCACATGCACTTTCCTCACCAATAATATGAACAATTCATTACAAACCCACTATTTGAGCAGAAGAAAGCATGCTATTTGCAAAAAAACAAGTAACTTTGTACCGTTTTTTTAAAGGTACACAACAAAAATAAATGAGCATTACAGAACAGCATATCATTGACATAAACAATGTCTACAAGCGATTTGGCGACAAGACAGCACTCAAGGACATCAACCTGTATGTGAGAAAAGGCGAGTTCATGACAATACTCGGTCCGTCGGGATGCGGCAAGACCACGCTGCTGAGACTTCTTGCCGGCTTCGAGACAGCCTCAGAAGGAGCCATCACCATCAGCGGCAAAGACATAACCGACCAGCCTCCCTACAAGCGCAACGTGAACACCGTATTCCAGAAATACGCGCTGTTTCCCCATCTGAACGTGTTTGACAACATAGCCTTCGGACTCAAGCTGAAGCGCACCCCGAAGAGCGAGATAGAGCCCAAGGTGAAGCGCGCGCTGAAGATGGTGAACATGAGCGGCTACGACTACCGCGATGTCAACTCACTCTCAGGCGGACAGCAGCAGCGCATAGCCATAGCACGAGCCATCGTCAACGAGCCAGAGGTGCTGCTGCTCGACGAGCCACTCGCCGCACTCGACCTGAAGATGCGCAAAGACATGCAGCTGGAACTGAAAGAGATGCACGACAACCTTGGCATCACCTTCGTCTATGTCACACACGACCAAGAGGAAGCCCTCACGCTCAGCGACCGCATCGTGGTGATGAGTGAAGGAGAGATACAGCAGATAGGCACGCCGACAGACATATACAACGAGCCGAAGAACGCCTTCGTGGCCGACTTCATAGGCGAGAGCAACATACTCGATGGCACCATGCTGCACGACTGCCTGGTGCGCGTAGCCGGCAAGAACATACCATGCGTGGACAAAGGCTTCCGCCAGGATGAGCTGGTGGATGTGGTCATACGTCCAGAAGACATAGAGGTGGCGAGCGACACCAGCCACGCACAGTTTACAGGCAAGATAACATCATGCATCTTCAAGGGCGTGCACTACGAGATGTGGGCCACGACAGACAACGGGCATGAGTTGCTCATACAGAACTACAAGCACTTTGCCGTGGGCGACACCGTGGGCATGAACGTCACTCCCGACAACATACACATCATGCGCAAAGAGCGCACGGCCAACGTGCTGGAAGCCAAGATAACAGGCAGCGACATCATAGAGTTGCTCGGATGCGAGATGCGCTGCCAGGTGCCGGCAGAGCTGCGCGGCAAGAGCACAGCCATGGCCACCGTGCCGTTTGACAAGATAGAGCTCTTCGACAACGAGGAAGAAGGCACCTTCACAGGCGACATAAGCTTCATCCTCTTCAAGGGCGACCACTACCACCTCACCGTCGACACCGACTGGGGCGAGAAGATATACGTAGACACACACGACGTGTGGGACCTCGGAGACCATGTAGCCATAACCATCAAAGAAGCCAAGCTATGAAGTCCTTTTTCTCATCACGCCAAAGCTGGACTGTGCCATACGCCATCTTTGCCGCCATCTTCGTGGTGCTGCCACTCGTGCTCATAGCCGTGTTTGCCTTCACCGACGAGGAGGGCCACATCACGCTATACAACTTCCAGAAGTTCCTGGCACACCAGGAGGCCATCAACACATTTGTCTACTCAATAGGCATAGCATTCCTCAACACCATCATATGCATATTGCTTGGCTATCCCGCTGCCTACATACTGTCGCAGACCAAGATGAAACATGCGCCAACAATCGTGGCGCTGTTCATACTGCCCATGTGGGTGAACGTGCTGGTGCGCACACTCGCCACCGTGGCCCTGTTCGACTTTGCCGACATACCACTCGGCGAGGAAGCTCTGCTCTTCGGAATGGTCTACAACTTCATACCGTTCATGATTTATCCCATATACAACACGCTTCAGAAGATGGACCGCAGTTATGTGGAAGCGGCAGAAGACCTCGGAGCCTCTCCATGGCAATGCTTCCTCAAGGTGGTGCTGCCTCTCTCCATGCCAGGAGTGGCGAGCGGAGTGCTCATGGTGTTCATGCCAACCATATCCACATTCGCCATCTCTGAGCTTCTCACCATGAACAACATAAAGCTCTTCGGCACCACCATCCAGGAAAACATCAACAACTCCATGTGGAACTATGGCGCCGCCCTCTCGCTCATCATGCTCTTCCTCATCGGAGCCTCCACACTCATCGCCAACGATGACAGCACAAAGGAAGGAGGCACAAAATGAGAAACGCCTTATTACGGAAAGACATGCTGAGAAAAGTGTTCTGCCAAGGCTATCTGTGGGTGCTCCTGCTGCTGCTCTACTCCCCTATCGCCATCATCATGGTGTTCTCATTCACCGAGGCCAAAGTGATGGGCAACTGGACCGGCTTCTCCCTGCAGCTCTACAAAAACCTCTTCGCAGACGGCACACACCACTCGCTGACAGCGGCTCTGGTCAACACCATCACCATAGCGCTGATAACAGCCACCGCATGCACCATCTTCGGCACCATCACAGCCATAGGCATACACAACCTGAGGAACAGGCAGGCACGGCAAGCCATCTCGCTCGTCAACACCATACCTATCCTCAACGGAGACGTCATCATAGGCATATCGCTCTTCCTGCTGTTCATCACTCTCGGCATCCCGCAGGGCTACACCACAGTGGTGCTCTCGCACATCACCTTCTGCCTGCCATACGTCATCCTGTGCGTGCTGCCACGCCTGAAACAGATGAACCCCAATCTCTACGAGGCCGCGCTCGACCTCGGAGCCACGCCAATGCAGGCTCTGCGCAAGGTCATAATACCAGAGATACTCCCAGGCATGGTCTCAGGCTTCATGCTGGCTGTCACCATGAGCATCGATGACTTCGCCGTGACCATCTTCACCATAGGCAACGAGGGACTGGAGACGCTCTCCACATTCATCTATGCCGACGCACGCAAGGGCGGACTCACTCCAGAGCTGCGACCGCTCAGCACCATCATCTTCATCGTGGTGCTTATCATGCTGGTCATCATCAACAAACGAACAAAAAGCAATGAAAAGAATAAATGACATCATGAAGTCCGCATCCAGCCATACACTATTCTCTGCCCTGTCCGCTACCCTCATCTGCATAGCCACACTCATGTCGCTCACCGCATGCCGCAACCAGGAGAATAGAGACGAGATACTGAAAGTGTACAACTGGGCAGACTATATCGACGAGGATGTGCTGGCCAGTTTTCCCGACTGGTATGAGAAACAGACTGGCAAGAAGATAAGAGTCATCTACCAGACCTTCGACATCAATGAGGTGATGCTCACCAAGATAGAGCGCGGCCATGAGGACTACGACGCCGTGTGCCCCTCTGAATACATCATAGAGCGCATGCTACGCAAAGACCTGCTACTGCCCATAGACACACGCTTCGGCGCCACCCCAAACTATATAGGCAACGTGTCGCCATACATCACACGACAGATTGACGCCACAAGCAACAGCGGACGCACAGCCCACAACTATGCCGTGCCATACATGTGGGGCACATGCGGCATACTGTACAACAAGGCGCATGTGCCGCGCGATGACGCCCGCACATGGGGCACACTGTGGAACAAGCGCTACCGCGGCAAACTGCTCATGAAAGACTCCTACCGCGACTCCTACGGCACTGCGCTCATATGGGCCAACCGCCACAACCTGGCGCAGGGCAAGGTGACCGTGCCACAGCTCATGAACGACTACTCGCCGCAAGCCATCAAGACGGTGGAGAGAGAGATGAAGGCCATGAAACCAAACATCGAAGGCTGGGAGGCCGACTTCGGCAAGGAGACAATGACCAAGGGCAAGGCCTGGCTCAACATGACCTGGAGCGGAGATGCCGCATGGGCCATCGAGGAGGCGGAGCGCGTAGGTGTGGAACTGGGGTATGAAGTGCCTCGCGAAGGCAGCAACGTGTGGTTTGACGGATGGGTCATTCCACGCTACTCGCGCAACCCCAAGGCCGCCGCTCTCTTCATCAACTATCTCTGCCAGGCCGATGTGGCTCTCGCCAACATGGAGACGACAGGCTACGTGAGCAGCGTGGCAGGAGACAAGATACTCGAAGCCATGAGTGACACTGCCGCCTTTCCAGAAGAGACCAACCTGGCCTACTTCTTTGGCGAGTCGGGACGTAAAGCACATCTCAATCCCATCATGTATCCAGACAGCAGCGTCGTGGCACGCTGCGCCATGATACACGACGCAGGCGAGCACACGGCCGACGTGCTCGACATGTGGTCAAAAGTGAAAGGCGACAACCTCGGCGGCGGCCTTGCCATCTTCCTGCTCAGCGTGACAGCAGCCCTGACAGCCTTTGTGGCTATAAAAAAATACAAGCTGCACAAGCACCGCAAGCTGTCGAGAAAGCACAGACGCCACCATGTCATCAGGCTGGCCAAGAGATAGGCATAATGGCACAGGAAAGCTAAACACGACACATTCAGCAATACAAATCCACCATCGAAAGCATATTTCATGCATTTGATGGTGGATTTATTATATTAAAGTTGTATTTTTGCATAATAAATATCATACTTTCATTTTATAACTCATCAGAAAAGCCAACATGAAAAGGTTAAGTACAAAAACAGCCACGTGGGTGATGCCGCTCACAGCTGTAGTGATATTCGTTGTCAGCCAAGCTGCAATGGGCGTCATATTGAGCTTACTAAAGGTATTCATCTCAGGGCAAACACTTGACGGCATCACAGAAGACCAGATAATGTCGCCAGGCCTGCTGGCCCTTGGCATACTCATCAGCGGCATCATCACAGCAGGCATCCTGTCTGCCATGAAGATGATAAACTGGCGCACCGTCTTCAGCACACGCCACATAGACCTGCACACAGCCATATACTCTCTGGCAGGAGCCGCCACTGGTTTCTTCGCCATCAACTACGCTGTGGAAGCGACCGACGCACCAGACACCATGAGAGACACCTTCATAGCCATGAGCAACTCATGGTTCTGCATGCTCAACATAGCCGTACTGGGCCCCATCATAGAGGAGCTTGTGTTCAGAGAAGCCATACAGGGCAGCATGCTCAGGCGAGGCGTGAAGCCATGGATAACCATCGTGGTGTCTGCCGTCATCTTCGGAGCCATACACTTCAACTGGGCCCAGACGCTGGCAGGCAGTTGCATGGGCATACTGTTGGCTGTCGTATATTACAAGACAGGCAGCACAGCACTCACCTGCATCATACACGTGGCCAACAACAGCGTGGCCGTAGCGCAAATGGCGTACTATGGCAAAGAAGAGGCTCCGAGCACAGACGAGATGATGGGCGGAACGGGCATAGCCATGACGACAGCCGTAGTATGCCTTGCCATATGCCTGTGGACCATGCAGTTGCTGTGGAGACACAAGAGCAGTGCAGGAGCACCACCGCAGACGCTACACGACGGATGGCATGCCGCATGACTGCATCCTGACCATTCGGCATCCAAAGACAATCCATAGATATTCATAACAACATCACATCATCATAACACAATGAAACATTTCCTTAAAAACGTGCTCTCTACTGTAGTGGGCATCTTTGTGGCAGGAGCGCTGCTGTCACTGATAGGCTTATTCAGCCTTGTCGGCATGGCCACACTCAGCAGCACCCCCAACCAGATTGCAGACAACAGCGTGCTCATGATAGAGCTGAAAGGCTCAATCGACGAGCGTAGCCAGGAGGATCCATGGTCATCTATCTTCAACAACAACGCCATGACCACACAAGGACTCGATGACATCATGACAGCCATACGCATGGCCAAAGAAGAAAACAAGGTGAAGGGCATATACATCAAGGCAGGCTCCTTCACCGGAGCAAAACCAGCCACGCTGAAAGCCATCAGACGCGCCCTCACAGACTTCAAGAAGAGCGGAAAATTTGTGGTGGCATACGGCGACACCTACACGCAAGGCTCATACTACCTCAGTTCTGTGGCCGACTCTGTGCTCATCAACCCACAGGGCATGATAGACTGGTGCGGACTGAGCAGCAAAGTGACATACTTCAAGGACCTGCTCGACAAGGTGGGACTGGACATACAGGTGGTGAAGGTTGGCACATACAAGAGTGCCGTAGAGCCATACATGCTGACAGAGATGAGCGATGCCAACCGTGAGCAGATAGACACATACCTCAAAGAGATATGGAGCGACATGCTGAAAGATGTGGCCAAGAGCCGCAAGATGACAACCGAGAAACTGAACACGCTGGCCGACTCGTCCATGCTGCTGCGCGGTACAGACACTTACAGGAAAGTCAAGCTTGTTGACAGACTGGTCTATGCCGACGAGGTGAAAAACACCATCGCTGCCATGACCGGCGTTGACACACCAGACGACTACAACATAGTCAATGTGAGCGACATGGCGCAATCAGCATCCAACACTCCCAAAAACATCGGAGGCAAGGCTGTGGCTGTCTATTACGCCGTTGGCAATATCGTCAATGAGCCATCGGGCAGCTTTGCCTCTGACGACGAGATAGCCGGCACCAAGGTGGCCAAGGAACTGGAGGAACTTGCAGACAATGACGAGATAAAAGCTGTGGTGCTCCGAGTGAACTCAGGCGGCGGATCAGCCTATGCCAGCGAACAGATATGGCATGAGGTGATGAAGATAAAAGCCAAGAAACCTGTAGTGGTGAGCATGGGAGACTTTGCAGCCTCGGGCGGTTACTACATAAGCTGCGCTGCCAACTACATCTTCGCCGAACCAACCACGCTGACTGGTTCCATAGGCATCTTTGGCATGTTCCCCAACGCCAGCCAACTGCTCAATGACAAGCTTGGCATACACTTCAGCACAGTGAACACAAATGCCTACTCAGACTTTGGCGACTTGACCCGCGCCTTCACGCCACAAGAGCGCAACATGGCCCAGGCTTATATCAATAGCGGCTATGACCTCTTCACACGACGCTGCGCTGACGGCAGGAAGAAAACTCAGGATGACATCAAAGCCATAGGCGAAGGCCGTGTGTGGACAGGAATACATGCCAAGCAGATTGGTCTCGTTGACGAGCTTGGCGGCCTGGACGCAGCCATAAGCAAGGCCAAGAAACTGGCTAAAATTGACGACGACGCCACGGTGATGGAATATCCAGCCAAGTCGAGCACTATAGAGAGCATCATGAACAGCTTTACAGAGATGAGCATGGGCGACAGCCACATGCGCGAGGCTCTTGGCGAATACTACAACATCTTCACTGAGATAAAAAACATGGGCACAAAGACTGGCATCCAGGCCAGCCTGCCATACTACATGATGTTTAACCTGTAAAGTACGTCATTGCGCAACAATACATACAAAAACATCTTTGATTTGATGATTCTTGCTATAATAATTGTTTTCATCATTGCGCAACAATATATACAAAAGCATCAGTTGTGATGCGCCAGTCACCAATGATCATCATTTTGTGATGACTTGCAAAAAAGGCTCGCAGTAATATTCACCTGCGAGCCTTTTCTATCTCATGTATGTTGCGCATCGTGCTTTTTACAGCACACCCTTGCTGCTGGGCAACTGATATTTATATATATCCCTCTTTACAGCCATCTTGATACTTCTGGCAAGAGCCTTGAAGATGCCCTCTATCTTATGGTGCTCATTATCTCCCTCAGCCTTGATATTAAGGTTCATCTTGGCTGCGTCACTGAAAGACTTGAAGAAATGCAGGAACATCTCCGTAGGCATGTCACCTACCTTCTCACGCTTGAACTCAGCATCCCAAACCAGCCATGCCCTGCCGCCGAAGTCGAGTGCCACCTGGCAGAGGCAGTCATCCATAGGCAGCGTGTAGCCATAGCGCTCAATGCCACGCTTGTCGCCCAAGGCCTTGGCTATGCACTCGCCCAGCGCGATGCCAGTGTCTTCTATGGTGTGATGCTCATCCACATTAAGATCGCCCTTCACATGAATGCGCAGGTCTATAGAGCCATGCTTGCCTATCTGCTCCAGCATGTGGTCAAAGAATCCCAGGCCTGTGTCGATGTCACACTCGCCAGTGCCGTCCAGGTTGAGCCATATGTCAATGTCGGTCTCCTTCGTTGTGCGCTTGACTGAGGCTGTGCGCTCACCCGCAAAAAGTCTCTCCGCAATATCGTCCCAAGTCTGCACGTTGTCAGCCAGGATGAGATACTGGCATCCCAGGTTTAGAGCCAGCTGCTTGTCTGTGGCACGGTCGCCTATGACATAAGAGTGGGCAAGGTCATACTCACCGCTCATATACTTGCCCAGCATGCCTGTGCCAGGCTTGCGCGTAGGTTTGTTGTCCTCTGGAAAAGAGCGGTCAATGAGCATGTCGTCAAAAGTCACGCCCTCTCCCTTGAGCGTGTTGAGCATCAAGTTGTGCGTAGGCCAGAAATCGGCCTCTGGATACGAGTCCGTGCCCAGTCCGTCCTGGTTGCTCACCATGACAAACTCGAAGTCAAGCTTGGTTCGTATGAAATTAAGATTACGTATGACCCCAGGCACAAACTGGAACTTTTCGAAGGAGTCTATCTGCTCATCTTCTGGTTCGACCAAAATGGTACCGTCACGGTCAATGAATAATGCACGTTTCATCGGTTTATCTAAGTAATGTTACTAATTTCTGATTATTTGTGGCGCGCTCGCCGTAGAGATGCTTACATAAGCAGACGCTCTGGGTCACTTTTGATAAAGCAAATGCTCCCTCAGTCTTTTATACATGAAACAGACATGCCATGCATCTGGCATACGCTGTCCCTGACGCGGCTCTACACGAAAACAGCTGCTGGTCATCCTGCTTGCGAGCGGCTTTTTCCAAAGCCGCATGCCAGTTGGAGAATAGCAATACTGAATGTCGTCCCGTCACTTATATTGCCTCAGCGCACTTAGCAGCCGCCTGTTCTCCTCCACAGTGCCGATAGTGATGCGCAGACAGCCGCCACAGAGATGCACACGGTTGCGGTTGCGCACCACGATGCCGTTGCTGACCAGATACTTGTAGATGGCGTCAGCGTCAGTCACACGGGTGAGGAAGAAGTTGGCGTCTGTGGGATAAATCTCCTTGCACACAGCCAGTTGCGCAAAAGCCTTCATGAGCGACTCGCGCTCCTCCAGCACCATAGATATATGACGCTGCAAGATGACCTGGTCCTTCAGCACCTCCATAGCCTTCTTCTGCGTGAGCACATTGACATTGTAGGGATACTTCACCTTGTTGAACAGCGAGATGATTTCCTTAGAGGCAAAGGCCATGCCAAGACGTATGCCAGCCGCTCCCCATGCCTTAGAGAACGTGGCCAGTACGATGAGGTTAGGAAATCTTGCAATGTCGTGGCGCATAGGACGATGCTGCGAAAAATCGCTGTAAGCCTCGTCCACGATGACTATGCCCTGGAAATTGCTTATCACCTTCTCTATCTTCTCCCTGCTGAAAGCATTGCCCGTAGGGTTGTTTGGCGAACAGATGAAGATAATCTTAGTGTTCTCGTCACATACCGCGAGCAGAGCGTCTGGATCCATGTCGTATCTTTCATCCAGCGACACCTTGCGATATTCAATGTCGTTGATGTCGGCACATACCTCATACATGCCGTATGTAGGATCTATAGCCACCACATTGTCCACGCCCGGACGGCAGAAGATGCGGAAAGGCAGGTCTATGGCCTCATCGCTTCCATTGCCAAGGAAGATGTTCTCTACCGGCACCCCCTTGAGCGGCGACACAAGTTGCTTCACCTGCTCCTGCATGGGGTCGGGATAACGGTTGATACCATTATTGAACGGATTTTCATTGGCATCGATGAACACATCGGCCTTCATGCCCTTGAACTCGTCGCGGGCACAGCTATATGGTTTGAGCGCCCATATATTCGGGCGTACCAGTTCCTGAAGATTTTTCATATTGCTAACTGTATATAAGTGTGTTGCTGTAAAACAAAAAGCGTCTTGGCTATAGTCGGGTTACATCACGCAGCAACCATGCACCGTGATACACAAGACTGGCCGTCTCCGTGCGCAACGTCATCTTCGCCTCACACACTGAGTGCCCAGCCTACAAGCCTAAAGACTCCATCCTCACGGTCATAGCATTCTTATGGGCATCGAGATGCTCTGCCTCTGCCATCAGTTCGACAGCATGTCCTATCGTCTTCACTCCCTGCGCTGTAAGCTCCTGGAAAGTGATCTTACGGCAGAACGAGTCGAGGTTGACACCGCTGTATGCCTTGGCATAGCCTGATGTAGGCAATGTATGGTTGGTGCCCGAAGCGTAGTCGCCAGCCGACTCACACGAGTAATTGCCCAAGAAGACACTGCCGGCATTGACCACCCGCTCTGCAAAATCCATATAATCGGCCACGGCCAGTATGAGATGCTCAGGCGCATACTCGTTGGTGATGTCCACAGCCTCGTCAACATCCTTGACAATGATAAGCTTCGAATACATCAGAGAGCTCTCTGCTATGTCGCGGCGAGGAAGCAGAGCCAGCTGGCGGTCGACCTCAGCGTTGACACGCTCAGCCATTGCCTCAGACGTGGTTATGAGTATGACCTGCGAGTCTCTTCCATGCTCTGCCTGCGAGAGAAGGTCGGCAGCCACAAAGACTGGGTTGGCTGTGTCGTCGGCCACCACAGCCACCTCCGATGGGCCGGCGGGCATGTCTATAGCCACATCGTGCAGGCTCACTTGCTGCTTGGCAGCCATGACAAACTGGTTGCCTGGGCCAAAAATTTTGCTGACCTTTGGCACAGAGGCTGTTCCGTAGGCCATGGCGCCTATAGCCTGCACACCGCCGGCCTTAAATATCTTGCTGACACCTGCCACCTTGGCCGCCATGAGTATGGCTGGATGGACCTTGCCGTCCTGACTTGGAGGGGTGCACAGCACTATCTCTCCGCAGCCAGCTATCTTGGCTGGAGTGGCAAGCATCAACACCGTAGAGAAGAGAGGAGCTGTGCCGCCTGGTATATACAGTCCCACCTTCTCAATGGCTACCGACTTCTGCCAGCATGTGACTCCTGGAGCCACACTGACCTTGTCGCCAATAAACTTCTGCGACTCATGGAATCTCTTGATATTGGCATGAGCCAGAATTATGGCAGATTTCAGTTCATCGCTCACCAGACCCTCTGCCTCCTTAATCTCTTCCTCTGTGACAGCAAGAGAGTCAAGAGTGACCTTGTCAAACTTCGCCCCAAACTCCTTCACGGCTTCGTCGCCTTCCGACTTCACCTTGTCGAGCACAGACTTGACCGTATCTGCAAGTTCTGCAGCATCGCGATGCGGACGCTGAAGCAGCGAAGTCCATTCAGACTTATTGGGATATCTTATAATATTCATTTTGTGTAATATATTATCATTTTTATACAAGTGGAAGTACACTGCTGAGGGCACCCTGCAGAAAGACAAGTAAAAGTCAGCAGCTGGGGACACATATTATGAGACATAAGCATGATTCAGCAACTGAGGATACATGCCATGAGACATAAGCATGAGTCGCCTGCTGAGAACACTCATTCTGAGAAGTCAACACGGCAGGACCTTCATATGACCATGCCACACTTTTTTTGCTGCAAGCAAGGAGAAGCATGCCATGAGACCACTGTCTTTTACAGTATCATCTTCTCAATCGGAGTGACCAGAATTCCTTCAGCTCCGAGAGCCTTCAGCTGGCCCACGATTTCCCAAAAATGCTTTTCGCCCAGCACAGCGTGCACAGAGCACCAGTCATTGTCGGCCAGAGGTATGATAGTAGGGCTCTTCAATCCAGGCAGCACCTTAACGATCTCTTCCAGATTGGCCTTAGGCGCATTCATGCGCACATACTTCTTGTCCTCAGCTATGAGCACCGACTCCACTCTGAAGAGCAAATCGTCAAGAATAGCCTTTTTCTCATCTGTAAGGCTCTTGTTGCCAATGAGCAGGGCCTCACTCTGCATCACCACCTCTACTTCCTTGAGATTATTGCTGATGAGTGTAGAGCCAGAGCTTACGATGTCGAATATGCCGTCAGCAAGTCCTATTCCTGGAGCTATCTCCACAGAGCCCTGAATCACGTGAATGTCTGTCTTCACACCATTCTTCTCCAGATACCTGCGAAGAATATTTGGATAAGACGTTGCTATTTTCTTGCCATTGAACCACTGCACTCCTGGATAGTCAACAGCCTTAGGAATGGCGAGAGAGATGCGGCACTTGCTAAAGCCAAGACGCTTCACGATGTCGGCATTCTCGTTACGCTCCACAAACTCATTCTCACCGACGATGCCCACATCGGCCACGCCATCAGCCACAGTCTGAGGTATGTCGTCATCGCGCAGGAACAGCACCTCCAGCGGAAAGTTTGATGACTGCACGAGCAGAGTGCGCTTGTTTGAACCGATTTTTATGCCTGTCTCCTTCAGAAGATTCATGGTGTCCTCATACAGGCGTCCCTTTGATTGAACTGCTATTCTTAACATATTCGTGTGATTTATTTTTTGTTCGTATCTGTTTTTATTTCACTTACATTCATTTTTGTTTCACTCAGCGCATCTCCTTCCCATTCACTTGATAGCCCCATGGAATGTCATTATCGTCTGGTACGAAGGCATGTAAGTGCCGATGAGCGTCTTATGCCGTTTCTGCTCATCCTGCTTGAAGAAGTCGAGTATCGCAGCAAAAGAATAACGGCTGGTGTCGAAAACCACATAGTCGTAGTTGCGGTAGAGCACATCCGTGCTTGGCATTTCGCCAAGATGTGAATGAAACACATCACACGACACATTGTGCTTCTCCGCCACACGCCTCATGTCCTCCAGGTTGTGTCCATCGCTGACCAGCAGAAACCTCATGGCAGCAGTGCGTCTGCGCTTTTCCGACACGGAGCGTGTCTTCTGCATGATGTATGCTATCATTCCTTTGACCACAATAGTAGCAGTGATGACAGAAGAATAGATAAAGCTATAGTGGATGAAATGCTTTTTGAAAAAAATTATCATTGCCTTATGAAAAGCATTGATGTACTTGATAGAATCCTTCTTGGTGCTCTCACCTTTATAGTGCAATATATGAGTTGGGATATAGTAGTTTCGATATCCAGCCTTAAGCACCCGGTAGCTCAGGTCTATGTCTTCACCATACATGAAGAAAGACTCATCCAGCAATCCCACCCTGTCAAGTGCTGCCTTGCGCACAAACATGAACGCTCCGCTGACTATCTCTATCTGGTTGATGGCATTGCGATTGAGGTACTGCATGTAGTATCTGCCAAATATACGGCTGCTGGGGAAGAGCTTTCCGAGTCCCGACATCTTGCAGAAAGCCACAAATGGCGTGGGCACTCCACGCCGCGACTCGGGTGCGAATGTGCCATCAACCCTCAGCATGCTCACTCCACACATCCCTGCATCTGGCGTGCTGTCCATGAAGCTGATACACTCCTTCAGCGCGTTCTCCGCCACGAAAGTGTCAGGATTGAGCAGCAGCACATACTCTCCTCTTGCCTTCATGATAGCCATATTGTTTGCCTTGGAGAAGCCAGCATTGACAGTGTTCTCAATGAAGTGCACCCATGGGAATTTGCCACGCAGGTACGCCACAGAGCCATCAGTGCTGTGATTGTCCACAACAAACACCTCTGCCAACACTCCTGCCAGTGCCCTTTCCACAGAGAGAAGGCACTGCTCCAGATAGTGCTTGACGTTGTAGTTGACTATAATGATAGAGAGTTTCAAGGCCTTTTTTGTTCTTTCTTATTGTTATTCATTATATAAAAAAAATCGGGTACAGCCACAGGCTGCCCCTTCCATTGTCAGTTATTGTCCAGCTCGTCAAGATATATCGATATCTTCTTGTCAGACGGCCAGCACACCATAGTGACGGCAAGAGCGACAAGAGCGCAAAGAGCGCCTGTCACATTGAGCGTGAGATAGTAAGCCACGAAACCAAGCACAGCGTCAAGGCAGAGTATGCCCATCCTCACAAGGCTCCACACATGATATGTGCCCAGAGCCTCGTCATTGTTCATGCGTCGCAGTCCCTTAGTCGTGTTGAGCGAGAAGAGCTTCAGCGCCAGCGGCACGCCAACCACCGTGAGAACAACCACTACCGTGTTCATCTTGAATTCAGATGCCGAGTTTGGCTGCACCGCCCCGTTGGCTATCACGCCCAACTCGCCAAAGCAGGCGGTCAAGGCCACCAGAAACCAGGCTGCATAGAACTCAACCTTCAGCACCTTTGTCAACTTATCTATATATTTTGTCATTTTAATATTCTGTTGTTTTTGTTTTTCCTGGCATTCGGACATCTACAGCCTTCTGCTGCAGTCTGTCACATGGCACATTATTCTGAAATGGGAAAAAGAAGTGGACGCCGCTATCACCAGCCCTGCACCATTAGGCGCATGCGCGCCGCTATCACGCTCCTGTGAAAGGCACACGGTTAGCAAGCGACCGTCCGAGAGTTATCTCATCAGTATATTGCAGCTCATCATTTATGCTCATGCCTCTCGACAGCACGGTCTGCCTCACCCCTTCATACTGTCTCAGCCTTCTGGATATGTAGAAGCAAGTGGCGTCGCCCTCCATCGTTGAGCTCAACGCATAGATGACCTCCTTCACACTTCCGCTCCCTACTCTCTCCACCAGGCTTTCAATCTCCAGCTGTCCTGGCCCCACGCCATCCATCGGCGATATGACTCCTCCCAGCACATGGTACAGTCCACGATATTGCTGTGTCTGCTCAATGGCCATCACATCTTGCACGTTCTCCACCACACAGATGGTGCTAGCATCCCGTGAGGGATTGGCACATATCTGGCACACGTCGTCGTCGCTTATGTTGTGGCACACCTGGCAGTAATGCACATTGTGGCACAGTGTTGACACAGCATCGGTGAAGGAGTCTATCTTGCCCACGTCAAGCCTCAGCATGTGCAGCACAAGCCTCATGGCCGTCTTTCGTCCCACGCCTGGAAGTTTGGCAAACTCATCCACAGCCCTTTCGAGCAGTGCAGACGAATACTGTTGATTCATTATTTTAGTTATCTTTAGTATTTTAGTGCAAAGATAGCATTTTTCCTCGTGAATACAAAAAAAATGCACTTGTAAAGCTTATTACAAGTGCATTTGTTACTTTTATCGCTGAATATGACTTTCCTATCCACTTTTTTCTTGGCAGGCGTCCTAAGCTGGTGCTATGAGACGCAGCAGCCACCAGGCCGACAGCTCTTGCATAGCCACATCGGCTCTTGTCATTTCTTTCTTCTGAACATCTTCACCACGCCCATCACCGTAGTGGCTATCTTGTATGCGGTGACAGCGTAGCCTATATAGCTCAGATACTTGCTGGCTGGGCTCTGCATGGATTTGCCGCGGCTGTAGAACACATCCTCCACATCATTGCGGAGCCTGCGATAGCCATAGTCCACCTGCCTGGCAGCCTTCTCCTTCTCTTGGCGCAGCTGCTCCAAAGATGTCACAACATTCTCCTTCATGCACCGCCTCCTTTCTCATATTCATCCAGTTCCTCCGCCAGGCTCTTCGCAAGCTTGCGCAGGTTCTCATCTTCCATGCGGCGGTCAAGCAGTCTCTCCGTCAATGTAGAGCGCGTCAGCAGCACACGGCTGAACAGCCTCACGCAGCGTGACTCCACCAGCGGCTTGCGCAGCAACCACACCAACAGCAGAAGCACCAACAAGGCACATCCCACAGCAAAGAAGCCAAGAGCCTCACTGCCGACCAGTGGCGTAATCACTTTCACCAGTCCAAAGCCGAAGAACAGCAGGGCAAAAGACACCAAAGCAAAGGCTACAGCCGCCATGACGGCAGCTGTAGTCAATACGGTCAATCGCTCAGCGGCCTCCACCCTGAGATATCTCTCAAGACTCACGGCCAACTGGCGCATGTCTTTCTTTATGCGATTTGTCACGCTCTGATTCATCGCCACGGACTATTCTGCGTCGAAATCCTCTGCAGGAACAGCTTCTTTCTTTCTGCCCAGACTCTTGATTTCGTCTACGAGCTTGTCGAAACTTTCCTTGTCCAGTTTCACACCGCGCTTCTCAAGCGCCTCCTTAATCTTTGCACGCTGGTCTGAGCCCTTTTCTGGAGCGAATAGGAGACCTACTGCAGCGCCCGCAACAGCACCGCCCACAAATGCAGCAGCCAATGCGAATCCTTCACCTTTTGTCATAGTCGAATCATTTTAAGATTAATAATCCAGTTAATTATCTCTTTTCAAGGGTCAAATATACGACTTTATATGATACCTGCAAGCGTTTTTCCCATGTTTAACGTTTTTTTATACGCCTTTCTTTCACCGTATGGCAAAATACGACTAACTTTGTATTACATTAGTGTATAAAACAGCACCCACGTGTGTAGTCCATGACACCAATCAACAACGGGTACAACAATAATCAATCAATAAAAAAAGCAAAACACTTAGACTATGAAGAAAACACTCATGCTGGGAGCCGCACTCATCGCAGCCCTCACAATCGTATCATGCAAGTCATCTGAAAGCAGCTACAAGAAGGCATACGAGAAGGCTAAAGCGCAGGAGATGACCACTACCACCGACCAGACTGAAACAGCTCCAGTCACTGTAACACCTGTTGTCACCACACCTGCCGCTGAGCAGAACACTGCCAATGACCGCCAGGAGCGCCTCACCGTGATGAACGGCGGCACACTGAAGGCCTTCAATGTGGTGTGTGGCTCATTCAGCAAGGTGGAAAACGCCAACAACCTGCGCAACACGCTCGTGTCTAAAGGCTACTCTGCACAGGTGGCACAGAATCCTGAGACAGGCATGTACCGCGTCATTGCCTCGTCATTCGATGACCGCGCGTCGGCTGTCAGCTCACGCGACCAGCTCCGCGGAACTTATCCTGACGCATGGCTTCTCTACAGAACATACTAAACGGCGCAGCCATATTGCCTGTTGCCGCATAGCTCCAACAGCAGAAGTGGCAATTTGCGATACAGCAAGTTGCCACTTTACGGTTTTTCCGTTCAGTGCGGCACATCATGGCCGCCTAATCCATCAGCTGGCGCAAATGGGCACAAACAGAAATGATGCCAGCTATCGGTACACTACTTCTTTCATGTCCCTGATCATTTTCGGGAAACGCTCAGCCTAATGCCATGACATGACAAAGACACGCACAAAGCATACAAACACAAACGAACAACGACATTACAAAACTCATACCTAAACATTTATGGACACGATACTCAAATTCACAGAAGATGTGAGCGGTTATATGTGGGGATGGCCCATGATAATCATGCTCCTTGGCACACACATTTTCCTGACGTTCAGACTGAGGTTTCCGCAAAGGAAAATCCTCACAGCAATCAAGCTGTCTGTCAAGAAAGACAAAGGCTCCAACGGTGATGTGAGCCAGTTTGCCGCCCTCGCCACCTCACTGGCAGCCACCATCGGCACAGGCAACATCATCGGTGTGGCAACAGCCGTAAGCCTCGGCGGACCCGGAGCCGTGCTGTGGTGCTGGATGACCGGCGTGTTTGGCATAGCCACCAAATACAGCGAGGGACTGCTCGCCATCAAGTATCGCAAGAGAACTCCAGACGGCCGCATGATAGGCGGCCCGATGATGGCGCTTGAGACAGGACTGGGCCAGAGATGGCTCGGCGTGGTCTTCTGCATCTTCGCCGTCATAGCCACGTTCGGCATCGGCAACACCGTTCAGGCCAATGCCATCAGCGAGAACCTCGCCATCGTGTGCAGCGACATCATGGATCCAAGCCTCACCAAGATGGTGGTGGGCTTCCTGCTCGCCGCCACAGTGGGATGCGCCATCATAGGAGGTGTGAAGAGCATATCCAAGATATGCACAGCTCTCGTGCCGCTCATGGCTGCCCTATATGTAGTAGGCTGCCTCTACATCCTCTTCCTCAACCGCGCATACCTCGGTGAGACAGTCTCGCTCATCTTCCATGAGGCATTCTCTCTCAAGGCCATGGGAGGCGGCACAGCCGGAACCGTCATCATGTGCGCGGCACGCTACGGCATAGCCCGCGGACTTTTCTCCAATGAGTCCGGCATGGGCTCTGCGCCTATCGTGGCAGCAGCGGCGCAGACACGCAACCCCGTGCGCCAGGCCCTCGTGTCGTCCACAGGCACATTCTGGGACACTGTCATCATCTGCGCCATCACAGGCCTAGTCATCGTGTCAAGCATCATAGCCTATCCAGAGATAAGCCAGAACGACGGCGGCATGCTGACTAAGAAAGCCTTCAACATGATACCATATGTGGGAACGCCCATCCTTTCCTTCGGCATCGTCACCTTCGCTTTCTCCACCATACTCGGATGGAGCTACTACGGCGAGAGGGCTCTGGAATACATAGCCGGACGCAAGAGCATCATCTTCTTCCGCATAGTGTTCATCCTCGTGCTTTATTCAGGAGCCACCATGAGCCTCACCCTGGTGTGGAACATGGCTGACATCATGAATGCGCTCATGGCCATACCTAACCTTGTGTCGCTCCTCGCCCTCTCTGGCGTGATAGCAAAAGAGACCAAGCACTATCTGTGGGAGAAGAACCTCGATGAGGACATGGCGGAGCAAGAGCTGCAGGAAACCGAAGGAGCAGAGTGAGCAGGCGCGCGCACTTGCCGCGCCTGCATGCAATATCCACAAATCCCCTGCAAATATTCCCGAGCCATCTTTGTGGCATTGGCATCGCGCGCGTCATGATGCGCAAGCATAACCATGAATGAGCACTTACTTACACATTATATATAATAATAGCAGAATATATAATAGCAAACAATGATTCAAGACCTTTGCATCATTATGCTGACAGCAGGCATAACAAGCCTGCTGTTTAAGCTTTTCAAGCAGCCTGTCGTGCTTGGCTACATAGTAGCAGGCATGTGTGTCGGCCCACACATGTTAGGCGAGTCGTGGGTGAGCAACGCTGGCAACGTGGAGACATGGGGCGAGATCGGCGTGCTCTTTCTCCTCTTCAGCCTCGGACTGGAGTTCTCCTTCAAGAAACTCATCAAGGTGGGCGGCACAGCCGTCATAGGAGCAGGAGTCATCATCACTGGCATGATGTGCGCCGGGATGCTTACAGCCCACCTGCTCGGCTGGAGCGACATGAACGCCCTCTTCCTGGGTGGCATGCTATGCATGTCGTCCACTACCATCGTCTTCAAGGCTATAGAGGAGGCAGGCCTGCAGAACCACCGCTTCGCCGGTGTGTGCTTCGGCATACTCATCGTCGAGGACCTCTTTGCCGTAGTGCTGATGGTCCTGCTCACATCCATCGCCGTGAAGAATGAGTTTGAGGGACATGAGCTTATATGGCAAGTGGGCAAACTCATCACCTGCATAGCCATGTGGTTTGTTCTTGGCATCATAATCATCCCCACTTTCCTGAAGAGGTTCAAGAAGTATCTCAACAATGAGACACTCACCATCTTCTCCATCGGCCTCTGCCTCGGCATGGTGCTTCTCGCCGTGCAGGCAGGCTTCAGCAGCGCGCTCGGAGCCTTCATCATGGGCTCTGTGCTGGCTGAGACCATCGAGGCAGAGCGCATCGAGCATCTCGTGCAGCCTGTGAAGAATATCTTCGGCGCCATATTCTTCGTGTCAGTGGGCATGATGATCAATCCGTCGATGCTGCTGCAATACTGGTTGCCTATAGCCATCATCACCGCAGTGGTCATCATAGGGCAAATCATCTTCGGCAGCCTCGGCACACTGCTCTCAGGACAGCCTCTGCGCGTGGCCCTGCAGACCGGTTTCTCGCTGGTGCAAGTGGGAGAGTTTGCCTTCATCATTGCCAGCCTCGGACAGAGCCTGCGTGTCACCGACTCCAGCCTCTACCCCATCATCGTGGCAGTGAGTGTCATCACTACCTTCCTCACACCCTACATCATGCGGCTCGCCTACCCCACTCTCAACTTCTTAGAGCGGCACATGACAGAGCAGACACGCAAGCTGCTCGACAGCAACACCGAACGCCACAACGACAGCAGCAGCATGAAGAGGGACCCACGCTACCAGCACACAAGACGAGTGCTGCGCATCATCATGCTCAACATATACATGGCGCCCGGCGTCAACCAGCTGCTGCGGCTCTTCAACGACAACCTGTACGCCCGCGAACGTCTGGCCGAGTCAAAACGCGGACTGGAGCGCGAGGCAGAGAAGACGCTGCTCAGCATCGACCTCAACATAGCAGAGATTGACGTGCCCCACGACTCGGCCTTTGCCGGCAAAGCCCTCAAGGACCTCAACATCCGCAATGTGACAGGAGCCAACATAGTGCGCATAATACGTGGAGGCGTCAACATCAACATTCCTGGAGGCAACAACCGCCTCTATCCTGGCGACCGCATCATCATCGCAGGAACAGAGGCCGACATCACGCTCTTCCAGAGAATGCTTGAAACAAGCATCAAGACACAGCCACAGGAGAAGCTGGACGACAGCATCATCCTCGACAACTACACCATCACAGCCTCATCACCGCTGTGCGGGGTGAGCATCAAGGCCTCTGGCATCAGGGAACGCAGCCGATGCGTCATCATCGGAGTGGCCAAGCACGGCAGCGACGAGACAGTGACCAATCCAGACCCCAACATCATACTCTCCGACGGCGACACAATCATCGTGGCCGGAGAGCGGCAAAAAATAAGCCAGTTCTTTGAATAGAAGACATATGGCCGCAAAAGCACAGACAAGAGACAAGACTATCCACATCACACTGCTATGACAATCTGAAACCATACGAAGGAACGAGCAGTAGCACATTCTGCTTGTTCCTTTTTTCACAACATTAGCACATTCTGCTTGTTCCTTTTTTCACAACAGCATACCCAAGCAGGTGTTCTAAATTATTTTAGAGTGTCGGAGCGCACAAAAGTAATTATGAGCACCGACTTATCACAAAAAAAACACAAATCGAACAACATAACTTAAAACCACAATGAAACAGCTTCAACACCTAAAAGTGGCCAGAGTCGACGACATGGCAAAGACTTACATCGTTGAATACGAAAACAAAATGTACAGAGTGCACATGGTGCCCGAACAGATAGGGAAAGGCAATCCTGGAGAAATAACGTGCACTATCGAACGTTCACAAAACAACTGCATAATAACGCAAGACATGGAGACGCTCCTGCGGCAGCATTACTCCGAAGGCGATGAAGTGAACTACAAAATAGAGAAAGTGACAAACACCTACTACTACCTGAAGGACAAGTATGGCTACACCACCTATCTCGACAACAAGTATAAAATCAATCCCACCATCACGCCCAGCCTGCTGTGCAGGATAAAATCAATAAACAACAAGCGGACCAACGTGGAGCTGGTGGAGAAAATCACACTGGAGAAAAGCCAGTTCACCATCGGCACAGACAACGTGACAGCTCTGTTCAGCCAGCACATGGACACATCCAAAGCTGAGTCCATAACACACCTGCTGCTGGCCGACGAACCTTTGGGATCATTCGACTCCGAGTGTCACAAATGGATTTTCTCCCTCTGCAAAGAACATGGCGCTGGCAAAGAGCAGTTGTGCGACATACGACAGGCATGCCTGGCCGTGCTGGAAGACAGCGACATGCTGCTCAGATGCAGTGCCAACGAGCGAGAGGCCCTGGAAGAGCGGTTCACCACACTCATTGAGCAGACAGGCTACTACATCTGTGCGCTGGAGGCCGTGGAGTCCAACACAGAAGAGGAGAAGATAGACAGGCTGCTCAGCAAACTGCAGAACACAGGCTATGTCTTCCATCCAAAGGAAGCTTTCTACATCATGATGTGCATGTTTCTCACCAAGTCGATGGACAGCAACGGGGAGGAGTTCATCAGCTCCATGATGCCCAGGATATACAAGACACTGCGCAGCGGCAACATGAGCAACTGGAGGCGCAAGCCCTTCAAGCTGGTGTGGATAAAGCTGCTGGAATTCTTCATACAGACTCTCTACCACAGCCAAGACAAGGTGCAGACAGACAGGCAGGCCCTCGACAACATGGTGCAGGCCCTCGCTCTGCAATTCAACCTGACAGACGAGGACGATGCGCTCATCGACAGCACGCTCAACCTCGCCATGCTCTACCGCTACTGCGCGCTTGTCGGCGTCGTCGACCCTCTCAGCATGCTCAACGTGGCTTACTACACGCTCATCGGAGCCATACAGGAGGAACCTTGCGCCATCGACAAGACAAGCGACACCAGCCGCATGGCATGTATCATAGCCAGCCAGATAGCCGCCTTCACGCCAGACATCAGCACATCGATGCGATACGAGGGCAAGGATGCCGACATACTGCTCGACAACACTGGCGTGAGAATCGTGCCGAAAGAGCTTGACCCCGACAAGGCTTATGGCCAGTTGCCCGAATTTCTCGAAATGTGGAACAACCTGCAGGTGGAACTGCCCACAAAGCCTTCCGCCATCAGCAAACTCAACAGAAGGGCTCTCAAGCCTTACAAACAGCTGTGGACAGACGTGAGGCTGCGGCTGCAGAACTCCGCCAGCAAGAATGAGAAGAAGAACAAGGATACCAATCTCTACATAGACGAAAAGGCGAACATCATCGTCACACGGCAAACAGCTGCAGAGACCCCAACGTTTGAGTGCAAGGTCATCAACCATCCGGACAATGTGCAGGCCAAAGGCACCATCCGCATGGCCGACATCGTGGGATATGCCACTCCAGCTGTAGGACTGTTCTCTTTCGAAAGGAACGGCAAGCCACTTATCTTCGACGCCTATGTCACAGAGATATGCCCCGACGGCACATACAAGTTTGCCGCAAAAGAAAACATCGACGAATTCTGCGACAACTACCGCTACGAGAATCTGAAATACAACGACCACGTCTACTGTGTGGTGACTGGCGGCAACACGCTCACACCGTTCTTTGCCGTGAGCGAGCAAGGGCTCTCCATGTCGGTGAGCTACTCCGAGGACGACACGCCAATACAGATGCCCAAAGGCACTGTCATCGAGGCCACATGCCTGGAGGCAGGCAAGCCTGGCTTCATGATGGCGCAGTTCTGCCGCATAGCCCCCGAGATCCGCCTCACACTCGCAGATGCTTTCGGCACGCTCATGAGCAACTACTCATCGGCCGAAACATACGAGGAGGAAGACAACAGCGAGACAGACTCCGTGACCGACATGATAGACAGGCCACGCATAGAGGAGCTGATGAATATCATCGACAGCGTGGCCTCACTGGACAACGACTACATCAAGGCTTTCAACTACCTCGGATTCTGCAAGCTGATAGCGCATATCATCGAAGACAGCAAGCAGGAGCTGTACTACGAGAGCAAGATGGCGCTTATCGAACTGCTGTATGAGTTTGACATCAACGACGGCCTGTCGGAGGAACTCATCAACCGCTTTCACGCCAGCAACAGCGAGCTGTTCACACACCATTCAGCCCTGTACCACCAGTTTCGCAAACTGCAAATAGTAAGCTATATGGGCAACGATGAGCACAACCGCGAGCTGTGCGACCTTGCTTGCGACACATCCAGCCCCGACCTCGCCGAACTGGCACAGCTCGTCATTTCATACAACTTCATGCAGAAGACCAGCATGGGAGCGCAGGCACTCGATGTGCAGGAGCACATCAAGGAACTTCTCAAACTGCAAAAGAAAGACAATCCGAAGAAGGACTATGGACAGGAGACCTTCACCAAGGAATTCAAGACCTCTATCGTCTGCCCTCCCGACACCATGCATCCCGACCTGCCTCGCCAGACACACAAGATTATGGAGGAGATTTGCGCCTTTCTCAACGCTGACGGCGGCGAACTGTACATCGGCGTGGACGACAAGACCCACCTGGAGCGCGGCATAGAGGAAGACCTCAAGCACCCTGCCTTTGGCGGCAGCCGAGACAAATACGACACCTACGTGCGCAACCAGATAAACCGCATGCTCGTGCCAGGCGAGGAGGCCGACCACTGCATCAAGACACACTTCGATGAAGAGGCGCAACTGCCAGTCTATGTCATCAGCATACAGCCATGCCCACGGCCTGTCAGCATAGAAGGAGTATTCTACGAGAGGCGAGGCACATCGTCACGCCACGTGTCGGACGAATACCGCAGCACCTTCATCAGCAACAGGCTGCAGGCTGCATCCAATATCGAGAAAGACCAAGTGGAAAAAGTCTTGGAGTCGGCTTTGCCTTCCGAAACTGCATGTGCAGAAAAGACAGAAGAAAAGCGAGACAGCATGGCCAGCAAGCCTCTGGAATACTCCACAGACATATCCTCCATATGCACAAGCATCGTGCGTGCCTCACGCCACAGCAATGACGGCATGCTGGAGGAAGACCTGCCTGTCTTTGTCAACATCTTCGACAACAACACCTACAGCGTCACACCCGACATGCAGTATGGATGCCTCTCGCTCGGCATATACGACGAAGAGAGGCAAGGCTCACTCATTGTGGTCTACGCTTCAGGAGAGATATCAAAAATCGACATGGGCGAACTGCTCAAGTCGCAGAAATGGGTGCCGAAGAGCATCAACAACAAGTCAAGGATTGTATTTGTCAGCCCTGCCATGCCAGGCGACGTGCTCTCTATCCTCTTCCACTCCCGCAACAGCGACTACTACCGTTTCATCTCCGTAGAGAACATAGACCACGGCACATTCAACACCTGCATGCACCCGTTCTACTCTGGCCCTATCGAAGAGATACTGGAGTGCGAGATTATGCCAATCATCGACCGCAACCAATACAGGAACATTCTCGATATAGACACAGACAAGCCTGGAGGCGATGCCAAGAAGAGCGACGGCAAGAAGGCGGAGAGGGCCATTAGGCTTTTCAGAGGAGAATAGCAAGCTTGAAACATGACGCATATGACACACATGCCCCCAATAAGATCAAGCTAACACTCAAGAAAGGGCTTGGGCTGACTATCATCTAGCGGCATCTGCGCCGTAAAGGTACAGCATGCACGTAGGAAGGGCTGTCAAGACCCAACCACAGAAAAGATATGCTTATAACGGGACAGCACACTTGTTCGGGTTCTCAACCCTAACAAGTGTGCTGTTATGCTTTACTAAGCAGGCCTTTATAGGTGCCAGTCTATTATTCCACCAGAACGAATGTGCTGCATTACTAAGCAGGCCTCTCATAATTATTTTTACATTTGGCATGCTCTATCTTGAGGCTGAATATACTCTTCCCTTAGGAACAGACATAAAAAAAAATCAACAGTCTCATGACCATTGATTTTCATATTTACAAATTAAAAACCTTAGAGCGGAAAACGAGACTCGAACTCGCGACCCCAACCTTGGCAAGGTTGTGCTCTACCAACTGAGCTATTTCCGC
>CAKQRW010000038.1 GCA_934271655.1 uncultured Bacteroidaceae bacterium | reverse complement strand
TTTCATTGTCTATTTTTTAAAGAACGAAAAGATGGCTTGTTTAGTATATCAAGACACACGCTTTTGCAGGTGACCCAAAATACACCCCACACTTTGGGCACTCATTGCCCATAGGCTTGGGCAACATATGCCCAAGCGCTTGGTCACCCGATGCCCAAGGCTTGGTCACCCAATGCCCAAGGCTTGGTCATCCAATGCCCACGTGCTGGTCCTTGAAGAGCCACAGATTGCTCACAGGCTTACCGCATGGCGTTCTGCCGCAGACCTACTGGCAGGCATGATGAAAGGAGGCGTAATAGAGTACCGAACATTATATGTGCGAGAAGTCAACCGACTTGGCAAAATGCTCGAAGTCAGCATTTACATAGACGAAGCAGAAGAATAAATGTTTGATGTGCCCCTGCTTTTTAGGCGGTGTAAGCATCAAAAATCAGCAATTTCTCGTCTGTATATGGTACTTATATAGTGATTTTATGATAAAAACCATGCATAAATGATACTTCTATGACACTTTTATGATACTTCTATGACACTTTTATGATACTTCTTTGCCATTTTTCCGAAAAGTATCATTGTATATAATAATATGTATATCATATTGATAATGTTGTCATTTCTGCCTATAATGATACTTTGACACTTTTTTGACGAAAAAAACACTTATGCGTGTGCGCGCGAGAAGACGGCCACACGAGGGCATTGCATGTTGCCAACCCGAAAAACACTTATACTTGTGCGAGAGAGAAGACAGAGCATAGAGCAACAGGAGGGTGACATGCCAGATGACATTACCGCCTTCTTTGGAGGCAGCGGATGCTCTCGGCTGGTGTTTCCAAATGGCGGTCAACGGATATTCTCAGTTGGTGCTCCAAGTGGACTGCCAGCGGATATTCTCGTGGGATGCTGGCATAGCGACTGCCTTTCATAATGGAAGGAAGCCCAAAGAGCGTGCGGCAAATATGAGAATGGCTTACTTTGACCAATATAAGCAGTCGGGGATATCCACAAAAAAAACATAGGGCTTAGCCTCTGCAAACAATAGGTTTACATTGGCTAAGTCCTATGGTTTTGTAATGTCACTCGCAGCATGAACGCACGCCACATGGAGCTGCGCAGCACGCAAGTCATGCATGCGTCATTTCAGGTTCACTTCCTGACAGCAAGCGCAGCCTGGCCATTAGCGTCAAGGCCACGCAAGCGCCATTCATTTCTTTCTCTTTCCCTTCTGCTTGCCCGCGCCTTTCTTCGCGGCCCTGCCGGCCTTCTTGCCGCCACGCTTTGACGGCTTGGAAGACTGTTTGCCTCCGCGCTTGCCAGCATCGGCAATGGAAGCGTAGAAGCCGGCATGCACGTGGCCCTCTGTGGCAAGCTGTCCCACAAGCTCATACTCAAGAGCCTTGCGGTAGAGGTTGGCGCTTGCCACCTTGATGCGCACAGGGTCGCCAAGAGCGAAGCAGCGATGTGTCTGGCGTCCCACAAGGCAATAGTTCTTGTCGTCAAAGACAAAGCCCTCGTTGCCCAGCGTGTGTGTTGGGATGAAGCCCTCGCAGTGGTTTTCGTCCACCTCTGCATAGATGCCATACTCGGTCACGCCGCTGATGTGGGCATCATACTCCTCGCCAATCTTGTCTGACATGAACTCCACCTGCTTGTACTTGATGCTGGCTCTCTCGGCGCTGGCTGCCAGTTGCTCCATGGCAGAACTGTGCTCACAGAGACCCTCATACTTCTTCTGGCTTGCGCTGGCCGCACCATCAGCGTAGCGTGTGAGCAGGCGGTGCACCATGAGGTCGGGATAGCGTCGGATAGGCGACGTGAAGTGGGTGTAGTAGTCGAAGCCAAGTCCGTAGTGGCCTATATTATATGTGGAATAGCGCGCTTTCTGCATGGCCCTCAGCGACACGTTCTCTATGAGGTTCTGGATGCGGTTGCCGCGCACCTCAGAGAGCAGTTTGTTGAGGCTCTTCGCCACATCAGTCTTCTTGCCCACTGTGACGAGGTGGAAGCCGAAACGCGAGGCGATGGAAGCCAGGTTGTCCAGCTTGTTAGAGTCGGGCAGGTCATGTATGCGGTAGGGCAGGGTCTTGGCCTTATCTCCCTTCTTCACCTTGCCGACGCTCTCCGCCACGGTGCGGTTGGCCAGCAGCATATACTCCTCCACCAGCTTGTTGGCGTCCTTGGCATTCTTGAAGTAGACGCGTATGGGCTTTCCGTCAGGGTCTATTTCGAAGCGCACCTCCTCACGGTCAAAGTTGATGGCCCCTTCCTTGAAGCGCTTGTCGCGCAGCTTGTGGGCTATGCGGTTGAGCGTGATGAGCATGTCGGCATTCTCCCCCTTGCGGTGGTCGTCGGGAACAGGAGTGACAGGCACACTGGCGGGGTCGATGACAGGCAGGCTGTCGCGGAAAGCGTTAAGCTCTGTGTCGGCCAGCACCTCCTGCGCAGGTATGGGCTGCGTGGGCTTGGCCTTTCCAGAACGTATCATCTCGCACTCGCGTGCCTCGCCGTTCTGCTCCAGCAGATACTGCACCTCCTCATACGTGTAGCGTCTGTTGCTCTTGATGACGGTGTGGCGTATGCGGTAATTGAGCACCTCCGCATCGTCGTTCATGTCGAAGATGACGGAGAATGTCAGTTTCTCCTCGTCGGGACGCAGGGAGCAGAGCATGTTGCAGAGATGCTCCGGGAGCATCGGGATAGTCCTGTCGACCAGATAGACAGATGTGGCTCTCTGCTGTGCCTCCTGGTCTATGACGGAGCCTTCCAGCACGTAGTGGCTCACATCGGCTATGTGCACTCCTATCTCATAGAGTCCTTCCTTTATCTTCTTGATGGATATGGCGTCATCGAAGTCCTTGGCGTCTCTCGGGTCGATGGTCACGGTGAAAGTGTCGCGGAAGTCCTCTCGCTTGGCTATCTCCTCAGGAGTGATGCCTGCGTCTATCTTGTCGGCAGCGGCCTCCACGTTCTCTGGATACTTATACGGCAATCCATACTCAGCCAGTATGGCGTGCATCTCCGTGTCGTTGTTGCCTCCGGCTCCAAGCACATCGACCACCTCGCCCACAGGATTGCGCGAGTCCATTGGCCAGTCTGTGGCCCTCACCACCACCTTGTCGCCGTCCTTAGCCCCGTTGAGCTTGTCGGCTGGTATGACTATGTCTGTAATGAGCATGGCAGACGGAGCGTCGAGAAAAGCCACGCTGTGCTGCATCTGCAGAGTGCCCACAAAGGGTTTCTCGCTCCGCTTGACTATCTCCACCACGCTGCCACGCAGTTTCTTGCTGCCGCGCTTCTTGGCGAGGACTCCGACCTTCACTCTGTCGCCAGGCAGGGCATGGAGCGTGTCCTCGTCATAGATGGCTATGCCTATGCCGTCGTCTGTGTCGACAAAGTTTCTGCCGCCAGACGTGCGGTTGAAGGTGCCTTCCTTCATCTGCGAGACACCGTTGTATGTTATCTCATCATTATTCTTGCGCACCACCGTGCCGTCTTCGAGCATCTCGTTTATCAGGTCCACACACAGCATGCGCAGCGGGTGGCTCGACAGCTTGAGGCTTTGGAACAGCTTGTGAAGTGTGTATCCCACACCCTGATGTGAACTCAGGAAGTCGGTCAGCATGGCAGACAGCTCACGCTTATTGATACTGGACTTCAGAAGTCCGCTTTTACTCTTTTTTCCCATAGTGCAGTTGTCGTTTTCTCGTTTTGTTCGCCTAATTTAGTTGTTTTATTTGGAAAAAAGCTTTGCAATATCGTTAAAATGTTGAAAATCGGGATAAATGTGCTAACTTTGCACCTAAATCAAGCTTAAATATGAATATACTTATTACAGGAGCAAGCGGATTCATCGGAAGTTTTCTCTGTGAGGAGGCACTTCGGCGAGGCATGTCCACTTGGGCTGGCATGAGGGAGCATTCGAGTCGCAAGTGGCTGCAGCAGGAGAAGCTCCACTTCGCTTTTCTTGACATGACAGACGCCGACAAGCTGCATTCCCAGCTGGAAGGCTACAAGAAGAAGGCCGGCATATGGGATGTGGTCATCCATGCGGCTGGAGCGACCAAGTGCCTGCGCCGTGAGGACTTCATGAAGAACAACTACGAGTGCACCAGGAATCTGGTCAACACCCTGGAGGCCCTCGACATGCTCCCCTCGCAGTTTCTCTACCTCAGCAGCCTCAGCGTGCTCGGCCCCATACACGAGGAGATGAGAGCAGACGGGTCGTATCCCGACCTGCTCGACACAGACGAGCCGCAGCCCAACACCGCCTATGGCGAGAGCAAGGTGGCAAGTGAGCGCTTTCTGGAGCAGAAGCGCGCTGAGACAGGCGGCAGATTCTGCTACACCATCTTCCGCCCCACAGGAGTGTATGGCCCACGAGAGAAAGACTACTTCATGATGGCGCAGTCGATAAAGAGCCATGTAGACTTCTCGGTAGGATACAAGAAGCAGGTGCTCACGTTCGTCTACGTGCGCGACCTGGTCAGCGCCATCTTCGCTGCCATAGGCAAAGCTGACGTGGCCTGTGGCAAGACATACTGCGTGAGCGACGGGAACAGCTACAGCAGCCGCGCCTTCAGCGACCTGATACAGCGTGAGCTGGGCATCGGCACCGTGCTGCACATCAAGGCTCCGCTGTGGCTGCTGTGGGTCATATCATATGCGGCAGAGCAACTGTCGTACATGACCAAGAAGCCCAGCACGCTCAATGGCGACAAGTACCGCATCATGCGCCAGCGCAACTGGCAATGTGACATCAGCCCCATCAAGACAGACCTGGGCTTCAGGCCAGAGTGGCAGCTGGAGCGTGGCGTGAAGGAATGCATGGCATGGTACAGGGACAACGGATGGCTGTGAAAGCCTGCATGAGAGGCGCGATGCAGGCGGACAAACGCAGTTGCCACCTCAGGCAATAATCATACCGCAAACAATGGAATAAAATAGGGATGCGAAAGATAGTTCTGCCCTCTGCAGGACTATCTTTCGCGCCACTTACAGCATAAGCAACTAATGACAATAAAAGATTTCACTAAGAAAGAATATGTAAAGGGGCTATGGAGCATGGAGGTCCTCACCCTTCTGTACATCGTGTTCACCTCCGCACTCACAGGCATATACTGGAACGACCTGAATGACGCCATGGGCATGGTCATCACACGTGTGGCCATGCTGGTAGCCATGGGAATGACATACGGCATCTACCGCTTCATGCCATGCCGACTGACACGCATACTGAGAGTCTTTCCGCCGCTGCTGGGACTCATCTTCTGGTATCCCGAGACCTACGACTTCTGCAGCCAGCTTCCATACCTCGACCATGTGTTCGCTGGCATAGACCAGGCGCTCTTCGGTTGCCAGCCAGCGCTGGTCTTTTGCCAGATGGTGAGCAGCACCTTCTGGAGCGAGGCTTTCAACATGGGCTATTATGCCTATTACTACATGATGGGGGCCACACTCATCTTCTATCTTCTGTGCCGGTACGACCAGGCCGACAAGGCCGGCTTTGTGTTTCTCGGCTCATTCTTCATCTACTACATAATATATGAGTTTCTGCCCGTGGCCGGACCGCAGTATTATTTCAAGGCAGTAGGCGTGGAGGCGGCAAACAGCGGTGTCTTTCCCGACATAAAGTATTACTTCCAAAGCCACACAGACATGCTCACTCCTGAGATAAAAGGCATCTTCAGCCAACTGGTGTCGGGCGCACAGGAAGTGGGTGAAAGGCCGACAGCAGCCTTTCCGAGCAGCCATGTAGGCATGAGCACCGTGACGATGATGCTGGCATGGAAGACAAGAAACCGATGGCTCTTCTGGGTGATGTTTCCCGTGTACATCCTGCTCTGCTGCGCCACGGTGTACATCCAGGCCCACTATCTGATAGACTCCATATGCGGCTTCATCAGCGCGGTGGCATTCTTCTTCCTCACAAGCTGGATGTATGACAAGTATGCCGCACTTGCCAGCATAAAGCAGCATGCTCACATATCACAAGGCACCAAGTAGGTGTCTATAATCATCTTTATATTTGACTAACGCATACCATCATGACAGTCATTTATCCTTCACCCATCTTCGGCCCGATCCATAGCCGCAGGCTGGGAGTGTCGCTTGGCATAAACCTGATGCCGGGCGATGGCAAATGCTGTTCTTTCGACTGCATTTACTGTGAATGTGGATTCAATCACGACTTCGTTCCTCACCAGCCGCGCCCCACAAGAGAAGAGGTGCGCAAGGCTCTTGAGGCCCAATTGAGAGAGATGCAGGCAGAGGGCCCGTCTCCCGACGTGCTCACGTTTGCCGGCAACGGCGAGCCTACGCTGCATCCCGACTTCGCCAGCATCATAGACGACACCATAGCCTTAAGAGACCAGTATTTCCCTAACGCCAAGGTGAGCGTGCTGTCCAACTCCACACAGATAACACGCCAGGAAGTCTTTGATGCGCTGTGCCGGGTGGACAACAACATGTGCAAGCTCGACACGGTGTCCACAGACTACATCAAGACTGTGGACCGTCCCAACGGCCACTATGCGCTGACGGACATCATCGGCCGTCTGCGAGAGTTCGGCAACCGCTGCATCATACAGTCCATGTTCATGAAGGGGGATTTTCATGGCAAGTCTGTCGACAACACATCCGACGCTTTTGTGACCCCATGGCTTGAGACCATAAAGTCAATAGCCCCTAAGGAGGTGATGGTCTACACTATAGACAGAGAGACACCGGCACACGGGCTCAAGAAGGCTTCACACGAGGAGCTTGACTCCATCGCCGACAGGGTGAGAGCCTTAGGCATACCTTGTATAGTGGCTTATTGATGACGCGGATGTGCCACAAGAAAGAGTGGCATGCTGACGGCATATAACGTATTCGCCCTGAAGTGGCGGCAAGCTTTATTATCCGTATGACTATTATTGCTTGCTGTCCCTTCAGGGCGAATATATTTATATAAGTAGGTGCTCAAAATTATTTTATAGTATCAAAGTACGTCGTTCTCATATTTGTCGCACTCTCTCTCGGTCATATTTTCCTTCTATTTATCAGTCACTATGCCCGCATAGCTCCATCAAACAGAAGGGAAATCTGCCTCAAGATAGAGCACGCTAAATATAAAAACAATTATGAACACCTACTTATGCTCAGTTTCTTATTGCGAGGTCTACAATTTATTATTGTGAGACCTGTTATTATTGTGAGACCTGTTATTATTGTGAGACGTACAGATTTCTCTGGCCGTCTGCTCTGCTTACCGGATGAACTTCTTCCCCTCACGTATATAGATGCCAGAGAGCGCGTCAGTTGGCAGCCTCATCCCTTTCACGTCATATACGGCTGCTGATGCAGGCAAGCTGACGCTTACATTCTCCACACCTACCATGTTGTTGCCGCAAAACTTCTTCAAGGAGAACAAGCCAGGCAGGGCTTTGCCCGTGTTGGCGTTCCACAAGCCACGGTTGAGCCAGTGGGTGATGACGGTGCTGTTCTTGCCCGAACCATTCTCCTCAGCACACCAGTAGTACAGTCCTGTCACATTGCTGTGCTTGTTCAGCTCCTCCGTCAGGTCCTCAATGAAGGCCTGTTGCCCAGCAGGAGAGCCTGGCCATGTGGCGGTGGTGTCGTCATAGCCCGATGTGCCTGTAGGGAAATGCTGGTAATAGTAGGCAGTCTCCACTATCTGCACCTCCTTGGACGGATAGGCCTCAGCGAGCCTGTCCAGGTTTTGTCCCAGGTTGGCTATTGTGCCGTGCCAGAACGGATAGTATGAGAGTCCTATGACATCATAGTCGAGCTTATTGAGTTTGGTCAGCACAAGGTTGCACTGGTTCCAGTCGCCAGAGCGTTCAAGATGAACCACAATCTTGGCCTCTGGCGTCACCTCACGCACAGCCTTGCTGGCGCGTTTGAGCAGAGCGGTGAAGCGGTTCCACACTGTGCTTGATGAACTTGAGTAACACTTATCCGCATCGGTGCGCCATAGCATGCCATAACTCACCTCATTGCCTATCTGCACATAGTCGGGAGCGGCTCCGTTGTCCACAAGGTGCTGCAGGCAACGCCTTGTGTAGTTGTATATGGTGTCGTTCAGCGCCGCGTTGCTCGGGTTGGAAGCAGACAGAGCGCCTTTGTACCATGCGGAAGGTATGGTCTGGGTGGAAGGGTCAGCCCATGTGTCGGAATAGTGGAAATCAAGCATGAATGCCATGCCAGCCTCCTTGATGCGCTTGCCAAACTTGGTCACATAGTCGAGGTCCTGCACCACACCGTCCTTGTGGCTGTTGTCGGGATTGACATGCAGGCGCACCCTGACAGAGTTGAACGACGCCTTGTCGCGCGTGTATGTGAGCACATCGTCTATCTTGCTGCCAGCCGTCGTATAATAGGCAGTCTTGGCCTCTTCGTATGCGGGGAGGAGCGACAGGTCTGCTCCCACATTCTTTGGTGTCTGGGCATTAGCGGCCATCGTCATCATGGCAGCCATCAGAGTGATGATTTTCTTCATGCGGATGTTAGTATTGTAATGTTTATTGTCAGTAAGTGCATTATTTATATTAGTAAGCGTATTATTTATATTAGTAAGTCTATTACACTTTATATTTGCGGCAAAGGTAAGGATAATATTTCAGACAGGAGTCGCGTAGGTCAGAAAAAGTCTCATATTCTTGCTACTTTTGTTAGTTTTCCGTAATTTTGTATTCGTTCAGCAATATTACATTCATCAGGCCATTTTGCCTGTCATCCAGCAACATTGCAATAACATAAAAAACATTGACGACGACATGAACATACAGCACAATCCGCCAGAGGGCTTCCTGCGCAAGGAGACTCGCAGCGGCTATGAAGTGAGCGAGCAGATGAAACGAGTGTGGGCTATAGAGATGGACATGCTCCAGGAGCTGTTCCGTGTGTGCGCAAAGCACGGGTTGACCATCTGGGCAGAAGGCGGCACGCTGCTTGGCACCATAAGGCACGGAGGCTACATTCCCTGGGATGATGACATAGACATGGCCATGCCACGTGAGGACTTTGACCGTCTGCAGGAAGTGGCGGCAGATGAGTTCAAGCATCCATACTTCTTCCAGACTGTGCATACCGATCCCCTTTACGCCCACCGTCATGCCCAGCTGCGCAACAGCGACACCGCCGCATTCGGTCACGGTCAGAAGACATACACCAGCAACAGCGGAATATTCATCGACATATTTCCCCTTGACTACATGCCCAAGAAGCCCCGCTCATTCAAAAACCACTACAACAGGCTGAGCGCGGCAAAGGCACGTTTCAAAATGACGTATAAGGTTCTGCTCGGAGTGTCCAAGGGACTGCTGCTGTATTGCCGAAAGCATGTGCCAGCATTGTCTACCGAGGTCCTTTTTTCCAGATATGAGAATATCCTCCGCAGCGTGAAGAGAGAGGATGCCATAGCTTGGGTGGACATCACGTTCAACCACCAGTCGCCCCAGCGTCCGCTGTCTTGCTACAAGGACACGGAATGGCGGACCTTTGAATACATCAAGATGCCTGTGCCAATAGGCTATGACGAGGTGCTGACCATCATGTATGGCGACTATATGACTCCAGTGCAGGCTCCCACATGCCACGGAGCGCTGGAGTATGACACGGAGCGGAGCTATAAAGACATATTGAAGAGCAGGTGAGTGAGAGCGTCGATGCTGCCTTATGCGCGCAGCTGTTGTACAAAGCGAACAAGAGCTATTGCATCAGACGAATGAAATACAAGAGTTTGTAGACACTGAAGAGAAAGCTGCTGGGCGCAATTCCCATGAGGCGCGACTTGATGTGCAGGCTGGCAAAGGGAAACACATTGCACACAAGGCCTTTGACCAGAGGGATGCGGCACATCCTGTCGGCATAGTCGATGACAGCTGAATAGCCGCGCAGCTCATCTCTGAAAAGATATAATGTGCGAAGTCCTTCCTCGGTCTTGTCGAGGAAGGCTTTATTTGTCTCAAAGTGCTCAAAGCTCAGAGGGTTGTCTACATGAAGGATTCCGATGCCCTCTTGCTGCAACGTCTTTCCCCACAGCACATCCTCATATCCATAATGCCTGAAGCGCTCGTCCAGGGGATACCTCATCATTATGTCCCTGCGCACGACGAAGTTGGACGTATGGAAATCATGGAAGGGATGCGCTTGGCGCAGGCGGTAGTCTGCATTCTGCGGATTTCTCCGCTCTATCATGTAGCGCAGATTGTAAGCAAGAGCCTTACGGTCAGCATAGTCCGTGGTGTAGCCTCCATATAATATGCCAGGCAAGTCCATTGTATCTTCTTGAAGGATGCTGGTATAGGTTGCCACGAAGTCAGGATTTCTCACGACCATGTCGCTGTCTATAAACAGAAGCCAGCTGCCTTTAGCTTGCTGAGCGAGATAATTGCGTATGACGGCCCTTCCCACATTCTTTTCTCTCTCAAGATACCTGCATCCGGGCATGTCATTTATAGCCCTGTTGAGGCTGACGGAGCACTTGTCGGTAGAGCCATCGTCTGCCACAAGTATCTCATAGTCGAGACACGGCAATGCCGCAGCTTGCTGCTGCAGGGATTTCACCAGCGATGTACATACATTGTTGTATGTGGGGATAAGGATTGAAAGCGTAAGTGTCATAAGCAGGCTTTCAAGTTATTCTATTATAAATAAGCAGGAGCTTGAATCTATTGTTCTATAATACCCAGACAGCCCTCAGCCATTATACCAAAGAAGGCCACTTCGTGTGCACCTGTCCCTATCGCTTGTTGTCGCGGTAGGGAGTGTCGAGGTCGAGCAGGTGGAAGTTGTGCTGCCGCTGTTTCGGGCCAGGCGGGATGGTCATGTAGTCGCCGTATTTCTGCGAGAGATATGCGTCAGGGTTCTCAGCCCCCATCACGGTCTTTCCCTCGAATGTCACAGGTGTGGGTTTGCCGAGCACGCTGCGTGGCATGATTCCTTTTCGACCGTCGTCATGGTCAACCACCAAAGCGGACGAGTCGAAGTCGTATGCCTTCTGCATCGTCCGCATCTTCTCCTGCACCTCAGCCAGAGTGTACAGCTTGCGGCACAGCAGCGGTATCCAGCACGAAGGTCCATGCCCGTGCCTGTAAGGGTCGCGGCAGAGGAAATACTGCACCTTCTTCAGGTAGAAATATCTTGCGAAGTGCAGGCGCTGCAACAGAGGATTGGCCGTCATTCCGTCGAGAGGGAACACGTCTATATATATGCCTCCCAGATACTTGAGGTGCATGCGCTCTATGAGCGTGGTGCTGGCATCCTGTATCTTGGCGAACGGCAGCGGATAGGTCTTGTCAGTCTCGTAGCTGACCACCTCAAAGGGCGCAGGCATCCATTCGCTGGCATGAGCCATGAGCAAGTCGTAGTCGCGGCGAGGCATGCCTATGTCGAGGTCATCGTCCCATGGGATGAATCCCTTGTGGCGTATGGCCCCGAGGAGGGTGCCTGCGATGATGTAATATCTCAGGTTGTGCTTCTTGCATACATCATGCACGGCAAGCAAGATGTCGAGAATGCGCAACTGAAGCGGACGTATGTCGTATGATGCCATAAGTAAGTAGGTGTTCAAAATTATTTTATAGACACCAGGGTTGCTCACCTGCCTAATAGAGATGGGCTGGTATGAGCTGCCTGGCAGCGTTGAAGTCTTCCACCGTGTCAAGTTCGGTGGAGAAGAGGTCGGTCGTGTCCTCCACATAGAAGGTGTGCCCTTGCGGTATGAGCCGCTCAAAGGCTCTCTCATAGAATATGTTGTCGAGACCCTCTATTGTCATCATCTTCTTCAGTTCCTTATAAAGCGCCGCTGTGTATGAGGCCGACATGCGCTCTATGCCTATCGACTCGCCCTTGGCCTCTGCCACAGAGCACGTCTTGCTTATTTCCTTCACGCGGCCTTCCGCATCGGGGATGACCTTCATCTCTTCATCGCCCAATGGATGGTTGTTGAGAGCCAGCACGTCGGCATGAGGCGATGCGAGCAGACGTGCCACTATGAGCGGATCGTAGAGTATGTCGCTGTCGAGCAGGAGCACATCCTGTCCTTCTGCCTCGGGGCGTGCCAGCCAGAGAGAGTATATATTGTTGGTGGAGGCATAGCGTGCGTTGTGTATAAATGTGATTTTCACATCCTTGTAGCGCTCTGTCAGAAAGTCCTCGATGAGCGTGTGCAGATAGCCTGTCACAATGACAAACTCCTTTATGCCGTTGGATATAAGTGCGTCGAAAGAGCGTTGCAGGAGACATTTGTCGCCTATCTCAAGCAAGCACTTGGGCCTGTCGTTGGTGAGAGGGCGGAGGCGCGAAGCTATGCCAGCCGCCAGTATTATAGCTTTCATGTACTATGTATTTTAAGGATTCTTGTAGGAGAAAAAAGCATCAAGCAGGAGCTCCTGATCAAGACAATCATGAGCACCTGCTTGGTCAAGAGTGTTTCCGCTATTGCAGGCGGCCAGTCAAACTGTGGCTACTCTCTTTATACCGTAGCTTTTCTTCTTATGCTGTAGCAATTTTCTTTATGATGTCACACACAGCTTGAGTCTGGTCGGGACGGCCAAGCGTGATGCGCACGCATGACTCAAGTCCGGGGTCTCCCATGAACTTGATCTTGTAGTTTTCCCCGATGAGAGCCTTCTGCAAGGCGTCCTTTATCTCTGCTGGATACTTGATGAGAATGAAGTTTGCCACGCTCTTGTACACCTTGAAGCCAGGCAACTGTCCCAGCTCTTTCTTGTAGAGCTGTCTGTCCCACTCCATCTGCTCTGCCACCTTGCGGTAGTGGTCCTCGCTCTCCAGAGCCGCTATGGCCACAGCCTCGCTGAAGCGATTATAGCCCAGATACATGTTGGCATACTTGAGGAAGTCCTTGTGTCCTGCCCCCATGAATCCGAATCCCATGCGCAGTCCTGGCAGTCCGTAGAACTTGGAAAGGGTGCGCGAGATGATGAGGTTGGAGTATTTGTTGACCAGCGGAGCTATATAGTCCACATCGTTGTTGATGAATGAGGCATAGGCCTCATCTATAAGCACCATGGTCTCCTCTGGAATGTTCTCCATGATGCGTCCTATCTCCTCGCTCGTGAGGCTGTTGCCCGTAGGATTGTTGGGCGAGGCAAGCAGCAGCAGCCGAGGGCGTATGCGGTTGGTGTATTCTATCACCTCGTCCACATTGTAGGCAAAGGTGTCGTCCTGCTCATACAGCGGATACATCTCGGTCTTGCCATCCACCTCAGCTGCGATGGAACTGTAGTACCACCATGAGAACTGCGGTATGAGTATGGTCTTGTTGTTGCCCTTGGTCAGGTAGAAATGCACCGTGTTCTTGAGGATCTCTTCTCCGCCATATCCGAGAAGCACCTGCTCCTCTGGCACGCCGTATATCTCAGACAACTTCACAGAGACGATGCTCTTCTTTCCCTCGTCATAGATGCGTGTGTAGAAGCACAACTGCTTGGGATCGAAGTTCTTTATTGTGTCGATGACCTTCTGCGAAGGCTCGAAGTTGAATTCGTTTCTATCGAGAAAATTCATAAAGTATGTGATATATATATGTATTGTATAGTTTAGTCTCTTTGTCATGCGGCAGACTGCACATAGTCATGCGGCAGGCACCACGTAATCATGCGGCGGAGGCTCAAAATAGCCATGCAGTAGACGCCACGTCCTTATCTCGTGCCGCTCCAGCCTCACAGCAAGGCTCTGTAGACAGCCATCAGCTTGTGTGCAAGTGTCGCAGGATGGAAGGCGCTCATGGCGTGCTCTCTTCCCCTGGCTATGGCCTTGCTGCGCAACTCGCTGTCGGTGAGCATCATGGTCATCTTCTCACATATATCCTCCTCGCTTGCAGGGTCGGCTTGCAGAGCGTATGGCCCGCCAGCTTCAGGCAGGCTGCTCACACAACTTGTCACCACAGGGCATCCCGACAACTGCGCCTCCACCACAGGAAGGCCGAATCCCTCATAGAACGAGGGGTAGACGAAGAGCTGCGCATTGGTGTAGAGCCGCTGAAGCTCCGCATTGTCCACCATCTCTGGCCAGATGAACAGATGCTCCATGTGATGTTCGGCTATGTATTGCCTCACCTTCTGCTTGTACGACCCGCCGCCGCCCACCACCACGAGTGGCATCTGCAAGTCGTGTGGCATCAGTTCTATGGCCTTGACAACGCCAAGAAGGTTCTTTCTGGAATTGACAGAGCCGACATAGAGCATGTACGGGTCCACTTTTTCTTTTCTGAGAGGCTGGTAGAAGATAGGGTTGACCGGCTGGTAGACCACATCCACCTTGTGCTCTGGAATATTGTAGAATTCCATCACATCCCTCTTGGTGCACTCGCTTATCGCCACGATGCGGTCGGCATGGTTGCAGGCATACTGCCATTTCATGTCATATATCTTGCGGTCATGCCAGTGGTACATGTCGGGGAATGTGCGGAAGGCCACATCATGTATGGTCACCACCGACTTGATGCCGGAATGGAAGAGTCCTGTGGGCATCTCGTTGCTGAGTCCGTGAAACAGCTCTATGCCGTCTCTCTTCATGTCGCTGACCAGTCCGTAGGTGCGCCATGCGCTGCCTCTCATCACTCCCTTTGGGGTGACCGTGTGGCAGTTGTGCTTGCCGAGGTATGGCAGCGTCACCCCATTGAGCCTTGTCTTGGGTGTGTAGAGATAATACTCATTATCGGGAAACTCCGCCGTGAGGATGTCTATCATCGTCCTGCTGTAGTTTCCCAGTCCTGTGAAATTGTTGTATAGTCTCTTTGCGTCAAACCCTAGTCTCATGGTTTTTGTCTGTTGTGGATAGTGTGAAGTGTGAGGAATGCTGTGGCTTTGCGTGCCATCTTGCTGCCATGGCGCATGCCGCAGCAGCCCTTTCGCCTGTCATTTCTTGCCGTAAAGGACAGGATTGGTGCTTGGGTCGTTGTACATCTTCATCTGCTTGTACACCTTCATGTATTTCCTGCCCGCCTCGATGTCGGCTATCAGCTGGTCGATGGCAGAAGACAGGTCCTTGCGCTGCTCAAGCAGCACGTCGAGCTTCTTCTGGCATGTCTGCCTGTGCTCCTCGCTGGCGTCGGCGCGCTCCACCTGCTCACGCATATGGTATATCTTCAGGGCGAGGATAGACAGACGGTCGATGGCCCATGCCGGGCTTTCGGTATTGATGGTGGCATCGTCGCAGACCTTCACGTCTCTGTATTTCGTGAGGAAATACGAGTCAATCCTCTCCACAAGGTCTGTGCGGTCCTGGTTGCTCTTGTCTATGCGGCGTTTCAGCACCAGCGCCTCCTTCGGGTCTATCTGCGGATCGCGTATCACGTCCTCAAAATGCCACTGCACGGCGTCTATCCAGTTCTTCAGATAGAGGTCGTGCTCTATGGTGCCAGCCTGATACGGATTTTGTATCGGCTGGTCTATGTTGTCATGTATATGATAGTCGGCTATGGACTGCTCGAATATTGGATATGCGAGTTCTGTAAATGTCATATTTTGATTATTGTATGTTAAAATGCGGTACAAAAATAAAGAATTTCATTCAAACGACCAACTAAACGATGGAAAATAACTACCTTTGTGCCAAAACTAATTCAAAAAGAGCGAAAAAAGCCTTCGCCTTCCCCAAGCGCATTGCAGGTTGGTTCCGTAGTCGATGCCCAAGTTGGAAGGAGGAAGGCTTCTTTTGGTTTGCGCGCCAAACGAAAGCGATAGCTTTTGCTGCCATGGGGCAACGGATATTCAAGCCGGAGTCCCTGCATGGCGCGCAAATCACGGTGCACTCCCTCAATGCGCAGCATGACATTTATCCCGGCAAATCCCGAACGAACCCCGAACCATCTCATTACGTTTTTTTCACTGCGGCCATAAGCCTTACACTCAGAAATCATGGCACGAAAGCAGGATGTTTTGAGGCCTGCGGCAGGGCACAAACGAGAAACCGCCTACATCAAAACAGACAGTCCGTCGGTCCGTAGGGGGATAAACACATAAAAACGAAATTGTCAGAAATTATTTTTTAGTCATTACTTATATCTATTTTGAAAAAAAGAGCTATCTTTGCACAGAAGTTTGCTCTCGCAGACCGGCTTCGGCGCAACGCTGAATGCATGCTATGGCTCAACCTGACAGATACGCCTGGCAAATAGGGACAGGCGGCCAAGGCTAAAGGACACGCGATGGCGGACACGACTACAAGACATAACACAACAGAAAGGAAAAGAACGCAATGAGAATACTGATTCTTAACGGCCCCAACCTGAACTTGCTTGGCAAGAGGGAGCCTGGCATATACGGAGCGCGAGGCTTTGAGGACTACTTCGAGGAGCTGAAAGGCAGATACCCTGATGTGGAGCTAAGCTACTACCAGTCAAACATAGAGGGAGAGCTCATCAACAAGATTCATGAGGTAGGCTTCGACTGGGACGGCATCGTGCTCAACGCTGGAGCCTACACACATACAAGCATAGCCCTGCAAGATGCCATCCGCGGAGTGAAGACACCCGTGATAGAGGTGCACATCTCCAATGTCCACACCAGAGAGGAGTTCAGGCACAAGTCGATGATAAGCTGCGCTTGCCTAGGAGTGATATGCGGTTTCGGACTCGACAGCTACAGGCTGGGCGTGGAAGCACTTCTGGCCCGCCAAGGATAACGCCCATAAAAAACCACACACGCATGACAGAGACAGAAAAGATTGACGACTACATAATCCAGCACATCGACAAGGAGAGCGACTACATGCACCGCCTCTGGAGGGCCACACAGCTGCACCTGCTCTATGGCCGCATGGCAAGCGGACACATGCAGGGCAGACTGCTGAAGATGCTTGTGGGGATGATACGACCCAAGCAGGTGCTGGAGATAGGCACCTACTCAGGCTATTCCGGACTCTGCATAGCCGAAGGGCTGGAAGACGGGGCGCACCTCCACACCGTGGAAATCAACGACGAGCAGGAAGACTTCACCCTGCCATGGTTCCAGAACTCGCCCTGGGCAGACAAGATCACCATGCACATCGGCGATGCCATGGAAGTGGTGCCAAGGCTCGGAGTGACGTTCGACATGGCCTTCATCGACGGCGACAAGCGACGCTATGTGGACTACTACAACATGGTGCTGGAGCGGCTTAGCCCAGGAGGCTACATCCTGGCAGACAACACGCTGTGGGACGGCCACGTGGTGGACGAGAGCGCGCACGACGCCCAGACCCTTGGCATAAAGGCCTTCAACGACCTGGTGGCCGACGACGAGAGGGTGGAGAAGGTCATACTGCCACTGAGGGACGGACTCACCATCATAAGAAAAAAGTAAAGACTAAAAGCGACAATACACTTTCCGCGGGAGGACAGAGTCGGGCAAGGCTACAAGCTCCCGCAAGAAAACAAACCAAACATCATAAACTTATGGAAACAACAAGACAAAACAAAATAGCTCGTCTCATCCAGAAAGACTTGAGCAACATCTTCCAGGCGCAGACCAGGCAGACACGCAATCTGCTCGTGAGCGTCAGCGTGGTGCGCATCAGCCCCGACCTCAGCGTGGCAAAGGCCTACCTCAGCATCTTCCCCTCGGAGAAGGCACAGGACGTGCTCAAGAACATCAACGAGCATGCCTCTGAGATACGCTATGAGCTGGGCAACCTTGAGCGCCACCAGCTGCGCATCATCCCGGAACTGAAGTTCTTCCTCGATGACTCGCTCGACTATGTGGAGAACATCGACCGCCTCCTCAAGCAGTAAAACATCCCGGACACGCGTATGTCATTCCCATTATACATAGCCAGCAGGTACCTGCTCTCGAAGAAATCGCACCATGCCATCAACATCATATCAGGCGTGTCGGTGTGCGGAGTGGCAATAGCCACAGCGGCCTTGGTCTGCATCCTGTCGGTGTTCAACGGATTCCAGGACATGGTGGCAGACCTGTTCACAGCCTTCGACCCCGAGCTGAAGGTGGTGCCGGCTACAGGCAAGTTTGCGCCTGCCGATGCCGACGGACTCAGCCGCCTGAAAGCCTGCCCCGACGTGAAGGTCTATTCGGAGACGCTGGAAGACAACGCCCTGCTGATGGTCAACAACAGGCAGACCATGGTGACCATAAAAGGCGTGCAGGACAACTTCAGAGACCTGGCCGACATAGACGGCATACTGATAGGCAGCGGCTCTTTCGACCTTGGTGTCGACGTGCTCGACTATGGCATACTGGGAGCCAACCTGCTCCTGCAGCTGGGACTGCCGACCGACTTCAGCACACCCTTGCAAGTGTATGCTCCGCGCAAGGGAGAACGCATCGACATGAACGACCCGGCGGCAAGCCTCAACCAGGACGAGCTGTACTCGCCTGGCGTGGGCTTCATGGTGAAGCAGAAGAAGTATGACTCCAAGTATGTCATCACCAACATAGCCTTTGCCCGCCGCCTGTTTGAGAAGCAAGGCTATGTGTCGGCCATCGAGCTCAGGATGAAAGACGGGGCAGACATCAGGGATGCCAAGAAGAAAGTGCAGGCTCTGGTGGGCGATAAGTTCAGGGTGCTCGACCGCTACGAGCAGCAAGCCGACACCTTCAAGATAATGCAGGTGGAGAAGCTCATCTCGTATATATTCCTCACCTTCATCCTCATGATAGCCTGCTTCAACATCATAGGCTCGCTCTCCATGCTCATCATCGACAAGAGGCAGGATGCCGTGACGCTGCGCAACCTCGGAGCCAACGACAAGCAGATAAGCGACATCTTCATGATGGAGGGACGCATGATATGCCTGGCCGGAGCCGTGCTCGGCATAGCCATCGGACTTGTCCTGTGCCTGCTCCAGCAGAAGTACGGGCTCATAGGCTTTGGCAACAGCGCAGGCTCCTACATCATCGACGCTTACCCCGTCAGCGTGCACGCGCTCGACATAGTGCTCATCTTCGCTACCGTGGTGGTCGTGGGCTTCCTCTCTGTATGGTATCCCGTGCGCCGCCTCAGCAAGAAGTATGTGAAATAGGACAACTCATCAAGAAACAAAAAAGTACATGCATAAAGAAATGAAAAGAAACATCTATCTGCTTTTGCCGGCAGTTGCCTCAGTCCTCATGACAGGATGTGGCAAGCAGAAGGCACTCGTGTCAGAAAACTTCGCTGTGTCACCTACGCCACTCGAATATGTGGCAGGCGAGGTGCCAGCCACCATCAGCCTCAACATACCTGCTAAGGTCGTGGGCAAGAAATCGGTCATCACCTGCACACCTGTGATCAAATGGGACGGAGGATCGGCCGTGAGCGAGAGCTACACCATCCAGGGAGAGAAGGTCGAGGCCAACAACACCATCATATCCTACAAGAACGGAGGCCACGCCACCATGCGCTTCAACGTGCCATTCCAGGACGGGATGGAGAAGAGCGAGCTCTTCATGCAGTTCAACGCGCGCAAGGGCAACAAGCCCATCAACATGCCTTCGGTCAAGATAGGCTACGGCACACAGGCCACAGCCTCACTCATCACCAAGACAGCCAAGACAGCCAGCTTCGGCGTGGCTCCAGACGACTTCCAGCGTGTCATAAGCAAGAAGCAGGAAGCTGCCGTCAAGTTCCTCATCGGACAGGCCAACCTGCGTGGCAGCGAGCTGAACAGCCAGAACGTGAAGGACTTCATCGCTACCCTGAAAAACATCAAGAGCGACGAGGAGAGCCTTGTGCTCAACAACATCGAGGTGAGCGCATACGCATCGCCAGATGGAGCTTACTCGCTCAACGAGAAACTGGCTGAACGCCGCAACGAGGTGAGCGAGGCTTATGTCAACAAGCAGCTCAAGCAGAACAAGCTCGCAACCAACATCGACTCGAAGTACACAGCCGAGGACTGGGACGGCTTCCAGGCTCTCGTGTCGCAGTCTAACCTTCAGGACAAGGACGTGATACTCCGCGTGCTCTCCATGTACCAGGATCCAGAGCAACGCGAGCAGGAGATACGCAACGTGGCTGTGGTGTACAAGGAACTGGCCGAGGCTGTGCTCCCCGAACTGCGCCGCGCACGCATGGTCATCAACTATGATGTCATAGGCCGCAGCGACGAGGCCATCATGCAGCTCATCGACGAGGAGCCAGCCAAACTGAGCGTGGAGGAGATGATCTATGCCGCCAACATCCTGGCAGACAACGACGCAAAGAAAGAGGCCATCCTGAAGAAGGTGACATCCATCTACCCTGACGACTACAGAGCCTACAACAACCTTGGCGAGCTGGCACTCCGCAAGGGCGACACCGACAATGCGCAGTTCTATCTCCGCAAGGCTCTCAGCATCAACTCGGCTGCCGCAGAACCTAATGTCAACCTCGGCATGATAGCCATCCAGAACGGACAGTTCCAGGACGCTGAGATGTACATCTCCAAGGGTGTCAAGGCCAACAACTTCGACGAGGCGCTCGGACATCTCTACGTGGCCCAGGGCAAGTACAACCAGGCTTCTGCCAAGATGGCCAACTCAGCCGACAACAGCGCCGCGCTATCTAACATCCTCTCACAGGACTATGCCGACGCTCTCAAGACTCTCAACAAGATAAAGAATCCTGATGCCATGACTTACTACCTGCGTGCCATCCTTGCCGCTCGCATGGAAGACAAGTCGGAGGTGAAGGACAACATAGCCAAGGCTATCGAGCTTGACCCTTCTCTCGCCAAGAGAGCAGCCAACGACGCTGAGTTCTCTGACTACAGATAACATGCAACACTTTAAGGCGGGTCATAAAATAAACGAATGCAGGCCATAAGAAAAGCCTCCGCATAGAGGCATGTTTGGCAAGGCTGGCACCTTGTGCATGACATATCTGATTTTCAGGAACCACCTTAACATAAAAACATCATCAAGGAGAAAAGGACATGCTTCCACTCCTTGATGATGTTGGTTTTTTTTTCGGTCAGCTGCCCAAGCGCGCCCACGGCCGCCAAATTTCTGAAACAATCCACTAAAGCTTCAACACACATCATCGTGAGAACACACATTATATACATAGTATGCCTGCTGGCTCTCATATCCTCGTGCGGGCCAGGCGGCTCCAACTTCCGCATCAAAGGCACCTTCCGCGACATGCAGGAAGGAGAGCTATACGTGTACAATCTGGACAACGACCAGGCGTGTTTCGACACCATCAACGTGCAGGAAGGGCGTTTTCTCTATAAGGGACAAGCCCGTTCCACCGTGCCTTACATGCTTGTATTCCCCAATGGAGTGGAGCAGGTCATCTTTGTTGGTCCAGGCGCAGACCTCACCTACGAGGCGACAGCCAACGACCTGAAGAACTACGTGGTCAACGGCAGCGACGAGAACAAGCTCATGAACGAGTTCCGCAAGGAGACCTACGCCATGGACGCGCCCAGAACCACAAATGCGGCGCGCGACTTCATCCACCAGCACCCTGAGTCATACGCTGCCCTGTATCTCCTCGACAGGTATTTCGCGCAGGAAGAGAACGTCAGCGACACCGAATTGTCCAAACTGATAAAAATCGTAAAGGCACAGCATCCCGGCAACAGCTACCTTCTCTCCATGGAGAACAAGGTGAGGCAGGCCAGCAAGCACGCTGAGGGAGCAACGGTGCCAGACATGACGCTGCGCACAGCCAAAGACAAGTATGTCAAGCTGTGGGACAGCAAGAAGGCAAAGACATACACGCTCATCACCTTCTGGTCCGTGTGGTCCATCGACGGCTACGACCAGATGTGGAAGATGCGGGAATACAGCAGCCAGTATAAGGAATCGGGCAAACTGCGCATAGTGGCCATCTCGCTCGATGTGGAAAGATACCGATGGGAGGAAGCCACACGGCAAGACTCCACAACCATCATCGAGCATTACTGCGACGGCAAGGCCTTTGAGTCGGATGTCGTCAAGACACTAGGCGTGACGAATGTGCCTTCATACCTGCTTGTGGACAGAAGCCACAAGATAATAGACCAAAGCTCTGACATGAGCAGCCTCGGCAGCTCGCTGGAAAAGCATCTCGGCAAAAGCAAGATATCGAAAGATGATACAGAGAATGACAATCTATAACAAAACAGACTAAATCAACCATAAGAAAGACCCATGTTAGCTAAAGTTCAGAGTGCCACCCTGCAAGGGCTGGATGCCATGCCCGTCACCATCGAGGTAGACACCTTCGACGCAGGACAAACCACACGCTTCACCATAGTAGGCTTGCCAGACAATGCCGTGAAGGAAAGCCAGGAGAGGGTGCAGACAGCCTTGCGTGTCAACCACTACAAGACATCGTCGCAGTCGGTCGTGGTCAACCTGTCGCCTGCCGATGTCAAGAAAGAAGGCTCCGGCTTCGACCTGCCCATAGCCATCGGAGTGCTTATGTCATACGGGCTGCTTCACTCTGACTGCATCAGCAAGTACATGTTTGTCGGCGAGCTTGGACTCGACGGCACCATCATGCCCGTGAAGGGCGTGCTGCCCATATCCATCAAAGCGCGCGAACTGGGCTACGAGGCCCTGTTTGTCCCTGCCGACAACGCCAGAGAGGCTGCTGTGGTGGACCGCCTCACCATTTATGGCGTGAACAACATCAACGAGGTGACTGGCTTCATCAACGGCAGCACAACACTCGAGCCAACCATCGTGAACACCCGCGAGGAGTTCTACTCGCAGCTATACAGCTTCGATTTCGACTTTGACGAGGTCAAAGGCCAGGAGAATGTCAAGCGAGCCTTTGAGGTGGCGGCGGCCGGCGGACACAACATCATACTGGTAGGCTCGCCAGGATGCGGCAAGTCGATGATGGCCAAGCGACTGCCATCTATCCTGCCGCCACTCACATTGAGCGAGAGCCTTGAGACCACACAGATACACTCCATAGCCGGCAAACTGAAGAAAGAGACATCGCTCATAAGCCAAAGGCCCTTCCGCTCACCGCACCACACAGTCTCGGACGTGGCCCTCGTGGGCGGAGGCAACACATTCATGCCTGGCGAGATATGCCTGGCGCACAATGGTGTGCTCTTCCTCGATGAGCTGCCAGAATTCAACAGAAGCGTGCTTGAGACACTCAGGCAGCCTCTCGAAGACCGCATCATCACCATATCCAGAGCGCGATACAACCTCACACTCCCTTGCTCCTTCATGCTTGTGGCATCAATGAACCCATGCCCATGCGGCTACCTGCATCACCCCACAAGGCAATGCATGTGCTCACCAGCCCAGGTGCGCCGCTACATGAACAAGGTAAGCGGCCCGCTCATGGACCGCATCGACATCCAGGTAGAGGTACAGAGCGTGCCCTTTGAAGACATATCCAAAGGTCCGAAGGGCGAGCCCAGCTCTGTCATACGCGAACGCGTGCTCAGAGCCAGGCAGATACAGATAGCGCGTTACCAAGGCATCAAAGGCGTGCATTGCAACTCACAGATGACCACATCACTACTCCAGAAGCACGTGCAGCTCGATGAGCACGCCACCGAACTGCTGCGCACAGCCATGAAAAAATTCAACCTCTCAGCTCGTGCCTACGACCGCATACTGCGCGTGGCGCGCACCATAGCCGACCTTGAGGCCTCCGACAATGTGGGAGCCGGACATATAGCCGAGGCCATAGGCTACCGCAATCTCGACAGAGACAACTGGATAGACGGCTGAACACACTCGCTTTCACACCATGAGGCAATGAACGATGAGACTGCTGACATTCAGCAACAACCATGACCGGAGAATGCTGAAGATGCTATTCCAAACAGGCAAGAATCACAAGCTTATCCCTATTATCCACAAACAAAAGACACTGCCATATGCACACCATCAGAAGATACTTGGGCATATTCATATTATTCATGCTGCCAATAGGCATCTGCGCCCAGACTCATGATTACAGCGACTGCAGCTCGATAGTCATGGACGAACCATCCTTGGCTCATGTGAACATCACAGGAATAGAGGTACTGCCCACAGGCAAGGAAGACAACCTACACGCATGGCTCGAGTATTCCGATGACAAAGGAGTGTCTTTCAAGAAGCGCGTGATTGTCAACGCCCAGGGAGCTACGTCCCTCAGGTACCCCAAGAAAAACTTATCTGTAGACTTTTGCGAAGACGAGTGGATAGGCGAGAAAACGACCGGCATAACCATCGGCAACTGGATAAAACAAGACGCTTTCCATTTCAAGGCAGGCTGGCTCGACTCATTCCGCGGCGGACTGGCTGTGGCCACAGCATATAAGTTTTATGACGACATAACAGGAGACCGCCCACATGTATTGGAGCGCGCAGGCTTGACAGACTATTCTCCTAAGGCATTATGTCACCCCGACGGATTTCCATGCATAGTATATCTCAATGGAGAATTCTACGGTATATATGCCTGGCAACTCAAGAAACACCGCAAGAACATGGGAATGGAGAAAGACAATCCCCAGCAAGTGTGGTTTCAGCTTGAGACGTACACCAACAGCTTCAGCAGCGGAGAAGTCAAATGGAACGACATAAGCATCAGAAACCCAAAGGTCGTGACAGAGGAGTCAAAAGACATCATCAGAAACCTCGCTAATTACCATAATGAACTGACAGCAATGAGCCACACTATGTCAGACGATGGCATGCGACAGGAAATAGCCAAAAGATATGACACAGCAAGCTTCATAGACTTTATCATATATGGTATCATCACATCCAACATCGACGGCATCGGAAAGAACGCCCAGCTGTTCACTTACGACGGAACGAAATGGTTTGTCGCTCCATATGACCTTTACGAGACTTTCGGCATATCACGGAAAGGCACATTTATCTTCCCGCCAGAATGGTCATGGATATCCACCCGCTACGACATGGAAAATTACACCAACTCCGTCCCGTACTACTGGATCAAGACGTATTACTGGCAGGACATCAGAGACAGATACGCCGCCTTGCGGAAAAGCGGAACCATATCGGTAGAAGGCTTATTGAGGCATCTGACTGATTGGAACAGGCGAGTGGGGACAGACTATTACACCTTGGAATATGACAAATGGAGCACATGCCCATCAAATGGACATCCACTATACAATGACCAATGGATGCTAATTGAAGACTGGAGCGACTATTACTCCCTTCCTTCCTACGACAGTGACAGAGCATACAGCGTGGGAGACTGCTGCACATACAATTATCGGATATGGAAAGCCACCGTACCTGTAAAAGGCATTCCGCCCGTGGCTGAAAACGGCTATACCGACACAGAAGAGAGAGTACGCAGCTGGATAAAGAGGCGAATAGAACTTGAAGACGAGTATCTTGGCTATTGCACTACAGACGACGTGCCGTCCACATACCCTTCTAAGGCAAAGCGGCCGGTGACCAAACGCTTAATAAACCGCAATATAATTATCTCTGCAGGCGAGAAAAACTATCACATCAACGGCATGCAGAAATAAGGCTACTGAATAAAAACGCATGGAACAAGGCTACTGAATAAAACACACAGAAAAAGACTGAACACATAAAAACCACTAATCACTCAAACAACATGAAACAGACAATTGAAAATCTCTACCAGCTCGATGGCAGAGTGCCTGTGGCGAAAGCCCTGCCGTTCGGACTCCAGCATGTGCTGGCCATGTTTGTAAGCAACATCACTCCAATCATGATCCTGGCCAACGCCATCGGACTGGACAATGTGACAAGCGGTGCCCTGATACAGAACTGCATGGTGATAGCCGGCATAGGCACCTTGGTGCAGCTCTATCCCGTGTGGCGCATAGGCTCGCGCCTGCCTATCGTCATGGGCATCTCGTTCACCTTCCTCTCCCTCGCCATCAGCATAGCAGCAGCTCAGGGCATGGGATCCCTCATGGGAGCTGTCATCGTGGGCGGACTCGTGGAAGGCGTGCTCGGCCTATTCGCCAAGTACTGGATCAAGCTCATACCTCATGTGGTGGCAGCCACCGTGGTGACAGCCATCGGCTTCTCCCTTCTCCCCATTGGAGCCAACTCATTTGCCGGAGGCCAGGGAGCTCCCGACTTCGGAAGCCTCAACAACTGGATCGTGGGCAGCGTGACCCTGCTGGCATGCCTTCTCTGCCAAGTCTTCGCCAAGGGATTCCTGCGCTCACTCTCTGTGCTCGTGGGCCTCATCGTGGGCTATGTCCTCGCCCTCTGCATGGGCATGGTCAACCTCTCCGGCATCACAGAGTGCTCTGTATTCTCCCTGCCTAAGTTCATGCCGTTCGTCCCTGAGTTCAATCTGGGAGCCATCCTCTCTGTAGTGGCGGTCTATCTTGTCTCTGCCACCGAGACCATAGGCGACACCTCCGCCCTATGCAACGGTGCTCTCAACCGCAATCCGCACAAGGCAGAGATGGGCTCGGCCGTATGCTGCGACGGCTTCGTCAGCAGCATCTCAGGCCTCTTCGGCTGCACACCTATCACTTCCTTCAGCCAGAACGTCGGACTGGCGGCCATGTCGGGCGTGATAAACCGCTTCACCATAGCCATAGGAGCCATCATAATGATTCTTGGCGGCATCTTCCCTGCTGTGGGCTATGCCCTCACCACCATTCCACAGGCTGTGCTTGGCGGATGCACCATCATGATGTTCGGCAGCATCCTCTATGCTGGCTTTGGCATGATGGCGCGCAGCGGTTTCTCACAGCGCAACACCATCATCGTCAGCCTTTCCCTCTCTGTGGGACTCGGTTTCACACAAGCCACAGGCATGTTCAACATATTCCCCGACATCGTCCGCACCGTGTTTGCTGACAACTGCGTGGCTGTGGTGTTCCTGCTTGCGGTCATTCTCAATCTCCTTCTGCCAAAGAGCAAGGAGGATTGACCCTTGCATAACTTCCTTATTCGACTGCATCACACGAGAAGGATTCTTCTCCATACCTACACAACGGGAGCTTGGGCTTATGGCCACAAGGCTCCCGTTTTTCTTTTCGGCATGGTGAACAGGCAATTCCTCATGCCAATAAACAATTTTTACAGTTGAGGCGGCACACTCCTGCGCAGCCGCCAAAAAGGCACCTGCCTATTGTTTCCTTATATAAGCCATGCCAGGCTCTCCCCATTTATAGGTATGGCACAGCCTTCTTCTCATATACTCACGAGTTTCTTCTCTATCATTCTCACTACGCTAACTCACTGTATATGCACATCTTGACCAAAACACGCAATACATCTATCCTCTTACTCTCAGCACAAATATTTCATTATTTTTGAGTATTGTGCATGTGGCACAAAAGCCGTACCTTTGCAGCTTGAAATTTAAACTATAGTAACATTCAATTTTAATTATAAACATTTTAAAAGAACAAAGAACAATGAAAATTTTTAAGAATTTCGTCGGTCTTGCTGCAATGGCTCTCTGCCTCGGCTTCGCTTCTTGCAGCAGTGATGACGATGCGCCTTCTTACAGTACAGTGGCAGTGGATAACTCTCAGCTCAAGACCCTTCTTGCGGGCAAGGGATACACATTCGACGAGAACGGCAAGTTGCTACTTGATGACAAAGCAAACAGCACCACTTCACTCGATCTTTCTGGCACACAGGTTGATACCGCCGCCCTGAAAGAACTTTCTGTTTTTCCTAATTTGAAAGAGTTGAACCTTAGCAACAATGGCTATGGTCCTATTTTCCATATAGCTTCCCTTCCTTCACAGATTACAGGTCTTGACTTGCAAGGCAATGAAATCTACGACTTCGACGGCTTGGTAACTGCCAAGGTGGAGAACGACGAGGTGAAAGCTACTATCCTTCATGAGTTTACCAAACTTTATCTCCCTGCCTCTTGCAAGTATAATGTAGAGGACTTGATGCCTTTCTATACAGAGAATGAGGCTGAGAATAAGACTGTTGACATGCAAATGGTAAATAACAAGGGTTCTTTGGAGAAGTATAATACTTTGAGAGAGATTCCTGATACATATTTTGCTGCTTATTTGAAGATGAACTTTAGTTCTGTTTTTAATTCAGAAGGCAAGTTGGATATTAGTAAGCCTTTGGGACTAGAAGATAGAGGACGCAATATTTTCTTGCAGTATGACACACAATATGAAGATATAGAAAAGATAACTTCTATTGAAGGCATAGAGTATTTTGTAAACAATCCTTTTTATCAATCATTCTATGTTTTCATAGATATTCAGTCAAGCACTGAGCAAACTAAACAATTTGTATGTCATAGATTGTCGCCAAGGCAAAATGTAAAAGGTTTGATTGTAGATAACACCAACATTATTGGAGGGTTAGATTTGAGTGAAGCAACAGCTCTTTCCTCTTTGGGAATTAGCAATAATCCTTCTATAACTTCATTGGATTTGACCAATACAGCTTTCCTTAATCAAGAAATAAAGGATTTTGATGCTACGATGTCAAATTTATTGGATTGTAGAGATTGTGAGAATCTTGAAGAAATAACAATCAATCCAAATAATAAAAAGGTTACATCTCAAGTTGTCTTAGCAAATCTGCCAAAATTAAAAGCGATTAATTTGCAAAGTATAGAAGGAATAGGCGATTTGGTTCTTTGCAAATTGCCTAATTGTGAGATTACTTATCCAAGCAATTTGATTGCATATTATCGTAGCTCTAATAATAAGTTGTACGATTTTGAATCAAATCCTCGAAGAAAAGTTTATTTCACAGTTTCACAAGATGTCTTAGACAAAGAAAGTACAAAAAACTTTGTTCAGGCATACTCTGCTCACTTGCAGGATGATAATAGTACATATTCAGAATATAGTCCAGTTAATTGGATTTGATTTTAATAATAATTTAAAACTTTATTTTGTTACGTAATGAAGGTAAACATCAAGCAAAACTTTGTCTGTCTATCATTGCTCTTTTTGGCGTTTTTTGCAATTTCTTCTTGTTCTTCTGATGAAGAAATCACTAACTCTGATGCAAATTCTGAACTTGTGAAAGAAGCAACGGGCTATCTTAATGGTGAGATTGTTCTTAGTACAAATGCCACAATGAATGGAGTAAATAAGACTCTGTTACCAGAGGGTTGTCCTACGAAATTCAAATTTGAGTGGAGCAAAGATGACCCTCAAACGTTTAACATATCACTGCTTTCCTTTACCGTTGGTAATATGGGAATGATTATTAATTTCAAGTGTGATGTCAAAACCATGGTTCTCAATTCATGGGAGCAGAAGGAATATACAGGTGATGGTTGGATAAAGTTTAAGGGTGAAGATGGTTCTGTATGGGGCACTGACACAGATGGCTCTGCATCAAGTGCAAAAGGCAGTAGTGTGCAAGGCTATTACAATGCCAAGACGCATGAAATACAGTTCATCGTTAATTATAACATGATGAATGTTCGTTCCGAGTGTTTCAAGCAGACCATTGACAAATCTCGTCTCGCTACTTTTGATGCAGACAAGAAAAAGTACGAGGAAGATTTGAAAGCTTACAAAGAGGCTAATGGAATCAAATAAGATACCATAGCTATATACAGAAAGGAAAGAGGGGTATGCCCAGACATGTCTCTCTTTCTTTTTACAAACGGAAATGAAAGGAAAAGAAATAAGCCACGGCGAGGCTTGAATCGCTCTTCGACATATTGGAACGAAAGGCATAAACATAAAGTAGGGGATTTTCTTGCTTGTTTCAAAAAAAAAATAGTATCTTTGCAAGCAGAGTTAAAGATTTCATATAATGAGTCCTTAATTTAAAGAACAGAATGGATACGTATTCAAGATTTACTCCAATGAAGAATCCCGAATACACATTCATGTTATAAAAGCAGAAAAGGAATGCAAGTATTGGTTGGAACCAAAGATAGAACTTGCTGAGAATTTTGGCTTTAGCAGCAAAGAATTAAGTTACATAGAAAAAATACTTAGAGAAAATGGAGACGATTTTAAAACCAAATTCACAAGACACGTTGGTAAGCGTCTTGATGATTAACGATAAGGGTATCATGCTTTCCGTGAAAGGTAACGATTATTTCATATCGTATAATCGTATTCCGTGGATGAAACACGCCTGTATCTCAGATGCTCTTGATGTAAAAATGAGCGGAAGAAATGCTATCGAATGGCCAAAGCTTGATGTTGATTTAGAAATTGATAGCTTGAAACATCCAGAACGCTATCCACTTATCATGAAGAGAAACGAAGCAGAAATTCTGTAACCCTTTACTATAGCCTTTCAGCCCCGACAAGCTGAAAGGCTTTTTTATGCCTTGTCGATTCCTACATATTATATAAAAGGTAAAGAAAGAATAATAAATACAATATATAAGAATGAAGACAATCAGAAATGTAATGCTCATCGGCTTGTTGCTGATGCTTGCCCTGCCAATGGCAGCGCAGCGCAAGGTGAAATTCTGTATCTTCGACAAAGACACGGAACAGACTATCATCGGAGCAATCATCACCTGCGATGACAACGAGAAGATGATGTCGCCCCAACGTGCTGTCACCAACATGGACGGTGAAGCAACAATAGAGTTGACTCATGATGGCAAGTGGTACTACAATGTCACCTCCATCGGATACAATCCACAGAAGGGGACCATCGGCTCTGACTCAATATTGCACATCGTTATGACAGAGGACGCGATGAGAGTCAACGAGGTGGTGGTTACGGGCTCTCGTACCGCCCGACCTATCAAGCTCTCGCCAGTGAGCACGCAGGTGCTCGGCGGAAAGGAGCTGGTGGATGCCGGCTATGCCGACCTGACCAAGGCTCTCCAACAGGAGACTCCGGGCATGAACATCCAGAAGGTGGGCTTCGGCAACGAGATTTCCATGCAGGGCTTGGATGCCCGCCACGTGCTCTTCCTACAGGACGGCGAGCGACTGACGGGCGACATGGCGGGTAACCTCGACTACGAGCGTTTCAACCTCCATGCCATCGACCGCATCGAAATCGTGAAGGGTGCCAGCAGTACCCTCTACGGTAGCCGTGCGTCGGGTGCCGTCATCAACCTCATCACCAAGAAGACCACCAAGCCTATCGACATACAGGCAGGTGTGCGTTGGGGGCAGATGAACGAGCGTAACTACAAGAACCCGATGAAGAAGGATTTCCTCTATATGTTTGAGAAAAATGCCGACCGCCCGAACCTCCAGAGTTGGGTATCTGCAGGATTCAACGCTGGCAAGGTGACCTCGCAGACCGATGTATGGTACTCCTCCAGCGATGCTTTCTACATGTACCAGGCGGAGAACGACAAGAAGGTCTATACCAAGGAGGCGAACCCTTGGCTCGACCACGACGTGACCATCACAAGCGTAGCCTCCCGTCCGCCAATGGGCATCGAGGGTACGGAGCATATCTCGGTATCGCAGAAGGTCTTCTACGATCCATTTAAGAACTTGGAGATTCTCGCCTATGGTAGTGCGTTCTATATGAACACCTACGACCTTATCCAGGACATGACCTTCAGTCAGGCTCGCGACTGGACGGCAGGTGCCAAAATCAAGTACTCCTTCAAGGACTGGTTCAAAATCACAGCCTCCCTGCATGGCGACTTCTACGACCGATTCAAGCGACATGAGCGCAACGACGAGCGAACCAAGGTATATAAGAGCCGCATCTTCCAGCCACGTCTCTCCATCACCTCGCAGAAGTTTGAGGGTCACGACCTCATCCTCGGTATCGAGCACTTGAGCGACGACCTGACGAGCGACCGATTCAACGGCGATGCCTCCCACATCATGCGCACCCGTTCGCTGAAGGAAACGGAGGCTT
>CAKQRW010000037.1 GCA_934271655.1 uncultured Bacteroidaceae bacterium | reverse complement strand
TGACCGTGAACCGTATGCTGACAGGTACTACCGTGGAGCAATGGGACACCATGATCTATCTGAAAGATACGGCTTCGCCTCAGGAATATGACCAAGCCATCTTTCGTTTGCAGAACCAATACATTCGTGAATACAAGGACAAAGATGGTCATATCATCAAATATAATATGAAACCTCAGACGCTCCTTGTGGATTTTGAACCAGGAAGGATGTTCCGGATGCAAGAGGCGAAGGCTCAGATATACAATGTCAATACTGACAAGAAGGGAAATGCCAAACTGAGTGACCGCATAGCCGAAGAGCTCAGAATATCTCCTATCATCATGGTCAATAAAGACAAGATGAGGGAAGTGGAGCCCAATGACATACTTGAAGCGGTCAATGCCTATTCAGCCAACAAAAGTATCATGGACGAGGCAACGGATATTCCTGTGGATGCGGAGTTGCTCTCAAATGAAGATATTCTTAAAGCATTGAAATCCTTATATCCGATAGATGCCAAGAAGGGAATCAAAATGTCGGCAAACAAAGGTGACGGCGATGAGTTTGACACGGGGGAGTCTTCATGTGAAAGCGAGGAAGGGAACGAAAAAGGCAATTCTGATACGAAAGATGAAGAGAGTATTGACGAGGCAAAAGAACTTCAGAAGAAGCTTTCCACATTTTATTCACTGATATTGTTCTTTGCTTTCTTGACCGATAGCAAGGTCGCCTCTCTGGATGATGTGATTAAGATACTTGATGTGAAGGACAATGTTCGTATTGCTAAGAATGTAGGTTTGACCAAGGAAATTTTGCAAACGATACGTTCCTTGATGAATCCATTCGTGTTGAGCGACTTGGATTATAAAATCTCGCACATGAATCGGTTGGCTCATGACAAGACCATACCAGTCGTAGAGAGAGTGGATAGGGCCATGAAGAAATTCGGAAGACTATCTACTTCGGAGATTGTTACTCCTAATTGGGTAGCAGACTTGATGGTCAGTTATTTGCCTAACGATAAGATAAAGAGGAGAACAAAGATATTGGACATCGCTGCCAAGCAAGGCGAGTTTGCCAATGCGCTTTTCAAAGCATACGGCGACAAGGTTAAGAAGTCGGTCTATTCCTTGCCTACTTCACCTTTGACTTATGAGTTTACTCGAAAAGTGTATGCTTTGTTGGGAATGCCTGTCTGTCATGTGATAGAGAATTTCAATACTTACGATTTGTTGAATGAGAAAAAGAAAGAGATATTGATGAATTGTTTGAAGAAAATAGATGCTAGTGTGGTAATAGGAAACCCACCTTATCAAGACAATGCGGTGGGAGAGCAGAAGACCTACAATGGTCCTCTGTATAATAAATTCTTGGACTCTGCATACGAAATGGCTGGCTTTGTCGAGATGATACATCCTGCTCGATTCCTAACGAATGCTGGCAGTACGCCAAAAGAGTGGAACAAGAAAATGTTGGGTGACCCACATCTTGCAATTCTAAAATTTTGGGGGAAGAGTATATTTGACAATACAGAAATCAAAGGTGGACTTGCCATCAGTGTGAGGGATGATGCCGTACGCAAAGGACCTATTGGTCTGTTTACTCCCTATCAAGAGCTGAACACTATTATTCAGACTGTCAGCAATCGAAAGGACTTTAAGTCGATGAGTGATATTGTGGTGTCAAGAACGGCTTATCGTTTTACGGACAAAATGCACGATGACCACCCAGAGGCTCTTGCCCAGTTAAGCAATGGCCATCCGTATGATGTCTCGACAAATATTTTTGAGCGTTTGCCACAGGTTTTCTTCGATGAAAAGCCTGACGATGGCAATGATTATATCAGAATTCTTGGACGAATGGACAATGCTCGTGTGCTGAAATATGTAAGACGCGATTACATAAGAGAGGTAAAGAATTTGGATGATTATAAGGTGTTTATGGCAAGTGCTAATGCTAATGGAATATTTGGTGAAACATTGACTCCTCCTATTGTAGGGAATCCTGGTGTAGGCAATACCGAGACTTTTATCAGTATAGGTAAGTTTACAACGGCTTTCGAGGCAAATGCTGTTAGGAAATATGTAGCCACCAAGTTTGTTCGTGCATTGTTAGGAGGTATGAAATCTACTCATCATCTGACTCCAGAAATCTGGAAGTTTGTCCCTCTGCAAGACTTTTCAGAACATTCTGACATCGATTGGTCGCTGTCTATAGATGAGATAAACTCTCTTCTTTACGACAAATATCACTTGTCAGAAAAGGAAAGAGCCTTTGTTGATGAAAAGGTGCAAGCGATGAATGTTGTTGGATAATGATATGCAAACCATAGGATAGCGATATGCAAACCTTAGAATGACAATGAGCAAACCTTAGAATGACGATATGTAAAGCATAGGGCATTGCAAGGTTTAAAAAGTAGAGTGAGATGGTGTGTGCCCCATCATCAATCGTAAGTAGAAGAAGAATGCTGGGTTCTGCTCGGCTTTTAGATTTTACAGACAGCTATAACTCATCTGATGAATCAGACGGCCTCATTGCCACGCCAGCATCCGCAATAGACCTGTCTCTTTAGTACAAGATTAGCGCATGCAAGTGACTGGGGTAGTTGATGCAAGTGACTGAGTTAGTTGATGCAAGTGACTGAGTTAGCAGATGCAAGTGACTTGGTTAGCAGATGCAAGTGACTTGGTTAGCTGACGTAAGTGACTGGGTTAGCAGATGCAAGTGACTGAGTTAGTTGATGCAAGTGACTGGGTTAGCAGATGCAAGTGACTATTTTAAATCTTGTGCACTTGCAGCCCCAATAAATAGAGTGGGGTGGTGCGCCAATGAAACAGCCTTGTTCAGAGGCGGCATCATTGGCGCAGCCTATCCCACAATTACTTGACTGCAATCTTCATTCCTTCCACTATGTATATGCCAGGACGAAGGCTGATAGTAGCAGGTATGCCAGCCGAGATGTTGGCCTTGGCAGCAAGTTGTCCATTGGCCTGAAAAACAGAGACCGTCCTGTTCTCAGACGACAGAATAGAAACCATGCCAGCGTTGACGCTGATACGTAAGCCGTTTCTTTCCGCCACTTGCTCGATGCCAGTGCCAGAAGCCCCTGCTATGTAGCCAACCAGCTCCGAGCCTGCCACGATGTAGTAGTTGAAAGGGTTGTCCACAAGATACAGCCTCTCTTCGTCGATGGCCGACTGGTCCAAGTCCTTTTGTGTGATCAGCTGGGTCCTGAAAGACTTGCATCCGTTCAGTTGGTCAGGACTCACTGTGAAGTTGACATCGGTAGTGGTTCCGCCTCCAGGAAGCAGCACCTGTTGGCTCTGACTGTAGTAGCAAGGATTGGACGTGCTGTCAAATCCGAAAGCATACAGTTGGAAATCAGTCCTGTATGTTCCGCCATCGTTTCTGATGGAGTAGGTGATTTCAGCCTTGTCAGCGTTGATCCTTGGCATCTTCACTTTGGTGTTGGCATAGTAATAAGCAGAATCATTCTCGTAGTCGCCAGGTGTGACATTGACCTTCTTGCTTGTCATCACCAGTATGGGCTCTTCTGACTGGATGACAGAGAATTTATGCGCATCGCCAATAGCGTTGTAATATCTGTCTGTGATCCATACATACAGGTCGCCGGCTTGTGGCTTCAGGGAGAAAATGATCTTTGTCTGTCCACCCGCAGGAATGCAAGCATATTCATCTACATCTGCTGCTGTCGTTACGCAGGAAGGCAGCTTGTCGTCTTTGTTCGTGTAGACACCTATCGTTCCCAGGTACTCATGCGGGCTGCCGTTAGTCAAGGTCACCTCGAAATAGTTGTCTTGGTCGGAATATATCTCGTCAGGGCCTGTGAGCTCTGCGGAAAGTCTGTCGCCGCTGACGGTAAGGGTGGTGGCTGTAGCCTCCACCTCAAAGAATACAGGGTCTCTCGCATTGTCGCACGCGTGCCAGCTCTCGCCACTGTCCGTGCTGTAGACACCGTAGAGGCTGGTGATTCCAATAGGAAAAGCATAGTCAAAGGTGAAGTCGGAATGGTTCAGATAATACGTGCCATCCTCCAGCATCTTGGGCAAATTCAGAGCAATGCTTTCTGACACCGGAGTGTATGAGCCATCCGAGCCTTTTATTCCGATGGCGAAAAGTCCGTGAAAATCTTGGTCGGTAAGATTGCCGCACGATACGGACAGCTTGACTGTGAAGTTGGCCGACGCATCGGTTCTCTCGCCTTTCACTATAATGACACGGTCTTCATAAGAAGCTGTGACAGACAGGGACTTGTGCTCAACCAAAGGCTCGTCGGCCACGCCATTGTCTGGAGCTATGCCGATGATCATGGAGCAGCTACGCTTATACCCATCAGAGCCAGTACCTGCGCCAGCACCGCGATTCGAAGGGTTAAGAATAGTGATGTCGTAATAGCCGTCGCTCAGGCCTCCCCATCCCCAGTTGATATGATAGAGGCCGTTGCCATCAGTTCCGTCGCATATATATTGATGGCCACTTGTGGAGGACGCCCCGCTGTAAAGCACAGGTCTGGCGGCCACCATCTCGCGGTCTATCAGTTTGCTCCATTCTTCCAATGTGTATGAGCTACGGTACAGATTCTGCACCAAATCAGCGTCATAGCCAAAATATTTGACCAGAGTGCTCGGCGTCAAAGACGCTGCTGATGAAGCTCCGTATCTCATCTGCACAGACTCGCCACAGTGCAGCATCAGTTTGGCCACAGCGTCTGCTTGTGCCTGTGTGTAGTTGGAGGAATAGTTGGGACGCATGTTGTCCCAGTCGTAAGTCTCCCCTTTGGCGATGGCTGGCATGTCTGTCGCAATGGAATAAGAGCGATAAGCAGGAATGTCTTCCTTCAGCTCCTTGGGATACTTGTAGTACATCATCACCTGTGCCATAGCTGTGGCCACACATCCCGTGGCACATTTTTTTCCCCGTTGATACTCGGGGCACCAGTTGTTGAAAGGCTCTGATTGATTCCAGGCTATGTCGCCAAGGAGAGGCATCACCTTAGGCTGCTTGTAGCTGGCGTTGGCGCTGAGAGCCTTCCGCTCGGCCAGCATCCGTTTGGCCAGCGTGTCACCGCTGTTGGCTGCTTCGACCATCTGCTCGTAAGCCTCCAGAAAGTCAGCGCATCCCTCAGCTTGCAGAGCCTGTTCGGAGTTGCCATGGGCTGAATAGCCCACTATCTCTGGCCATTGGTCATCGCCCGAGACGATGGTGAAGCCGTTGTCATCGCCGTTGTCGAAGACATAATAGCTTGGAGCAGACGATGATGCGCCATTGCCATTTGCCTGAAAGCGCTTTCTGGCCTTGGCAATGGCTTGCTGGCTCATGTTGATGCCTTGCACGGTGGCCTGCCGCTCGGCTATGGCTTGTGCCTGGCGAAAACTGCGCGGTCCTGCCCATGCCCAGGCGTGAGCCAACGCCAATCCCGCCATCAGCAGAACAGCACGCTGTGTCTTCTGCTTCATTGGTCTGTAGTCGTTTTGTTTCATAAATGAGAGAAAGAGTAAATAGGTTAAGTGAATGCGTGTCAGATAAATATAACAGTTGTGCCGCTCCAGTATGCCAGGTCATTGACCGTCTACAGCCTTTGGAGTCCAGTTGCGGAAAAACCGCAATACTTTCTCCTCGCTGTATCCCTTTCCTTCCTCAAGTAAACTGGAGTCCTGGATGTGGAGTACATGTCCGTTGCCATCCAGCACCACAAAAACAGGGAAGCCGAATCGCCCGCAGTAGCCCAGACGCTGCATCAGCAGCTTGGCCTTCTCCACAGCCTCAGCGCCAGCAGACTGCCGTGGGTTGTAGTTCACGTGGATATACTCAAAGCTGTCGTTCACCACCTTGTTCACCACGGTGTCTCTCTCCACGAAGTCGGCAAACCTCAGGCACCAGGGACACCAGTTGCCGCCCACCTGGCAAACGACAAACTTGCCCTCGTCCTTGGCTTTCGTCACAGCCGCGTCAATCTGCCCCATCGGGTCGATGCTCTCGTCATACACTCTCTTCAAGCCCTCTTGGGCATAGGCTGTCATGATGGCGCAAGTCATTATGACAGCAAAAAGAACCGTTCGCTTCATATTCCTTTTATGTTGTTTGTAAGCAGATTATGTTGTCTGTAAGCAGATACTTTTTATATTGTTAAGCAGATGTCTAAAACTGTCTCTATGGTCATGCTGCTGTCGGTTGCAAAAATAGATATATTTCATTAAATGACAAAATTATTTCCAAATTTATTTCAGTTGACAGGCATCGACGAGTAGTAGCCGCCCTTGCTGCGGATAAACTCCATCAGCTCGCTGAAAAGGACATTTTGGCTGAGCAGGGCAGGATTGCCTATCATGACGAGGTTGAGCCTTGCGCGTGTCATCGCCACGTTCAGCTTGCGGTCTATCATCATGCCATCTTCCTCAAAGGTGTTGCTGGTGAGGAAATTGAGCTGGTGGCGCTGCTGGATAGTGAAGCCGTAGACGATGCAGTCGCGCTGGCTGCCCTGGTAACGTTCCACGGTGTCTATCGTTATGTCGTGAAGCACAGGGATGCCAAATTGGTCAATGGCATTTCTCACAGCCGATATCTGGTTTCTGTAAGGCACTATGACACCTACGGCCTTCTCCTTGTGAAACGTCTTGCCTGTGAGCAGGCATAGACGGTAGGCCTGGTAGACTGTGGCCGCAATCATCTTTGCCTCAATGATGTTAGTCTGAGGTGAAGGCGATGAGTGGGGCGACTTGGCGGCGATGAAGGCTATGCGGTGTGTGATGAGCATCTTCATTATGCCATTGTCTGCGCAGATGTCGGGAAGTGGCTGCAGCTGGTGGACGAGCGGCACCACATCGAGTTTGCCGCCATAGAAAAACCTGTTGGGAAACTCCGCTATCTCCTGGTGCATGCGCCCTTGCTTGGCGAGCATATACACGAAGCGCTCGTCGTAGCCGTTGTCTGTCTTGAAATGTCGCAGCAGACGCTCAAAGAGCGAGTCGCGGCAATCGGTGAGCTGTATGTCCCGGAGCATGTCCTCAGTCACGGCCGATTCCTCTTCGATCTGCTGCACCACAGCGGGCAACTGCTTGTGGTCGCCTATGAGCACGAACCGGTCTATGTCCTCATGTCCATCGCGGTGGGTGGAGAACAGCCCGACGAGGTGAGGCTCAATAATCTGCGATGCCTCGTCGACGATGGCGAGACTGAAGTGCTTGAGGGAGAAGATGCTCTTGTTGCCATTGATGGACGATGTGGTGGCGCAGAACACCCGTGTGTTGTCTATCAGTCTCTTCAGCTCTTGGCCTGGCTTGTCAGAGCGCAGATTGTTTTCGTTTATCAGATAGCGTCTGTATTCGTCAGAACAAGAGTAGTATGAGCCTATGCGGATAAAGTTGAATGACGGGTCTTCCTCTCGCATCTCCACAAGCTTGCTGCATATCTCGTCAACAGCCCTGTTGGTGTAGGATACCAGTAGTATGTTGGTGCCCTCTTCCATCAGCTCCTCCTTGAGAAGGTTGACCAGCCCGTAGGATGTCTTGCCTGTGCCTGGAGGACCAATGATGAGAAACAGGTCTCGGGCCTGCTTGGCACGTGTGACAAGAGTATTGAAATTGCGGTACTCTCCCTTGATTGTCAGCGAGGTGTCTACCCTTGGTTCTCGCTGGAGGAGAAGAAGGTCGCGGCGGCTCTGCGTGGCAGACAGAAAACTGTGCATGGCTCTGAGCAACGCATTGTCGGATGAGTCGTACAAGTCGTGCTCTATGGCCCAAAACTCTCCTTTGTGGCGGTCAAACACCTGAGCGTCAGTCTGGCTGTTGCGCAGTTTTACGATGATGCTGTCTTCTCTGATGTCTTCTATAGTGCCTCTGCTGACCATCTGTGCGCAGGCATCGGGTATGTGCTCTTTTTTGTAAGGATAAAGCAGCACGATGTCGCCAGGACGGAAATTGGTGGAGTCGGCGGAAAAATCTTGCTTCAGCTTGAGGGTGACAGAGTTGATACCAGATTCATCAGAGCCAAGAGCGGCTATTTCCAGTCCGTCGTATATGTTGCCTGCGGCGCGCTTCTCTTCGAGCGTGTCATGCCAGATGGCAGCAAACCCCGAGTTGTCTTTTGTCTTGTTGCCTACCTTTGAGAGCAGCATCTCGTTTTCGATGAAACGCATGAAGCGCAGGTAATATGCCAGTTCGAGTTCGGAAGCGTGGGCTATGGGGTCTAAGAGGTATTTCAGTTGCGGACGGGTGTACATTTCCCATAATGTTCCGTTTGCATGTTTCTTGTTGAGCTTTTCTGGAGTGAGAGTCTTGAGAAAGTCCAGCCCTTTCTCCTCCTTGGCATATCTTATCTCAGTCCATGCTATCAGATTGCGCATCTTGAAGGCTCGCATGAGCAGTTCTGGTGCTTGCGGCGCGATGAGCAGTCCTTTTGCATATCTGGAGTACAGCAGCATGACATGCTTCAGCTGACCTGCATACTTGTTGAATTCATATCGGAACAAGGCTCTGTAGAGCAACAACTGCAGGTGATGCTGCTCCTTCATCACAGGCGTGTCGATGTCGGTGTTCGGTACGAATTCCCCCTTGCCCGATTTCTGCTCTATGATGACAGCATTGCCGTTTTCCTCGTGAAGAAAGTCCATACGTCCCTGGATGCCAAGAGTGTCGCTAAAGAAAGAGGGCTCCAGTGTCACGTTCTTCTTATCATAGCCTGTGACTATTTGGGGAAGATTCTCTCCGATGAGTCGCTGGATGTTCTGCTTCTGCGTGCGAGCGTCATTCTTGAAGTTTTCGTAAAAAATCTTTTTCCTCATCTCTTTGCATGCCATCATGCTGAGCGCATTGGAGCGTGCGTAATCCTTTAGGCTCTCGTTCACGCTCCTTTCCCTGCCATGCACGGTGTCGTCAAGCATCTGTCCTGCCAGAATTCCCAGGTGCATTGGCATGGCGCTGTCTTGCGGCCTTATCTTGTTGATGATATTGACAAATGGCGACTCTGCGTAGGACTCGAAGCAACTGGCTATGGTGGTGATGTTGACGAGATAGTCGGGCTCCAGGATGATAAGTTCTGGCATCCACGCGTCCTTTTCTTCGCTGTGGCGCAGGCGCACCAGGTTCAGTTGCGCGCCTTCCCATAGGATATCATTAAGGTAGCTCCAGTCGGCCTTCCCATCGTGGGTGAGCATATTATTCTCTTTGCTGTAGCAAACCTTGAGTTCCCTGTAGTCTTCATCCGCTGTGACCCAGATATATGAATCGTCCCACCTGTTCACCACAGCGCGTGTCGACTTGCTCACAAACTTTCCCCATGTTCTCTTGCGGTCGGTCTTGGGGAAGAACTGTCTGAGAGACTCGGGAATGGCCACCTTGCCGCAGAGGTGGCAGACGAGCAGGGCGGTGGCTTTCAGATTGTGCGGAAAAGACTCGGCAAGGTAATCCTCTGTGAAAGGCTCTATCTGTGTTCTGGAGGGCCACAACTCTTTGCGCGCCATCTGCAGGAGGTCGGCTGTGCTGCTGTCTATGTGATATCTCTTGATGCAGAAGTCCAGTTTGGCGAATGGTCCCACAAAGGCGATAGGGCAGTAGGCTATGCTCTGCTCTATGGCCCTGTGGAACACGTTGCGGAGTATGCTGTATCTTTCTTCTGTACTCTGCTCGTCGGCGCATGTGCTTTCGAGCAGCGAATAGAAGTCGGAGGCCGATTCGGTGATGATGGGGCGGTGGGACTGCGGCTTTACGTCGCCGTGGTCATAAGCATTGGTGTATATGGTATGCTTGCTCATTCTGTTGTCGTCTTGTTGTTGTCGTCTTGCTAATGAGGGCGCTTTGGGTTATTGTTATAGGCATGTGTCACAGCCTGCTGTTGAGCGCGGCAAGTTTATCTCTCAGCTCATGCTCATATTGCTCTGCGTCGTGGAATACTATACCGTCCATGCCCAGCGAACGGCCTCCCTCAATGTTCTCTGGCTTGTCGTCTGTGAAGAGGCATTCCTCTGGCTTGAGGCCAAACTTGTCGAAAAGTCGCTGGTAGATGGCTGGCTCAGGCTTGATGAGATGTTCCTCAGACGAGATGACAGAGCCGTCGAGCAACTGGAAGATGTCGTATTGCCGCATGGTGATGTGCACCTTGCTGCACCAGTTTGTCAGTCCGTAGAGTTTGAAGCCCTCGGCCCTGAGACGTGCCAGCAGTTCGCGCATGCCGGGCATCTCGCCTGTGACAATCTCGGGATAGTGCTGGCAGAAAGCGCGTATCTCGCGCTCATACTCAGGATTGTGGCTTATGACCTCTTCCATTATGGTGTCAAACGGCTGCGCCTCGCGGTCGAGGAGCTGCGGCAGCGAGTCGTTGTAGAGCACGGGCGTGAAGGCCCATAGGCGCTGCTCGTCGGGTATGATGCGGCGAAAGAATGCTATGAAGTCGAAGTCAACGAGCACTTTTCCAAAGTCGAATATAAGGTTGCGAATCATGTGATAGATTATTTGGTATGAGTGTATCTCATTTAAAGTGAATGTCTCTCATGTAAAGAGAATATCTCGCGTGTAAAGAGAATATCTCGCGTGTAAAGAGAGTGGCTCTCATGTAAAGCGAGTATCTCATATGTAGAATATGTTGGAAAAAGAAAAGGCGAGCGAGGCAGATGTGTGTAAGTTGGCCTCGCTCGTCTTATGTTTGTTTTGTGTAGTTGATGTGTGTGTCAAAAAGAAGTCATTCCATATAGAGGCGGGCATTATAAAATCGCCGCCGTGGGTGGGATGGAAATGAGCACGAACTATAAAGCACGTCCGGTGTGCTTATTTGGTGTCAATCTCCTCGGTCATGTTGATTTCGTTGCCCTTAGGGTCAATGAACTTGTACTGCAGGAATCCCAGTTCCTGGCTGGCGTGCACCTTGACGCCCAGTCCGTATTTCATCTGCCATTTCAAGCCGATGTTGAATAGTCCCTTGGAGATGTAAGCTTCGACATAAGGGTTGACATACAGACGGAATTTCTTCTGTCCCAGCTGGTTGACCAGGTAGTCAATCTTGTTCTCAAGTGTGTCTGTAAACAGGATGGACGACTTGATGGTGCCCTTGCCGAAGCAGGTGGGGCACACTTCTTCCACGTGTACATCCATGGCTGGTCTGACCCTCTGTCGTGTTATCTGCATCAATCCGAATTTGCTAAGCGGAAGGATGTTGTGCTTTGCGCGGTCTTTCTTCATCAGCTGCGTCATGTACTCATAGAGCTTCTGGTTGTGCTCTGATGTGCTCATGTCGATGAAGTCGACTACGATGATGCCTCCCATGTCGCGGAGCCTGAGCTGGCGTGCCAGTTCCTCTGCTGCCCCCATGTTGACCATGAAGGCGTTCTCCTCCTGATTGTCTGCGCCTCTGTTCCTGTTGCCCGAGTTGACATCCACCACATGCAGGGCCTCTGTGTGCTCAATGATGAGGTAGGCACCGTGCTTGTAGCTGACGGTGCGTCCCAGCCCAGACTTTATCTGCTTTGTCACGTTGTAGTTGTCAAAGACAGGCACATTGCCCTTGTAGAGCTTGACGATGGACGCTCTCTCTGGAGCGATGAGGCTGACGTAGTTCTTCACTTCCTCAAAGACCTCGGCGTTGTTGACGATGATGCTCTCGTAGGAAGGGTTGAAGAGGTCTCGCAGCATGGAGACGGTTCGGCCAGTTTCTTCGTGCGCAAGCACTGGCAGGCTTGCTGCTTTCTGTGTGCGGGCGATGCAATCGTTCCACGCCTTGATGAGAAGCGTGAGCTCGTTGTTGAGCTCTGCGGCCCTCTTGCCTTCGGCCACTGTGCGTACGATGACTCCAAAGTGGCGAGGCTTGATGCTCTGTATCAGCTGTTTCAGGCGTGTGCGCTCTTCCTTCGACTTTATTTTGCTGCTCACGTTCACCTTGTCGGCGAATGGCAGCAGCACGAGGAAACGTCCTGCAAAGGATATCTCACCCGTGAGTCGAGGTCCCTTGGTGTTGATAGGCTCCTTGGTGATTTGCACCATCACTTCCTGTCCCACCTCGAGCACGTTCTGTATGCACCCGGTCTTTTCCAGGTCGGTCTTGACTACAGCTTTCTCCATAGGCACGAGTTTCCTGCGGTCGCTCGCCACCTGCTTCACGTATTTCTCCAGCGAGAGAAACTGCTTGCCCAAATCCTGATAGTGCAGAAATGCTTCTTTCTCATGACCCACATCGACGAAACATGCATTGAGCGCTGGCATTATCTTTTTCACTTTGCCAGCATAGATGTTGCCCACGGAAAACTTTGTCTCGTGCCCTTCCTTCTGAAACTCCACGAGTTTCTGGTCTTCGAGCAGGGCTATGGTGACTTCCTTGGGCGAAGCATCGATGATGAGTTCACTTGTCATTCTTGCTTACCTTTAGTGTGTGTGCGCGGCTTCTGAAAGGAAAAGCCGCTGTGTCAATGTTTTTTTCTGAAGGCGGGCCACGCTTGTCCTTTGGATGTGCCCGGCCTTTTGATGTCTTTCTCGGCAGCGCCTTTCGCAGACGTGGCCGATGGTGAGCAGGTGCTATAGGAACAACTGTGAGCACCTGCGTATAAAAAAAGAGCATACCATCCTGTATGTCACCCTGAGACAGGGATTTCATCTGTAGGGTATGCTCTTTTCGATCCTTGTCATATGAGGCAAAGAGTGTGGATGAGGCTCACGCCCTCTCTTATCACTACTTGCTCTTATGACGGTTCTTTCTCAGTCTCTTCTTGCGCTTGTGAGTTGAGATCTTGTGTCTTTTCTTTTTCTTACCGTTTGGCATAGTCCTTGAAAAATTTAGTTGTTTATAATATGTTTGTTGTACTCTCTGAATGAGCAGCGCTGTGCGTTTACGCTTATTCGAGGTGCAAAATTAGCTGTTTTTTTTTAATTATGAAAATTTTTATCTTTGAAAATGCTGTTATTTTGCCGAATAATCGAAGAAAAGCCCTAAATTTGCAAAAAAATAGCAAGATTAGCAATGAAGGACAAATCATATATAATGACGATGGCCGCTATTTTCTTAGTGAGCGCGTCGGCTTCAGCCCAGACTGGCAGACCTTCCAGGGCGAACAGCCAGAGGCGGGCTTCTGTCCGTGCATACAGCAGTGCGGCTGAGAAGATAATGGAGCGATACAAGGGAGCCATCATGGCGAAGGCCCCGCAGGATGTGCCTGCCGACTCCATCGTAGACTCGGTGAGCCTGTCGCCGCAGTTTTACCGCCTGCTGGGACCGGGAGTGTATTACAAGTCGGCCATTGGGGACATCTTTGCCATAAGATATGCCCTGCCGCAAGACTCGTCGGTGACGGTATTGCCTGGCAAGCGTGGCTCTGGCGATGAAATGCTCAATGGGGAGATTGACAAGGCTCTCGTAGAAGGCTATGTGAGTCATCCGTCGCTTTTCCGCTATACTGACGACCGCATCTCGCGTGAGGAGATAATAGCCGATCTGGAACCAAGAAAGAAGAAGGAGACTAAGGATCTTGAACACATATATAAAAAGGCGGAGGAGATAAAGGATGTGTCTGAGGTGGTCTCGGATGTCGATGTGGACTTGCGGATAGTAAAGCCGAATTTCTGGGCCACTAAGTGCAACTTCGAACTGCAGTTTGCCCAAAACTATTTCTCGGAGAAATGGTACAGAGGCGGCAACAACAACGTGAATCTGTACAGCCGCCTGTATATGGAGGCCAACTACAACGACCAGAAGTCGATACAATGGGACAACAATATTGACATGCGCCTGGGCTTTGTCACAGCCACGTCAGACTCTATCCACCATTTCTTGACTAATAACGACCGCATCAAGGTGTCTTCAAAGCTTGGAGTGAAGGCTGTGACCAACTGGTACTACAGCGTGTCGGCTGAGGGACAGACACAGTTCATGCCTGGCTATCGCAGCAACGACAGGCGCAAGTATTCTGATTTCATCGCTCCTCTTGATGGATTTGTGTCTATCGGTATTGACTTCAAGCCGAAACTGAAGAAGGGCAGTTTCTCTGCAGCTCTATTGCCGCTCACATATAAGTTGAGATACATTGGTGCGGATGATGAGACCATTCATGCTTCCTACAACATGCGCGACAAGGACTTTCAGCAGGATTTTGGTTCGAAGGTGGAGGTGAATGCCAATCTGACGCTGGCAAAGAATTTCACATGGCGCACACGCTACTATTTCTTCACATCGTATGAGTATGTGGAGTCGGAGTGGGAGAATGTGCTCTCTTTCCGCTTCAACAAATATATAACAAGCGAGGTGAACACGCTGTGGCGATTTGATGACAACCGTGACAAGAGATACTATGACAGCACCCTGGGATATTTCCAGTTTAAAGAGAGCTTCACGCTGGGATTGTCTTATTATTTTTAAGGAGGATATAGTAGCTATAGAGTACAGAAAGCTATAATGGCTATAGAAAACTATAGAGGCCCTACAGCTATAGAAGCTATAGGGCCTCTATAAAGCTACAGGAGCTGCAGATGCTATCAAAGCGATAGAGTCTGCAGCTCCCGTGTTTCTTGCTACATCTTGGCCTCTTTCTTAAAAAAGTCAGTCATCTTCTTGAATGTCTCTTCGTTGAAGGTGATGGGGCCGTGCTGGCCATTAGGTACTGTGATGAAGTCGGCCAGTTTGCCATTGCTCTTCAGCTCTTCAGAGAAATTGACGCTCTGGCAGTAGGGCACCACATTGTCGGCATCGCCGTGGATGACCAGAAACGGTACAGTAGACTTGGACACAAAGAAATATGGGCTTATGAGCTGTATCATGTCCATGTGGTCGGCAGGAGCGCAACCTATGAGTGCTGCCTCGGGCGACTTCTCGTCATTGACAGTCTCGCAGTTGTTCATGCGTGTCATGTCCACAGGTCCAAACCAGTCTACCACAGCGTCCACGTTGCTGCTGCACTTCTCGTTGCCGCCCACTGTGCCCTCTATGTCGACAGATGCCTCGCCGATGGTGTGGGTCTTCATGCCGTTGGTCACGCCAGCCATGGAAGAGAGGTGGCCGCCAGATGAGAAACCTGTGATGCCGACGAACGAGGTGTCGAGCTTGTACTTGGCGGCATTGGCGCGGATAAAGCGCAGCGCTCCCTTCACGTCGTTGATTTGCGCTGGATACTTGGCATCGCCACTGGAGCGGTGGTTGATGCACACCACAGCGAAGCCTGCGTCTGTGAGGGGCTTGCCGATAGACATGTAGGCCATGCCCTTCATGTTGTTGGAGAACCATGCGCTGCCGTAGATGGCTACGATCACCTTATACTTGTCCTTTCCTGTCTTGGGCAGATAGATGTCAAGGCGGTGAGCTTCCTTGTCATCGCCAGCATAGTTGACATCTTTCCAGTCTGGCTCCGCGCCTGGAAGTCCCGTCCCGTAGGTCGGACCAGGTTGTGCCCATGTCAGCAACGTCATGCATGCCATGGCCAATGATAAGATAGTTTTCTTCATGATGGAACAATAAGTTATATTAGTTTAAGTAAAATATTAGTTGCATTTTTTTTCTTCTTCTCTGTCCTTCACCTGACGAGGCAAACTGCTTGCCACAAAGGCTGCAATATCTCATGTCTTCCTTCTCAGTCCTTCACCTCGCTGAGTTCGCCCTTCTCCGAGTCGATGATGAAGCCGCGCACTACTATGTCGGCGGGCATGAGAGGATGAGTCTTGATGGTCTCCACGGTACGGCGCACCGATTCGGGAGTGTCTTTGAAGCCTTCGAGCCAGTGGTTGAGGTCGATGCCGCACTTGCGTATGGTGTCGAGAGTCTTCTCGCTCACGCCGCGTTCAAGCATCTGGTCGTGGAAATGCTCATAGCTCATGTGGCATGCTCCGCAATGTGAGTGGGCCACCACCATTATCTCCTCCACACCCAGTTCGTAGATGGCTACGATAAGGCTGCGCATGGCAGAGTCGAATGGAGAAATGACCAGTCCGCCGGCATTCTTTATTATCTTGGCGTCGCCGTTCTTCAGTCCGAGGGCTGCGGGCAGAAGTTGCGTGAGGCGTGTGTCCATGCATGAGAGCACGGCCAGCTTCTTGTCGGGAAACTTGTCTGTGATATATTCCTCATAATGCTTGGAAGAGACAAACTCCCTGTTGAATTGTAAAATCTCGTCAATCATTGTATGAACGTTTTAGTTGTGTGTTAAGTAGGTTTTCAAAATGCTTTTATAATGTGCTGTCAAGAAGCTTTAATGATAAGTGGCTATCAAGAGCTTTAATGATAAGTGGCTATCAAAAAGCTTTAATGATAAGTGGCTATCAAGAAGCTTTAATGATAAGTGGCTATCAAGAAGCTTTAATGATAAGTGGCTATCAAGAAGCTTTTGTAACATCATCTTTGTCGGCTCTCATGTTGTCAACAGCTTCCCTCTCTGTTATTTTTCTTATTCCTGTCAGTCGCTTTTGGCATGAGTCAGTCGCATACATTCATTTAGTCGGCTCCATGTGCATCATTATGTGTGTGCCTGCGCCAAACTCGTTTCTCAGTTTGCGCTCTATGACGGAAGTGTGATGGTGTGCGTCGGCGAGGGTGATGTTGCCAGGCAGACGCAGGTGCATCTCTATGGCAATGTTGTTGCCGATGCGTCGCGTGTATAGGTTGTGAACGTCGCTCACCATCTTGTCCTCATAGACGATGGCTGTGATGCGATCTTCTGTGGCTTTGGGAAGGCTTTCCTCAAGCAGTTCGCCCGATGCCTGGCGGATGAGGCGCATGGCTGTGATGACAATCATCACGGCCACTATCACGGCAGCCACGGCATCGAGCACAGCCCAATTGTTGCCAAGCAAGACAGCTCCTCCTATGCCAATGGCTGTGCCGATAGACGAGAAGGCGTCGCTGCGGTGGTGCCATGCGTTTGCCTCAAGTGCGGGCGAGTTGACATCCCGTGCCACCCTGCGTGTGATGTGGAAGAGCCACTCTTTCAGTCCCACACTCGCCAGTGCCGCTACCAGAGCTATTATTTCTGGTGACTGCTGCGGTTCGTCATTGAAGAATGCCACTATCTTCTCTATTCCGTGCCAGCCTATCATGACACCCACGATGACGAGTGCCACCCCGATGATGGAGGTGGCTATGGTCTCATATTTGCCGTGGCCGTAGTCGTGGTCGCGGTCGGCGGGCTTGCTGCTGAGGCGCACCATCACTATCACGACGATGTCTGTGAGGAAGTCGCTCAGCGAATGCACGGCGTCTGCTATCATGGCGGCGGAGTTGCCAAGGATGCCTGCGGCAAACTTGCCGATGAGCAGGGTCATGTTGACGATGCTGCCTGTGAGTGTGACTCTGTATATGCGTTGGTCTCTTGTCATTGGAAGGTGTGTGTTATAGAGGTTTTAGGGGCTATAGAAACTATAGAGCGGATAGGCCGCCAACAGCTCATCCTTGGGCTATAGAGGCTATAGTAGCCATAGGGGCTATAGAAACTATAGAATCCATAGAGGCAATCTCTCTCTTATTCGATGAATTGGCTGTATATGTCGTAGTAGATGTCAAGCCATCCTGTGCTGAGGTTCTTTCTTAGTTCGTCGCACAGTCTGGGATGCTCGTCGATGAAGCGCACCAGGTCGGGGTTGTAGCGTGTGCCAGCCTGTCTGCGAAACTCCCCCATCACCGTGTCGAAAGTCTTCTCGCCCTTGTAGTTGCGTCCCACGCGCTCGGTTGCAGCCTGCATGCAGTCGGCCAGCGTGATGATGTCTATGAGCGTGCGGTAGGGCGACTTGGTGTTGTCGAACGAGTCTGGGTAGCCTCCCTTGCCGTCATACCACTTGTGGTGTCCCAGCGTGGTGTCGTGGTATTTAGCAAGTTCGGGAGACAGCTTGAGATAGTCGAGTCCAAGCTCTGGATGTTGCTTGACGATGGCATACTCGCTGTCGCTCATGGGGCGGTAGTCATTGTTCACTATTGGTATGATCTGGTTCTTGCCCAGGTCGTGGTATGTGGCAGCCTCCTTGATGAACGTGACAAACTCCTTTCTTCTTGCTCTCACCTCATGCACGCTGCGGCAGCCGAGCATGCCCACAAGCAGTTTGGGCTCATATAGCACAATGTGCTCTGTGAGCATGGCTGCTATGGCAGACACGTGCATGGAGTGTGCGTATGTCGTCACGTGGGTCGACACGATGAGTTTGTTGAGGTAGTCTATCCGCTCGTCGGGCTTTAGGTACTTGTTCACCCTGTCGTAGCCTATTATTATGTTCAGATACTTGACATAGTCAGTCGCTTTCTGCTGGTCGTGACGCTTCTTGTAGGCTGTCACGATGTCGTCGTATAGTGCCTTCACCGTGTGCCGCTTGGCGCTATATGACAGGTCTGCCAGGTCGTTGATGTAGAACAGTGAGTTGAATGGTATGAGAAATGTCTTGAGTTGCCCTTCAGTCAGGTGCTGCGACCTCTTCATCTCGTTCCTCACGGGTATGTACAGTCTTAATGCCTCTTTCCTGGCCTCGTTCATAGACATGTCGCCCAGTTGTACCTGAAAGAGTAGGGTGCGCAGACTGGTGCTGAAGTTGATGCTTGGCCTGTCAAGGTTCTTTTTCACAATCACCCTCATGAGCGAGTCTGCCACAGACTTTTCCATGATGGTGGTGTCCTTCAGGTAGTAGTTTCTGATAAGCTTTTCCTCAAAGCTGTCCGACATGGTTTTCACTTCGTTGGCATCCTTCTCGTCTCTGAAAGCATCATTATATATGACATTTGTGTCGTTCAGCGCATCCCTGAGCAACTGGCTGAAATGCTTCGCTTCGTCGATGGTGCAAGCTCCTTCTCCTATGAAGGCGAATGTTATGATGTCGCGCATGGCGTGTATCTTGCAGTATGTCTCATACTTGTACTTGCCTGGAGTGGCGTATACTATTGACTTGGTCAGTTCGTAGGCACGCTTCAAGTATGCATTTTCATGGCCAAGGTTGGAGATCTGCTTGCAGAAGTAGGCTATTGTTCTTGTCACGGGCAGCAGGCAGTTGAGACTGTCGGGACAGTCACCGTTTTTGTAATAGTCGTTAAGAATCTCAAGTATGTGCAGACTGATGAAAGGGTCGCTGTCGTCGAGATATTCCCCCATCAGGTTGCTCAGCATGTCGTAGTCTTCTTGTGGTCTGTAGCCATTGGTGTGGTCGAAATATCTGTCTATGGCCTGTATCGCGGCTTTGTTGCTGTCAAACAGTCTGTGGTTCACCTCGGCCCGGTGTTGGAAAAACTCCACCCAGAGGTCGTGGTCTTTAATGGCGAAGATGCTGTCGTTGTATATGTTGTATGTTTTGCGATTTTCTTTCAGCGTGCTGAAGCATTGCTGCAGCAGGTCTGAGTCGCCTGTGCCAGTCGTCTCTGTGGCCTTGTCCTGTGCCTGTGCCTGTGCTGAGCACACTGCCATTGCCACCATGAGTGCCAATGACCTTATCCATGTGGGTAAATTAAATGAAGTCATTCCTTGTGTGTTGTTTCGTGCGGCGTTGTGCTCTGTTTGTCAGAGCATAATCCGCTACAAATATACGAATTATTTTTTTAGGAATGCGGTTTGCTGTCACAATATTGTAATGCGAGTGCTTATTTCTGCTGCTACGAGTCTGTTTTTTTTCAAAAGGACAGCTATTATGATGCTTTTTCCCCTTTCCCGAAGACGGTCATTTGTTGATAAACTCCCAAAGACGTGGCCCAGGTTTCAAGTGAGAGTACTCTCCCGAAGACTGTTAATTGTTGATAAACTGGCTGTATATGTCGTAGTAGATGTCAAGCCAGCCTGTGTCGAGGTCGTCTCTGAGCTGGCTGCACAGTTTGTCCTGGCCGCTGATGAAGCGCACCAGGTCGGGGTTGTAGCGTGTGCCGGCATCGCGCTGGAACTCCTCCATCACAGAGTCGAAAGTCTTGTTGCCCTTGTAGTTGCGTCCCACGCGCTCCGTGGCTGCCTGCATGCAGTCGGCCAGTGTGATGAGGTCAATGAGCGTGCGGTAGGGCGACCGCGTGTTGTCAAACGAGTCGGGGTAGCCACCCTTGCCGTTGTACCACTTGTGGTGGCCCAGTGTGGTGTCGTGGTATCTTGCCAGCTTCGGAGACAGGTTGAGATAGCGCAGACCCAGTTCGGGATGGCGCTTGATGATGGCATACTCCTCGTCGAAGATGGGGCGGTAGTCATTGTGCACCACGGGTATGATGCTGTTCTTGCCGAGGTCGTGGTAGAGGGCGGCCTCGTGGCAGAAGTGTGTCAGCATCTTCTTCTTCCTCCTCACGTCAGCCACGTTCTTGCAGCCGAGCGTGCCGACGAGCAGCTGCGGCTCGTGCTCCACGATGCTCTCAGCCAGCAAGCTGGCTATATAGGCCACATGGGCGGAGTGTGCGTAGGTGGTCACTTGCGTGGCCACATTGAGCGAGTTGAGAAACAGCACCCTCTCATCGGGTGTGAGATAGCGTGTGATGCGGTTGTAGGTAGACAGGTGGTTGAGATACATCACATACTGCGCGTCGCTCTGCTGGTCTATGCGGTTCTTGTAGGCCGCCTCTATGTTGCGGCATATGCGCCGCACCGTGCTGCGCTTCTTGCGGTAGGGGATGTCGGCCATGTCGTTGAGGTAGAAGAATGTGGAGAAAGGCTCGACAAACTCGCGCAGCTGTGTCGGGCTCAGTTTTCGGTTGCTGTAAGTTCCCTTCCAGTCTTTGCGGTACACGCTGTAGGCTTTCTTCCTTGCCTCCTCTATGCTGATGTCGCCAAGCTTGATCTGCATGAGCATGGTGCGCAGCATGGTGTTGGCGCCAAGCCTTGGTGTGGCAAGATTGCGCCTCACCAAGGCATGCATGAGCGAGTCGGCCACACTCTTGTCCATTGCGGTGGAGTCGACCATGTAGACATTCCTTATCAGCGACTCCTCAAAGTTGTTCGCTGCAGCCCAGGCATCGCGGAAGTCCCTCTCGTTGTTGAAGTAGCTCTTGTCGAGGCTGTCGGCATGCGCCACCAGGTCCTTGAGCTGTCTGGCGCAGTCCATAATCTCGTCCAGCGGCTGCAGTTGTCCCCTGTTGTAGTAGGCCAGTCTCACTATGTTGCGCAGGGCATGCGTCCTGGCCCAGTTGTAGCCATGGTTGGTCTTGGCGTCCTCCCTCATGGCCTGCTTGGTGTATTCGTAGCTCTGGCGCAGGTAGGAAGTGTCGTTGCCTATATACGACATCTGCTTGGCGCAATAGGCCATGTGCATGTTGAGGATGACGTTGTTGTCCCAGTAGCCATGCCGCTTGTCGCTGTTGTAATAGTCGCTCAGAGGCTTGCAGAAGTGCATGGTGAGGAAGGGGTCGCTCTGGAAAGCCGAGGCATATTTCATTATCTCGTCGTAAAACATCTGGTGGAAGCTTCCGCTTGGCTCGTCGGCATACTGGCGCAGCAGCTCGTCCAGCGTGGCTATGGCCTGCTTGTTCTCCTCGTAGATGGCATGATTGGCGATGGCGCGGCGCAAGAAAAACTGTGTCCAAGCCTCATGTCCCCTGATGGTGAAGATGCTGTCGTTATAGCGGTTGTACGTCTGCCTGTTGCGGCTGAGCGTGGCAAAGCTTTGGCTGATGAGGCTTTGCAGACTGTCGCTGGAGCGTTCGGGATTCGTTCGTGAACCGTTTGGGATGGAGTTGCTGAGGCTGTGCTGGCTGTTGCCTGTGCAACTGCCATTGTCCGTATGGTTGGTGTGGGCTGTAGCTGCCTGATATGTCACAGCGCAGACGCCGAGACTCATCAGCATGATGGCGATGAGTCTCTTGCAGATATGTCTCTTCTTATGTGTCAGGGTCTTTGTCATAGATGCAGTCTTTTCGTTCTTTGCCATAGAAACAGTCTTTTTGGCCTATGTGTAGAAACAGTCTTTTTGGCCTATGCCATATAAGCAGTTTCCTTTTTTCGGTCATGACCAGTTCATGCCACTATTCCATGAATTTTTGGTATATGTCGTAGTAGATGTCGAGCCATCCGGTGTCGAGATTCTTCCTGAGTGTGTTGCCCACCTGCTGGTGCTCGTCGATGAATCGCACTATGTCGGGATTGTAGCGTGTGCCAGCCTGGCGGCGAAACTCGGCCATCACCATGTCGAAAGTCTTGTCGCCCTTGTAGTTGCGTCCCACGCGCTCTGTTGCAGCCTGCATGCAGTCGGCCACCGTGATAATGTCTATAAGTGTGCGGTAGGGCGACTTGGTGTTGTCGAACGAGTCAGGATAGCCACCCTTGCCGTTATACCATTTGTGGTGACCCAGTGTGGTGTCGTGATACTTGGCGAGTTCTGGAGCCAGCTCAAGATACTTCAGCCCCAGCGCAGGATGGCGCTTGATGATGGCGTACTCGTCGTCGTAGATGGGGCGGTAGTCGTTGTTGACCACAGCTGTGATGGAGTTCTTGCCCAGGTCGTGGTATGTGGCTGCCTCGTATATATAAGAGATGAGCTCGTTGGCCTTCTTCCTCACATCGCTTGCGCTTTGGCATCCGAGCATGCCTGTGAGCAGCTGGGGCTGGTGGTCGATGATGGACTTCATAAGGATGACGGCAAGCACGCCCACATGCACAGAGTGGGCGTAGGTGGTCACCTGCGTTGTCACGTTGAGCGAGTTGAGGAAGTGGATGCGCTCGGCAGGTGTCAGATGGTTGGTGATGCGTTCGTATGTGGTCAGCGTGGCGAGATACTTTATGTATCTGTTGTCGTTCTGCTGGTCTATGCGCCGCGAGTAGGCGTCCTCTATGTCATGGCACATTCTCTTTACCACCTTCCGCTTCTGCGCCTCAGTCGTCTTTGCCATGTCGTTGAAATAAAACAAGGTGTAAAACGGCAAAGCGTATGAGCCAAGGTCGCTGGGAGTGAGGCGGCCCTTCTTGTATTTGCTGTGCCATTCATCCTCATAATCTGACAATGCTCTCGCAAGAGCCTCGTCGTAGGTGATGTCACCGAGTTTGGCCATCATGACGTACATTCTGTATTTCGTAAAATTGTTAGTGCCTGTATGCGCTACTTTCTGTATCTGTTCTACCATGTCGCGCATCAGCGAGTCGGCATGCTGTTTGGGCATGACGGTGGAATCTGGCAGATACACGTTGCGTATGACGTTAGACTCATATATATTAGAGTTGGTAAGCAATTGCCTGTACTGAGCCTTGTCGCGGAACACGCTCATGTCGAGAGAGTCGGAGTGCATCAGCCGATAGAAGAGCTGCGCCTGGCTGTGCATCTCGTCGAATGTCTGCGCTCCCCATTTATAGTATGTCGTGGTAGACACAAAACTCAGGGCAAGCAGACGGCATCGCTGGAAGAGCGGCAAGTCCTTGTTACGCTCGTCGAGGTTTCTCTTGGCATAGTCGTAGCCAATCTTGGCAAATGATGTGTCGTTGCCCATGATGGCTATCTGGTAGGCGTTGTATGCCATGTTGTTGCAGAGAGACATGATATTGTTTTTCTCTGTCGGGCATTTGCCGCTGTCGTAGTATTCTTCCAGAAGCTTGCCGAGGTGCATGGACATGAAGGGGTCGTTGACAAGATTGTCCGTGAATGCCTCCAACTCCTGGTAGAGCTTGTTGTAGTCGTCGGGGGTCTTCTTCACACGCTCATCGTGGAAGATGCTGTCAATCTCCTTCAGTATCCTCTTGTTGCTGTTGTATATCTCATGATTCTTGGCGGCGCGGCGCAGGAAGAAGGCTGTCCATGGGTCGCGGCCTTTAATTGTATAGATGCTGTCGTTGTAAAGGTTGTATGTGACACGGTTGCGTGTCAGCGTCTCAAAGTAATTGGCAAGTCTGCTTTGCAACTCGCTGCCCGATTGAGCCTGGGCATCCGCGCTGGCTGCGTGCGCGGCCAGTGTCAGGAAAATCAGCGTTTGGACTATAATGTGTAAAACCTTCATCATTTCAACTTTTTGTTTATAGACATCCATGTTGTGTATCTAAATGCCTCGTGGTGTATCCTTCTGCACAGCGTGCATGTTGTCATCTTTTGTTGCCTTGTGGGCCTCTTTGTTGCTTGCACTCAGCTGTTTTATACAGCCAGATGCTTGCTTTTGTCGTTTTCATGCCTGCATTCTGTCCAGAGAGTGCCGTTGGCTATATTGTATACAACTTTCAACAAATTGTCTTGTCCGACATACAAAAATACAAAAAAATCTTGATAAGGGAACTAAAAAGAATGTTTTTTTTGATTATTTTAAATATGTGACCTTGTTTTATGAAAAAGTGTTGTATCTTTGTCGGCAGTATGAATAAAACCAGTGAGTAAATGAAAGAATACAAGAAATGGTCAATGGTGCTTGCAGCGCAGGCATTCTTTGGAGTCGGTGAGATGTCGGCTCAGGAAATATATGGAGGTCAGCTCGACAGCATCGTGGTGCAGGTGGCTTATGGCTCTGCAAAGAAGACGGCTGTGACTGGCGCCGTGTCGCAGGTGGGAAGCGACGTGATAGAGAAGCATCCCACTTCTGACGGACTGGCGGCTCTTGAGGGAATCATGCCAGGTGTGTACATATCCAACACTCTGGGCATGCCAGGAGCCATGGCTCCAAATGTGTATGTTCGTGGCTACGGCACGGTGAACGGACTCAACAACAGCGCGCCTCTATACATAGTGGACGGAGTGACTCTTGGCGACAACACCGTGGACATCAACCCCGACGACATAGAGAGCATCTCTGTGCTGAAGGATGCTGCGTCGGCAGCTCTCTACGGCAACAGGGCAGCCAACGGAGTGGTGCTCATCACCACCAAGCGCGGCAAGGGCACCAAGATGAAGTTTGACCTCAAGATGACGCAAGGCTCATACTCGCGCGCCATAGGAGACTACAAGACTCTGGGCCCGTCACGCTACATGGAAGCGAGCTGGCTCAGCCTGCGCAACTCCTACATGACGAGCCATCCCGATGTGGCTCAGGCTGACGCCAATGCCTACGCAAGCTCTCACCTCATTTCTGACGAACTCAAGCTGAATATATTCAACAAGCCGGTCGATGAGCTCTTCGATGAGAACGGCAGACTGACCAGCGGCACGCAGGTGCTCTCTGGCTATGCCGGTGACCTCGACTGGATGGACCAGGGCACACGCACGGGCTACCGCCAGTCTTACAGCTTCAGCGGCAGCCAGGCAACGTCTGCCAGCGATGTATACTTCTCTGTGAGTGACCTCAATGAGCAGGGCTACCTGCACAACTCCGACTACGACCGTCTGACTGGACGACTCAACGTGAACGTGCGTCCTGCTGACTGGCTGAAGGCTGGCATGGCTCTGTCTGGCAGCTACCAGAACCGCGACTATGCTGACGATGGCGAGCAGTCGCTCCAGAATGTGTTCCGCGTGGGACGTTACATGGCTCCGATATATCCTGTGCATCTGCACGGCGCTGATGGCAGCTACCTGCTCGACAGCTACGGCGGCAAGCAGTATGACACCGGCTCGTATGTGGATGCCGACGGCAACAATGTGGAGACACGCACGCAGTATGCCGGCTCAAACATACTGTGGGAAAATTCGCTTAACAAAAAGATGTCGAGACGACACACGATGCAGGCCATTGCCTATGCCGACATCAAGTTCCTCAGCGACTTCACTTTCACGGTGAAGGGCGACATCAATCTGCGCGACATGAAGTACACCAACTACTACAACTCGCTGGTGGGCTCTACAGCAAGTGTCAACGGACGCCTGCAAAAGACGGACTATGAGTTCCGCACGCACAGCTTCCAGCAGCAGCTGCGATGGAACCACTCATTTGGAGAACACACGCTCGACGTGATGCTGGGACATGAGAACTACCAGTACAAGCGTGAGTACTCATACCTCATCAAGAGCAACGAGTCTGTGTTTGGCTCTACCGACATGTCGCAGTATTCCACAATAGAGAATATGACGGGCACAAGCAACACGCACCGCACAGAGAGCTATCTGGCGCGAATGAGATACAACTACATGAACCGCTACAACCTGGAGGGCAATCTGCGCCGCGACGGCTCGTCACGCTTTGCCAAAGGACATCGCTGGGGCACATTCGGCAGCGTGGGAGCCAACTGGGTAGTGTCTGAAGAGGCATTCATGCGTCCAGTGGAGTGGGTCAACTCTCTGGTGCTCCGTGGCGACTATGGCTTTGTGGGCAACGATGCGGCTGTGAGCTATAATGAATATGACGCCACGTATTTCATAATGTCCAATGGCGGCCAACCAGCCTACATCATACATCAGCTGGGAAATGACAAACTGACATGGGAGAAGGTGCGCTCGTTCGACTTCGCTCTGGAGACGCGTCTCTTCGACCGCTGGAATGTCAGCATGGAATATTTCGACAAGAAGACAAAAGACCTTATCTTCAGCGTGTATAATCCTATCTCGGCTGGAGGCACAGGCGCATACAATGATTTCTACTCTTCTGTGACAAAAAACATAGGCTCTATCTCCAACAGGGGATTTGAGATTGGCTCAGATGTGGACATCTTCCGCAACAAGGACTGGAAGGTCAATATGTCGGCCAACGCCACTTTCATCAAGAACAAGGTCACTCGCCTGCCAGACGATAACAAGGAAGGCATCATAACAGGTCTCTACCGCATAGACGAGGGCAAGAGCATGTACGACTACTGGCTCTACTCCTATGTGGGTGTGGACCAGATGACGGGCAAGGCTCTCTACAAGGCCGACATGGACCTGTATAAGGTGGTGGACGCAGAGGGAGCTGTCTTGGCCGGCAATCCTGATGGTGCCGACATCTCTAAGGAGGCGGTGTGCATAGGCGGACAGTACTATGTCAACACGGTGGCTCATGCGCTCAAGGAGCATCATGGCTCGGGCATGCCGAAGGTGTATGGCAGCTTCGGGCCTACAGTAAGCTACAAGTCGCTCACTTTCTCTGCTCTCTTCACTTACTCGCTTGGAGCCAAGATTTACGATGCTGTGTATAAGGAGCTGATGTCTTCTTCCACATCGCCCCACAGCTACCATGCCGACATAGCCAAGTCGTGGAATGGCGTGCCTGAGGGCATGACAGAGGAATCGCCTGACCGCATCTGGAAGGACGGCATACCGCAGATCAACAGCTACACGTCTGACGACAACAACGCACAGTCGTCTCGATGGCTCGTCAGCGGCAACTATATCGCGCTGAAGAACATCTATCTCGGCTATGACCTCCCGAAGCAGTGGGTGAGCAAGCTGAGTCTGGAGGGGGTGCGTGTCAGCCTCTCTTGCGAGAACCTCTTCGTGTCTGCTAAGCGCAAGGGCCTGGACCCACAGCAGAACTACTCGGGCTACCACACCGTGCTCACTTCTACACCAAGGGTGTTCACCGTGGGACTGAACGTGAAGCTCTAAGCTGATGCAGATTTGATTCATAGTGATAAGGCTCAAAGTGATGTCCGTCTCATTAGCATGAGCATTCGACATCGAGTATTTGACAATCGAGTGTTCGTCAGTATAGCATTCGACATCGAATATTTGACAATCGAGTGTTCGTCAGTGTAGCATTCGACATCGAATATTGGACAATCGAGTATTCGTCAGTTGTACATGCTCTAATGTTTGCCAATGCAGATGGAGCTTTGTGTCATCATCAATAAAAAGGATATAAAGAAACATTTAAAACATTTTCGGATGAAAAGAACATTATATACGCTTGCTGTGGCAGGAGCGCTTCTCCTTAACGCTTCGTGCAGTTCGGACTATCTCGATGTGCAGCAAGGCTCGGGGCTGGATAAGGCGGACGTGCTTAGTTCTACCACTTCCATTGCCAAGGCTGTCAACGGCATGTCAAAGCTGATGTCCATGCAGTATCATGTGGAGGGCGCTGGACAGACTAAGAAAGACAACAAGTATAATGGCGAGGGAACTATCAAGACATGGTATGGCAACTTCCTCGGCAATGACTATATGCGCAACAACTACACAGCTCTTGCTTTCATTGTCAACGGCACTAAGATGCAGGACCCAACTGCTCTTTATGATATATATCCATGGCACTATTACTACAGCATCATCAGCAATGCCAACAATATCATTCCTGCGGTAGACAATGCTTCGGGCGACCTCTATGATAAATATTTCCTAAAGGCTGAGGCTCTCACATTCCGCGCCTACAGCTACATGATGCTGGTGCAGCTCTATGGCGACCGCTGGATGAACAGCGACAACGGAAAGACTGAGGCTGTGGTGCTGCGTCTCACACCATCTACAGACGTGCTGCCTGTGGCTTCGCTGGCCGACTGCTACAAGCAGATCTATCAGGACCTGGACGATGCCATAGAGCTCTATAAGAAATCGGGCAAGGACAGGAAGCAGGGATGCAACTATCTGCCTAACATCAATGTGGCATATGCTACCTATGCGCGTGCCGCCCTCAACCGTGAGGACTGGGCTACAGCTGCGCAGTATGCCAAGCTGGCGCGCGAGGGCTATCCGCTGATGAGCGCTGACGAATATGTCAATGGCGGTTTCAATCAGCCTAACCAGGAGTGGATATGGAGCGCGTACAGCGATGAGCAGGAGTCGCTGTTCTATTACCAGTTCTTCGCGTATGAAGGCTCAAACTCTCCATTCTCAAGTTTCTTGTCAAGGCCAGCCAGCATCAGCAAGGAACTCTATGACAGGATACCTGCTACGGATGTGAGACGTGGCATGTTCCTTGACCCTAAGGACGATGCCTATACAGCGTCAAACAATTATGGCCAGGCGGCTCTCCGTGCAAGAGCTATCAATGAGTATGCCAATAAGATGTATGTTGACAATGGCACGTTGAAGAGTTATGTCTTTGCGTACATGCAGTATAAGCATCAGGCAAAATATTCTCCAGGTGTGGGCGAGCTGAACATCTTCCGCTCTTCAGAGATGTATCTCATTGAGGCAGAGGCTTATTGCCACATGGGTGCGGATCGTGAGCAGGATGCGCGAAATCTTCTCGTTGAGCTTAACAAGACATCTGGCAGGGACGCTGACTACGCCTGCACTAAGACTGGTAGTGACTTGCTTGAGGAGGTGCGCCTGTACAACCGCATAGAGCTGTGGGGCGAGGGACACGATTGGTTCAACTACAAGCGTTGGGGACTGCCTATAGTGCGCCGCACAGCTGCTGCAGGCGGCAACTTCCCTACGGCTTTTGCTGTGACCATCAATCCTGAGGACAACAACGGATGGAAGTGGATCATTCCTGACGGTGAGAGGGATATGTTCACTAATGAATGATGAGTGGGTGCTCAAAATTATTCTATAAAAGGATGTCTACTGCTGCCTTGGTATTGGAATAACTATCTATAGGATAATTTTGAAGGCAATCTTTCGTTCAAGACAGAAGGCAATCTTTCGTTCAGAACAGAAGGTACATATAATAAATAACGAATGCAGCCGTGTTTCAATTTAGGAACACGGCTGCATTCGTTTCTTTGTACTGTGTCAAGACGGTTGGGCAGAAAATGGGGCAGCGGTTTTCCTGGTTGGCGACTGTTGAATATGTTGTAAATATACAGATGCACAAGCCTTAGGATGACGATGCACAAAGTGCAGGATAGCGATACGCAAGCCTTAGGATAAAGATATGCAAATCTTAGGATGACGGATGCGGAGGGCATAGTGTATCGCAAGGCCTGAAAAGCAGGGTGGGATACCATGTTCGCCAAGTCATCAATAGTCTATACATGACGAATGCAGTAATACTCGACCATCAGGCTTTACAGACACGACACGCTGTCTGATGAATCAGGCTCCTCCTTGCCATCACGGCATCTGCAATATGTCTTACCCTCCAAACAAAGACCAAAAAGGAGAAAGGGACAGAAGTGACAAAGGGACAAGGGACATATCCTTGTCAAATTAGTCTAAAATGCTTATTTTATTACTTTTTACTATGTTTTGTCCCTTTGTCCCTTTGTCACTTCTGTCCCTTCTGTCCCTTTGTGCAAGACTTGCGCATGTCGCGCAACACCATTTTCCATGCCTTCAGGCAGCACTTTTAGGGTTTGTCACAGCGTGTGGCATGGTCAAGAAGAACAGATTCAGCACAAGTTTGACGGTTTGAAAATTTTCAACCTGTGCGGTTAAAAGAATCAGCTCAGTCAGCCCAGTCCGTATTCAGAAAGAATCATGGCTACATCCAGGGCAAGCTGAAAGTCAAATGACCCACACATGGCTCCGGACAAATGAAGCGACACCCTTGATGCATTGCCGTGAGGTAATGCATGCCTCGCCCTGCAAGGGCAAAAGTCATGATTATTCATCAGTCACCAACCAGGAACATCCGCTGACCCCGGAAAATCTACTTTCCGAACAACTTCTGTATCAGGTCGGGACGATTGATGCGCCGCAGCTCGCGAATGATGTTCTGCTTCTCCGAAGGCTTGTACCAGAAGAAGAACTGGCGTTGCGCCAGCTTGTCGCGCTGGGTCTTGGCTGAGTAGACAGGCTCAAGCGTGTAGGGGTGAAAGCCTGTGTACCATGCCTCTGTCGACACCGTCATGGGTGTGGGCGTGAAGTCCTGCACCTGCTCAAGCTGGAAGTTGAGTCCTTTGGTGATGACAGCCAGTTCGGCCATGTCGGCAGCTGTGCATCCTGGATGCGAGCTGATGAAGTATGGTATGAGCTGCTGCTTCAGATGATGCCGTCTGTTGATGTCGTCGAAGATGCGCTTGAAGTCGTAGAAGAGTTGGAAAGAGGGCTTGCGCATGAGGTCGAGCACACGCTGGGAGGTGTGTTCGGGAGCCACCTTCAGTCGGCCGCTCACGTGGCGCGTGATGACTTCCTCTGTGTATCGGCGGTTTACGGCATCAATCTTGGGACTGTCCGTCTGGTGGAGAAGCAGGTCATAGCGTATGCCAGAGCCTATGAAGCTCTTCTTGATGCCAGGCAGACTGTCTACAGCGTGGTAGATGTCGAGCAGCTGGGTGTGGTCTGTGTTGAGGTTGGGGCACACCTTGGGGTTGATGCACGATGGGCGCTTGCACTTATGGCATATGTCGAGATTCTTGCCGTGCATGGCATACATGTTGGCAGAGGGACCGCCGAGGTCGCTCAGGTAGCCCTTGAAGTCGGGCATCTCGGTTATGGCCTTCACCTCTTTCAGTATGCTCTCTTTGCTCCGAGATGTGATGAATTTTCCCTGGTGTGCAGAGATGGTGCAGAAGGCACATCCGCCAAAGCAGCCGCGGTGCAGGTTGACTGAGAACTTGATCATGTCATAGGCTGGTATGCGTTTGCCCTTGTACTTAGGGTGAGGCATACGGGTGTATGGCAGGTCGAAAGACCGGTCAAGCTCGTCTTGGCTCATGGGCTGGTAGGGCGGATTGACCACAGCGTAGAGTCCGTCCACCTCTTGCAGTATGCGCTGCGCCGAGTATTTGTTTGACTCTTCCTCGATGTGGCGGAAGTTTTCAGCTTGCATCTTCTTGTTTTTCAGACATTCCTCATGGCTGTGCAGCACTATGTCGTCGGGACGTATGCCTCCAGGTATGTCTTTCTTCTCAAGGAGAGACACCGTCTGCTTCTGAGGAAAGCGCGCCATGAGGTTGTGGAAGATGGTGGTGTCTATCTCGCAGTCTTGCTCTATGAGCAGGTGTGCGAGCGAGACGATGGGCTTCTCTCCCATGCCATAGATGAGAAGGTCTGCTCCTGAAGGGCGGAGGATGCACTTCTCAAGTCGGTCGTGCCAATAGTCGTAGTGTGTGAGTCGTCGCAGGCTTGCCTCGATGCCGCCGAGTACTACGGGCACGTCGGGGTATAGCTCTTTGAGGATGCGTGTGTAGACAATGGTGGGATATTCGGGCCTGAGGTCGTGTCGTCCGTCGGGAGAGTAGGCATCCTCAGAGCGCAGGCGCTTGTTGGCGGTGTATTTGTTGACCATGGAGTCCATGGCTCCAGGTGATATGCCGAAGAAGAGTCTTGGGCGGCCCAGCTTCTTGAAGTCGCGGTAGTCGCCGTGCCAGTCGGGCTGGGGGACAATGGCGACGTTGAGTCCTTCGGCTTCCAGTATGCGGCCGATGACAGCCATGCCGAAAGATGGATGGTCGACGTAGGCGTCGCCAGAGAATATTATCACGTCTATGTGGTCCCAGCCAAGACGCTCTATCTCTTTGCGGGTGGTGGGCAGAAATGGTGATGTCATTTTTTTTTCTTTCTTTTGTTTTTGATGATTCTGAGAGAGGTAGGGGAATATAGGGGCTATAGAAGCTACAGTGGCTATAGAGCAGACAACTGGCTCGACCTGTATGACTTAGCTATATGGGCTGTAGTAGTTAAGTAGGTGTTCAAAATTATTTTATAGTATCAAGGTAGGTCGCCCCCATATTTGTCGCACTCTCTCTCGGTCATATTTTCCTTCTGTTTATCAGTCACTATGCCCGCATAGCTCCTTCAAGCAGAAGAAAAATCTGCCTCAAGATAGAGCACGCCAAATATAAAAATAATTATGAGCACCTACTTAGTGTTTGCTGAATTATCAATAAGCCATTTGTATATCAGAGACCACGTGTCCTCTATAAGCGCCGCAAACGG
>CAKQRW010000036.1 GCA_934271655.1 uncultured Bacteroidaceae bacterium | reverse complement strand
ATTACAAAAAAACTCGCAAGTGAACACTTGCGAGTTTTTTTGTAATATACAAGTCGGCTATTTTCGGATGCTTACGGAAGGAGAGAGGTGTGATGCAGGCCAGAGTAGTGTCATGGTCATAAAAAGAGAGGAGGTAGTGTCCGTGATGGACACCACCTCCTCCTGTGAATGATACAATATGCTGGGTATAACCTTCAGCTTTACTTTTCCATCTGGGCCTTGAGGGCAGCCAGAGCGTCGATGTCGCCGAGGGTAGTAGAAGCGGCTACATTCTTGATAGCAGGAGCCTGCTCCTTCTGTGGGCGTGAAGCCTTCTTTGCAGAAGCCTCAGCCTTCTTAGAAGCCTTAGACTCTGCGCGAGCTGCGTCTTCGAAGATGCGTGAGTGAGAGAGGATGATGCGCTTAGCGTCCTTGTTGAACTCGATCACCTTGAAGTCGAGAGTCTCGCCGAGCTGAGCCTGGCTGCCGTCCTCCTTCACGAGGTGCTTTGGAGTAGCGAAGCCCTCTACGCCGCCCTCGAGAGCGATGACTGCGCCCTTGTCAAGAATCTCTGTGATCTTGCCCTGGTGCACGCTGCCCTGAGTGAATGTCTCCTCAAACTTGTCCCATGGGTTCTCCTCAAGCTGCTTGTGTCCGAGAGAGAGACGGCGGTTCTCCTTGTCGATGTCCAGAACCTGAACGTCGATCATATCGCCGATCTTAGTGAACTCTGATGGGTGCTTCACCTTCTTAGTCCATGAGAGGTCAGAGATGTGGATGAGTCCGTCCACGCCTTCCTCTACCTCAACGAACACGCCGAAGTTGGTGAAGTTGCGCACCTTAGCTGAGTGCTTGCTGCCTACAGGATACTTCTCCTCGATGTTCTCCCATGGGTCAGCCTTGAGCTGCTTGATGCCGAGCGACATCTTGCGCTCCTCGCGGTCGAGAGTGAGGATGACAGCGTCTACCTCGTCGCCCACCTTCATGAACTCCTGTGCTGAGTGGAGGTGTGCGCTCCATGACATCTCAGACACGTGGATGAGTCCCTCTACACCTGGAGCTATCTCGATGAATGCTCCGTAGTCTGCCATGACAACAACCTTGCCGTGCACCTTGTCGCCCACCTTGAGGTCTGGTGAGAGAGCGTCCCATGGGTGTGGAGTGAGCTGCTTGAGGCCAAGAGCGATGCGCTTCTTCTCGTCGTCGAAGTCGAGGATGACCACGTTGAGCTTCTGGTCGAGCTCCACGATCTCGTGTGGGTCGCTCACGCGGCCCCAAGAGAGGTCTGTGATATGGATGAGGCCGTCCACGCCGCCGAGGTCGATGAACACGCCATAGTTTGTGATGTTCTTGACAGTACCCTCAAGGATCTGGCCCTTCTCAAGCTTAGAGATGATCTCCTTCTTCTGCTGCTCAAGCTCTGCCTCGATGAGAGCCTTGTGGCTGACAACAACATTGCGGTACTCCTGATTGATCTTGACAATCTTGAACTCCATGTTCTTGCCAACGAATGTATCGTAGTCGCGGATAGGCTTGACATCGATCTGTGAGCCTGGGAGGAATGCCTCTGTGCCGAGCACGTCGACAATCATACCACCCTTAGTGCGGCACTTCACGAAACCTGTGACGATCTCGTTGTTCTCAAGAGCTGCGTTGACACGCTCCCATGAGCGGCTCTGGCGTGCCTTCTTGTGAGAGAGCACGAGCTGGCCCTTCTTGTCTTCCTGGCTCTCGATGAACACCTCTACCTTGTCTCCAACCTTGAGGTCTGGAGCGTAGCGGAATTCGCTGCGTGGGATGATGCCCTCGCTCTTGTAACCGATGTTTACAACAACCTCACGATCGTTGATGGCTGTGACTGTACCGTCTACCACCTCGTTGTCGTTCACGTTGTTGAGGGTGCCTTCGTAGGCTGCTGTCTGAGCGGCTTTGTCTGTAGCGCTCACGCCGTCGTTCTCGAATGCATCCCAGTCGAAATCTACCAGCGGATTAATTTCTTTAATTGCCATAAATGAATAAAAAGTTTTTTTTAATTAATAAAGTTAGACATTATGTTGATAAAATCTAAGCTTTCATGCCTCTGCTTTGATGCGGCAAGCACAAAAACGGGTACAAAGTTAGTGGTTTTCCGACAATTGACAAAGCTTTTTGCCGTTTATTTTGTGCTTGGGGCGTTTTTTTCTTCTTTCAGATGCTGATTGGGCTGAATCCCTTGCTTGCGGAAGCCCTGGCTGCGGCCGTGGCTTTTTTGGGGGCGGATATATGTCTGATGTCCTTCGCTCTTACAGTTGCTTGCTCAGGAAGTCCCTCAGGCGGTCCGACTTGGGGTTGCCGAATATCTCCTCGGGCGTGCCCTCCTCCGTGACGACGCCGTCGGCGAAAAACATCACCCTCGTGGCCACCTTGCGTGCAAAGGCCATCTCGTGCGTCACCACTATCATGGTCATGCCCTCGGCCGCCACGTCCTTCATCATCGCCAGCACCTCGCCCACCATCTCGGGGTCGAGAGCCGATGTCGGCTCGTCGAAGAGCATGACGTCGGGCGACATGGCCAGGGCTCTGGCTATGGCCACACGCTGCTTCTGTCCGCCCGACAGGCTGCTGGGATACATGTCGGCCTTGTCCTCCAGTCCGATGCGGCGTAGCAGCTCCATGGCTCGGCCTGAAGCTTCCGTCTCAGTCATGCGGTGTAGTGTGGTGGGAGCCAGCGTGATATTGTGCTTGATGGTCATGTTGGGAAAGAGGTTGAACTGCTGGAACACCATGCCGATGCGCTGCCGCATGTGGTCTATGTCGGCATGCGGAGCCGTGAGGTCCTCGCCGTATAGCAGTACGTGTCCGCCTGTAGGCCGCTCAAGCATGTTGAGCGAGCGCAGGAATGTGCTCTTGCCGCAGCCCGACGGTCCGATGATGGCTATGACCTCGCCCTTGCTTACGCTGGTGCTTATGCCTCTCAGCACGTGGTTGGTGCCGTATGTCTTGTGGAGGTCTCTCACTTCTATGATGATGTCTTTTTCTGGTGTGCGCATGTGGCTGTGTGTATGTGTGGTTTAGTGGGTGCCTAAAATTATCTTATAGTATGCAGAAGCCCGTCATTTTATGTCATCAGGGCAAGGCGCTCTCATTATAAGAGAGTGGCGTTGGGTGTCTGCTTATCTCTCGCTCTTCCTGAGCCTCTTCTCCAGCCGTGCCACTCCTGCGCCCAGGCTGAGCACTATGCACAGGTATATGGCGGCCACGGCTCCCAGAGGCAGCATGGCGTCGTAGGTGATGCTGCGTATGATGTCCGAGCCCTTCGTGAGGTCCACCAGCCCGATGTATCCGCTGATGGAAGTCTCCTTGAGGAGCGTGATGAGCTCGTTGCCTATGGCCGGCAGCACGTTCTTGAAGGCTTGCGGCAGTATGACCAGCCTCATGGTCTGGCTGTACGACAGTCCGAGGCTGCGTCCGGCCTCCATCTGTCCCTTGTCCACCGACATGAGTCCCGAGCGCACCACCTCGGCTATGTAGGCCGCGCTGTTCAGTCCGAAGGCTATGATGGCCACGAGCACCTTGTCGACGTTGGCCGAGGCGAACACCACATAATATATAATAAGGAGCTGCACCATGGTAGGCGTGCCTCTCACCACGGTGAGGAAGGCGTGGCAGAGCGCGTTGGGCAGCACGAGCGTGCCGCTAAGGTCGTGCGTGGCCCTGGTGACGGCTATCAGCGTGCCAAGGATGAGTGAGAGGATGATGGCGAAGAGGGTGATGACGAGCGTGTTGCCGAGTCCGCGCAGCAGATACTGGTATCTGTGGCCTGTGACGAAGCACGCCCTGAACTTCTCCGCCAGCGACGGCGTCTCGGCCTCCGCCTCCTCGTCGGCCACTATGATCATCTGCTTCACATCGGCATATGGCTGGGTGAAGGCCACGTTCTTCTTGCGCTCCTCCGTCACGGTGATGCCCGCTATGCCGGCGTCGGCCTTGCCAGTCTGCACGGATGTGATGACCGCGTCAAACTCCATGTCCACTATTTCCATGCCCACGCCCATCTTGTCGCATATGGCTCTGGCCACGTCCACGTCGATGCCCACTATCTTGCCGCCGTCGTAGTATTCGAATGGTTCGAAGGCCGCGTTGGTGGAGAAGCGTATGACTTGCGACGAGACGGCCGTGTGCGGCTTTGGCGTGTAGGCCACGGCCATGCCGCGGTCTATGTGGCGCCTCACTATGCTGTCTATGGTGCCGTCGGCTTTCAGGGCCTTTATGGCGGCGTTTATGCTGGCCAGCAGGTGCGGTCTCTCTTTGGCCACGCAGATGGCCAGCGCTGACTTGCCGAACTCGTGCGGCAGTATCTTCAGCGACGGGTTTTGCCTCTGGAACGCCTTGGCCGGGTGCTCGTCCTCTATCATGCAGTCTATCTTTCCCTGCAGCAGGGCCTGCACGGCGTCGGCGCTCTTGGTGTAGCGGTCTACCCTTGAGCCCTTGCCCTCGGCCTCTATCTTCGAGGCGAGCACGTCGCTGGTGGTGCCCAGCTGCACTCCTATCACGTGCCCGCTTTTCAGGTCGTTGGCGCTCTCTATGCTTTTCTTCTCTCCTCCTGCGCCTCCTGCGCATGAGCATGCTGCGGCCATTGCGGCTATGCAGATGAGTGTGAGGCACAGCCAGTGTGCCGTCTTGTGGTGGTCGGGTGCTTTCATCGTGAGGATGGGTTTGGGGCGCAGGCCCATGGCTGCATGGTGCCGTCGTCCGTTTTTGTCAATTTTAATTATTATTATACAAAGGTAGTGATTTTTCTTTTAGAAAAAAAATTTTTACGGAAAAAGGTGTGCGTATCGTATGTCTGCGCAGAATGGAATAGGAAACAGGCAGGAAAATCTTTTAGAGTGGGAATTGGAGGGCCTGGGTAACGCAAGAATACTTTGTAGGCCGCGAGAGGGAAATCTTTTAGAATGGGAATTGGAGGCCTGCGGATTTTCCCGGTTGGCGACTGATGAATAATTAGGACTTTTTCCATTGCAGGGCGAGTCATGCGTTACCTTACGTCAATCCGTCCATGGTGTCGCTTCGTTTGTCTTGAGCTATGTGTGGGTTATTGGACTTTCAGCTTGCCCTGAATGTAGCCATGATTCTTTTCTGAATACAGACTGGGCTGACTCAGCTGATTCTTTTAACCGTACAAGTTGAAAATTTTCAAACCGTCAAACTTGTGCTGAATCTGTTCTCATTGACCACGCCACGCGCTGTGACAACCCCTGAAAGTGCAGCCTGAAGGCATGGGAAATGGTGTTGCAAGACATGCAATGGTCTTGCACAAAGTGTCAAAAGTGCCAAAAGTGCCAAAGTGCCAAAACATAGTAAAAAGTAATAAAATAAGCAATTTGGACTAATTTGAAAAGTATTTGGCACTTGGCACTTTGGCACTTTTGGCACTTTGTTCTTTTTTCGGTGGAGGATGGCAAGACATATTGCAGATGCCGTGATGCAATGAGGATCCTGATACATCAGACAGTTTGCTGTGTCTGTAAAGCCTGATGGTCGAGCATTGCAACATTCGCCACATATTGACTGTTGATGACTTGGCGCGCATATTGTCTCGCCCTGCTTTTCAGGCCTTGCAATACACTGTGCTTTGCGCATCCGTCATCCTGATGTTTGCATATCCTTATACAAAGGTTTGTGTATCGTTATCCTGCACTTTATGCATCGTTATCCTGCACTTTATGTATCGTTATCCTGCACTTTATGCATCGTTATCCTAAGGTTTGTGTACCGTTATGTTTACAACATAGATAGCACTTGCCACGGGATTTATTGTGTGAGCCTCGTTTTGTAAATTTGTTGATTATTATGCAAAGGTAATGATTTTTTGAGTTTGCAGATTACTAAAAGTAACACAACAGCCAACAGAAGCTGATTCGGTTTATAGCAGACAAGTCATTTTTGCGGTCGGTAGACTGGTGCGTATTCTGGTCGACGCCCGTTCTGCAACTCCTGTGATGTTCGTTGGTCATCTTCATTATTGTAGGCAAACATATGAGGCATTCTTCGACAGCTCTGAAAACATTGTAAACTTGTGAAGACTTCTACAATGTTTTCAGAGATTACACAAGACGGGGTGGGGTGCTGATGTCTTCAGTCTATCGTTTTGGAGATAAAACGAGCATCATATTGTACATCAAAACAGAGTGGACTTAAAAGCCCCAGCGGCATGACACTGGACCCGTTCCGTGCCATGTCGCTCTTATTGCACTTACCTGTGTTTGCACCAAGAGACTTCGACACCTTCGGCCTCTATCCATACCCCACAGATATCCATAACACCAGTCTAGATCTGACATGGGCAACCTTTATTTGCGCCTTTGATTCTGCTCGCGCACGAGCTCACACGTAAAACATTTTTTTATCAAAAAAGTGTCAAAGTATCATTTTAGGTCGAATCATAGTCTTTATTATCTTAATATACATACCATTACATACAATGATACTTCTCGAAAAATTGGCAAAGAAGTATCATAAAAGTATCATAGAAGTATCATTTTTGCACGGTATTTATCGAAAATATCACCTTACAATGCATACAAACATACAAGAAACGGCTATTTTTTGACAATCACACAGCCTAAACAGCATGAGCACGTCAAGCAAACGCGCAAATACCCTTTCACTTTGGCTATGCACATGTCGACTACGAGCATTTTGCCAAGGCTATTATCTTCTCGCACATACAGCGTCCAGTCCTCCATTCCGCATTCTTTCGGCATGTCAGGCTGTTGAGCCTGCTGCAAATACGGCATGCGGTCAGTCTGTGAACAAGCCTTGGGCATCGTGTGAACAAGCCTTGGGCAACGAGTGAACAAGCCTTGGGCAACGGATGCCCAGGCTGTGGGCAATGAGTGCCCAAACGCAGGGCATCATTTTGGGCAATTGCCATTTCCTTCCAATCCGCAACATCCGACGGGGAAAGATATTTTGTCCGTAAAAGAGGGAATCTATTGAATCGAAAGACGTTAAGTATAGACTATAGAGTCTGTTATGATGCAAAATGCCATTGATTGACAAAGCGGCTTGTCCTTTTCTTTCATTCGTGTATTTTTGAGTGTTTGCGATGGAAAATTTTTCTTATTTCATGACGACAAATTTAATATATAATATCCGATACCACAACAGTTCTCTTGCCGAACATCTAATATTTAACTATTTTTATGTGCTATCATACATTTTTACATTGTCCTAATTCATCATTTGTTATTTAGGCTATTTCTCCACTTCTGACATGATGCTCATGCTCTCTTCCCAATCCTTTGTCCATCGGAGCTTGCCGTTCTCTTCGATGAAATACTGAGGATAGCCAATGCAATGTTCTCGGCCATCCGTAAAAATTGGCATGTAGACTTTGCAATCATGCCAATTTCCTGCATATTGCACGCTGTGGAAACCTTGTTCACGCGCCATTTTTAAAATTTTCTTCTTCATTTCAGTATTTGTTTTGAAAATATTTAACAACTTTGCAACGTCTTGATGCTGATAGACGTTAAATTATCAGACAGGGATGTGTTACGCTTCGGGCGGCTCGTACCACTCTTCAGCCTTGCTTTTGCCAAATAAAGCAAGGCTGTCGTATTTTTAGAAATCTACAATACCGTCATTTCCTTTTACAAAATACATTCCATGTATGCCTAGTCTCAACGCGAGCTTTTTTAATTCCATTTGAATCTCGGGTGACATTTCCTCAAATTCAAAGATTACAATGTCTGCATCCTGCTTCTTTACAGCCTTCTTTCCATACTTGACATTATTGCCAGTACCTTTGGTCGACTTTAAATCTGCCTTTCTTCCATCAATAAGTATGTCCGGGGAAGAAACTCCAGCAATTTCTTGAATCATCTTAACATTATGTCCATTTCTGGCAAGCGTCTCACACATTGCATATTCTTTTTCAAACTTCGCCCTTTCCTGCTTGTTCCTGTTAGCATTTTCAAGGCGTGATGGATGCACAGACAGCTCTCCTCCGTTTTTTAAAATCTTTTCGACATCCTTGACAGTTAAAAGGCCAGATGCTGCACCAGTATTTCCCTTGACACCGCCATTTACGACTTTCTTCCACCATTCCTTCTGCTCAGCCGTCATCATAGGCGTTGCAAGTCCGCTTCCAGCCTTCTTAACGACACCTTTCACGATAAGCGGATTAGGTCGTAGCGTGTCAACACGGTAAGCACGTAAAGCATGAGTTTTTACATTAAACAGCACCTTCCCATCAGGCTTAAACCATGGCATAATAGTTGTTGACTCTTTTCCTGTCTGTGGGTCATAGAAACGACGTGTGCCGTCTTTAAACGTCTCCATCGTGATTATGTGACCACATTCCGTCTCTTTCCATGTCCAATACAAATGATAACGTCCAACCTTAGATGTATTCTTCAAAAAATCTTTTATGACCTCACTTTCTTCAGAATATATCAAATGTCCATCTACCCGTGAAATGGGGTATCGTATAAAAGTCATAGGCTCAGGCATATAGCCTTTAGCGTCAAGCCATGCTGTCTGTGTTTTAAATGCAAGTTTATCAGCCATGCTACCTACCGTCTTGCCGTATGCCTCTACAGGCAAGCCACGTCTACGCAATTCGTATGCCACTACTGCGCTCTGGCAATTGACGCGATACTCCTCAGCCTCGCTATAATGTGGATTGGGATGCTTCATGTCTGCCTGTTCGTGCGCCATGGGCGCGCCAAGATCCACACCCACAGCCTTTGCGAGTTTGGACAGCTCGTCTTTCTCCTCGCCTCCGCTCTGGATGGACTTGTCCGCAGGGACTGAGCCTCCATTGGCGGCTGCTGGCTTCTCCGGCATCCATCGCAAGCCGTTGCCCACTTCTCCGCCCTTGTAGTTATCTCGGATGAAGTATGGCATGTTCTTCGCCTTCTCTATGCGTCCCTCGTTCTTCTTAATCCAGTCCGTGAAAGCTTTCGGCATGTCCGCCACCTCGTCCTTGAAATGGTAGTCGCTAATATCCTTGCCTCTATTCTCTGCCTCCCACATCGCCTCTATCTCGTCCCATGATGCCGTGATAGGCACAGCAAAGCAGCGGCAAAACGGGTGCCAGCCTGTAAACTTGAAGTCTTTAGGGTACACTCCCTGTAGCTCATCGCACATGTCAAAGAATGGAACACGCTGCCCTTTTGCATTGAGCACCGTGTGATTATTGCTCAAATCTATGCGTATGCCCTTAACCGGAGGCATTCCCTTCCATGCCCTCATAGTCTGCCGTATGGTAGGCCATGTTCGTCTCTGTGGCAGTCATACGGAGAGCATTCTTGTAAGACGATCGGTACACACCACGGCCAGGGTGATATGCCTCGGCCTTCTTCGACAGGTGCAGTGCTCCATGCTTATCTCTGACCCTGCGGAACAGCTTATCTGGATTGATAAGGTATTGGCGCACATCTCTCGACAGGCCAGCTGCACTCTTGCCCTCTCCAAGCCCCAAATCAAGCGCGAGTTCAAGCTCTTGTTTAGTCTGCTCTATGATTCGCCACACTCGCTGAGAGAGATTCATTCCATATGTTGTTTACAGCACGCTATACAATATTATTGTTGCCATGTGACAAGGCTACACTTTTGAGCAGGAGTCGGCACTGACGTGATACACGCATGCCAACTGTCAAATGTCCATCTTGCGGCCGGCAGCGTGGACGTGGAGCTGCATGCAGGCAGTTCGGCACAAGAGGTAGTTTTTGTGGAAAAAATGGTATCGGGATACGTGATGAAAAGCTGTAAATTTGCAGTCGGTAAGGAGCAGGTAACCGCAAGGCCAGCTCGCGCTGGGTGGTGTGGCTTTGAATGCTTCAGAAAAATAAAGGTATCGCTTGATAAGGATGTCATTTTGATAAAGGGTATCGCATGATGAAAATGTTATTTTAATAAAATGTATCATTATGACAAATACATCATTAGGGGGAAAATGTCACCTGATAATAAATAAAGTTTTAATAAAAAAGTATCGTTTAATAAAAGAGTGTGATTCACGATGAAAAGGGTAGTACTGATCGTCATGTTAACCTCGTTAACTATCAATGTTATGGCACAGAAAAAGATTGTACAGACTGCTGGACGCAACCAGCTCGGGGAGTTTGCCCCCAAGTTTGCCCAGCTCAACGATGATGTTCTCTTCGGTGAGGTGTGGAGCAGAAACGATTTGCTGAGTCTGAGAGACCGCAGCGTGGTGACTGTCACGGCACTGGTGAGCCAGGGCATTACAGACAATTCGCTGAAATTTCATCTGCAGTCGGCTAAGGACAATGGCGTTACGCGCACGGAGATAGCGGAGATAATCACGCATGTGGCCTTCTATGCGGGTTGGCCAAAGGCGTGGGCCGCGTTCAATCTGGCCAAGGAAGTGTGGGCAGAGGATGTGAAGGGGGAGGATGCCAAGGCGGCTTTCCAGCGAGATATGATTTTCCCGGTTGGCGAGCCTAATGAGGCTTATGCCAAGTATTTCAAGGGAAACAGTTATCTGGCTCGTGTGTCGAAGGAGCAGATACCGTTTGCCAACGTGACCTTTGAGCCTGGTTGCAGAAACAACTGGCATGTGCATCATGCCTCGAAGGGCGGTGGCCAGATGCTGGTGGGTGTGGCCGGACGCGGATGGTATCAGGAGGAAGGCAAGCCTGCGCAGGAGATATTGCCTGGCACCGTGATACATATTCCTGCCAATGTGAAGCATTGGCATGGAGCCGACAAGGACAGCTGGTTCGCTCATCTGGCCTTTGAGGTGGTTGGTGAGGACACGTCTAATGAGTGGCTTGAGCCTGTGAGCGATGAGGAGTATGAGAGGGCGTGCCAGCGCTGAATAGGGAGCTGGCAGGACTGGAGGACGCATGACTAAGAGTGTGGATTGCGACTCTCTGAGTGTGGAATGGCCTGTCTGTACAGAAATGAAGACAGCAGCCATTGCTACGAGACAAAATAATCATAATAAAAAGATAATCAGTATGAAAAAAATATTTATTGCGGCGCTGGCCATGATAGGGGCCATGACGTTGCAAGCCCAGCCAAAGGTGTATATGACGAAGGAGATAAGTGCTGAGTCGTTGGTGAGGGTGTATAAGGCTCTTGGCGTGCCCGCGCATGGGCATGTGGCTGTCAAGATAAGTTCGGGTGAGATGGGTGGCAACAACTATCTGAAGCCTACGTTGATCCGCGACCTCGTGGAGGATGTCAACGGCACGCTGGTGGAGTGCTGCACGGCATATGGCGGCAGCCGCCAGGACAAGGGAAAGCATTGGGAGACGATACATGCGCATGGTTTTGACTCCATAGCGGCGGTTGACCTCATGGACGAGTATGGGCAGATGCGCATACCTGTCAAGGACAAGAAGCATCTGAAGTATGACATCGTGGGAGAGCATCTGGCCAACTATGACTTTATGATAAACCTGGCACATTTCAAGGGGCACGCCATGGGCGGCTTTGGCGGCGTGCTCAAGAACCAGAGCATCGGAGTGGCTTCTACTGACGGCAAGGCATATATTCACACGGCTGGCAAGGTGTCTGACCCCTCGCAGCTGTGGCAGAACCTGCCTGAGCAGGATGACTTTCTTGAGAGCATGGCTGCTGCGGCGCAGGCTGTGGCTGAGTATTTCGGAAAGGGTAACATAGTGTATATAAATGTGATGAACAACATGAGCGTGGACTGTGACTGTGACAGCCATCCAGCCGACCCGAAGCTGAGAGACATGGGCATACTGGCCAGTACGGATCCTGTGGCTCTCGACCAGGCTTGCCTCGACCTCGTGTTTAATCATAAGGCCGCGCCTGGCGATGATGAGAAGCCGCTCATAGAGCGTATCAACCGTCAGCATGGCACTTATATCACAGACTATGCGGAGAGGATAGGACTCGGAAGCAAGAAGTATAAGCTGGTGATGGTCAAGTGATTGGCTTTTTCTGAGTTATAAAAAGTAAGGCGTTCAAGGCAGAGAATGTGCATGTCTCTGCAAGAGAGCGTATCTTTTTTTAAGACATAAAAAGAGGGCGCGCCAACTGTGGAAGTTGGCACGCCCTCTTTTCTTATGCTATAAATGTTTTAATTGTCAAAGCTTGAATTTCAATACCTTGCCACCGTGTGCTGGCAGCTCGACGTAGAAAGAGGTGTCGGGCATAAGCACTTTCTCTTCCTTCTTTCCCGTGAGCAGGTCCTTGCATGAACGTGGTTCGGGGCTTGCAGGTATGTCCATGCAGTCGAAAGCGTGGGCAGGAATCTTCACCCATGAGCGTGCTGTCTCGCCAGCGAAATTGGCTACGACGATGATGAGTTCCTTGCCGGCCTTGCGCAGAAAGGCGTACTGGCGATGCTGGTCCATGCCGCTGTCGTAGTTGACATACATGACATCAAAGAAAGAGCCTTCGCGGATGGCCTTCTCCTTGTTGCAGATGTTCAATACCTTAGAGTAGAAATTGTGCAGGTCTTTCTCTTCCTTCGATAGGAGCGCGCCGTCAAACTTATTGTTGTTTCTCCATCTTCTGATGAGGTCGATAGTCCAGTAGTCGAAGATGGTAGTGCGTCCGTCCTGTCCGCTGAAGCCCTCGGAGTACATGCCCTGCTCGCCCAGTTCCTGTCCGAAATAGACCATCATCGGGTTGGTGTTGAGAAGCGCGCTGACAAGCAGGGCAGGCTTGCCCTTCTCTGCGTCGCCCGCAAAGAACTGCGAGGCCAGACGCTGCTCGTCGTGGTTCTCTAGGAAATTGAGCATGTGGCCTTGTATGTCGTCCACACTCTGCCATGCTCCCGTGATGCCCATGGCCGACTGTCCGCCTATGACGCCGCGGAGCGTGTCGTACATGCCCACCTTGTCGTAGAGATAGTCGAAGTGGCCGCGATAGATGTAGTTGCGGTACTCATGCGGATTGTATATCTCGGCGATGAAGATGATGTCGGGATACTTGGCCTTGACCTGTGGGATGACCCATCCCCAGAAGTCGCATGGCACCATCTCGGCCATGTCGCAACGGAATCCGTCGATGCCCTTGCTGGCCCAGAAGAGCAGTATGTCGCGCATCTTCAGCCATGTGTCTGGTGTGGACGGGCAGAAGATGAGCTGGTGGCTTCCCTGGTAGTCCACTCCGTAGTTGAGCTTCACAGTCTCGTACCAGTCGTTGGCGCTCACCCACTGGGTGAAGCAGTCGTTGCCTGTGACGCGGGCAGGCGACTCTACATATTTGCCCTGCTCCTCGTCGTTGAGGGAGAAGCTGGGGGTGAAGGTAGTGCCTGGAAGATAGTAAAAATTGTTATGCGTGTTGAACAGCATCGTCTTGTCGTCATCCTCTCCCAGGTCGCGCACGCCTTCCGGCTTGGCGTCGGAATGATACTGCCTTGCCACGTGGTTGGGCACAAAGTCCATGATCATCTTGAGGTCGGCGCGATGTGTGCGCATGACCAGACGCTCAAACTCCTTCATGCGCTCTGGCACCTTGGTGGCGAGGTCGGGGTCGATGTCGTAATAGTCCTTTATGGCATACGGGCTTCCTGCACGTCCCTTGACAATGGCGGGGTGGTCTTTGGCTATGCCATACTGGCTGTAGTCAGTCTTTGTGGCATGCTCAATGAGGCCTGTGTACCATATGTGTGTGGCGCCAAGCTTTTTCACCTCTTCAAGAGCGGCGGTTGTGAAGTCTGCCATCTTTCCACATCCGTTCTCTCTTTTGGTGCCGTTGCTGACATTCTTGCTGGCATCGGCACCAAAGAGACGGGTGAAAACTTGGTATATGACAAGTTTATCCATATATTGCTGATAGTGGTATTTTCAGTTGTTATGAAATACCGCTTACGGCAACGTTTCTGTCTATCTTGGCTATCATTCCCTGAAGGGCACGGCCTGGGCCACATTCTGTGAACTCTGTGGCGCCTGCTGCTATCATGGCCTGCACCTCGTATGTCCACTTGACTGGAGCTGTGAGCTGGGCTATGAGGTTCTGCTTGATCTCCTCTGGGTTGGTGTGAGCCTTGGCGTCCACGTTCTGGTATACAGGTACCTTAGGAGTGGAGAATGCTGTGGCCTCGATGGCTGCCTGGAGCTCGTCCTTGGCTGGCTGCATGAGTGGTGAGTGGAATGCTCCGCCTACTTGGAGTGGGAGAGCGCGCTTGGCACCTGCTGCCTTCAGAGCCTCGCAAGCCTCCTTGATGGCCTCCACGTTGCCCGAGATGACCAGCTGGCCTGGGTTGTTGTAGTTGGCTGGCACCACGATGTTGCCTGGCTTGGATATAGAAGCGCATACCTCCTCTATCTTTGCGTCGTCAAGGCCGATGATGGCTGCCATAGTGGATGGAGCTGCCTCGCAGGCCTTCTGCATGGCCATGGCGCGCTTTGACACGAGCTTGAGGCCGTCCTCGAATGAGAGAGCGCCTGCTGCTACGAGTGCTGAGAACTCACCGAGTGAGTGTCCGCCTACCATGTCGGCGTCGAATGCGTCTCCGAGGCAGATGGCCTTGATGACAGAATGGAGGAACACTGCTGGCTGTGTGACCTTGGTCTGCTTCAGCTCCTCTGCTGTGCCTTCGAACATTATCTTTGTTATTTCAAAACCCAGAATTTCGTTTGCCTTGTCAAAAAGTTCCTTTGCTACAGGGCTTGATTCGTAAAGGTCTTTGCCCATTCCGGTAAACTGGGCACCCTGACCTGGAAAAACAAATGCTTTCATAATTGTTAGATTGTTTGGTTTATTATTCTTTGTCTCTCGCCCACGCTTACGCTTGGTGAGACAGGGCGGAGAACAGGTGATTTATAATAAATAGTGTTGTGGCGCTATAGGCAAGAGCTTATAGGCCATGGGTAAAGAGAGTGTTGGCTCTCTGGCCGAGTGTGTGTTGGCCGCTTTGGCCGAGTGTGTGTTGGCCGCTCTATAAGAATAAAAGCATCTTTCTGCATGAGAAAGATGCTTTATTCTAGTAACTTGATGTCGTTTTACTTACTTTACCTTCTCAACGATAGCCTTGAATGCCTCTGCGTTGTTTACAGCAAGGTAAGCAAGAGTCTTACGGTTGATTTCGATGCCTGCCTTGTGGAGCGCACCCATGAGCTGTGAGTATGACATACCCTCGATGCGAGCTGCAGCGTTGATACGCTGAATCCAGAGAGCACGGAACTCGCGCTTCTTGCGACGACGGTCTGCAAACGCATAAGTGAGGCCCTTCTCGTAGGCATTTTTAGCAACGGTCCAAACGTTCTTGCGAGCGCCGAACTGACCCTTAACACGCTTCAGAATCTTCTTGCGACGAGCGCGTGATGCAACATGATTTACTGATCTTGGCATAATTTTTTGTTGTTTTTTGAATGTTAGCGACGTCCTTGACGTACTTGGGAGCTAACAAGTCGGTTAAACTTTAAGTTAAATTCTTACTGTTGATGTTTTGTTCTCACGAACACGCATAGCTGTTTTCCATTCTGTGCATGATGTCCATGCGGGCTTGCGCCCGATGCCCGTCAAGCGTTGCGGGAATGCTTCTTGCGTTGGTCGGATTGATTAAGCGAGGCAGAGCTGCTCGCGAACCTGGCGACGGTTTGCCTTCACGACAATGGCGCTGTGGTCGAGATTTCTCTTCTGCTTCTTAGTCTTCTTTGTCAAGATGTGGCTGTGATAAGCGTGCTGACGCTTGATCTTTCCTGTTCCAGTAAGCTTGAAACGCTTTTTTGCAGCGGATTTAGTTTTAACTTTTGGCATTTTTTTATGTATTTAATTATTAATAATGTGGTGGCAACGCATATACCAGGGCGTTACGCACCTTTAGTCGTTCAGTGGTGTTATTTCTCCTCTTTGCCAGCGAGCTTGTCTGCCAGTCCTGCGAAAGGGCTGTTGGGATTTGGCTTGCTGCTCTCGGCTTCTGCCTGAGCTTTTTGCTCGGCTTTCACCTGGGCTTCTGCCGCCTCGTTGTCTCTTTTCTGCTGGCTCTTCTTGGGCTGTCCCGCTTTCTTTGGAGAGAGGGTGAGGAACATCTTCTTTCCTTCGAGCGAAGGCATGCTCTCCACCTTGGCGAGCTCCTCCAGGTCGTTGGCGAAACGGAGGAGAAGCACCTCGCCCTGCTCCTTGAAGACGATGGAGCGTCCCTTGAAGAAGACGTAAGCCTTCACCTTGTTGCCGTCGCTCAGGAATTCCTGTGCGTGCTTGAGCTTGAAGGCATAGTCGGCGTCGCCTGTCTGAGGTCCGAAACGTATTTCCTTAACTTCAACTTTGACTTGCTTAGCTTTCAGTTCCTTGGCCTTCTTCTTCTGCTGGTAGAGGAACTTGGAGTAGTCGATCAGTCGACATACCGGAGGCTGTGCGTTAGGGGAGATTTCCACCAGGTCTACGCCTTTCTCGTCTGCAAGACGGAGGGCTTCACGAGTTGTCATCACGGTTGACTCGATGTCCTCTCCAACTATTCTCACGTCATGTACTCGAATCTGTTCGTTGATTCTGTACTGCTGTTTTTTATTGTCACCTTTCATTAAGTTGATCTTGTTCCTTCGGTATGAATGTTAAGTTTTATGTTGTTTAAAATATTTTCCGACTGCAAAGTTAGAAATTTTCCGTCATTTGACGAACTTCTTCTTGAATTTTCTTTGCAAAATCGTCAATTTTCATTGTTTCCTGTGCCTGAGTGCCCTGTTTTCTCACGTTTACGGTGCCTTCGGCTGCTTCTTTCTCGCCCACTACGAGCATGTAAGGCACGTGTTTGATCTCGTTGTCTCGTATCTTGCGTCCTATCTTCTCGTTGCGTGCGTCGACGATGGTGCGCACCTCCTGCTGGTTGAGTGTCTCTGCCACCTTCTCGGCATAGTCGTTGAATTTCTCTGAGATAGGGAGCACCACTACCTGGTCTGGTGTGAGCCAGAGAGGGAAGTGTCCGGCTGTGTGCTCGATGAGCACGGCGATGAAGCGTTCCATTGATCCAAACGGCGCGCGGTGTATCATCACGGGGCGGTGTTTCTTGTTGTCTGCTCCTGTATATTCGAGTTGGAAGCGCTCTGGCAGGTTGTAGTCTACCTGTATGGTTCCGAGCTGCCAGCGGCGGCCGAGCGCGTCCTTTATCATGAAGTCGAGCTTAGGGCCGTAGAACGCAGCCTCGCCCAACTCGGTGCGTGTCTTGAGTCCCTTCTCTGCGCAGGCCTCGATGATGGCATTCTCTGCCTCTTCCCATACCTCGTCAGAACCGATGTACTTCTCCTTGTTGTTTGGGTCGCGGAGAGATATCTGCGCGTCGAAATCCTTGAAGTCAAGGGCCTTGAAGATGATGCCGATGATGTCCATCACGCGGAGGAACTCATCCTTCACCTGGTCTGGGCGGCAGAAGATGTGCGCATCGTCCTGTGTGAATGAGCGCACGCGTGTCAGTCCGTGCAGCTCGCCCGACTGCTCGTAGCGGTATACTGTGCCGAACTCTGCGCAGCGGAAAGGCAGGTCCTTGTATGATCGTGGTGTGCATGCGAATATCTCACAGTGGTGAGGGCAGTTCATTGGTTTGAGCAGATATTCCTCGCCTTCCTCTGGTGTCTGTATTGGCTGGAAGGAGTCCTTGCCGTAGTGGTCCCAGTGGCCTGATGTGACATAGAGGTTCTTGCCGCCGATGTGTGGTGTCATCACCTCCTGGTAGCCATAGCGCTTCTGTATCTTGCGGAGGAAGTCCTGCAGGCGTATGCGGAGCGCTGTGCCCTTTGGCAGCCACATAGGCAGGCCTTTGCCCACGCGCTCTGAGAACATGAAGAGCTCCATCTCCTTGCCTATCTTGCGGTGGTCGCGCTTCTTGGCCTCTTCAAGAGCCACGAGATACTCGTCCAGCATTTTCTTCTTTGGGAACGAGATGCCATAGATGCGTGTCATCATAGGGCGCTTCTCGTCGCCGCGCCAGTAGGCAGCCGCGAGTGAGAGCAGCTTGAAGGCCTTGATGGGCGCTGTGCTCATGAGGTGCGGGCCCTTGCAGAGGTCAATGTAGTTGCCCTGTGTGTATGTGGTGATGTGTCCGTCTTCCAGTTCGGCGATAAGCTCGTTCTTGTAGGTCTGTCCTTTAGAGGCGAAGAGCTTCATCACCTCGTCTTTTGATATGTCTTTGCGTACCAGCGGCTCTTTCTTCTGCTGGAGCTCCTGCATCTTCTTCTCTATCTTTGGGAAGTCGGCATCGCTCAGCTTCACGCCCTCTGGTGGCATCACGTCGTAGTAGAAGCCGTTCTCAATGGCTGGTCCTATGCCGAACTGTGTGCCTGGGTAGAGTTCCTCTATGGCTTCGGCCATGAGGTGTGCTGAGGTGTGCCAGAAGGCGTGCTTGCCTTCCGCGTCGTCAAACTTGTACAGGGCTATTGTGGCGTCCTCGTTGATAGGGCGGTTGAGCTCTGTTGTCTCGCCGTTGACGCCGCATGCTATGACATCTTGTGCCAGACGCTGGCTGATGCTTTCTGCTATCTGCAGGCCAGTGACGCCAGCTTCATACTCGCGCACTGAGTTGTCAGGAAATGTAATCTTTATCATTATATTTGTGTTTTATTATCTTCAGTATTATATTGGCATTTTGTTGCCGCGGTCTTTTGGGGTTGTTGCCGCGTTTTATTGCCGCCGTCTCATTTGGGTCTGCTCTTGTTGATGCAGGCTGGATGTGATGCTGGGCTTGATGGTCAGGCCGCTATTGCCTTACAATTTGCAAATTTAATATTATTATTCCTTATAAAGAAAAAACATTGGGAAAAATTTGGCTGGTGTGACCAATTTGCCGTCAAAAGCGGCTTTGCTTGAATGAAAACGGGTGTTGTGAATGGCATTTTCATTTGCCCTCACCTGTTGTTTTCCTCATCTTCTGGTTTTTCTTGATGATGTTGTATGCCTGGTAAATGCCAAGTTCGCCTGCCTTGGAAAGGTCGGGAATGGCTCCCATGCTGTCGTCGAGCAGCAGTTTGAGCAGTCCGCGGTCGTAGTATGCCGCAGCCATCTCAGGAGCCATCTCTATCACTTTGTCGAAGCCCGCTATGGCATCGCTGACATTTCCTGCCTGCGCGTCCTGGAATGCTTTCTCAAAGACATCCGTCACCTCCGTTTTTCCTGCAGCCCTGTAGATGTCGTATGTGCTCTTGTCGGGAAGCATGAGTTTGCCGTCGTTGTCTTTGTTCTGCACTTTTCCCCTGTATTCGCTGGCGTATTCCGGAGCCTGTTCAGCTTCGTCCTCCTCCACCATCTTGTTGTAGTCCTCGATGTTGAACTCCGACTTCTTTCTTGTCTTGTTCTTCATCCTCGATGTTGGGGTGGAGTAGCCGTAGCGTTTGGCTATTTGCTCCTTCAGCACATGCTCTTCGTCGCGCCTTGCTCCGGCTATGTCACCAATCTTGTGCCTTGCGGCAGCTCTCTTCTCGTATCCGAGTAGGAACTTAGGATATTCCTTGATGACGGTAGTGTAGTCGCGTATGGCTCCGCGGTAGTCGCCTGTGTTGTCGAGCAGGGTGGCGCGGTTGAAGATGGCCATCATGTCGCTCGGGTCGGCCGCTATGATGAAGTTGAAGTCCTCGATGGCCAGATTGTCCTCGCCCACATTGGCTCTGAGCAGTCCGCGGTTGTAGTGTCCCACAAAGTTGTTAGGCTCTATGTCGAGCGCCTTGTCATAGTCGGCCATTGCCTCGCGATATTTGTCCATGTGGTAGTAGCAGAGTGCGCGGTTGACCAGGTTGCCAGCCTGCTTGGGGTTGAGTCGCAGCGACTCTGTATAGGCATCCACCGCCTCCTTGTATTCCTCGTGCCACATCAGCAGGTTGGCCATTAGTCCAAGTGCGTTGACGTTGAACTTGTCTGTGTCTACAGCCTTTCTTGCCACATCCAGCGCAGCCAGCGTGTCTTTCTTCTCCAGCAGCACCTGTGCTTTTATGCAGTAGCCGTCGGCGTATTTGGCCCAGCGGCTTGTCATCACGTCTACCACGCTGTCGGCCTGCGCCAGGCTGTCGAGGTTGATGTAGCAGAGAGCCAGGTTGTGCCACAGCCCTCTATTCTCTGGCATCAGCTCCGTGGCCTTCCTGTAGTCCTGCGCCGCCTCGCTGTAGTGTTCCTGGTTGATGTGCGCCAGTCCTCTCAGCTCATAGCTGTTTGGGAAAAAGGGGTTGCGCTTGATGGCCTCGGTGCAGTCGCTGACAGCTCCAGAATAGTCGTCAAGATAGAACTTTGCCACTCCGCGGAAGAAATACGGCTCGTATAGATACGGCTTGTAGTTGATGACTCTGTTGAAGTAGCTGATGGAGAGCACATAGTCGTCGTAGGCCAGAGCGTTGCGCGCCACGACCATCATGCGGTCTGTGTTTATCTGGCTGCGGCACAGGGTGGGGAAGGCCATGAGCATGGTCAGAACTGCCGCGCACTTGGCGTGACGGCACACCATCCTTGCCATGTATGTCATGTGCAACATCCTTGCCATGTATGCTATGCGCAACATCCTTGCTATGTATGTCATGCGCAACATCCTTGCCATGTATATTATATAATAATGTGTTGTCTTCATGTCAGCACTCCTTAGCGTGTCTCTTCTTTTCCGCGTACTGTGTGTGTATCATGCGCATCTCCTTACTCTTGTGCGCCTGAGCGCGGAGCTGCGTGCATCCTTTGTCCGTGTTGCAGTCAGCCTTATGGCGTGTGTGTGCCTATCTGTTGGGCTTGCACTTGTAGTGTGCAGAGAATTTGCCCTTGGCCATGGCCAGCAGCTTAGACTTGATCATCTGCTTGCGCAGCGGAGAGAGATGGTCGATGAACATCTTGCCATCGAGATGGTCATACTCATGCTGGAACACGCGTGCCTCAAAGCCCTCCAGCCATTTGTCCTGCTTCTCGCCGTTCTCGTCTGTGTAGGCCACATGTATCTTCTCTGGCCTCTTCACATTCTCGTTGATGCCAGGTATGGAGAGGCATCCCTCCGACATGCTTGAAGTCTCCTTGCTTTCCTCCAGTATCTCGGGGTTGATGAAGGCGTGGAGATAACCCTTGTATTGCGGTTCGTCGTCAGAGATGACATCGAGGTCGACGATGAAGAGGCGGATGGACAGTCCTACCTGCGGAGCGGCCAGTCCCACGCCCTCTGAGCGCTTGAGTGTCTCAAACATGTTGTCTATAAGTTCCTTGAGGTTTGGGTATGCCTCATAGTCTATTTCCTCGGCTACCTTCCTGAGCACAGGCTGGCCGAAGATGTACATTGGTAAAATCATTTTCTTTGTCTTGTTTATGGTTATATTCTGAAAGTCCATTTTTTTCGGGGCTTCGAAAAGTCCTTCTTCTTCTTCGAGATTCAGAAAGTCTTCTTCTGTCTCTGTCTGTGGCATGGAAAAAACACTCGTTAGGATGTCAGATCAGTCCCTGGCGGCTTTGCATGAAGTCCTCAAGTATGATGGTTGCGCTTATTTTGTCAACCAGTCCCTTGTTTTGCCTTGCCTTCTTGCCTATGCCGCTTTGCAGCATGGTCTGATGCGCCAGCACAGAGGTGAAGCGCTCGTCATAATACACCACCTCCTTGTCGGGGAAGAGTTTCTTCAGTCTGTTGAAGAAAGGCTCTATTCTCTTCATGTTCTCGCTGTTCTGTCCGTTCATCTGCGTGGGCTTGCCCACCACGATGGTGCACACGTCTTCCTTCGCCATGTAGTCGGTGATGAATTTCTCCAGTTCCTTAGTCTCCACCGTTGTCAGTCCGTTGGCTATCATCTGCATGCTGTCTGTGACAGCCAGTCCGGTGCGTTTCTGTCCGTAGTCTATTGCGAGTATCCTTGCCATAGTATGTGTGTGTGATGTTTTGTCTGTATTTTCTGTTGTCATGAGCGGTATGCGGCGACCTGTGCAGCCCTTCTGTCAGCTCCGTGCATCTCTTCCGTCAGCTCCGTGCGGCCATCTTCAATACCATTGTATAGCTCCCGAGTAGCTTGACTTCTTGTCATACTTGAGTGCGTCGGTCAGTGTGCTTGCGTTGGCCCTGAGCGATATGTGGTAGCTGGTGTAAGTGCCAAATACCAGTCCGCACGACATGTTGAAGCAATGCATGTCTCTCGATATGTTCACCGTCGTCATAGAAATCTTCTTCGTGGTGAAGTCCCATCCAGAAGAGAAGCTGCAGTTCCATCCGTCTGAGAGCTTCAGGCTTCCAGAGAAGTTCATGTTCTGTGTGAACTTGTATGGATACCTCATGTTCTTCACGTTGATGTCTTTCGACCTGTCCTCAGCCATGGTTACGCCATAAGAGATGGAAAACGACCATGGCATGGTGAAGCGCATATATCCATCCTTGTCCAGCCCGTCGTCGCCATATTTGCTGTTGGGCTTCTTCTCCGTGTCCTTCTCGGTGTTGGTTTCCAGATTGTCGGTCTCTTCTCCCTCGGTCTCGTTGGTGTTGGTTTCATCCTCAGCCTCCACCTTTTGTCCGAACAGCCTGCGTATCGAGTCACGGATTTTCTTGAAACTTTGGTTGTTGAAAGTGTATGAGAGGTTCTTAGACATGCCCTGGAATCGTCCGAATCGTCCGTACGACCACTCTGTGCGGTTGCCCACGACCACGTTGCCGTTCTTGTCGAACTCATAGGCATAAGTGTTGAACACAGCGTTCATATTGAACGTCGTCTTACCCCATTTCAGCCTCAGTCGCGTGGACAGGTTAGACCACGGCTGCGTCTTCGCCGCCATGTTGTACGACATCGAGGCACCCAGCTCATCGATGATGCTCACCTTCTTCAGGCTGTCGTCCCTGTTGAGAATCTTCGCCTCAATGTTGTTGGATATGTCGAAGCTCACCTGACCAGTCTTTCCCTTCGACGGAGTGCCGTAGAGCGAGCCTGCGTATGGCGAGTATGACACGAGCGTCACGTTGCCCTCCTCGTCCGTCTTGGTATAGGTGTCCCAGTATCCCCACTTGCTGTCGCTGTAGTCGGGCGCGTAGCTGAAGCTTACCGATGGTGTGAACACGTGACGCACCATGTTGAGCTTTTTGCCAAAAACCTTAGGGTTTGGCTTGTAGAATCCATACAGCTTAGTGTTGGCAGAGAGCGACACGTTGTAGTCAAACACGCGGTTGAAGCCGTACACCGTGTCCCTCACGGCAGTCTGCGTCCTGCTGTCCCAACTCTGCATCACCTTGTGTGTGTACCATCTCTCGGTGTAGCTCAACTGTGGTGTCACATTGATATACTTCAGCAGGTTGAACGACGCCGACACTGGTATGCTGTGCTTCATGCCGTTGCGCCAGTCCTTGGCGAGCGACGAGTGCATCAGCCTGTCCTCCTTCGTGCTGATGGAGTTGGACAGCGTTCCTGTATAGTTCATGCTTATCTTCTCATACCATCTCTCCTTGCCAGCAGCATGCTTTCGCTTGAACGGGTAGAATCGCTGCAGCGAGAAAGACATGGATGGCAGCGTGAGAGCGATGGTGGAGTCTCTCATGTTCTGCGAAATGTTGAACGAGCTCGACATCGACAGGCCTATCTTCTTGAACGTGTGTGAGTAGCTGACAGAAGACGTGCGTGTGCTCTGCGAATAAGATGTAGGGTTGTAGAGAGAAGAGAGATTCTTCTTCTCATAAGACTGTGTGGCAAAGTTGACGCTGGCAGAGAACGAGCTGTTGGGCGAAGCCTTAGAGTCCGTGCGGTGGCTCCACTGCACCTTAAAGTTTTTCGTCACCATATAGTCGGGCATGTTCTTCTCTCCCTCCTTCGTCACCTGGTAGTTGAAGTAGAAGTTGCCGCTATACTTATACCTCTTCTTGTATGTCGTCTGCGCGCCTATGCCCCACGATCCCTTCGTGAATATCTCTCCCGTCAGCTTCAGGTCCATGCGGTCGTTGATGGCAAAATAATATCCTCCGTCGCGCAGGTAGAAGCCACGGCTGTACTCATCGCCGTAAGTAGGCATGATAAATCCGCTTGAGTAGTCCTTCGTCATAGGGAAATAGGCAAATGGTATGGCCAGCGGCAGCGGCACATCCTCCACCACCAGCCACGCTGGTCCCGAGAACACGTCCTTGCCTGTGTGCGCCTTAGCCCTCGACAGGGCTATGTAGAAGTGCGGGTGCTCCTCATCGCATGTGGTGTATCGTCCGTGCTTGAGATACAGTTCGTCGTTGGCTCCCTTCTTCGACTCCTCCGAGCGTAGAAATCCGTCCTGCTGCTCGGTATACACGTTTCTTATGAATCCCTTCTTCGTGTCGAAGTTGTAGCTCATCGTCTCCGACTTATACTCCTGGCTGCCCTCCTTGAAGACAGGCAGTCCAAACTTCACTCCGAGCGTGTCCACGCCATACTTGGCATGCACCACCGAGCTGTCGAGATTCATCGTGATATTCTCCGAGTTCAGTTCTATGTTCTGGTATTTCACATTGGCCTCGCCATACAGATAGGCGTTCTTCGTGTCCATAAACATCGTCATGGAGTCTTTGGCCTCGTATGTCACAGGAGCCTCAAGCGCGCTCTTCCGGCTCTTCTTTATCGAGTCCTCCGCAGCAGCCACCGAGTCGTTCCATTGCACGGCCCGGCTTCCCTTGCCGTCCGCAATGCCGTGCTCCTTGTCAAACGAGCTCTTTATCGAGTCGAGAGCAGAGAGCAGCGAGTCTGACATGGCCGTCATTTCTCCCTTGCCTGCGGGCGCAACCAGTCCTGGCTCCATCTTCTTGGCGGCCGATGTGTCGCCCTTGATGGAGTCAACAAGATTAAGGTCGGCAATCTTCTCCTTACTGCCGACCAAAGTATAGTTGAAAGCCGTCATTGTGAAGACAGCCGATATGACTGCCACCGACGCTATGATTCTTTGCTTGTTCATAAACCAGGTGCAAAGTTAGTCATTTATTGCCAAATAGCAGCCATAAACCTCTCGGTATTTATACCGCATGAATGATTTATTCGAAAATTTCAGACCATTTAACAAATCGCTCCACTCCGTCCTCTCCAAAATTTCTTATGGAGCGCATGGCCTTCTCCAGGCTTTTCTCGTGGTCTGGTCTTGTCTTTGAGAAGAACTTGTCGGCATAGCACACTATCTTCTCCTCTATCGTCTCGGGCAGAAAATCCTGGTGGGGCAGCGGCAGGTTGCGCTCCACTATCTGGCGCAGCGTGATGCCGGCTCCTGTGTGCCTCTCGCACACCCTCGCGTGCCTCTCATATCCCTCTTCCCTCATCATCTGTCCGCCTATTACGCCATGGCGTATGTATGGTTCGGTGCCGAAGCAGTAGATGCCATCGGCGTCGCATCTCACTATGCCTATGTCGTGCAGCATGGCTGCCTCTTCTACAAATGCCCTGTCGGCACCCAGTTCGGGATGCCTGTCCACTATGCTGAGGGCCTTGTCTGCCACATGGCGGCTGTGCACCATGAGTATGTGCTTCAGCTTGTTGTCTACTGGATAATACTTGTCTATTATTGCTTGATAATCCATGGTTTGAAATGCTTATGTTGATGTTATGGATAAGCGCCGCATGCGTGTGTCTGCATGGGTAGGAGCGGATGCCGTCAACGCCGTCGGCGACACTTGCGAAAAGACCTGTGTCTTGTCTCATGTAAAGAAGCTGTCTCTCATTCTTACAGTAGAAAGTCCCAATAAAGAAGCAGCCTCCCCGTTCCCGTTATTACGGATGAAAGTCCCAAGTAAAGACGGCCTCCACATTATTACAGATAGAAGTCACGGGTCAGTAGGCTGTATGCCTCGCTCCTGTTTCCCTCGTTGTCATGTAGTGTCAGCATGTCAGCCTCGGTCTCCCTGGCCTTCAGTCCAAACTCCAGCAGCGTCCTGTTCCACGCCTTGTTCTCCTTCGCCCTCACATCCGTGCGACGGCACAGATAGAGCTTGCGCTCGGCACACAGCGATATGAAATTCTGCGCAGCTGAGTGTGGCACGATGACAGCCAGCCGTCCTGTGGCTGGGCGAAGCAAACAGGCAGCCTTGCCTATGAGCGACTCAAAGGGCAGCGACGAACTGTGTCTGGCGTTGTCTCTTGCTGTGTTGCCTCCTACGGTGTCCTCCTTGAAGAATGGCGGGTTGGACACGATGAGATCATAGAGAACTGTGGCTGGAGTGCTGTCCTCGCCACTCGCTACATCCCTCGTCTTGCCATATGTTTCGCTGCTCGTCTCGCCATATGTAACGAAGTCGCCTATGCCGATGCTCACACGGTTCTCCATGCCAGCCTCGCGTACATTCTCTTCCGCTTGCCTTGCCGATGCCTCGTCGATGTCCAGTCCTTCCACAGTGGCCGACGCATATCTCTGCGCCAGCATCATGGCTATCAGTCCCGACCCCGTGCCCACATCGAGTATGCGGCATGCGCCTCTGGAGGCCGACTTGTCCAGTCTGGCCCAGGCGCCCAGCAAGACGCCATCCGTCCCGACCTTCATTGCGCAGCGGTCGTGGCGGATGGCGAATTGCTTGAATCTGAAATATGGATTGCGCATCCTGTTGATTTTAGATAATTTGTGCTGCCTCGCTTTAAGTGAAGCTTCTTGTCGTCTCGTTCTTTAATGACACAAGCTTACTGGAAGTTGAAATAGTTCTTCGCGTTGTTGTAAGAGATGTCCTCAATCATCTGGTTCACCCTTTCGGCCTCATAGCCAGTGTAGGGCACTTCGCCGTTCTCTATGTCGGTGGCGACAAGGTTGCAGAGTATGCGGCGGAAATACTCGTGGCGAGGGTAGGAGAGGAAAGAGCGCGAGTCGGTGAGCATGCCCACAAATCGGCTCAGCAGTCCGAGCAGCGAGAGAGCATTCATCTGCTTGGTCATTCCGTCCTTCTGGTCAAGGAACCACCATCCCGAGCCCCACTGTATCTTGCCCGGGCATGAGCCGTCCTGGAAATTGCCCAGCATAGTGGCGAGCACCTCGTTGGCGCATGGGTTGAGGTTGTAGAGTATAGTCTTTGCCAGTTTGTCCTCGCTGTTCAGGCGATTGAGGAATTTAGAGCACTTCTTGGCAGTGTTGAACTCACCTATAGAATCAAATCCGGTGTCTGGGCCCAACAGTTTGAACATCTTTGTGTTATTGTCGCGTATAGCGCCATAGTGGAACTGCTGCGCCCATCCAGCCTCAGCGTCCTGCACGGCAAAGACGTAGAGCATGGCCGACTTAAACTTCAGCACCTCCTCCGCTGTGGCCTCGCCGCCGCCGCGCACCTTGTCAAAGATGGCCTTTATCTCAGCCTCTGTGTAGTCCTCAGCATAGAACTCCTCTATGCCGTGGTCAGAGAGCTTGCAGCCCATCGAGGCAAAGAAGTCGTGACGTGCCTGGAGCGCATCCACATAGTCGTTCCAGTCTCCAATGTTCTTGTCGCTCACCTTAGCGAGCCTGTCGACATACGCCCTGAAGCCCTCAGCCGAGTCGATGGCCATGGCCTTGTCGGGTCTCCACGCTGGCAGCATCCTTGTCTCCATCGTAGGGTCGGCAGCCACAGCCTTGTGATACTCAAGCGAGTCCACAGGGTCGTCGGTAGTGCACACCACCTTCACGTTGTAGTGCTTCATCAGTCCCCTCGGTGTGAACTTAGGGTCATTCTTTATCTGCTCGTTGCATTCGTCAAATATCCGTCGGGCATTCTCAGGGTTGAGCGTCTCGCCTATACCGAAAGCCGTCTTCAGCTCCAGGTGAGTCCAGTGGTAGAGAGGATTGCGGAAAGTGTAGGGCACAGTCTCCGCCCATTTCTCAAACTTCTCCCAGTCGGAGGTGTCTTTGCCTGTGCAGAAGCGCTCAGCCACGCCGTTGCTTCTCATGGCACGCCACTTGTAGTGGTCGCCGCCCAGCCATATCTGTGTGATAGACTCAAAACGCTTGTTCTCCGCCACCTGCTTAGGGTCGAGATGGCAATGGTAGTCGATGATAGGCATCTTAGCCGCGTGCTCATGATAGAGCGTCTTGGCAGTCTCGCTTTGTAGCAAGAAATCATCATCCATAAAAGGCTTCATAAGTTTTGTGCTTTTTTGGTGTTTAAGTTATACGTTCAGCACCGCCGTCCCAGCAGCCCCAGAGACAAGTGGAGCGGCAGTTATTTTGTGCAAAAGTAATACATTTTTTTTATAAAAACACTCACTTGCCGTGAAAGTATGCCCTCGTGCCATCATTTTTGCATCATTTTATTTCTTCCATTCGGCAAATGGATGTATATTTGCAATAAGCTAATGCAATAACTAACTTCTAAAACTTAACAGCAATGTCACTCAAAGCACTTAACGCGCGCACAGCCCCTAAGAGCCATGCGCCCGAGAGAATCATCCAGTTTGGCGAAGGCAACTTCCTCCGCTGCTTTGTAGACTGGATTATCTACAACATGAACCAGAAGACCGACTTCAACTCCAGCGTAGTCGTGGTGCAGCCCATAGAGCGAGGCATGGTCGACTGGCTCAACGGCCAGGACTGCCTCTACCATGTCAACCTCCAGGGCCGGCTGGCAGGCGAGAAGGTCAACACGCTCACCCGTGTCGACTGCATCAGCCGTGCTCTCAACCCCTACACCCAGAACGCCGCCTTCCTCGCCCTGGCCGACCAGCCTGAGATGCGCTTCGTCATCTCCAACACCACCGAGGCCGGCATAGCCTTCGACCCCGCATGCCGACTGGCCGACCAGCCAGCCTCGTCATACCCTGGCAAGCTCACACAGCTCCTCTACCGCCGCTTCAAGACCTTCGGCGGAGCTCCCGACAAGGGACTCATCATCATGCCTTGCGAGCTCATCTTCCTCAACGGCCATCATCTCAAAGACTGCATCTACCAGTATATCGAACTGTGGAAAGACGACTTCGGAGCCGACTATGAGCCATTCAAGTCATGGTTCACCAACCACAACTACGTGTGCGCCACACTCGTCGACCGCATCGTGCCAGGCTTCCCGCGCAAAGAGATAGCCGAGATCCAGCAGCGGGCATGCTATGCCGACAACCTCGTGGTGCAGGGAGAAGCCTTCCACCTGTGGGTCATTGAGAAACCCGACAACATGGACATCGAGACACTCAAGGCCGAGTTTCCGGCAGAGAAGGCTGGGCTGCATGTGCTCATAGCTCCCAGCGAGAAGCCCTACCATGAGCGCAAGGTCACCCTGCTCAACGGTCCACACACTGTGCTCTCGCCTGTGGCATACCTCAGCGGCATCAACATCGTGCGCGACGCCTGCAACGACCCCGTGGTCGGCAAGTACATCCACAAGGTGCAGTTTGATGAACTCATGCAGACACTCAACCTGCCCATGGACGAGCTCCAGCAGTTTGCCACCGACGTGCTCGAACGTTTCAACAACCCCTATGTCGACCATCAGGTGACAAGCATCATGCTCAACTCCTTCCCTAAGTATGAGACTCGCGACCTCCCAGGCGTGAAGGTCTACCTGCAGCGCAAGGGCCAACTGCCACAGGGACTCGTCTTCGGTCTCGCCGCCATCATCACCTACTATAAGGGTGGCACACGCGCCGACGGAGCGCCCATACAGCCCAACGACGCGCCCGAGATCATGCAGCTCCTTGCCGACCTGTGGGCCACAGCCGACACGCAGAAGGTGGCAGAGGGTGTGCTCGCAGCTGAGAGCATCTGGAAGGAAAACCTCAACGAGACCGTCCCCGGACTCACAGCCCTTGTGAAGAAAGACCTCGACCTCATACAGCAGCTCGGCATGCTCGAAGCTGTCAAGACCATTCTCTGACAGCATAGGGCAGCAATAGTCAACGGGCGAAGCTGTTTACTTAAATAACAAGAGAACGGCCTCAAGCAGATTCCAGCGGCATGCGTTCCAGCTGTCTCAAGAGAGACGGTCCGAGAAGTACGCCATGGCAAGGCTTCTGCTAGAGGCCGCTCTCTTCTTGTGTGGCCGTACCATCCGTAGCCGCTATGCCCATCTGCACCTCATCCACGTCTCATTCATGTCCATCCTTGCCTTATCCACACAGACAGGAAACGCCCTCCTTGCAGGACGGCACAGCAGACATTCGTTGTGCTTTCCGACAGAAGAATGGCATATTTCAGATTGCAGTTTTGGTAGGAAAAAAATATGATGTAAATTTACACTCTGGAATGCGTGCTCCGTATTCTTTCCAGCACATGAAAGAGAACAGAACACCCTCCCCAAAAAGAAAAGCTATGACATCAAACATAACATATACGACAGAGAAAAAATTCACGCAAGCACAGGTGGAAGAGCTGTTCCGCTCCGTCCAATGGGTGTCGGGCAACTATCCCGAACTGCTCTTCCAAGCCCTTCTGCGCTCCTCCTTCGTCCTCACGGCATGGGACGGCGACAAACTCGTCGGACTGGTGAGAGGACTGGACGATGGCGGAATGACTGCCTTCCTCCACTATCTCCTCGTCTCGCCCCACTACCAGCACCGCGGCATCGCCTCACAGCTCGTGGAGCGTGCCAAGGAACACTACAGCTCATACTTCTACATCAACCTGATGCCAGAAGAGAGCAGCAACGCCCCCTTCTACCAGAGCCACGGCTTCAGCGTGATGCCTGACGGTGTAGCCATGCAGATGCGCAACGACAATTTTTCTGAGTAAGAGGGGAGAGCATGTGTGGTCGTCATGGGGGAAATAACCATATCCATGTAATAACCATCCATGCAGAATAATGACCGTATCCATGTGCAATAAACATACATGCAGAAAAAACACATCCGTCTATACAGCAGACATTAAGAAAGACAAAACATAAAAAAACATATATATATCAACATGAAACAGAAAATAGCCATTCCCACAGCTGAAGGCAAGCTTTTCCCACATTTCGGCAAAGCTCCCCAGGTGACAGTATTTGAGGCAGAAGACAAAAAAATAATAAGCAAGGAAGTGCTCCAGTCTCCAGAGCACGCACATGGCGCCATGCCCAACTTCCTTCATGCGCAGGGCGTCACCGACGTGGTGTGCGGCGGACTGGGCGCAGGAGCCGTGCAGTTGCTCCGCCAGATGGGCATAGCCATCTACGGCGGCGCTCCAGCCGAAGATGTCGACACCGTGATTAACGCCTTCCTCTGTGACACCCTGCAGTATGGCGACGCCACCTGCCACCACGACGCTTGCGACGGCCATCACCACCATCACGACTGACCGCCTTCGGCACACACGAGCCAGCCATTTACCCGTCATTGTCGATGAGTGGCGCAGTCCCTAAAACACAGAACTGGATTGAGAAAAGACTTTGCTTGCCCCTTCCATGCCGCACAGCGGCCAGGTAGGGAATAGTCCTCTCATTCCAGTTCTGTTCTTTTTTTGACTGTAAATAGTTGCCAATGTGACAAATCCATGGTGCACCTCATAGTCAGTGCATACCATTCTCCCCGGCGTCAGCCCTCCCGGTGAATGACACTTCCGCTGGCCTGGTGTGTGGCGAGGATAAGCACCTCGGCTATCTGCACGTGCTTGGGCGCAGAGGCGGCATAGAAAGCCACATCGGCAATGTCGTCGCCCGTGAGCGGCGTGATGCCCTTATACACGCTGTCGGCTCGCTCGTCGTCGCCATGGAAGCGCACGTTGCTGAAATGTGTCTCCACCAACCCAGGCTTCAGATTGGTGACCCGCACTGCAGTATCAGCCACGTCAATGCGCAGACCGTCGGTGATGGCCTTCACGGCAGCCTTGGTGGCGCAGTAGACATTGCCTCCAGCATAAGCCGCGTCGCCAGCCACACTGCCCACATTGATGACATGGCCCTCGCCGCGCTCCACCATGCCAGGCACGACGAGGCGTGTCATCGTGAGCAGTCCCTTGATGTTGGTGTCTATCATGGTGTTCCAGTCGTCGGGGTCGCCCTCATACTCCTTCTCCAGCCCCAGGGCCAGGCCCGCATTGTTTATCAGTACGTCTATCTTCTGCCATTCGGGCTCAAGCGAGCCAATGGCCGCCTTGGCCGCCTTGGCGTCGCGCACGTCAAAGGCCAGTGTCTTCACCCTGCAGCCATCTGCCTCAAGCTGCTTCTTGATGTCCTCCAGCAGGGCTGCGCGCCGTCCTGTGAGGATAAGGTCATATCCGCCCTGAGCAAACTTGCGGGCGCATGCTTCTCCGATGCCGCTTGTGGCACCTGTTATGAGTGCTGTCTTTTTCATTGTTGTGTCTCTGTTTTGGTTCTTTTTCTCTTTATGCCTGCAAATATACAGTTTATATTTGGCAATGCCAAGCGAAGTGTCTCTTATTATGCCTTTTCGCAAGTGAGGGTCAGCGTGCCCGCTCAGTCCTTTTTGTGGACAACAGGCATACTTGCTTTCACCTTTCGGAAAACAGTCTGTCAACTGTCATCGTCTCACTTCACCTTCATCCCCATCTCGTGCATGACAAAGCCGTATATGTCGGCACACTCCTCCATCTGCTTGGCCAGCGGCTTGCCGCCACCGTGCCCCGCCTTCGAGTCGATGCGTATGAGCACCGGAGCCTTGCCTCCCTGGCACTCCTGCAGCGTAGCCGCAAACTTGAAGCTGTGGGCTGGCACCACACGGTCGTCATGGTCGGCCGTCGTCACCAGCGTGGCCGGATAGCTCACGCCTTTTCTTATGTTGTGCAGGGGCGAGTAAGCCCTCAGATACTCAAACATCTCCTTGCTGTCGGCACTCGTGCCATAGTCGGGCGCCCAGTTCCAGCCGATGGTGAACTTATGATAGCGCAGCATGTCCATCACGCCCACCTCGGGTATGCATACCTTGAAGAGGTCAGGGCGCTGTGTCATGCAGGCCCCCACGAGCAGTCCGCCGTTGCTGCCGCCCATGGCAGCCAGGTGCTGTCGGTCGGTGTAGCGGTTGGCTATGAGCCATTCAGCCGCTGATATGAAGTCGTCAAACACGTTCTGCTTCTGCATCTTCGTGCCAGCCAGATGCCACTCCTCGCCATACTCACCGCCGCCGCGCAAGACCACATAGGCGTAGATGCCGCCGCTCTCCAGGAAAGGCACGCGCATGGCCGAGAACGATGGCGGATAGGTCACGTTGAAGCCGCCGTAGCCATACATCAGCACCGGGTTCTTGCCCGTCCTCTTCATGCCCTTCCTGTAGGTGAGGAAGATGGGGATGCGTGTGCCGTCCTTAGAGGTGAAGAAAGCCATCTCAGAGGTGTAGTCGTCCAGTCTGAAGCCCACCTTGGGCCTGTTGTACACGCTGCTCTTGCCTGTGGCCAGGTCCATGCGGTAGACAGTGGCCGGCACGGTGTAGGAGGTGTAGCTGTAGAAGAGTTCGCCACGCTCGCGCTTGCCGCTGAAGCTGGCGCTGCCCACGCCAGGCAGCTGAATGTCCGAGAGCTTCTCGCCACTGATGCTGTAGAGGCAGGCATGGCTGCAGTTGTCCTTGGTATAGGTGAGCACCATCTTGTCGCCGTCCACAAATGTCACATCCTCCAGCACAGCGTCGCTCTCAGGCACCAGCACCCTCCAGTCCTGGTAGCCAGGGCGCTTCAGGTTGGCCACCATCAGCCTGTACCTCTGCGCGCCTGCATTGGTCAGCATGTATATGTCGTCGCCAATGGTCTGCACCGGCACATAACTCTTCGAGCAGTCGCCCGTCATCTGGATGAACTGCGACCCTGGCTGGCGCAGGTCGCGCACATAGAGGTTGACACCCTGGTCCATGCCCGACTCCGTGAGCGTCATCACCGTCTCCTCCCTGTTCACGCTCACGCCATAGAAGCGCAGCGGATTGGCAGGGTTGTGGTAGAAAAGCTGGTCCTGGCTCTGCGGCGTGCCCATCTTGTGATAATAGACCTTCTGCGTCTCGTTCTTGGCCGATGTCTCCTTGCCCTTCTCGGGCGCGTCGTAAGCGTTGTAGTAGAAGCCGTAGCCCAGCCACTCGGCACTCGTGAACTTGGCCCACGTGATGTGGTCGGGGAGCAACTGGCGTGTCTTCACGTCCATCACGAATATCTCCTCCCAGTCGCTGCCGCTGCGCGAGATGGTATAGGCCATATACTTGCCGTCGTGCGAGAAGGAGATGTCCTTGAGGGCCACGGTGCCGTCGCTGCTCAGCTTGTTGGGGTCGAGAAAGACATGCGCCTCGCCGTCGAGCGAGTCCATCTGATAGAGCACAGCCTGGTTCTGCAGGCCGTCGTTTCTGTAGACATACCACTTGCCGTTCCGCTCGAAAGGCGTGTACACCTTCTCGTAGTTGGCCACCTGCTTCAGCCTCCTCAGATACTGGTCGCGCTGCGGCATCTTGCCGAGATAGGCATCGGTGACCTCTCTCTCTGCCGCCACCCATGCTGCTGTGGCCGCGCATGTGTCGTCCTCAAGCGGACGGAATGGGTCTGCCACCCTCACTCCGAAATACTCGTCTGCCGAGCCGTCCTGTGGAGCGGCTGGATATTTCAGTTCCTGGCCCGCCATGCCGAGTGCCGACACGGCCATGACGGATGTAAGAATCATTGTCTTCATGTATCAGTGTGTTGTTTTTTCTCTTTGGCCTAAATTCTGCAATACTATAATTTGTCATTTTTTATAAGCACCTAAACAATAAAAAGTTGTCCAGGATTTTGCCATGTCAGAAATTTCATTTATCTTAGTGCTGCATTTAAAAACAAACAAAAATTTTGAATGACATGACAAAAGTACGAATAAAATCTGAGAAACTCACTCCTTTTGGATGAATATTTGCAATCATGGAGCAATTTAATGCTCTTTTGTCCCAAACGATAGACTCAACCTTAGGGTTACGTAGTAGATTGTACGATTATCAATAAAGCGAGATACTTCGCTCTTTGATGTGCGTATATTTCTGTGCGGCTCATGTGTCAAAGATGTGACAACTCACTTGATGAAGCACCTGTCCTTGCACCGTGGAATAATATGCGTATTACCTCAAGTCGCTTTGTGGGGCAAGAATTTTTGTATCATAAAAGATTCTGTAACTTATGTTCGGCTTCTTTGACTTAGATTGATTTCTTCTTTTGTTGGAAAAATCTCCTTACCCTTGAAAGTTGCGGGTTTAAAGGATGTAATTTTTTTTGCCATAATCTTTTATTTCGCAGTTTGGCCCTGTGGATGTTGTCCCAAAGTTCTCTTGCTTAGTGTACATAATTAGCAATTATTATTGAAGCCACAAAAACCATCAGCCGAAAAGTTATGAGGTGTGTTGTTTGAAGAGCCTCCCTCGTGGAAAGCGTCCTTTGCCTCTTCGTCAAAAAGCTTCACGCTCGCACACGTAAAGAGTTTTTTTGAAGAAAAAGTGTCAAAGTATCATTTTAAAGGCTGATGGAGCTTTTATCTATCTGGTCTATTGTGTATTAACAGCAATGATACTTCTCAAAAAAATAGCGAAAAAGTATCAGCGAAGTATCATAGAAGTATCATTTTTCAATAAAAATCCACAGTTTTCGTGATAAAATCTCACTTTTTATATAAAATTTCGCGATATACATGCAATATTTTTTGAAAAAACACGTTATAATAAACGTATATATACAATGAATCTCTAAATTTGATACTTATCAGCATGGACAAAAAAGAATTATTAAG
>CAKQRW010000035.1 GCA_934271655.1 uncultured Bacteroidaceae bacterium | reverse complement strand
CTATATAAAATAAGTAATTTTGATGAATTATACAAGAGAATGTCACATGTCCTTTTGTCCTTTTTGTCCTTTTGGGGGCAAGACATATTGCAGATGCCGTGATGCAATGAGAATCCTGATTCATCAGACAGTCTGTTGTGTCTGTAAAGCCTGATGGTCTAGCATTGCAACATTCGTCATATATTGACTATTGATGGCCTGGCACGCATGGCATCTCACCCTGCTTTTCAGGCCTTGAAATACACTATGCTTTGCGCATCCGTCATCCTAAGGCTTGCATATCCTTATCCTAAGGTTTGCATATCTATATTCTAAGGCTTGCATATCCTTATCCTAAGGTTAGTATTTCGTTATCCTGCACTTTATGCATTGTTATCCCAATGTTTGTGTACCGTTATATTTACATCATGTTCACCAGTCGCCAACCGGGAAAATCCACTGATCCAAAAGAATCGCCCTGTATGGGCAAAAGCCCCATGACTCAATGACACAGGACTTTTGCCCTTACAGGGCGACTCATGTTTTTATATAAGCAAGTGCTCATAATTATTTTTATATTTGGCGTGCTCTATCTTGAGGCAGGTTATTCTTCTGTTTGAAGGAGCTACGCTGGCATAGTGACTTACAAACAGAAGGAAAATATGACCGAGAGAGAGCGGCAAATATGAGAGCGGCAAATATGAAAGCGGCTTACTTCGAAACTATAAAATAATTTTGAGCACCTACTTATTTCGTCGTTATGGCACAAAGCATTGTCACATCTATGTGCTGGCTATGCAAATGCATGCCTGCAATCATTCACACTTCCACCAGTCGAAGTTGAAGAGGTTCTTCTGCTGGCGGGCATCACCGCGGAAGACCAGGTAGAGGTCGTGCTTGCCCTTAGCCTTTGTGAGTGCAGTGGAGAACTCTTTGTACTTGAAACCAGTATAAGGCACAGTCACAACGCCAGCTATCCATCCGTCGGGCGCATCGAGACGCACTTCAATCCGGCCTCCATAGAGCTGCGAAGAGCATGATGCAGTGAAACGGGTTGCTCCCTTGCCGAAGTCGACACCACGTATCTTGATGTATTCTCCATCGTCAATGTCTGTCACAAACAGGGTCGGGTTCCATGGTCCAGACGGATTGGCGCGGGTAGTCTTCAATCCATAGCCCCAAGCCATGGTCTCAGCCTCGACACGACGGAAGGGGTCGAATGAGCCAACCTGGTTGAGCGTGCACTCTGTGAAGTATGGCAGTTCCTTGATAGTGCCATCCGCATTGTATGTCATCTCAGCGGCAGCCACTGAGCGCTGCTCCGCATGTCCGCTTGTCTGGAGGCGGTAGATGTCGTAGTTGAGTCCGAAGCAATAAGACTTGCCCTTGAAGTCGCAGATGCCAGGATGATTGCCACGTGTCTGAGGAGTGTGGTTCATGATGTGACCTTTCCATTCCCACGGACCGGCAGGCGCGTCGCTCATGGCGTAGCCGATGCCCTCGGGGCAGCATGTGGATGCGAAGGCAAGATAGTACTTCTTTTCTCCACGCGCATTCTTGCGAGCCCAGAACCATGGGCCTTCCTGGTAGTCCTTGATCTTAGGCAGCTTGTTGATTTCGCCAGAATAAGATATCATGTCCTCGTTGAGTGTGACGTAGTACACATTAGGATTGCCCCAGTACATGTATGCATGTCCGTCATCGTCAATCCACACAGTAGGGTCGATGTCATCCCAGTTCTCCTTCTGCCACACCAGCGGGTGACCGAGAGGATCCTTGTAAGGTCCGTAGGGAGAGTCGGCGACGAGCACGCCTATGCCATTGCCATGGATGGGGCAATACATATACCATTTGCCATTGCGCTCAATGACCTGCTCTGCCCAGGCACCGTTGTCACCCTTGTACCACTTGAAGTCCTTGAGCGAGGCCACTGCGCCATGGTCCTGCCAGTTGACCATATCGGTAGAGGTGTAGAGCAGCCAGTCCTTCATAAGGAATCCGCTGGCACCATCCTCGTCGTGGGTGGTGAAAAGGTATACAGTGTCGCCATGCACATAGGGAGCAGGGTCGGCAGTGTACTTTGTCTGGATAATAGGCATGTTGATGTCTTTAGCCTTCTGCGCGACAGCGGTGGCAGAAAGCGCAGTGAGAGCTAATGTCAGAATCTGTTTTTTCATAACTTGACTAATTGAATTTGTTCTTAATATAGAGTTCCATTGTTTTGCAATTGCAAATGTATGTCTTTTTTTTCTTATAAAAAAATATGGTGCACGTGATTTTAAAAAAAATGCTTCATGGCTTGTGTGGCTCGTTTTTTTTTAATAACTTCGCAATGAATAAATGCACTTTCGTCAGGATATAAAAGCATTTTCACACACATTTATCACAGAGATTGTTTTTCAATCAGCAAAGTTTTCTACACAAAAGATATACAGAGATGACAAGAAAATTCATTATGACCATGATAGCCATGCTGTGCTGGCTTGGAATGGCGGCGCAGTCGAAATGCGAGGCCATCAGGAACAAGGTGGCAGACTCATACAACTTCTGGATGTACACCCCTTATGAAGTCAAAGACGAGAATGCGCATATGCCACTGCTCGTATTTCTGCACGGAGCCAGCCTGTGCGGCACCAACATGAACAAGGTGAGACGATATGGCCCTATGGACGCGCTGGAGAAAGGGCGTGTGATAGACTGTTACATCGTGGCGCCCCAGAATCCGGGAGGCTCGTGGAGTCCGAAAAAGATCATGAACATAATAGAGTGGATGGAGAAGAACTACAAGGTGGACAGCAGCCGCATCTACGTATACGGAATGAGCCTTGGCGGATTCGGCACCATAGACATGTGCGCCACCTATCCAGACAAGATAGCCGCAGGCATGGCCCTATGCGGCGGAGGCACGGTGAAAGACCTGAGCGGCCTGTCAAAGTTGCCCATGTGGATAGTGCACGGCACAGCAGACAGGGCTGTGCCAGTGTCGGCCTCCGACCGTGTGGTCAAGGCCATCAAAGACACAGGCGACGACTCAAGGCTCATATACACCCGTCTGCCAGGCATTGACCATGGGCGTCCGGCCCGCATCTTCTACATGCGCCAGACCTACGACTGGCTGTTCTCGCACTCACTGAAGGATGAGGGCCGCCCCATCAACCGTGACTTTGAAATAACGAAGGAAGGCATGAACAACGCCTACAATGATTTCGGCAAAGATCCCGATTGGGACGAGTACAAATAACAAGCATGTGCACATAATCATGCAGCTGCTCAAAAACCATTTCATCACACCGAAGTAAGTCACTCTACTCACAATAACATCTCATCACACACAATGGCAAAAGATTACCTCAGCAAGCTGGAAGAAGAAGACTTCGCGCCTATGGCCGAAGAAGAGCAGAGACAAGCGCACAACCGCGAGATGAACCTCGCATGGCAGTTTATAGCAAAGACCGACGTGTCCGTCTTCCTGACAGGCAAAGCCGGCACAGGCAAGACCACCTTCCTCAGGCGGCTTAGAGAGCTGTCGCCCAAGCGAATGGTGGTGCTCGCCCCCACAGGCGTGGCTGCCATCAACGCGCAAGGCCAGACGATACACTCCTTCTTCCAGTTGCCCACAGGGCCTATGGTGCCAGGCATGCAGAGCAAAGACATGAACCGTTTCCGCATGGGCAAGGACAAGAAGAAACTGATACGCACGCTCGACCTGCTTGTCATCGATGAGATATCTATGGTGAGATGCGACCTGCTCGATGCTGTAGACCAAGAGCTGAGGCGACACCGTGGCATCAACCAGCCATTCGGCGGCGTGCAGCTTCTGCTCATCGGCGACCTGCAGCAGTTGCCCCCCGTGGCCAAAGACAGTGAGTGGGCCATGCTCGCCCCATATTACCACACCACATATTTCTTTGCCAGCCATGCGCTGCAACAGACCAAGTATGTGACAGTGGAGCTGAAGCACATATACCGCCAGCAAGACGCCAGCTTCATCGACATACTGGGCAAGATAAGAGCCAACATGGCAGACAGCTCATGCCTCAGCGCACTCAACGCGAGGTATGTGCCCGGCTTTGTGCCTCCGGAGCAATCGGGATGGATAAGGCTGACGACCCACAACAACATGGCGCACCGCTACAACGAGGAGCGCCTAAGCAAGATAGCCGCTCCAGCCATGACATTCATGGCAGAGGTGAGCGGCAACTTTCCAGAAAACAGTTATCCTGCAGACGAGAAGCTGGTGCTGAAGACTGGGGCGCAGGTCATGTTCATCAAAAACGACCCCAGCGGAGCCAAGCAATACTACAACGGCAAGATAGGCACAGTGAGAGACATTGTCTGGGACAATGAAGAGGACATGTACACCATCGTGGTGCGGAGCCATGAAGACCAGCACGACATATACGTGACCCCGCAGACCTGGGAAAACACCAAATATGCCATAGACGAGGAGAGCAAGGAGATAAAAGAGGAGGTGGAGGGATACTTCAAGCAATACCCCCTCAGGCTGGCATGGGCCATCACTGTGCACAAGAGCCAGGGACTCACCTTTGAGCATGCGGTGCTCGACATCACAGACTCCTTCACGCACGGACAGACATACGTGGCCCTGAGCCGCTGCCGCACGCTGGAGGGAATGGTGCTGGCACGCCCTATAGACAGGCACGCCATCATAACAGACAACACGGTGAACGCCTTCATCGACAAGGAGTCGGCCGAAGCCCAGAAAGCAGAGGAGAAACTGCCGGAGATGATGCGTCAATACTACTTCTCCCTGCTCAACGACATGTTTGACTTCCGCATATACAGGAGCGACCACACTTACATGCTGAAGGTGGTCAACGAGCACATGTATTCATCCCAGCCACAGCTGCTGGCAGCGCTGAGGGAAGCGATGCCCAAGATAGACAACGAGCTGGCAGCCGTGTCGGACAAATTCCGCGCGCAATACGCTGCCCTCATGTCACAGCCAGGAGGACGCGACAAGCTGCAAGAGAGAATCAAAGCGGCGTCAGGCTATTTCGCCGACAAGGTCAACGAGATAGACAAGCCCATACTGAGCCTGTGCAGAGTGGCCATCAACAACCAGCAAGTGAAGAAGCAATACAACAACGCCCTCGACGCAATGACACTCTCATACAAGATAAAGGCAGGAGTGTTCCAGCGGCTGCGTGACAAAGACTTCACCATAACGGAATATCTCAACGCCAAGGCAAAAAGCACACTCGACGAACTTACCACAACAGCGAGCGTAGCCAAGCTGCCGCGCGCGAAGAAAGAGGATGCGCCCAAAAAGACAAAGACAGACACAAAGAGAGAGACGCTGAAGATGCACCAGGCAGGCATGAGCATCAGCGACATCGCCCAAAAGCGTTCGCTCACCACTGGCACCATAGAAAATCACCTGGCCCACTTTGTGGAAACAGGAGAGATAGGCATCAACGACGTGGTGCCAGAAACACGCCAGAAGATAGTACGCGGCATCGTGCGCTCTGTCAACAGGGCATACAGTCTGAGCGAGCTGAAAGCCATGCTGCCAGACGACTACTCATACGCAGAGATAAAGATGGTCATAGCAGACATGGCTAGAGAGCAAGCCAGGACATAGCACGCAGGCCAGGCAAGAGAGCGGGCAGAAGGCACAAAGGCAGAACACAAAAAGATTCCGCCAACATACACTTTGACTTGCTTTTTCCTCATAACATAATGTTGCGGGAAAATGATATTTTCACTCATATGCTGCAAAAGAAACAAAATATTCTCACTACAGCTTGAATAATTCTCACATTTTTTATATCTTTGCATCTACAATCGCCAACTGATTTTACGCTTAGAAAGCCGACCGGCAGCAAAGTCTCTTTAGGCTTACACCCATAAGACGGCAATGGCATGGCAAGAAAAAGAAATATAAAAAAAAACGAAACATACAATATATACAATTATGGAAAACATGGATTGGTCAAGCCTTGGGTTCGGGTACCACAAGACAGATTATAATGTACGTTGCTACTACCGCAACGGAAAATGGGGCGAAATAGAAGTTTGCTCCGAAGAGACTATCCCAATGCACATGGCAGCAACATGCCTGCACTATGGACAAGAGGCCTTTGAAGGACTGAAAGCATACCGCTGTCCAGACGGCAAGGTGCGCGTGTTCCGTCCAGACGAGAACGCCGCCCGCCTTCAATCCACTTGCCGCGGCATTCTCATGCCTGAGCTGCCGACAGAAAAATTCATTGAAATGGTGGAGAAGGTTGTCAGACTCAACGAGAAGTTCATACCGCCATACGAAAGCGGAGCCACTCTCTACATCCGTCCTCTCCTTATCGGCACAAGCGCCCAGGTAGGCGTGCACCCGTCAGAAGAGTATCTCTTCATGATTTTTGTCACTCCTGTAGGCCCATACTTCAAGGGTGGCTTCTATGCCAATCCATATGTCATCATCCGTGACTGTGACCGTTCGGCTCCACTTGGCACCGGCATCTACAAGGTGGGCGGCAACTACGCCGCATCGCTCAGAGCCAACAAGACAGCCCATGACAAGGGCTATGCATGCGAGTTTTACCTTGATGCCAAGGAGAAGAAATATATCGACGAGGCAGGAGCTGCCAACTTCTTCGGCATCAAGAACAACACTTACATCACTCCAAAGTCGACATCAATCCTTCCTTCCATCACAAACAAATCGCTCATGCAGCTGGCTGAAGACCTCGGCATGACCGTAGAGCGCCGCCAGATTCCAGAAGAGGAGCTGTCCACATTTGAGGAAGCAGGAGCATGCGGCACAGCAGCCGTCATCTCCCCTATCTCGCGCATAGACGACATCGAGACTGGCAAGAGCTATGTCTTCGGCGAGAAGCCAGGTCCTGTCAGCGAGAAGCTTTTCCACCTGCTGCGCGGCATACAGTATGGCACAGAGCCAGACAAGCACGGCTGGACAAGGGTCATCATAGGCTAAATGAAGAAAGACATCTTTATGGATGCAACTGATTAATTAACTTAACATATAAACATAAAAAAGACTATACGACTATGAAACCAACACTTTTTCTCCTTGCAGCAGGCATGGGAAGCCGCTACGGTGGCTTGAAGCAGCTCGACGGACTCGGCCCTAACGGAGAGACCATCATGGACTATTCCATCTATGACGCCATTCAGGCTGGCTTCGGCAAGATTGTATGGGTGATACGCAAAGACTTCGAAGAGCAGTTCCGCACACAGATTCTCTCTAAGTATGAGGGAGTCGTTCCATGCGAACTCTGCTTCCAGAGCATCGACAGCCTTCCAGAAGGATTCAAGTGTCCAGAGGGACGCGTAAAGCCATGGGGCACCAACCACGCAGTCCTCATGGGAAAGGATGTCATCAAGGAGCCATTCGCAGTAATCAACTGTGACGACTTCTACGGACGCGACGCTTTCATGTCTGTAGGCAAATTCCTCTCAGAGCTGCCAGAAGGCTCAAAGAACAAGTACGCTATGGTAGGTTTCCGTTGCTGCAACACTCTGTCAGAGAACGGCTCCGTGGCCCGCGGCGTATGCGAGTATGACGATAACCGCCACCTGACAGATGTCGTTGAGCGCACAGAGATTATGCGCCAGGCAGACAAAGGCAATGCCATCTGCTACAAGGACGAGAAGGGCGAGTGGATTCCACTCGACGAGAAGGTGCCTGTGTCTATGAACATGTGGGGCTTCACACCAGACTACTTCGAGTACAGCGAAGAGTATTTCAAGGAGTTTCTCTCAGACCCAAAGAATATGGAGAACCTCAAGGCAGAGTTCTTCATTCCTCTCATGGTCAACAAGCTCATCAACGAGGGCACAGCGACAGTGGAGGTGCTCGACACCACATCTGTATGGTTTGGCGTCACATATGCAGCTGACCGCCAGGCTACAGTAGACCGCATCGCCAAGCTTGTCGCAGACGGAGTTTATCCAAACAAGCTTTTCTAATAGCTATCAGGCAAGGTGACATTCATCATTCTATATCCAAGCAGGTGTCAGAAATGCCATGCTGGAATAGCGACGGATGTCGTTGCAAACATTTATAGACTTCTCATTAAAAACAAGCAAGTGCCAGATGCCTTTGGGTATCTGGCACTTTTTTTCCTTTTCAGGTTCACTTTTTCATCCAAGAAGCCTATTAGAAAAAATAAATACGCTATCTTTGTGAAAAATTACTCATATAGCAACAAATAAATATTACTTATGAAGGGAATCGTCTTAGCAGGAGGTTCAGGCACACGCCTCTACCCTATTACCAAGGGAGTGAGCAAGCAGCTCATACCCATCTTTGACAAGCCAATGGTTTACTACCCCATCAGCGTGCTGATGCTTGCAGGCATACGCGACATTCTTATCATCTCCACCCCATACGACCTGCCAGGCTTCAAGCGCCTGCTTGGCGACGGCTCAGACTACGGCGTGCACTTTGAGTATGCCGAGCAGCCTTCACCAGATGGCCTCGCACAAGCGTTCATCATTGGCGAGAAATTCGTTGGCAATGACGATGTGTGCCTCGTGCTTGGCGACAACATCTTCCACGGACGCGGTTTCTCGGGCATGCTGAAGGAATGTGTGGAGAACGCCAGGAACGGGAAGGCAAGCGTGTTTGGCTATTGGGTCAACGACCCCGAAAGATATGGAGTGGCTGAGTTTGACAAGGAAGGCAACTGCCTCTCAATAGAGGAGAAGCCCAAAGAGCCAAAGAGCAACTACGCTGTGGTAGGCCTTTATTTCTACCCAAACAAAGTGGTGGAAATAGCCAAAAACATAAAGCCTTCGCCTCGCGGTGAACTGGAGATCACCACAGTCAACCAGCAGTTTCTTGAGGAGAAAAGCCTCAAGGTGCAGTTGCTTGGACGTGGCTTCGCATGGCTCGACACTGGCACGCACGACTCTCTCTCTGAAGCATCCACATTCATAGAGGTGCTGGAGAAGCGCACAGGACTGAAGATAGCCTGTCTCGAAGGCATCGCTTTCAGGCAAGGATGGATCACAGCAGACAAACTGCGCGAACTCGCAAAGCCAATGATAAAGAACCAATACGGACAATATCTCATGAAGTTGGCTGACACAAACTATTTCGGAGAACTATAAAAAAGATTGCAGAATTTCTATAGAACTATAGAGGCCATAGAGGCTATAGAGCCGAACGAATCCCGATAGAATGCAAAAGGAGCTACCGGCACTATAGAGCCACAGACACTATAGAAGCTACGAAATTCTCTTCTATTTAACACTATCCAATGGAACAGATTTACGCCAAACTTATTTCAAAGGCCACAGGCATCAGCGAAAGACAAGTAGGCAACACCATACAACTGCTGGAAGAAGGATGCACCATCCCCTTCATCAGCCGATACAGAAAAGAAGCCACAGGCTCACTCGACGAGGTGCAAGTGGCAAGCATAAACGACGGTCTTGACAAGCTCAAAGAACTTGCCAAGCGCAAAGAGACCATCCTCAAGACCATTGAGGAGCAAGGCAAACTGACCGATGAGCTGAAGAAACGCATAGAGGCCTCATGGGACAGCACAGAACTTGAAGACATCTACCTGCCATTCAAGCCCAAGCGCAAGACACGCGCAGAAGCAGCCCGACAGAAAGGGCTGGAACCGCTGGCCACATTCCTGCTCCTTCAAGACCCGCGCGCCGATGTAGACAAGAAAGCCAAAGAATATGTCAGCGCGGAAAAAGGCGTCAACAGCGCAGCAGAAGCCATACAGGGAGCACAGGACATCATCGCAGAGATGGCCAGCGAGAACGAAGAGGCACGCAACGCTGTGCGCTTTGACTTCAAGAAAGGCGCCATCATCACTTCATCAAAAGTGAAGCCAAAGACCAAGTCGGAAGACGAGGCAAACGAGTGGGAAGAAAAAGCCCAGAAATACCGCGACTACTTCGACTTTTCAGAAAAGCTGTCACGCTGCGCATCCCACCGCCTGCTGGCCATGCGCCGAGGAGAAGCTGAGGGAGTGCTGAAAGTGAGCATATCGGGTGATGACGAGAAATGTCTCGACAGGCTCGACCGCATCTTCCTGCGCAACTCCAGCAAGTCGGCCGAACTGGTGTGGGACGCTGTAGAGGATGCGTTCAAGCGCCTTATCAAGCCAAGCATCGAAACCGAGTATGCCAATCTCTCCAAGGAGAAAGCAGACCAAGAAGCCATACGCATCTTTGTGAAGAACCTGGAGCAACTGCTCATGTCAGCCCCTCTCGGACAAAAGCGCGTGCTAGCCCTCGACCCTGGCTTCCGCACAGGATGCAAAGTGGTCTGCCTCGACGCAGAGGGCAACCTGCTGCATAACGAGGCCATCTATCCCCATCCGCCCAAGAATGACAAAGCGGGGGCAGCCAACAGGATAACCACCCTGGTGAGACAATACAAGATTGAAGCCATATCAATAGGCAACGGCACCGCCAGCCGAGAGACGGAAGACTTCGTGAGAGGCCTGGGCCTGCCAGAAAACGTACAGATATTCGTAGTCAGCGAGGACGGAGCAAGCATCTACTCAGCTTCTAAGGTGGCGCGAGAAGAGTTTCCCGACTATGATGTGACAGTGCGTGGAGCCGTCAGCATCGGCCGTCGACTGATGGACCCGCTTGCCGAACTGGTGAAGATAGACCCAAGCTCCATAGGCGTGGGACAATACCAGAAAGACGTGGACCAGAAGGAGCTGAAGCACTCACTCGACCAGACGGTGGAGATGTGCGTGAACAAGGTCGGAGTGAATGTCAACACGGCCAGCAAGCACCTGCTCACCTACATTTCCGGCCTTGGCCCAGCCATCGCGCAGAACATTGTCAACTACCGCGCTGAGAACGGTGCCTTCACTTCGCGCCGTGAGTTGCTCAAGGTTCCCAAGCTGGGTCCCAAAGCCTTTGAGCAAGCAGCTGGCTTCCTTCGTGTGAGCGGAGGCAAGCAACCGCTTGACAACAGCGCCGTACACCCTGAGAGCTACGCCATCGTGGAAAAAATGGCAAAAGACCTTAAGTGCACCGTAGCGGAACTGATGGCAAGCAAAGAACTGCGCAGCAAGATAGACATCAACAAATATGTGAGCGACAAAGTGGGCCTGCCCACCCTGCAAGACATCATGCAGGAGCTGGACAAGCCAGGACGCGACCCACGACAGCAGCTCACAGTCTTTGAGTTCAGCAAGGATGTGAAGGAACTGGAGGATGTGCAGGTGGGAATGATCCTGCCAGGCATAATCACCAACATAACCAACTTCGGCTGTTTTGTCGATGTGGGTGTACACACGAAAGGACTGGTTCACATCAGCGAACTGGCAGACACCTACGTAAAAGACCCGTCAGACTACGTACAGCTGCACCAGCACGTCACCGTCAAAGTAATCGGTCTTGACCTGAAACGTGGAAGGATGCAACTCAGCATGAAGGGAATGAAATAAAATACCATATAAAAAAGAATGCAAGAGCTTCTCAATCATCGAAGCTCTTGCATTCTTTTTTGTATTCAAGCCCATGCACATGCGCTCAAAGAGCAGGACATAGACACATCAGTACACACGCACCTGGTCGAGCACAACACCATCGTCCAATGCCTTGACCGATATGACATGCTTGCCCTTTTCAGGCACAGGGAAGGTAAACACACGTATGGCCCTGTTGGCAAGCACATTCTGCTTCCATTCCTCGCTCCGTCCCTCTGTGTGGTAATCAAATACGACAGGACTGCCCGAATCGAGAGACAGGCTGACACGCAACTTGCCGCCAGACACAGGATGAGAAGGAAGGAAACACAACTCCACGCTCACAGAGTCGCTCTTGACATCCTCTCCACTGAAAGCACAGAGAAGAGTCTCACCCTTCCTTATGCCCGCAGCCTTGCCATCATATCCCAGGCCCGTCCATGCCACAGGACTGCCTGTGCAGTCGGCGCCGTTGAAACAAGCTATGCTGCGCTGCGGCTTGGCCAGCGAGTCGGTTGCCACAGCATGAGGCACACGCTCAAACACAGGCTGCTTGCGAGGCTGGAAATCCATCATGCGGTTCCACTTGCCATTATTGTTATAGCCACGGTTGTAGATAGCCGTGAGACTTGCGATGCTGTCGAAAGCCGCATCACTCTTCTCCCACGCAGCCTTGCCATGCCTTGCGAGCTGTCCGTAGAGCAACTTGGCATTCATCTGAGCCGCAGCCTGAACCGGATATTTCACCAGTTGGAAGAAGGCATCCTGCTTGGCAGGCGAAATCAGACGAGACAAAGTCTCCACCTTGTCGGCAAGAGCCTTGCAGTCCTCAAGACGCTCACGTATCATTGGCTCACTCCAGTCCAGATCCTTAATGACCAAATATTTCCTATCCCATTCCTCACAGCGCGTGTTGCCCAGAAACTCAGGTTTGCGGATGAAAGCCAGACGGTAATACTCCTGCATGATGGAAGCAATCTCGTCAGCCAATGGAGAGCCATCGCCCTTGGGACAGCCAGAAGACTCCAGACATCCAGAGCCAGGACACGCCTCAGCCATTGACGCGCCAAACTCCCTGGCATAGAAATGACGCATATGAGCTTGCAGCCATGCGTTGTTCGGCTTCAGGTCGCCAGCCATGCTGTCGCCAGGATATATGTTTTTAATTCCCCATGCCATGTCCATAAACAGCTCCACCTGATATTCCGCAGGCTTGATGTCGCCCACATTAAGAATCCAGAACCGCTGTATGCCATAATGCCAGGCTTCCGACATCTGCTGGAAGAGCAGCGCTGGCGAGAAAGTGCCAAGCCACAGGTAGTCGTGCGGACGCCCCCAGTAGCTCACATGGTAATAGATGCCATTGCCGCCCTTGCGCGCCCTCTCCTCCTCTGTAGGGAAGTGGCGCACATAACCATAGTTGTCATCACACCACACCAGACACACATCGTCTGGCACCTTCAGTCCTGCGTTGTAGACATCAAGCACCTCCTTGTATGGTATGAACACCTGTGGCACTTCTGTTATGTCACCTTTGATATATTGCGACAGCAGATTGCGCTGGTCCTTGATAGCACGCTCCAGCACCGCCTTCTGTTCCTCCACAGTCTTAGCTCCGTTCATGGCGCCATCGTGCACACCTCTCATGCCCAGCGTGTAGAGAATAGGCTGCCCTGCCACCTCCTTCACGCGGTCTTCCCAGAAGCGGTACACATTGTCCTTGTTGTTCACATAGTCGTAGCTACCTTTTCCGCGCACAGGCCACTCACCTGCCGTGCTTGAGGCCATAGGCTCACAATGTGACCCACCTATATATATGCCATACTGCCGAGCGACATCCCGATTGCCTTCTGTAAGGAAAAAAGGCTTGGTGCACTCATGCATGGCCGGCCAATAGGTGTTGGCCCTGAGGCGGAGCAGCAACTCGAAAATCCTGGCATTGGTCTTCGGGCCTATCTGTCCTCTCACATCAGTAGGCTCATAGGTCTTGCTTGCCCATGGCATCAGTCCCCAGTCCTCGTCATTGATAAAAATGCCGCGGAACTCCACAGACGGAGCTTGCTCATTCTGATATCCGTCATCCAACTTAAGAGCATCAATGGCTCTTGGCGTGGCATCGGCCCACCACACCCAAGGCGACACGCCCAAAAGGCGCGACACCTCAAGCAAGCCATAAGCCACGCCATGGGCATCGCTTCCCGTCACCACAAGGCTATTGCCATTCACGCCAAGCCGGAAAGCCTCTTTCCTATGGGCGAGAGCCTCTGCATCCTCGTTGACCACGATGGCGCACATCTTGCCGTTTGCGCCATTTCTTGCTATTCTCTTCTGCTGTTTGGCATCACCAATGACAAGCAACGGCGATCCAAGCGTCTGCTTCATGTCTGCCGCCAGCATTCTGACAGCCGACCGCACCACAGGCTCCGCCTGAGTCGTGTCGCATGCCAAGTAGACATTCTGGCCTGCAGTCCATTCCAACGCACAAGCATTGGCAGCGCCACAAGAGATGGTCGCCGCCAATGCTATTCTTGATATAAGTCTTTTATAAATCATACTAATCATTTTACTTAGTAGAAGCCCTAACTATCAATAAGCAGGCGCACATAATCATGAGCGCCTGCCTATCATGTCAGCACCTATTTCATATACACTTTCTTGCACTCAGACTTGCCGTCAGCAAAAAGAGTCTGCTCAACATACACGCCTTCAGCAGGGCTTTCTGTCACCGCCCCATCCATAGAGATGTATTTCCGGCTCACCACTTCCTTAGCAGCCGAAGCATCAGGCAAAGCCTCAACGCCCACTGTAGTAGCATCGCCAAGCACCACATTCAGCTCCGCAACAGAAGCGTAAGTGCCTTCTGTGCACACCAGCTTGATGTAGCGGCACATCTTATCGGCAAAGTCAACCTCTGTGCAGTAAGGCATCCAGTCGCCTGAAGACACTGTATCCCAAGTCTTTCCATCCTGGCTCACAAGGAACTGGTACTTGCGAATGAGTCCGTTGGTGCTGCTGTCCATGCGCGGAGTGACAAGGAAGCCCTTTAGGCACTCAGTCTTGCCCATGTCAATGGTGATGTGATGAGGAGCGGCAGCTACCGAACCGCTGTAGCGTGTGTGCCACATAGTGTTAGGATTGCCGTCGATAGCGTAGTTGGCAACACCGCTGCCCGCTTCCTCGCTGCTCTTGTCTATCACCTTCCATCCCTTGCGGTCAGCAAACACATCCTCTGTAGGAGTCTCTCGCCATTCGCCCGTGACGAAATTGATGTCGAAACGCTCATGGTACTTGAAGTTGCAGCTTGTTCCGTTGAATGATATAGGGAAGATAATAGTCTTCGTCTCAGGCAGGCCCGGATCCTGCCAGCGGTCGCCCACATAAAGATAAGTGGTGGTCTTAGTGCCCTTCACCTCAAGAATGGCAGCAGCCTGGGTGTCGTAAGCAACAGGATTGCCCACATTGGCAAGACTGGTCCATCCCGATGTCAGGTCATTAGTGTAAGACATCTTGCACTGGTTAGGATCCCAGCCCGAGCAAGCAGAGTTGAACATGAAGTATCTTGAGCCGATGCGCACGATAGCCGGAGCCTCGCGACTCTGCCAAGCGAAGAGCTGTGTGTGTGCCACAGCCTCGTGATAGTCGTCTGAAAGGCGGAAAAGTCCCAGATGACGGTTCTCCTCTGTAGTAGACACGAAATAAGCTGTGCCGTCATTGTCCTGGAACACATTGCAGTCTCGGCTCTTCACACCCATAGGTCTTCCGCTCCACACATAGGTGTAAGCACCATTGACCGAGTCGCACTCGAAGCACGCAGCCTCCGAAGCGCCATAGTTGCTCGCCTCATAGTGGCACCATACAACATACTTGCCAGTCTTTTCATTATAGAGCAACTTGGGGCGCTCTATCATTCTGCTTGAGCCAAGCTCTGGTGTAGTCACCTTGTTCTGTATGATTTTCTTCTCAAACTTCCAGTTGACAAGGTCGGTGCTGCTGTACAGGTTGACATCAGGATTCCACCAGTTGGCCCTGTCCTCGCCACACATATACCATATATCGCCCACACGCACGAAGCCAGGAGCATGTGCCTGAACCGTAGCACCGGTGTTAGTCTTCCACAGCAGTCCGTTCTGTATAGTCACCCACTCACTGGGCCTATTCTTCAGATATGTCGCCTGCGCAGCCTTCACGTCAGCCGCAGCCTTCATGTATTCCTCTGTAGACACAGCCTCCGCCAGCACCTTTCCAGCCTGGCTCATAGCCTGGCTGAGAGCCTCGCGTCCCTCATAGTTGGTGGCTTTATACTGGTTGCGAGCCTCGCTTATAGCCTTGATCAGCGCGCTGTATCCGTCATACATCTGCGAGAGTTCTCTGATAGCAGCGAGATACTCTTGTACCTGCTCATAGTTATCCTCTTTGGAGATGTAAAGCGAGACAGACTTCAGTCGCACTGTCCTTACCGAGTCTCTAAGGGCAAACTTGCTCTGCTTCGTCTTGTCATACAGCGCACTAGACTCGCTTCTCAGTGCAGAGTATGTGGCACAGATTTCCTCATAATTTTGGTGCGCCTTCTCCATGAGGTCTATGGAAGAGCGCAGAGCCTCATTGCCTTCCGCTGACTCATAGGCGAGGATAGCTGCACGCATCTCCTCCTTGTTGTACCATCCCTGCCTCTTTGTGCTGAGAGTATCTGCCACACACTGGCTGTGCCATATCTCACCTATCTGTGTGAGGTCGTCATCGTTCAGCACATCCTGGTAAAGCTGGAAGGAATCAAAGTCGACAGTAGCGCCATTGGTCACATTGAAGTTGAGACCTAACTCAATGTTGCCATCGGCCACAAGAGCTGTCACCTCATATTTCTTGTTGTCACCAGAGCTGACAGCGGCAGACGCGCCATTGAGGAACAGCTCTACTGTGCCGCCAAACGTGGCGCACACATCAGCAGTCAGCTTATATCTACCAGCAGGCAAGCCACTGCGCTGCTGCATAGCCTTGCCTGTGAGCGCTCCGCTGGCCTGCCACAACTGCCAGTGCGGCTGTCCTCCAGCTATGACACCTCCACCCTTCTCGCCTGTACTTATCTTCGACTGCACGCCCGATGTAGTCAGCGAGAGAGTCCATCCCTTGGGCGCACTGCCGTCAAAAGCAGTGTCATCAAAGCCTGCATTCACAATGTAGTCTTTAGTGACCTCATTGGTTTGAGCGACAGCAAGAGAGCAAGCCATTGCCATCAGTCCCAAAGAAAAAAATCTTAGTCCTTTTATCATAGTTATAATAGCATTTATTTATTAGCAAATAGTCAGTTTCACATAATACCATTTCGAGCATGCTCTCCCATTGGGGCTTTCGTGCTCTTTCCTTGCTCAACACTTGAGCAAAACCTAAAAACAACCTTTACTACCTTGAAGAATGTAATACCTACGTTTCGGCAAAGCCTTTATTGTCTTTCTTTTCAATCTATGAGAAATGCTTCTTTCACGGGTTAACTCTTTAACCACATAAATCTTATTATAATGTATTTAATCTAACCTTCCTTTTTATCAAGAAAAATCCAAGGGGCACCGCAAGAAGTCATCTGGCTTGCAAGCCAGCCACTTCATCACGACACCCCTATGGCCTTTTTCATTAACTAACCAACTAACTTTACTTCTTTTCATCAACGCCATTGCGTCACCATTGTGATGTTCGTGTCGTTTTTGATGCTGCAAAGTAACATAATATTTCACACATAGATGGTATAGAATCGTTCAAGAATGGTAAAAAAAACTTCATAAGACCTATTTTTAACCATCCTTTCGTAATTTTTTCCCTACATAGGCCCTTTCACCTCGCAGGTTTCAGAGCCTCCACCTTCTTTGCCTTCACAAGCTTCAGGTCGACCAGCTTGTTGAACATCAGCTTCCCCACATACTCAGTCCATGCGGCATCAAAATGAAGTCCGTCACTCAGGAGTCCAGCGTCGCTCAGGTCGATGGCATAGACATTAGGCAGTTCTTTGGCCACTCTGAGCTGGGCAGCTTCCACCACAGGATTATATTGTCTGGAAGCATGCGACACGGTGCCGAAGATGAAAGGCAGCTTTTTGTCTTTCTTGCGTCCTGTCACCTCATACACCTGCTGGCGCATGAAGGTGATCATCTCCTTGAAGTTTCTGTAGTAATCATCAGCCTTGCTGCGGTCGCTCTCACCCTGGTGCCACATGATAGCCTTCACATCATAGCCTCCAGGCAGGCGAGACAGTGTGGAGTCGGCACACTTGGCAAAGCCCTCGGTCAGCGCAAGCGTGAGCGACTGTCCTCCGCCCTTGCTGCTATGCGCCCGGTTCTCCTTGAGCCAGTCAGCGTCAGCATACCATATAGGCTTGCCTGGTTCGGTGGCTCCAGGCGTGATGGCAGTGCCGCCATACGTACACTTCACAGCATAGAAGTCTCTTTTCATAGACTTATCTATAAGATAGTTCGTCACATCGCAGAAAGCGAACCTGTCTCCGAAGGTGAAAGTGCCAAACAAGCCCGTCTGCTCCGTGCGCACAAAGGCGTAGCGCAGATGCCTGTAGCAAGAATCCACCTTCAGGTAGTCGGGACGGTCGTTTGCAGAAGCGCGTCCTTCTGCATTGGATTGCCCTGCCGTAATGAACACACTCGCCTCAGCATGACGCTGGGCATAAACAGAGGTTGCCCCCGCCATTAAAGCGAGAGCAACCAACAGTCTCAGTTTTTTCACATACATGAATCTTTGCATCTTGAGAAAATGATACTTCATTTATTTATAAATTTCCTTCCATTACGGACAACCACGCCATATCCCCGGAGTCCGTCATTGGCAATGCGCGCACCGCCAAGAGTGTAAGCGTCTACGGTAGTCTCACCCGCAGCGCCAGCATTTATCTTCTGGACACCAGATGCCACCCCGACCCTGCGCAGAGTGAAGTCGTCGATATCTATCGAGGCACCCGCAGTGCTTGCAATCTTCAGACCAAAGCGCAAAGTGTGGTTGACCACATCTACAATGACCTTGCACTCGCCATCGGCAACGACAGCAGACGAAGCCTCATTGGCAAACAATGCAGCTGTGAGCGAGCCGCTCTTGCACACGGCCACAGTCAACTCATAGCGTCCGTCTGCTATGCCGTTGGCAGTCTGCTCCAGACACACATTGCCGTTAATGCCCCACAGCTGCAGATGGTCCTGGCCGCTGGCTATCACCGGAGACGAAGCGCCTTCAGGCTTGGCACCATTGCTGCTCTTTACATTGTAAGCTCCGTCACCACTTAGAGTCCATCCCATCGGACGTGTAGCCTGCACAGCATTGTACCAGCAGAAGCCTTCTGCAAAGTCAGGGTTGACAAGTGTGAAAGTGGCATCGCCATCAAGCGACAGCCTTGCTTCAAGCCGCTGCTGGCGCACAGCCTCATCCAGTTCTGCAAGTGTGCCTTCGAAGGAAGGCATTCCAGCGGCATGCCTTGCAAAGTCTACCGTAGAAGCATAAGCCCCTTCAAGCGTCTCAGGACTCTCGGCTATGGCAATGCCGATGCGGTCGTCTGCCACTATCTGCTCTGCCACGCAGCGCGCTGTGACATAGGCTCCCAACTGGCATAGATGCGTGTTGTCAATCTCCTTTCCTGGGAAATACTCATGCAGGGCACGGCTTCCCTCGATGCCAGCCGCATTCTCATACTGGCTGCTCAACAGAGTCATGTCAATGAGCGGAACATCAAGTTCCTCCGCCAGCTCACGCACAGCCTTGGCATATTCCTCATGCTCATGCACTATATTGCCATCCGCTCCAAACATGCGGCGGACAATAGGTGTCAGCAGCACAGGATTGGCTTTCTTGGCACGCGTTTCCTTGACAAACGTAGAGAGATTCTGCTTGTATGTTGTCTGCGGATCGGTATGAAGCGAGCCGTCTGTCTTCTCATCATTATGTCCAAACTGGATAAGCACATAGTCACCTTCAGCAAGCTGATTGGCCACAGCTGTCCATCGGCCTTCATCTATGAAGCTCTTCGTAGAGCGTCCGTCAGCCGCATGATTGCTCACCGTGACGAGAGAAGACTGTACAAACTTAGGGAAAAGCATGCCCCATCCACGCTCGGTAGCGCTCGACTTGTTTGCCATCGTAGAGTCGCCAATGGTAAAGACCTTGACAGCTTTCTGGCCTGGCATCAAGAAAGCCACGCTCCTCAGTGTAAATCTGTAGCTGTCAAGTTTGCCTGCCTTCGAGAGCTGGAAGAAGAGATAAGTCTTGCCGGCTTCCACATCGAAGCTATAGGACGAGTCCCAGATAGAAGAGATGACCTTGGCCGACGCCACATCGTCACCGTCCATCGTGACAAACACCAGTTGCTGTGCAGCATCAGTAGAAGGCTTGCACCCTATGGAGAGCGTGCCTGTCTCGTGAGCCTCTATCTTCAGGAAGCAGCCATGCTTAGGCAATGTGCCAAACGGAGCTGCCTCAGAGAATGTGGTGACCAATGCCGACGCTGTGCCGTCTACAGAAGGCATCTGTGTGGGCAGCAAGCCAGCATTGCCCGAGTTGTAGCTCCATGTTGTCTTAGTGTCAGCAGCATCGCCAAGAGTGACGGTAGCACCATTCAGCAAGATTTTGCTGCCACTGTAGTAAGGTCCTGCCACAGGGCTGTCCCAACTCTGGCCAGTGCCGTCGCCCCATGTGACAAGCCCGCTCTGGCTCTCAGAACCATTGAGATAGACCAGCACGCACGATGTGGCTGGCATAGTGATGCTGTTGCCAGACATTGCCACATCCGCCTCCTTCACCCATCGGTTGTTCTCGTCGAAGTGTCCCTGCTCCGCGGAAGTAGCCTTCAGAGAGGCAGGAAGAGTGAAGACACCCTTGGAAGTAGACAGCAGAGCTATCTTGTCCGAGGCATGGCGCACAGCTATGGCCTGGGTATTGTTGGCGTCTGGCTTGAAGACGATGCCTGCAAGTCCTGTCTCCTCGTTTGAGTTCTGAGCCGAATAGTTGTACACATAGAGATTGCCGCCATGCTTGTAGAGGGCTATGTCCTGATTGGCAAGATTGAGAATCTTGTTGCGCTGGCGCACAAGAGATATATGGCTGCGCTCCGTGAGCACATGTCCGTTGTTGGCATAGAGTCCGTTGCCATCCACAGGGCCCATATTGTAATAGTCAAACGCCTTGTTGCCTGCCAGGGCCGCCATCTGGTATATCGGCGACCAACTGTCCTTGGCGTCTATCTCCATTATCATGCGGTAGTTCTTGCCGTTGGCACCCAACTGACCGTTGATGTCGCCCTTCACGCTTCCTGCATTTGTGCCATAGACATCAATGCCGACAAAGTCAATGTTGGTGCCGCCGCTGTTGCGCTTGCTCTCATTGGCCGACGTGCGTCCGCTTGTCTCGTAGCTGACACAGTTGAGACGTGTCCAAATCACATACTTAGACTGCTTCACAGCCGCGCCTACCTTGTGATAGTAGTCAATGATTTCCGCAGACGTAGCAGAGTTGCCTCCATGGGCACGCGCCTCATTGCCAAGCTGCACACCGATGACAGTATGCGGATTGCCATTGTTGGCATCCCACAGGGCTATGTGCTCCATCACACGTCCAAGCACATATATCTCACGGTTGATGAGATTCTGGTCGCGCCAGTCGAGGGAGTATTCCCACTGTGTGCGCAGCATGTTGAACTCAGACTTGCCGTCTGAAGAGCATACATAGTCGGGAGTGCGCAACTGGTATCTGCCATTGACTCCATTCCAGAGCCACTGCACGCGTCCGCCGCTGCTCCATGAGAACCATAGTATCTCGGCGCGCACGCCATACTTCTTGCACCATCCCAGATAGGTGTCGAGTATGCGCCAGTCAAAATGATTCTTCTCCAGTTCCACCTCACTCCAGAAGAGAGGCACGCTCAGTGTGTTGAAGCCGTCCTGCGCCGCGCGCTTGAAGGCGGCCTCTATCTCAGTGTCGTTCCATCCCTCATAGCCACGCAGCTTATCGGGACGCATCTGTATCTCTGTGCCATAATAAGGCTTTCCATCCACTCGCAGCACATATTTCTCCGAGCCATTGAGAGAAAGGTCTACGTATGATACTGTCTGCTGCACAGGCACCTTAGCATACTGAGAATTGTAGTATGCCTCGCGCGCCGCATTAAGAGCGTCTGCATGTTCAGTGACAGGAAGGCTGATGTCGGCCTCCAGCTGATTCAGAAACGCCTTGGCCTTTTCTATCGCAGCATCGAACGCTTCTGCGCCAGGATAAGCGTCTGCCTTGCGCTCAGCCTCCGAGGCCGCTACCAGAGCCTTGAAGTTTTCCAGGCCCTTACGTTCTTCCGCCTTCTTGTCCACATAAGTCTGATAATCCTCCAGAGACTTGTCGATAGCTGCTATGGCGTCAATTATCTCTGCGGCCTCAGCATCGCTGCCAAGAGCCTTGGCGTTGGCAACGGCTTCGTTGATAGGCGACGCGTCATAACCGTCTTCCACATGCCCCGCCACTTTCTGCGCGGCATCCACCCTCAGCGCGAGCACCTCGCGGTAGCCATCAATGTCCATTCCCTCATACTGGAGGGTGAACGAGTCGAAATCTATGGTCACGCCACCTGTTGTGGCAAAGTCGAGACCCACATCAAGAGTGCCATCCGTCACGATGCCCGAAGCCTGATACCTCTTGGCCGCACTCGATGCCACCGATGTCTTGCCATAATTGGCATACAGGCTTATCTTGCCTCCGAAGCCTGAAGTCACCACATCGGCCGCAAGCACATAACGTCCATTGGGCAGATCCTTCAGTGTCTGGTGTGCCTGGCCTGTGAGCGCGCCGCTGCTGTGCCACAGCTGCCAATGGTTCTGGCTTGCGCTGATCAGTCCGCCCTTATCGCCTGTGGATATCTTCGACTGGGTGACATTGGCATCGAGTGTCCATCCGGCAGGCGCGCTGTTGACCATTGTGCCATCCGCAAAATCAGGATTGGCCAGGCTACCTGTCATGTCGATGTATGTGCCTTCTGGCAGCGTCATGCTCTGCGGAGCATATGCGCCTGTGCGGTATATGGCCCTTGCAGTGCCGGTCACACCCTTTCCTTCGGGCGATATCTTCACCAGTCTCACGTTGTCGAGCCAGTCCACCTTCGACTGCTCTCTGTAGAAGGAGAGGAAGAGATCGGCCGGCAAGGTCTGCGGAGCCTGGAAGATGGTTGTGAAACTATGCTTGGAATAGTCGCCTTCTGGTGTGGTGTAGCCTTCCAGAGTCAGCACATCATCCGTAGCAAGCGAAGAGCCGAGCCATATCTCATATGCTCCGTTGCCGTTGCCAGCACCGTCTGATGTCCAGTAGTCGCACATCAGGCAATAAGTTTCCCCGGCTTCCAGGGCGCCAGATGTCAATTGTTGGCATAGCCACTTGCTGCGCGAGTGCAGAATGACGCTCTTTTTTCCGTCACTGCATTTGGAGTCGTTCTCACGCACGTTGACATAGCCCACGTCGCCTCCCCATGTAGGTGTGCCGCCATCCCATGTGTTCCAGTCGGACGCCATCCAGCGCCCGGAGGACAACTGTTCAGACACCGACTCAAAACTGCCGTTGCGGACAATGTTCTGTCCTGTCACTGAGTAGTCATACTCCGGAGTCAGCGAGGTCACGTATGCGTTGTTCTCAAAGACGTACACCAGTCCGTCCTGCTGCACGAAACGCACCACGCCATCCTGCGATGGCGTATAACTGACATGAGAGAAACCGATGCTGATGGGATTGCCAGCCTTAGCCTCTGCCTCCAGCGTGAAGTCATTGCACGTCGGGACGAACAGGGTGAGGTCGTCCACGCTGTGTCCTCCGAAACTATCAGCAGCCTTGAAGTGTGGCAATACAGTCCCAGCCGCTTGCATCATAGTGGAGACTGCTGCCAGCAGTCCCACTAAACAATGTTTGGTGTTGAAACGAATCATATGTTACACTTTTTTATTTGTTTTAGGTTTACAAAGTTTTTTCTACACCGCAAAGTTACCTCTTTCTGCTTATCTTCAGGATAAATTTTGTTTAATAGTGGTTAACAATTCATCTAAGAAGCCTTTTTTGACATATTATAGATTACGATGAATCATAAGCGACCTGCCTAAGCTATGGCCAGACAGGGCTTTCGACCCAAACTAATGTGAAGCCATGTGTGATGACAAATCCGACAGCTACGATGACCCTGGCGCAGCCTTAATGTATAGTAAAGTCTAAAGGTTTGGTAAGGCATCTGCGCCATGCCATCTATCGTCATTATATATAGTCTGTTGTTTCACTCTACTTTTATGCTTCACAAACCTTAGGATAACGATACACGAACCATAGGATAACAAAGCACGAACCTTAGGATAACGATACACGAACCTTAGGATAACAAAGCACGAAACTTAGGATAAAGATGCCCAATGCTGCCACAGGACCAATCCGCTGGCCAGACATTTGACAGCATCTGGCGAGAATATCCACAGGCGTCTTCGTCTCTTCTATGGTAAAGAACAAGCAGGTGCTCAATATTAGTCTTGATTTTCAAGGCTGGATTATTTTATATTCTCAAGGCTGGCAACTCTCCTATTTGACCACCTAAATAAAAGACATTACTGAACGAGAAAAGGCAGGTGCTCTCTTCAAGCACCTGCCTTCACATCAAAAAAGAGTATTTTCTAAATCATGCAGCAGACTTCACGTCATCATTTCTTCAGGAAGAACTTCTTGCCATCCTTTATGACGATGCCACCCTCTGCCGACTGAGAGTCAGCGATGCGCGCGCCAGAAAGAGTGTAAGTGCCGCGTGAGGAATGAGAAGCCCCGCTCTCAATGCCATTCACTCCAAGAGACAACTCCGAGCCAAGAGCAAGGTTGAAGACATAGCAATTGTCGCCATAACCAAACGCCACATTGGCAGTAAAGAGGGTATTCTCTGTGAGAGGGTTCATAAGAGAGACGAGAAGCTTGCCCTCGTAGATGTCATAGCCAAGCGTGAATGCAGCCTTGGCTGTCTCGTCAGCAGGGTCAATGACATTGCCATCGGCATCATACCAAGTGTTGTCAAGCTCAAAGTTCTCCAGATATTTCCATGAAGACTTAGCCTTATCTTCTGTGTACCACTTGCACTCGGCGTAATAGTCGATGCTTGTGCCTACCTTTTCAGCCACGTCGAAGAGGTCAAGAGGCACTTCATAGAATCCGTCTGATGTCTGCTCGCAGTTGTTGAGATTTATGTCCATCTTCTGGGTGCCGACAGTTGTGAAGGACGCGCGCTCATTATAGAACTCCAGATCCACAGCTACTTTCACCACATTGCCGTTTGTAACATTGACAAGGAACATCTCGCACTTATAAGTGTCTCCAGTCACCTTGCCGGCATTTGGATGCACATACCAAGTGACAAGTCCTGTGGCAGCATCCAGGGTGTAGCCGTAAGTGCACTGGTCACCGAAGGCAGAAGGCACCTCGCCTGCGGCATCCATCCAGAAGCCAGGGAACGGTGTGCAGGTATAAGCCTTGGTCAACAACTCTGGCTTCCACTCCTCAGTCTTCTCAGACAATGCGAAAAGCGACTCGCCGTCGACAGCGTCCAGTCCGAGAGCGCTCTTGACAGCCTCCCAGTCTATCTGTGTCTTCTGCTTCTGCGAGTAACCTTCAGCCTGCGACAGGTAAGCCTTATACTCAAATGTCTTCACGACGTTCCACAATGCCACATCGACCGTGTCGACAGGAACCTCTTCCTGAATCTTCAGCGTGATGTCAAGTTCGGCATACTTGTTGTCACCGAGCAGGAACAGCTTGCATGTCTGGCTGTCGCCCGCACGCAGGAAGTCTGCCTGCCACTTGCCAACGAGCAGAGTGGCCTTGGAGTCTGCGCTCTTAGGCTCCACATACATTGACATGCCCGTAGCCTGGAACGAACAGATATGGCTGTCGCCGTCAAACCAGAAGCCGCCATTGTTTGCAGTCGACTTGTCAGACAGTTGGTCGGCCTCGTTGTAGCTCATGTAGACAAGGTCTGACACTTCCACACCAAGTTTCTCTGCTATGTCATCCACAGGCACAACCACCTCATGCCCATCCTGGTCCTTAGACGTGATGCTCACCTCATACTCGCCGCCATACACCTTCTCGCGTCCCTCAAGCGTATAGGCAGGCCTCTCATCTATGGCAAGCTCTATATTCAGGGCGTAGGCCTTGGTGTTGTGCACTATATAGGCTGTGGCAGTGTAACTGGCATTCTCCTCACAAGCCGACTCAGTGTGTCCCATAGTCATAGACATCTCGCCATCAGCAAAACTTAAGCCAGACACGTAGAAGGGAGCACCCGACGTGCCATTGTCTGCCGTAGCAGCGAAGCAGACTGGCGATGGGTCGCCTGTGGCAGGATCGTATGTCTGCTTGAACCAGAAGCCTGGCAGAGGCGAAGCGCTGTAATCGCATGTTATGCTGTCTATCCAAGCATCGTTCTCCGAATCGTATGAGCGCGCGAAGACGTGAGAAGACAACTTCTCCGACAGTTCCTCTGCATCTATGCCCAACTTTTCTGCGATGCCATCTGTCTTGACACTATAAGTCTTGGCCTTCGAGCCTATGGACTGATGCACGCTGAGAGTGGTCTCTCCCACCATCTCCAGCTTGCTGAACTGCAGTTCGGCCGTTATGTCAGCCAGTCTCTGCACCGAAAGCGTGACATCGAATGTGGCCTGCTTGTCATTGTATGTGAGAATGAAATGTCCTGTCTTCTTGCCATCATTGGCAAAGAATCCCGGTTTCTGTCCCACAAGGACATTGAACTTGTCTTCATCCTTGCTCCAGGAAATCTGATTATACCAGGCCAAAGTCGACTCATTGCCCGAGAATGTCACGGCATGGTCATCCTGGTCTATCCAGAAGCCTCCCTGTGTGCCCTGGGTATATCCCGTCTCATCGTTTGGATAAAGGACACCATCCGGGCTCTGGAGCTGGAATGTCAGCGTGGCTCCTTCCTCCTTGTTGTAGAAAGCCGACAGAGCGTCAGCCAACTCGTCTGGTGTGGTGCCGAGCTGCTCGGCCACCTCCGAAAGGCTGAATGACACAGGCTCTGGTGTGCCCCAGGCTATCCAATAGGTCTGCTGGTAAGTCTTGGAGAACTGGCACCAGGCAGGTGATGCGGATGCTGCACAAAGCAGCATGGCCAATACAGGTCTTAAGATTTTTTTCATAGTTAACGCTTTTAGATTTTATTGTTTCTCAAGTAAAAAATTATTAGTTACAAGAATAATAATGGACAGATGCTCACTTCTTCCGCATGTACTTCTTACCCTGCTTGATGACGAGGCCGTCCGACGCTCCGCTTTGCAGCGCATATCCCAGAATGCCATAGCACTGCTCTGCAGCATGAGTGTCCAGACTCTTGATGCTCTCTACAGCCGTCACTGCAGGGTCGGTGTAGTCTATGCTCCTCAGTTTGACAGAAGCCTCAGGCCCTATCTTGATGTTGAACACAAACGTAGCCAGAGCATAGTCGCCGGCAGCAGTCTTGTAACGAAGAGCCTCGCGCATAGTGTAGGTGCCGCCCTCTGAGCAGCGTCCTGGATACTGTCCAAGTGTAAACACCATATTGGCAGGGCTAAACTCGCAATAAACATAGCCAGAACCATAGGCAGACACATTGCCCGCAGCATTGAACCAATGTCCGTAGCCGTTGGCTGTAGACCCGCTGCCAGCAAGCTTGCCATTGGCATTGACACCATAATACATGACCTTGCCTGCTGATGGGCCTGCTGATGTCCAAGCCTGCATCATGTCCTTCAGATTGGACATCTTGGTCTGGAACGCTGTGCCAAGCGTAGCGGCCGCCTTGCCAGAAACGCTCACAGTGGTGCCGGAATGGTCGCTGCCTGTGGTGCGCGGATAAGTGACATCGTAAACAAACGTTGCGTCAGCCTCCTTGCGCCCGTCCAACTCAGGGTCGGCATAAACGACAGCCCTCGAACCTATGTCTGTGCCTTCAAGCGTGAACTTGTAAGGCCACATGTCATCGTTTGATATATTGTTGTCCCAAGGATGCTGCAGATACTTGCTAAGGGCAGGCGACACCACGAGCCACATCTTGCTCACTCCCTCAGGCACAGTCATAGTGTAGTCTGCTGTCACCTCTCTGCTTCCACGGCAATAGACGCTGTCTTTGCTGAAATACTGCCGCGAGCCGTCTTTCATGAGCGCGACCATGCCCATGCGGAATCCTCTGTATGACCTGTAGTTGTTGCTCGAGTATCTGCGCGACGGCATGGACAGAGGCTCATCGATGCCGCGAAGATACTGGCCTGGATCGGAGCTGGCAAGCGCGCTGCCGACAATGAGAGCCGTCAGGTGCACCGTCACGTCTGTGCCTGCTTCTGGCACCTGAAGAGGAATGACATTGAAGCCTGTGGCCTGTGGACAGCTAAGGGAAGCCACCTGATACTCGCCGTCTGCAGTCAGAGAGCAGCGGTAATCGAAGTCGCCTATATATTTGTCTCTGTATGGCTTGGCTATATCATAGTCCCATGTCACGCACCGGCAAGCGTAGTCGAAATACATTTTATAGAGCTGGGCCGGTGTAAGATTCTTGTTCGCCATGAGCGACTGGTTGAAATCCACAGCACCTGTCATAGGCTGGTTCCACACGTTGGCCACAGTCCTTATGTCATTATAATACTGGCACAAGTAGTTGAAGAACCAGTAGCTCTGGTATCTGTGCACCTCATGCTGGAAAGCCAGATAGTGTGTCCTGCGGAAAGCTCCCATGCATTCTGTGAACATAGCCTCTGGGTAAGACTGCGTGGCTTGCCAGTTGGCTGTCTGTTCCCATATAGTGGCGCCGCTTCCCACAGGCAAGTGAAAGCCTGTGCCTATAGTGGAGGATGAGTGGTGATTGTTGCCCGACGCGTCGGCATAGCACATGTAGTGGAACGAGTGGCCCACCTCGTGCGCCACAGCCAGTCCCACAGGCTTGCACGTGGCAGGATTGATCCACAGGGCATTCACCTCATAGTCATAACCGCCGCCATAGCATGTCCACACATTGGTGTGGCATACCAGCACCATCATCTTGTAATTACGCAGGTTGGTTGTCTCAGGATTGACAAATCCCAAAGTGTTGTACTCAAGGTCGTAATAGCTTTGGCATTTCTTCATCAGGTCATCGATGTCCACGCGGTAGAAGTCGCTTGTGGGCAGGTCTGACGGTTTTGTGTCGCCATACCCATTATCCCAGAAGATAATGAGGTCGTCATTCTCCACGGAGCGAGTCTTCGACCATGTGGCCTCACCGTTAGGGTCGCTCTCTCTGTACAGAGATGTGTTGCTTTTCCATTCATCGGGAATGTATATCTTCTTCTGCGCAAATGACAGGACTGACGACAGAAGAAGCATCATAGTAAGTAAGTGTGTCTTTTTCATAATTTCACAAGCAAGTCTTTTTTCTTTTCTAATAGATTTAAGCTTATATTATAGATATCAGCCAAGCACTCTTTTTCGTATATGACCAAGTTCTCTTTCTCGCTTATAAATAATATATCACCAGCCATTAAGCCTTTCATCATGGCTGTTATTCTACCTATTCCACTCAGTCTATCCCTGGTCTTGTCTGGCTTATACTTTGGTTTTTATAAAGGAAACGGGCGGCAACCTGTGCCATAAAAGCGCCATGCTGCCAGCCCGTAACAATTATTCATATATACCTACTTCATCATTTCTTCAAGAAGAACTTCTTGCCGTCCTTGATGACGATGCCTGCATCAGCAGCCTGAGAGTCAAGGATGCGTGCGCCAGAAAGAGTGTAAGTGCCTTTGGCTGCCTTGGCCGCAGCAGCCTCAACGCCCTCGACAGAAGTGGCAGGGCCGTTCCAGTCGGTGTTGTCACCCTTCTCCAGCAGTGTGAGCGACCAGTCTGTCACAGAGAACTGAGTGCCAGTAAAGGCCTCGCCTGTACGCTCGGAGTCGGTGGTCATACCGATAGTCACCTCATGGTTGTTGACCTCAATCTCTATCTGTGTGTATCCCCATCCACGTCCGTTGCCATTGTTGACATTGACGATGATTTCCTGTTCTTCAGTGGCTGTGCCAGCCTCCAGGGCAGCGTTAGCCTCTTCCCAGATGTCACCGTAGATAGAGTTGGCATCCTCATATTCCTCTGTCTCATAGTTGTAGTGCTTGCCCATCTCGATGCGCGCATACTTGTTGTCAGCCTCATCAGCAGTGTTGCGTGCAAAGATGAACGCTCCCTCCTTGCCTGTAGCTCTTGTGGCAGCCTTGACAAGATACTTGCCGTTAGGAATGCCCTTCACAGTCTGCTCGCCGTAATAGTTGAGCGTGCCCACAGTCGGATTCCATGAATGGAAATAGCCGTAGCTGCCGCCGAGGTAATGTCCGCCGTTCTTGCTGTAGTCGGTGTTGCCCGTGCCGCGGTTGATTGTCCAGCCTTCAGTGTTGTCTGGTGTGGCATTCATGATCATGCAAGTGTAGTCGGTCATGTCCATATTGCCATCGTAGAGGTTCTGGGCTACTGCCACCCTGACGGTGTTCTTCAAGTCTGCCACATGCTCATTCAGCTTGGCAGGCACAAGCATCTTCTCGCCGACAACATTCTCATCAATAGACTTGATGGCAGCCTTTATCATGTCCACAGCTGTCTGTGAAGTCATCTGGCTCACCGTGTCGGAAGCTGCGTTGTAGGCTGGAGCCAAGTCGTTGGCATAGGCCTTGAGATTAGTCAGCACGCTGTCCACCTTCTGGTATGTGGCTGTGTCCGACTTGAGGTAAGCGTTTGTCTGTGCGTACGCATACTCGACTATGCTTCTGGCTGCGCCATATCCCTTGTCCTCGGCGAGAGTCGCTGTGACAACAGGATAGATGCGTCCCTCTGACATTATCTCCGCGTAATGCTTCTCAGAAGCGGTGGCAGCTGTGATGCCCTCCTGCAGAGTCTCTGCGCCAGCCTGCATCTCTCCAGCCTTTGCGTCTGCAATGGTGCTGGCCAGCAGAGCCTTGTCGGCAGCGAAGTGCATAGTGTCAGCCATGGCCTCTGCCGCTGCGAGCTTCTCGTTGAAGAGCTGCTCTATCTCGCTCTGCTCCACCTTACCGTAATAATTGAGCTTGAAGTGTGTGGCGCACCACCATCCCTCAGAGCCGTTCACTCCAGGAGCGTTCTGCTTTGATGACTCGAAGCCAATAGTGAGCTTGCCGTCACTTACGATGACAGGTGTTGTGGTCAGAGTCTCCCATCCGTTGTCGCCCAGCGTAGTGTCGTCCCATCCTTCGAATGACATGACTGGAGACACGCCCTTGTCGGCAGAAGACTTCACGAAGGCGTGCTGGTCTGTGATGAGTCCTGGCTGAGTGATGGCGAGACAAGACACACCGTAGAGTCCGTCTGGCAGTCCTGAGAGCTCCTGCTGCACCTGCAGCGTGTTCTGGTCTTCAGCCGATGTGCTCCACCATGCGTTCCAGCATGTGTAGCCATGGGTGAAGTTGAGGCGCTGGTCGCCACCGGTGAAGGTGCCTGTCTTCTTCCATTCGCCCATATTCTTTGTGTCATTGCTTTCCTCCTCTGCATCTCCGCAGAAATTAGGGCTTGAGACAAGGAATGTGTAGTCGGCTGGCTGGTCTTTAGTGGCCACCTGGCTGAAACGGTACTTCATGATAGCCTCGTCAAGCTTGTCAAGAGCAGCCTGGTAATCTGCCACCGTGTTGGTTTCCTTCTGGTCTGCATCATCCATTATCTTATTGACAGAAGCGGCGAAATCGTCAATGCCAGGATAATTGAGTTCGCTCAGTTTGTCTACTGTTGTCATCCTGGTGTCAATAGCAGCCACAAGTTCAATACCCTTCTTGATGTTGTCCATCATTACCTTCATTGAGTCGATGGCTGCATTCATGGCATCTATATCCTGACTATCCACATCGTAGATTCCATTCATGATGAAATCCTCTGCATCAACGAACAGTCCGACATATCCATCAAGCTCCGGGGCAGAAATGAGATCTTCCACCTCTTTACTTTTTTTTATCATGTTGTCGTACACCTGCAGCTGCACATCGCTGGCACTTCCAGCCATATAGGTGAGGGAGAAGTCCTCCACTTCGAGACACACGCCACTGGTCAGGTTGAGGTTGACGCCAAGGTCGAGAGTGCCGTCGCTCACCAGAACAGCGGCCTCATACGTTCCGTTCTGCCCCTTTACTATAGGTGTGCGCGAGGTGTTACCATAGAGGTAGGCATCACCTTCGAAGCCTTCTGACACCACAATCTTCACGCTCAGCTTATAGTTGCCGTTGGGCAGATCGGCCAGCTGCTGGCTCACCGTGCCCACGACAGGGCCGCCCCAAGAGTATATCTGGAGGTGCTTCTGACCGCCCTCTATGACTACAGGGTCGCCCTTGGCTCCAGTAGAGAGCTTGAGCTGCGGAGAGTTTTCAAACGCTACTGTCCATCCAAACGGAGCTCCATCCACCATACCCTGCTCGTCATCAAAGCCTGGATTGGTGATCTTCTCCGTCATGTCCAGTTCCTGGCTTTCATCCTGAGCGTACATCATAGCAGGATAAGCCTCCATGCAAGCCACCATAGCCGAGATAGCCGCAAACTTGTAAATCTGTCTCATAAGTTAATCTTAGGTTATTAGTTTTACTTCAGTTATTTTGTTTCATTAACTTTTTCACGTCCGTCATCCATAAGCCTTTAGTCACTCGAACGTTCTGCGAGCAAAGTAACATTCTTTTTTTTTCTTAATAGGTATATAATCGTTCATTCACGGTCAAAAATTAGTCAATTAAACAAAACTATACCATCATAGCACAATTATTCACCTTTTATCAATGAATATATTTCTTTTTTTTTGTAAATTTGTCTTTGCAAACATTCTTTAGCAATAAGAAGAAAATGAAACGCCACATAAAGATTTTATTCCTTTTACTCACGCTCTCGCTCCTTGCCGCCAAGGCCAAGGCAGATGTCAAAATGACCAAAAGCATATCTGTCACAGACGAGGTGTACTGCATGCACTTCGACAGCAACGGACTGCTATGGATAGGCACATCGTCTGGAGTGAAGATGTACAACGGTGACAAACTGCTGGGACTGCCATACATCTCCATCGCAGCCTGTCCGCAGCTATCTACCGAGGTCCGAAGCATATCGTCGGACAAAGACTATCTGTGGGTGGGGACAAACGATGGACTGGTGCGGGTGACAAAGACTAATGGCTGGACCAAGCATTACAAATTTCCAAAGCAGAGCCAACAAATTATATACAGGCTCTTCACATCGTCTGCAGGCACGCTCTATGCTGGCACAGACGACGGCTTCTCTATATATAATAGAGATAAAGACTCTTTCACCCACTTCAACTGCGACAAGTCGCAAGCCATATACCCCAACGGCAAGAAAGGCCGATATGAAGGCTGGGGAGTGAAAGACTTCTGCGAGGCTCCCAATGGGGATATACTTATAGGCACATGGGGGCAAGGCATATGGAGATACACGCCAAAGAGCAGGCTCATACATGCCTACAGCCAGCTCAACTGGGCCAACTCTGCCTTCACTCTCTGTATAGACCGCAAGCAGCGGCTGTGGATAGGCACCCAGGCCTACGGCGTGCAGCGCACCAGCGACTGGGAAGACACGAGTCTGCCCAACCTGGAGTTTCTCACACACGGCGACGAGCGGAGGCTCATCAACGACATCATAGAGGAGCCTGACGGCAAGATATTCGTGTGTGTGGGTGATACCGTAGCAGGTGCCATGGGACCAGACGGAGCGCTTTGGCTTGTGCTCAGCAGCGGCAACATGGTGCGCATAAAGCACACTGGCAACGCCTTTGTCAACCACCCGATAGGCTGGACGCGCTCCATGATGACCACCGATGGCAGGCACTTTCTCTTTGGCATCGGCGACCATGGATATGCATGGACTGACCTTGCTACCGACATCGTGAAGAGGAATAAGGAGGTGCCTGGGTTTGATAAGATACCAGGACACGAGTACTCTCCGCGCATCACGTCTATCATCCGACGCTACAACGGCGAGACATGGATGGCTGCAGGCGACAACGGAATAATCATCAGCCGGCCCGATGGCTACAACGAAGTGCTCTACTCGCATTCATCCCAACTGCCGTTTGTCAAAGACAACGTGACCGCGCTTCTTGAATCAAGGCACAGTCATATTCTCTGGATAGGACAGCGGCAAGGATTGTCATGCATTCTTCCCGACGGCACAGGCAAATACCTCGAAGTGAAGAATGACTCTGTAGACCTCACAGGCTACTGGATTGTGAACCACATAAGCGAAGACCACCAGGGCAATATATGGGTAGCTTCAGCCAACAGGTCCATTGTGCGCATCAGCGGCAATCCTGCCAAACCGTCCACCATGCGCTTCAAGGCATACAAGAGCCCGAGCATCAATGTGACTGCATGCTTTGAGGACCACAGACACAGGATGTGGGCTATCAGCCCCAAGGGATTGATGAAATATGACAAGAGCAAGGACGAGTTCCGCTTTGTCAACACATCGGTGCATCTGGCCGGGAAGAAGATATTGTCTATCAACGATGACAAATATGGTGCCTTGTGGTTGACCACAGAACAGAGTCTGGTGAGAATGGACTCTAAAGGCAACACCGAGTGCTTCACGAAGGAGGACGGACTGGCCACCACGGCCTTCTATACTAATGCCACCGTGAGAAATGGCGACCGACTCTTCTTCGGGTCAGACCAAGGCATAACGGAGTTCACGCCCAAGGCTGAATATAAGGCGACATCCAGACGCAAGCCCGCGCTGCTTGTCATGGACATCACCATCGACGGCACGTCCGTGCTGCAGCTCGACTCTGCAGAGGCTGCAAGCACAGTAGACGCTATGCCTATATCTACCAAGCACATGACTGTACAGCCGTCGGCTCGCAAATTCGGATTTGAATTCTGCCTGCTCACCTACTCCAACCAGAAGGAGGCGCAATACGCCTGCAAGCTCAAGGGATATGACGACGAATGGCAAGCCATAGACGGCAACCAGCACAGCATCGTCTACGACCGCGTGCCCGCTGGCACATATCATTTTCTTCTCAAGGCCGCAGACAGCCGCGGCCAATGGCAGCAACTGCCATACAACATCACGGTCACAGTGCTTGCGCCATGGTACGCTCGGTGGTGGGCATGGCTCATATACATCATCATGGCATGCACCGCTGCTTATTTCGTTACAAACTACATCCGCATGCGACGCGAGATGAAGGCGAGCCACCGTTTCTCTGCCATCCTGCAGAGTGCGCAGCATTCGTTCCCAGCAACGCCAATATGCAATGGCAATGCGACAGATGCTGCTGAACGCGCAGCGGAGGGCTACGCAGCAGAGGGAATGGATTGCAAAGACGAAAAGAATGAGGAGGAGAGGAACGACGAGCGCAACAGCGCAATGACTGTGACTGTACAGTCTACAAAGACATCGCGCGATGCCGAGTTTGTCTCACGGGCCACCAGACTGGTGCACGAGCACCTTGACGACTCTGAATACAACCGGGACTGCATGGCATCCGACCTTGGCATGAGCGTGTCCACCCTATACGGCCGCTTGCGTGACTGTACCGGACTGAGCATACAGGTCTTCATCCAGACCATACGCCTCAACTCTGCCTGCGACATACTCAAGGCTGAGCCTGACATACGCATCAGCGAACTGGCTTACCGCGTTGGATTCAATACGCCTAAGTATTTCTCTCAATGCTTCAAGAAGGAGTTTGGCATGCTGCCTGGCGACTACGTGAAAAGAAATGCAGACTGAACAGGCTGCAGCATGAATCTATAGAAGGAAACAATAACATGGACATAGAAATGGAAGGAGCAGCGCTGAAGCCAGCGCTGCTCTTTCCTTATAATAGGAATTCCCAATTTATTTTAGAACATCTAAGTAGTGTTTACTGAATAATATTCAACCAACTGATGATTAAGTTTTTATAATAGTATTTGCTTGCGTATTTAACA
>CAKQRW010000034.1 GCA_934271655.1 uncultured Bacteroidaceae bacterium | reverse complement strand
AAAAACTGGGTTACAGAACGAACCAAAACTCTCAAAAAAGTGAGTTAAAATTGGTACAAAGAACTGGACACCCTACCCATTAAATGACTATTTTCAACTTGTAAAAGTATATCCCAATTTTACTTTGTTTTAAAAATGCAATTTTATTTAGTAAACATATGATAAATAAAAAGATGGATAAATGGGCTTTAGATGTATTCTTTCATGGCGAGGCTAAGGTTCTCTTGATTGCTGAAGTCATACTGATAAGCAAGAAATATCTCGACGAGAGAAAGACGTGCCCGGAGAAAGAGTGTGTCAAAAATAATTATGAGCACTTATAAGCAGGTGCTCATAATTATTTAGAACAAAGTATGTATGAGTAAGTTCCTGTAATTTTTTCAAGAATCTTTAATAGTGTTTCTATAACATCTCCGGCTTATCTAAAAGAAGGAAGGCGGACACCATACGGTAGTCCGCCTTCCTTACTATTTATGTGGGGTTAAATCCCTTTGTCTGGAAAAACTTGTCAATTACTCTGCAGAGTAGTCAATCTTGCTCATGCGCACGTATGTTGCATAGCGGTGCTGAGCAGCCTTCTTAGCTGCATCGAAGAGCTCCTGTGCCTCTGTTGGGCATACCTTCTTCAGAGAGAGGTAACGAACCTCACCATCGAGGAACGCCTGGAAGTTGTCCCAGTTAGGCTCCTTTGAGTCGAGCTGGAATGGGTTCTTGCCCTGCTCTGCAAGACGTGGGTCGAAGCGCCAGAGATGCCAGTAGCCGCACTCAACAGCCTTAGCCTCCTCAGCCTGGCTCTTGCCCATGCCGCCCTTAGCCTTGAGGCCGTGGTTGATACATGGAGCGTAGGCAATGACGAGTGATGGACCAGGATAAGCCTCTGCCTCGCGGATAGCCTTGAGGCACTGTGCGTTGTCGGCACCCATGGCAACCTGAGCTACATATACATAGCCATATGTTGACTGCATGAGACCGAGGTCCTTCTTAGTGATGCGCTTACCACCTGCGGCAAACTGAGCGATGGCACCAATAGGAGTAGCCTTTGATGACTGGCCACCTGTGTTGGAGTAAACCTCTGTATCGATGACAAATATGTTGATGTCCTCACCAGAAGCAAGAGCGTGGTCAAGACCTCCGTAACCGATATCGTATGAAGCGCCGTCACCACCGATGATCCACTGTGAACGCTTAACAAGGTAGTGTGAGAGCTCAGAGAGCTGCTTGCATACTGCGCAACCCTTCTCGCGTCCGGCATTGATGAATGGAACGAGCTTGGCTGTAGCTGCCTTAGAAGCATCTGCGTTGTCCTTGCCGTCAATCCACTCCTGTGCTGCTGCCTTGTACTCTGCTGGAGCATCGTCAGAAGCGATGATCTGCTGGAGAAGAGCCACGATGCGAGCGCGCATCTTCTTGTTGGCGATAGTCATACCGAGACCATACTCGCAGAAGTCCTCGAAGAGTGAGTTAGACCATGCAGGACCCTGTCCCTTGGCGTTCTTTGTATATGGTGTAGATGGTATAGAACCAGAGTAGATAGATGAGCATCCTGTAGCGTTGGCTACCATCTCGCGGTCGCCGAAGAGCTGAGAGATGAGCTTGACATATGGAGTCTCGCCGCAACCAGAGCATGCGCCAGAGAACTCGAAGAGTGGGGTAGCGAACTGGCTGACACGTGGGTTGGCCTTGAAGTCGATGAGATCCTGCTTTGAAGCGACGTTCTTGACGCAGTAGTCCCAGTTCTTCTGCTCCTCACGCTGGCCTTCGAGAGTGACCATCTTAAGAGCCTTGTTGCCCTTCTTGCCTGGACATACGTCAACACAGTTGCCGCATCCGAGACAGTCCATAACGCTTACCTGCATACGGAACTTCATGCCCTTCAATGCAGGAGGTGCTACCATTGTGAGAGTGTTGCTCTCGAAGCCTGCTGCTTCCTTCTCGTCCATGACGAACGGACGGATACATGCGTGAGGACAAACGTAAGCACACTTGTTACACTGGATACAGTTCTCTGAATCCCATACAGGAACGAATGCTGACACACCACGCTTCTCGTAAGCTGCTGTGCCCTGCTCCCACATGCCGTCCTCGTAGCCCTTGTAGGCTGATACAGGTAGGAGGTCGCCGTTCTGTGCGTTGATAGGACGAACGAGCTTGTTGATGAACTCAGGGTCGTTGTTTGCCTCAACCTCGTCGGCTGGAAGGTTGGCCCATGCAGGATCGACGGTGAGCTGCTTGTACTCGCCACCACGGTCAACGGCTGCATAGTTCATGTTGACGACATCCTCGCCCTTCTTGCCATAAGACTTGACGATAGCCTTCTTCATCTGCTCTACAGCGAGGTCTACTGGAATGACCTTTGTGATGCGGAAGAATGCTGACTGGAGGATAGTGTTGGTACGGTTGCCAAGACCTATCTCCTGAGCTATCTTAGTAGCGTTGATGTAGTAAACTGTGATGTTCTTCTCTGCGAAATACTTCTTCACATTGTTTGGAAGGAAGTTGACGAGATCCTCACCATCGAAGATAGTGTTGAGGAGGAACTGGCCATTCTGACGCAGACCGCGGAGCACATCGTACATGCGGAGATATGCCTGCACGTGGCATGCCACGAAGTTAGGTGTCTTGATCTGATATGTAGAGCGGATTGGGTTGTCGCCAAAACGGAGGTGCGAGCAAGTGAAACCGCCTGACTTCTTTGAGTCGTAAGAGAAATATGCCTGGCAGTATTTGTCTGTGTTGTCACCGATGATCTTCACAGAGTTCTTGTTGGCGCCTACTGTACCGTCGGCTCCAAGACCGAAGAACTTGCACTCTGTGTTAGACTTGTCGCCAAGAGCCTTCTCCTCCTCAAGTGGAAGTGAGTGGAATGTGACGTCGTCCACGATGCCGAGTGTGAAGTGATCCTTTGGTTGTGGGAGCACGAGGTTGTCATAGACAGAAAGGATCATTGTAGGAGTGACGTCGGCAGAACCGAGTCCGTAGCGGCCACCAATGATGAGTGGGGCATTCTCCTGTCCGTAGAACGCGTCCTTGACATCAAGGTAAAGAGGTTCGCCATTGGCTCCAGGCTCCTTAGTGCGGTCGAGGACAGCTATGCGCTTGACTGACTTAGGAACAGCTGCGAGGAGACGCTCTACTGAGAATGGGCGGTAGAGGTGTACAGACACCATACCGTACTTCTTTCCGTTGGCGTTGGCGTAGTCGATGGCCTCGCGGGCTGCCTCTGTAGCAGAACCCATGAGGATGATAACGTCTTCTGCGTCCTCTGCGCCATAGTAAGAGAATGGCTTGTACTCACGGCCTGTGATCTTAGAGATAGCAGCCATGTACTTCTCCACAGCTGCTGGGACAGCGTCGTAGTATGGGTTGCATGACTCGCGGTGAGAGAAGAAAGTCTCAGGGTTCTCTGCCATACCCTTTGCCTCTGGATGCTCTGGAGAGAGAGCGCGGCTGCGGAACTCTGCCACCTTGTCCATAGGAACGAGAGGGCGGATGTCTTCCATGTCGATTTCCTCAATCTTGTTGTACTCGTGTGAAGTGCGGAATCCATCAAAGAAGTTGATGAATGGCACACGGCACTCAAGAGCTGCGAGGTGAGCGACAGCTGAGAGGTCCATCACCTCCTGCACTGAGCCTTCGCACAGCATGGCGAAACCTGTCTGGCGGCAGGCCATCACATCACCGTGGTCACCAAAGATACAAAGCGAGTGGCTGGCAACAGTACGCGCTGAAACGTGGAATACTGATGGAAGGAGCTCACCTGCAATCTTGTACATGTTTGGAATCATCAGGAGAAGACCCTGAGAAGCTGTGAATGTAGTGGTGAGGGCACCTGCCTGAAGAGATCCGTGCACCGCACCTGCGGCACCTGCCTCAGACTGCATTTCCTGAACCAGCACTGTGTCGCCGAAGAGATTCTTGCGACCTGCTACAGCCCACTCATCCACGTGCTCTGCCATTGGAGACGATGGGGTGATTGGGTAGATGGCGGCTACCTCTGAGAACATGTATGCTACATGTGCTGCGGCGGTATTGCCATCACAAGTGATAAATTTCTTTTCTTTACCCATAATAGTTTATAAATGTATGTATGTATATGTATAGTTGTTCTCTCAACTAATCAACATAATTGAATAATCCATGTATGCTGGCGTGTGCTTCGATAGAGCGTCACTTGTGTGCATGCGCCGATGCTGCCGCCGCATGTGCCCGCTTGCTTCTGGCGCAACACCTGTGTACTGATATAATCCGTAATCGTGAATCAATAGAGGAAACCGAAGATCCAGAGCGGTATCTGGTTGCCCTCTCCTATGTCGCACTGGTTGACTGCGTATAGGGCTTTTGCCTTGCTCTTGAGCTTGGCGCTGTATTCTGCTATTTTGAACTCTATGTGCTCGTCTACAAGGAATGAGCACAGGTTGCCGTGCTTGTTGACCTTATGGTCTTTCCACAGGGTGTTGCAGAAGAATGTCTCAAGCACATCGTGCTCGTCAAAGCAGCGAGGATAGAAGCTGTACATGAGGTTGGAGTTGTGAAGGAGCACACGTGCTGGCTTCTTCGGGAACTCATCGCCCTTGCTGTAAATCATGTTGACCAGCCTGGCCTCTTCGAGATACTTGATGTAGTGCATCACCGTGGCACGGCTCATTCCCAGTTCCTGAGCAAGTTGGCTCACATTGGGCACGCTGCTGCCGCTGGTGGTGAGCATATAGAAGAGTTGTTTTATCTTTGTGAGGTATTTCAGCTCAATCTGTTTCACAAGCAGTATGTCCACCTCAATCATCATGTTCATGTTCTTCAACAGGTTCTCGCTGTAGTTGACCTTGTCGAGGAAGAAAGGGTAGAATCCGTGGTGAAGATATGCCTGGAAATGTTCGCGGGGATTGACCTGGGCGAATATCTCTGTGGCTATCTGCTTGTGGTTGCTGATTATTTCGTCTAATGTGTACGAGCGGAGGTGAAGGCCTGTGGACAGGTTGAGAAACTCGCGGAAAGAGAAACCACGCAAGTTGTATGACCTGACGATGCCGTTCAGTTCGGGGTTTTCTTCTTTCAGACGCATCACGGGGGTGCCTGTAAAGACTATTTTCAGGCCAGGGTAGCGGTCGTAACATTCGCGCAGCTGTATGCTCCAGTCCGGCTGTTTGTAGACCTGGTCTATAAGAAGCACTTTGCCTCCTGAGCGGTAAAATTCACCTGCAAATTCTGTGATGCCAACATTCTGTACGTAAAAGTTGTTAGTGTTGATATACAGGCACGAATGGTCGTATGGTGAAAAATGCTCTTTAGCATACTGAAGCAGGAACGTGGTTTTTCCTACGCCTCTGGCTCCCTTGATGCCGATCATGCGGTCTTTCCAGTTTATCTCGTCCATCAAGTCACGACGTACGGGAGCCTTCAGGTGCTCTACCAAATAAGCATGTGTACGGAAAAAAGATTCCATAATTCTTTTTGTTCTTGTTTTTTAATGATGTTAGCATCAGCCGCATGTCAAATTCTTTTTTTTGACTTTACGACTAAAATTGATGCAAATATAGCGTTTTATTTTTAAAATCGCAAAGTCGAGTTTGCAAAATTTGATATTCTTGTAGCAAAAATTCCCTGTTAGTACAAAATAAACGTAATATTACAAGAAATATAAGGTGCGATATGCTACGGCTATGTTGTGTCGCAGCTATCGCACCTTGCATGTGTTTTCTCGTGTCCAAAAAGAAATTAGTCTGACAAGCGGCTCCATCCTGTGATTCGCTCGGTATGCATACGTTAATATACTTGAGTGGAAGGTCTTAATAGAGCTTTTGCTTAGGACATCATGTTCAGCGTTATCACAGGCCTTGCTGTTCTGCATTAGCATAGAGCATTATCTTCTGTATTAACGCCAGTTCTGACCTCTCTTATCAGCGTCTGCCTTAATGTTCCGCAGAAGGATACTGCATGGTGGAACAATGGAGCGAGCCATGTTGCTTGATGAGCACGCAGCAGTCAACGCCTATTATCTCGTAGCCAGGGAAAGCCTTGGCGAGCTGGTTGGCCGCCTCTTCATCTTTCTGTGGCTGATTGTATGTTGGCATCAGAACTGCTCCGTTTATTATGAGAAAGTTGGCATATGTGGCAGGCAGGCGATTTCCCTCCTCGTCAAAGCAAGGGTCTGGCAGTGGAAGAGGGAAAAGCTTGTATGGTTGGCCATCTGCGGTACGGAAGGCTTGTAGCTCTGCTTCCATAGCCTCAAGTTCATCGTAGTGCTCATCGCAGGTGTCGTAGCACTTGACATAGGCTATGGAACTTGCTGAGCAGAAACGTGCCACCGTGTCGATGTGTCCGTCTGTATCATCTCCAGCCAGCCACGAATGGTTTACCCAAAGCACTCTCTTGGCGTTAAACTCGTTCTTTAACCTCTGCTCTATACCTTTCTGGTCTACAGTATTATTGCGGTTGGGAGAAAGCAGACAGCTTGAAGTGACCATCAATGTTCCCTCTCCATCGCTTTCCACGCTGCCTCCCTCAAACACGAAGTCGAGGCAATTCTCATACAGGCATGTTGCGCCAGCATACAAGTCCTTGATAATATCAAGCACATTTGTGTTTATCATATTGTCATGATTGGCCGCAAACTTCAGTCCCCAACCATTGAACTGGAAGTCCCTGAGGACAATCGTGCCAGAGTCTTTATCAAGACATGAGAGAAAAGCGTGGTCTCGTGCCCAGGTGTCGTTGGTCAAGCATTGGGCCACTATGATGTTGTCTGATTCGACGCCCCTTTTTGCCAGGTGCTCCAATGTCTCATCAGGATATTGCGACGCGATGAGAAGCTGCTCATGCCGAGCAATATCTCTGGCTATGTTGCAAAAGCAATCTATGGCCTCGTCTATCACAGGAGCCCAGTCTGTGTGCATGTGAGGCCATGTCATCTGCACAAACTGCTGGTTGTGCCATTCGGCGGGAAAGTATATGTTCATGTTCTCTTTGTAGATATTATATATAAGTTGTGACAGCTTGCAACGAAAAGCGGGGACTGTGGATTCCACAATCCCCGCTGCCGTGTCGTCGTGCGATGTCACTTCTTCACCTTCAGCGGCGCAGGGCCGTTTAGCGTAGGAGTAACGGGCACGATATTGCCCTTCTTGTCGAATGTCATTTTGTCTATGCACACTTCACGGTGTGTGCCAGGAACGCCGCCGCCATATTTCTTGTCGACATAGTTCTTGTTGATGCGATGGTAGCAGATGTACCACTCATCCTTGCCTGGCACCTGGACGACAGAGTTGTGTGCTGTGCCATAAATCTTGTTTTCTGGCACCTGCGAGATTACCTTGTAGTTGTTCTCGTCTATGACGATGTCGCCAAGAGGTGTCTTGCTTGTGCCGTAGCATACGTGATAGTTGGGCGAGCCTGTATCGTCAACCGACCACATGAAGTAATATGTGCCTTTGCGGTAGATGACATATGGTGCCTCACGATAAGCCCATGTCTGGAGAGAGCCACCCTTAGGAGTCATCAGTTTCACAGTCTCTTTCTTCACGCTTGTCATGTCGTCGTTGAGCTCTGCGCCAGCCATGTATCCGTTGCCCCAGTAGAGGTAGAATTTTCCCGACTTAGGGTCCTGGAACACGTCCACATCAATCTGCTGGCCGTGCTTCTGGCCCTCCGGCAGTTGGTCTACGACAGGATGTCCGCAGTCTGTGAAAGGACCTGTAGGAGAGTCGCTTACGGCACATCCTATAGACTTGCGGTTGAAGCCAGGACGCGTGTCATGAGCAGAGAAGTAGAAATAGTACTTGTACGAACCATCCTTTTGTTTGCGCTCTATAATGCATGGGGCCCATGCGTTGCCATTAGCCCATTTCACTTGGTCGCCCTTCACATCAAGCATCTTGCCCTCGTCTGTCCAGTTGACCAGGTCGTCAGAGGAGAATACGCTGAAGTCGTGTCCGCCCCATCCTGGAGTGCCGTCGGTAGTGCTGTAGATGTAGTATTTCTTTGTCTTGTTGGAATACATTATCTCTGGATCGGCGTGGAATCCAGGCATGACAGGCTGGTTGAAGTTGCCAAACTCTTTGAGCAACCTCTCCTTCTCCGCACGTGTGATAGGGATGATGGTGCCGTGGCGCGGAGTGAACTTGCCCTTTGTCTCCGTGTTCTGCACGAACGAGAATGTCTTCAGGTCTTCCGACTTGCAGAACTGGTAATGGCCATTGGCGTAGCAGTCGTACATGATGATCCATGACTGGCCGTCAAGTGTCTTGCACACGCCCACGCCTTCCACAGCTTCCTTTGTCTGCTCCACGTTGCCATCTATCATCTTCCAGCGGTCTGTCAGGTTTGAAGCTGTAGCCTGGTAGATGCCTCTGCCCGACTCCTGCTTGTAGAAGAGGTGGTAGAGCTGGTCTTTGTCGTTATATACTATGTCGCCGTCGATAGTGGCGTTGCCTGCGTCAAAAAGCCATTTTGGCTCGCCCTCAAGGTCGGTGAAGTCCTTGTTGGCATACTGGTAGTATATCTTGTCGTAGCTTCCTGGGTCAGAGGTGCGGAGAGAGTAGAACACCATGTATTTGCCAGCCTTGCGGTCGTAAATGGTCTCTGGAGCCCACACGCGGATGACATTCTTCCACGCTTTGGTGTAGCGTGTAGGGAAGTTGATGGCTGAATGCTGCCAATTGATGAGGTCGGTAGACTTCAAGAGCACCATGCCCCTGTTGCTTGACCATCCATGGCTGGAGCGCATGTCGGTGGCCACCATATAGAATGTCTTGCCATCTTCAGCCCTGAGGATGTGTGGGTCGCGCACACATTGCGTGTAGGCTATCGTGTCTGACGATATCACAGGATTGCCATGGTTGAGTGGTGTGAAGTTGTAGCCATCATCAGAAATGGCGTAGCATATCTGCTCGTCTTCTGGAGCATTGCTATTGAAATAAGTGAACAGGTATGCCACCATCTCGTTGGGGTCCTGCTCCTGCTGCACTTTGGTCCTGCCCGACGCCACCATAGGAGCGGCGAGTGACGAGCATACTGTCAATGTTAGTAAGAATTTACCTTTCATGATTTGAGGTTTAGGTTTGTTAGTGTTAATAATCTCTATTTGCTTTTCAGGAAAGCCTCGGCCTTCTCTATGTCGGAAGCATGGTCTACATCCAGTATCTTACTGAAGGGGCATGCCTTTAGCCTGAGACCATCCTTCACGAGCTGACGCTGGAAGTTGCGCATTCTCGACAGTCCCTCCTCTATGCATTTGTCAAGGATTTTGAAAGACTTGTCATCAAGAGCGTATATGCCTCCCGATATGAATTTCTGTGGTTCCTTGTCCAGGAAGCCTGTGATGTTCATGTCGTCGTCGGTAGCCACGTAAAGAGGCTTCTCGTCGTCGATATAGTCGGTCACAGCCATCATGCCGTCCATGTCTGAGTGTTTCCAGTCGTTGATATACTGCTTGAACTCGTCCTCATGGAAAATGGTGTCGACCGTGGAGAGGCAGAATTTGCCTTTCCCCATCACCTGCCTCAGCTCATAGAAGCTGTGCATGCTCGACGGTGTGGTCTTCACCATGACGTGCAGCCTTGGGTTGACGCGTTGCAGGTCGGCGAGATGATTCTTTGTCATGTCGGTCATGTTGTTTGTGATGATAAAGATATCATCAGCTCCGCATTCATTATAGATGCGTATGAGACGGTCTATCATGGCTTCGCCGTTCACTCTGACGAGAGGCTTGGGAAGCTCCACTCCTTCCTGGGCCAGTCTTGAGCCTTCTCCTGCGGCAAGTATGGCAAACTTCATGCTAATAGATTCTATTATTATAAATGTGTCGTTTTGCTGTTGCGCATGCTTTGTGTGGCAGGCAAACCTGCTTATGAATAAAGTGCCTTGTCGCCATCTCAGTTGTGCTTGCTCGCATGTGGCAGACAAAAACAGCATTCGTGAAAGATGCAAGTCGCAAAAACAAAATAGGGGATATGGCACACTTGTTGTCCATGCCACCTAAGTGCGGCTATGGCTGAGCGTCCCGTATCCTCTATCTTGCTATTTTATCTGTTAACTCTCTTAGAAGTTGAATTCCTCGCTGACGCTCTTCTGCTCAGACACGGCGCGGATGGCGCGGGCAAACATGTCTGCGATAGACAGTTGCTTCACCTTGGCGCACTTGCCGCTGTCGAATGGTATAGAGTCTGTGAAGACAATCTCTGTGAGGGAAGAGTTCTGCACTCTGTCTCCTGCAGGATCGCTCATGACGCAATGGCTTGCCACAGCTCTCACGCTCTTGGCTCCAGCCTTCAGCATCTCGTCGGCAGCGCGTGTGATGGTTCCTGCTGTGTCGACCATATCGTCCACGAGCACGACATTCTTGTCCTTCACGTCGCCGATGATCTGGATAGAGTCCACCACATTGGCTCTGGCTCTTGTCTTGTTGCAGAGCACAAGCGGAGCGTGGAGCTTCTTTGCAAAGAGTCCGGCTCTCTTGGCACCGCCCACATCAGGAGTGGCTATGACGAGGTTTTCCAGATTGAGCGACTCCACATATGGCACCTCGACGAGCGAACCATAGAGATGGTCAACAGGTACATCGAAGAATCCCTGTATCTGGTCTGCGTGCAAGTCCATGGTAATGAGGCGGTCGATGCCAGCCACACTAAGCAGGTCCGCAATGAGCTTGGCTCCGATGCTCACTCTTGGCTTGTCCTTTCTGTCTTGACGGGCCCATCCGAAATAAGGGATGACTGCTATGATGCTCTTTGCGCTGGCACGCTTGGCTGCGTCAATCATCAGCAACAGCTCCATGAGGTTGTCACTATTAGGGAATGTTGACTGGACGAGGAATACGTCATTGCCTCTGATAGACTCCTCAAACGAAACTGCAAACTCTCCATCGGCAAAATGTGTGATGATCATGTTGCCGAGTGGGCAGTCCAAACTCTGGCAGATCTTCTCTGCCAAATACCTTGTCTTAGTACCTGAGAATACCTTGAATGGTCTTACTTCACTCATGATTTTCTTTTTTGTTTTGAAATTGTAGGTTATTTTTGTGCAAAGGTAGCTAAAAAGGCCAAATGTAGAAAGGAATTTAAGCAAAAAAGCTCCATTGGGCGACATGTTACGATTATTTTACAAAAAATAAGCGCCTGCAACTGTCAACGGAGCTTGTTTTTCTCAGAAATCCGCTCTTCATTCAGGATGGGCCTCCTGATTAGGAATAGCTATTCATTCAGGAAATGCCTTTCGTTCAGGAATCACCCTTCATCCTGGAAGCCTCTATTCAGAAATCGCTCTCCATGTGAAAATGAAAGATTCCGTTGTCTCCACACTCCTCGTCAATCGTGCTGGCGAAGATGTTGTAGGATATCCTGATGTTTTCCCTGTCCGCAAAAGGCACGGCTATGCGCATCTCAGCCGTGCTGCCGCCAGACGACGTTTGGGCAGCGGTCCGGGAAGGCTCCACATCCTCGTGCGGCAGGAGCAAATCGTATGTTAGGGCGGCTTCCTTGACGAATCTCGCCAAGAGGTTCTGCGGAGTCAGGCCGCCAGCTTCCGGGAGTCCTGATTCCGTGCCCCGCCTTTTCATCTCTATCCGCACCAAAAGCGGAAAGAATCCATTGGGACACCAATGTTGATTGCGTGTATTCATACTTATGATGTTTTTATGTTTTGTATATCCAGAAGTCATAAATTAGGTTAAAAAATGACGTTTAGTCAGCCCGCAGGAAGTCTGAAACGAATATAACCCGTATCTTTGTAGCAAAAAACAACACAAAGGTATATATAAATGATAAAACTCATCATCTTTTCTGCAATAATAATAGGGATTTCCGTGCTTTTTCTCTCTGTGAGAATACTTTTCAAGAAAAACGGCCGCTTTGTGAAGACACACGTCAGCCAGTCAAAGGCCATGAGAGAAAGAGGCATAGGATGCGTGCAGAGCCAAGACTTTGCCATGCGCCACAAATCTCCACACGCCATCAGAGAGTAAGCATGTGACACTACACTGAGGGTAGACATGTGACACCAGAGAGGGGTAGGCATGTGGCACCATACAAGAACATAATAAAAATCAAATAGAAAAATGAGAAACATTACAAAAATCCTGCTCGGCGGATTCTTCATGACAGCTGTTGCAGCAACCGTGGCATCATGCGGCAATTCTGCAAAGAACAGCGACGAGGACATAGAGTCAGCCAAGCCGGCCGAGTCTCCTGCTCAGGGTTACAAAATCGCTTTCGTGCAGATTGACACACTCACATCGCAGTACCAAAAGTGCAAGGACCTGGAAGAGGAGTTCGCCAAGAAGCGCGCAAACGCTGAAGCGACCATCAATGCCAAAGGAAAGAATTTCAGCGCACAGATGCAGGAATTCACACGCAAGTACCAGAGCAACCAGTTCACCCAGCAGCAGTTTGAGGTGGAGCAGGCTCGCCTGCAAAAGTTGCAGCAAGACCTCGAAGGACTCCAGGCCCGCTTAAGCAACTCGCTGCAAGAAGAGTACCAGAAGGAGTTCCAGGCCCTGACTGACACCATCCAGAGCTTCACCAAGTCGTATGCCAAGGCAAAAGGCTATGATTTCATCCTGTGCAAGTCGTCGGGCATAGACAACGTCCTTTACGCCAACGACAGCTACGACGTCACAGACGAGGTGGTAAAAGCCCTCAACAAGAGATATGGCAAGGGCGGAAAGAAGGCCGAGGAGACAACCTCAGAGAAATAAAAGGCAGAATTTGCTGTCATGCGAAAAAAATGTGTGCATGAAAATAGGATGAAGACATTCACGAAAATGATATAAACGCATTTGCAAAATGAAATAAAGGCAGGTGGCGGAGCACAGCTCCAGTCATCTGCCTTTGGCTTTTTTGTCAATCAACAAGCATGAAAGTAGGTCGCAAGCGTCGATTGCGAGCACAAAATCAAAGGTATTTAGGCATTTAACTATTGTGGAACGATTTTTTTTTGTAACTTTGCAAAGATTTGGAGTCTTCTACAAAGAAGAGACCTAGCAACGGCATGGCCATAACGCGCCAGAACGGCACGCTCGGGCATGGCATCGGAAAGAAAAAGTAATATTAAACACACAAGAATATGAATATCTCGTACAAATGGCTCAAGGAATATGTCGATTTCGACATGTCTGCCGAGGAAGTGGGAAAGGCTCTCACCAGCATCGGACTTGAGGTAGAAGCTGTAGAAGAAGTGCAGTCCATCAAGGGAGGACTGCAGGGACTGGTAGTAGGCCAGGTGCTGACCTGCGAGCCACATCCCAATAGTGACCACATGCACATCACCACAGTCGACGAGGGTGACGGACACATAGAACAAATCGTCTGTGGAGCGCCTAACGTGGCAGCTGGACAGAAGGTCATCGTGGCACAGCTGGGATGCGTGCTCTACGATGGCGACAAGAGTTTCACCATCAAGAAGAGCAAGCTCCGCGGAGTGGAGTCGAACGGAATGATCTGCGCAGAGGATGAGATTGGCGTGGGCGCAAGCCATGACGGCATCATCGTCCTTCCAGACGACGCTGTGGTAGGCACGCCAGCCGCAGAATACTACGGGCTGGAGAGTGACTACGTGATAGAGGTGGACATCACCCCCAACCATTCTGACGCATGCTCACACTGGGGAGTGGCGCGTGACTTCTATGCCTACCTGAAGCAGAACGGCTACAAGACCTCTCTCCATCGTCCGTCGACCGACGCCTTTGAGGTGAAGAACAACGAGCTGAAGATTGGCGTGGACGTAGTGGCCAAAGAGGCCTGCCCACGCTACTGCGCTGTCTCTGTGAGAAACTGCGAGGTGAAAGAGAGCCCAAAGTGGCTCAAGGAGCGTCTGACCACTATCGGTCTGCGTCCTATCAATAACATAGTGGACATCACCAACTACATCATGATGGCTTATGGCCAGCCTCTCCACTGCTTCGACGCCGACATGATCAAGGGCGGCAAGGTGGTGGTGAAGACCATGCCAGAGGGCACTCCTTTCGTCACGCTCGACGGCGAGGAGCACAAGCTCAGCGAGCGCGACCTGGCCATCTGCAACACCGAGGAGCCTATGTGCATCGCAGGTGTCTTCGGCGGCAAGGGCAGCGGCACATATGAGACAACAAAGAATGTTCTCTTCGAAAGCGCATACTTCAACCCCACATGGATACGCAAGAGCGCACGCCGCCACGGACTCCAGACCGACGCAAGCTTCCGCTTTGAGAGAGGTATCGATCCTGCAGGACAGATCTATGCCATCAAGCAGGCAGCCATCATGGCCCACGAACTGGCCGGAGGCGAGGTGAGCATGGAAATCGTGGACGTGAAGAACGACATGCTCCCACAGGACGCCATCATAGACGTAGACTACAGTTATGTCAACGAGCTCATAGGCAAGGTCATTCCTACAGGCACGATGCAGAGCATCCTGTCCGACCTTGGATTTGAGATACTCTCAAGCTCAGAGACAGGCATGCAGGTGAAGGCTCCAGCCTTCCGCGTGGACGTGAAGCACCAGTGCGATGTGGTGGAGGAGATACTGCGTGTGTATGGATATAACAATGTGGAGATACCTCTCCAGGTGCGCTCTTCGCTCACCACAAAGGGCGACCTCGACAAGAACAACAAGCTCCAGAACATCATAGCCGAACAGCTCGTGGGCTGCGGTTTCAACGAGATACTCAATAATTCTCTCAGCAAGGTGGCATACTACGAGAACGGCAACACATTCAAGGGCGACAACTGCGTCAAGCTGCTTAATCCTCTCAGCCAGGACCTTGGTGTCATGCGACAGACACTGCTCTTCGGCGGACTCGAATGCATCAGCCGCAACACCAACCGTCGCATGCCCGACCTCAAGCTCTTTGAATATGGCAATTGCTACAGATTCAACCCTGAGAAGAACCAGCCTAAGGTGGACGAGAACGGCGAGACGCTGAAGGCAAGCGCCGAGTCTTCAAAGAAGATTCTTGCCGCCTACAGCGAGGACTATCACCTCGGACTCTGGCAGACAGGCAAGCGCGTGAATGGCAACTGGGCTCATGCCGACGAGGAGAGCACCGTGTATGAGATGAAGGCATACGTGCTCAACATCCTGAAACGCCTCGGAGTGCCGTTCGGAGCTCTTGTCTTTGGCGCAGAAAAGAGCGACATCTTCTCCGTGGCCACTACCATCAGCCAGCGTGGAGGCAAAGTCATCGCCAAGTATGGCATCGTGACCAAAAAGGTGGCCAAGATGTTTGACATCGAGGCTCCTGTCTTCTATGCTGACATCAACTGGACCAACCTCATGGCTCTCGTGAAGAAGGTGACTGTGTCATACTACGACCTCAGCAAGTTCCCGGCCGTGAGCCGCGACCTGGCCCTTCTTGTGGATGAGCATGTCGAGTTCGCACAGATCGAGGCTGCTGCCTACCAGTCGGAAAAGAAGCTGCTGAAGGAGGTGCGCCTCTTCGACGTTTATGAAGGCAAGAATCTTGAGGCCGGCAAGAAGTCGTATGCAGTCAACTTCATTCTCCAGAGCGAGGACAAGACTCTTAACGACAAGGCCATAGAGGCTATCATGAATAAGATAGAGCAAAACGTGTGCAAGAGCACAGGAGCCGTGGTCAGAGGCAAATGACAGCCAGCCAGAGATGACGCGCACAGCTGACGTGCCTCACGCAGTTGAAAAGCAGACGCCGCACAGCAGGCACCGCACGCACCTGAAAAAGTGGAGCGCGCACGCACCCTCCTGAAAAGCTGTCGCAACGCATCTGGCACGATGGCAACGTCGAGAAAAAACTGAACAACACAATATTACATGAAGAAAAAGCGGGTATACACATATTTATATTATTTTCTGCTTGTGATGTGGATCGTGCAGATAATAGTGGGAGGCTTCAACACACATCTTCTTGTGCCCTCCATATGCTTGCTGCTCTGCTATTTCCTCATGAAGAAAAGTTGACAGCACACAAGAAGAGGCTGGGGCAGACTAGGGGCGGCCACGTTCCAGATTCGCCCCAGCCTCCACACAAGAAAAAGTCATAACATATAAATAAAGAACAAACTTAAAAGCAACAGATTATGGGACGCGCATTTGAATTCCGTAAAGCGAGAAAACTCAAGAGATGGGGAAACATGGCAAAAACCTTCACACGCCTTGGCAAGCAGATAGCCATCGCTGTAGCAGAAGGTGGCCCTGATCCAGACAACAACGCTCATCTTCGTGCTGTGATAGCTACATGCCGTCATGAGAACATGCCAAAGGACAATATCGACCGTGCTATCAAGAACGCCATCGGCAAGGACAAGTCGGCATGGAAGAGTGTCACATATGAAGGATACGGACCTCACGGAGTGGCCGTGTTTGTCGACACACTCACAGACAACACCACACGCACCGTGGCCGACGTACGCTCTATCTTCAACAAGTTCAACGGCAACCTTGGCACTACAGGCTCCCTCTCATTCCTCTTCGACCACTACTCAACCTTCACCTTCAAGAAGAAGCCAGACCTCGACATGGACGACTTCATCCTTGAGGCCATCGAGTATGGCGTCAATGACGACTACGATGAGGAGTATGACGAGGACAAGGACGAGACTACCATCACCATCTACGGTGACCCTAAATCGTTCGCCCAGATACAGAAGTATCTTGAGGACAACGGCTACGAGATAACCAACGCCGAGTTCACATACGTACCAAACGATCTCAAAGAGGTGACCGACGAGCAGCGCGAGACTATCGACAAGATGGTAGAGCGTCTTGAGGAGTTTGAGGACGTGCAGAATGTGTACACCAACATGAAGTAAAACCCCCCTCAGGCAGGTGGCCGAAATTATTTTTGCGGCGTCGAGGAACGACGCTCTCATATTGCGTGCACTCTCCCTTGGCATCTTTCCCTTTTGCCTGCCGGTCGCTATGCCCTGCATGGCATCTTCAGGCAGAAGAAGAAATGTGCTGGGGAGAGACAGCGCGGCAATACGTAAAGATAATCCATCATACGTAAAGATAATCCATCATGTGCCCCTGCTTGTCAGATGTTAACACATAGCCATGAAGACTGTATATGAGACCAGGGGCACATGCTCCAAGGCCATCATGCTCGATGTGGACAAAGACACAGGCACAATCCGCAACGTGGAGTTTGTCGGCGGATGCCCAGGCAACACCATGGGAATAGCGCAGTTGGTCAAAGGCATGAAGGCGGAAGACGTTATAGCCAGGTGCGAAGGCATCAGGTGCGGCATGAAGTCTACCAGCTGTCCAGACCAGCTTGCGACAGCCCTGAGAGAAATCATCGGCAAGTAAGCTTTTTTTGACGAACTGCGGCCCATCATTGAGCCGCAGCCCCATACCGAGTAATAACATTAAGACCGAGTAATAACACTAAGAATATGTACGTGCGCAATATGACAAAAGTGCTGGCAGTAGTGGCCGCCACAGTTCTTCTTGCGTCCTGCGGACGAGAGAGCAAGGGCGAGTACTTCAAGCGCCTGTCAAGGCAATATACGGAAAGCAGCTGCCCCAACCATTTCACGGATGGCATCACCACACTCGACAGCTTGGTGTTTGACGACAGCGATGATGAGGGCACACAAAACCTTTATTACTCGCTCGAAGTCGACTCCGCGACGCGCCAGGCCATACTTGACAAGAAGAATGAACTGACGCAGGCCAATCTTGACTTCGTACGCAACTCCGTGGTGTTTGCAAAGCAAAAGGAGGAAGGCGTGCGCTTCAGGTTCATTTATTACGACGCAGAAAAAAAAGATAAGATCATCGACTGCACATACACAAAGAAAGACTACCAGTAGGGTGGTCTTTCTTTTTCCGTTTTAAGGGGTATGCCCAAACCAACAAAAATGGTAAAATAATGAAACATAAGCACACAGAAATGGTGATTGTGTTACCGTGTGCGCACACAGAAAAGCAGTCTGCTTGAAGTCAAACAGCCTAAAAACAAGTCTTTTTTCACTTAAATTATGAAAATTAGCCCAAGTTTTTTTGTTGGAGAAGAATAAAAGTGTAACTTTGCAAAGGTTTATTAGAGAAAAGGCCCCAAAAGCATTGCTTGAGGGACAATGGTTTAACAATTAAAGGTAAAGTTAAGATTATGTTACAGGAAAAAGCTGGCAACATCGCCGGAATCATTTGGAACACACTTTCTGAGTCGGAAGCTCCACTCACATTCAAGCAGATCAAGAAGACCACCAAACTTGTGGAGAAGGACTTCAACCTCGGTCTTGGATGGCTTCTTCGCGAGGACAAAATCGATGCTGTGGAGACAGGCGACGACAAGGATCCATATGCTTACTCGCTCAAGTAATTTGAGGCTTTACATACTAAAAATGCGTTGCTCACTTTGAGTAACGCATTTTTTTTTGTAACTTTGTCGCCAAAAATCAGATCAAATGGAAAAAATCAGGAACTTTTGCATTATAGCCCACATCGACCACGGCAAGTCCACACTTGCCGACCGACTGCTGGAACGAACAAACACAATAAAGATAACCCAGGGCCAGATGCTCGACGACATGGACCTCGAGCAGGAGCGCGGCATCACCATCAAGAGTCACGCCATACAGATGGAGCACGAATATGACGGAGAGAACCCCGAGTTCAAGGGACAGAAATTCGTGCTCAACCTGATTGACACCCCGGGACACGTGGACTTCTCATACGAGGTGAGCCGCTCCATAGCCGCATGCGAGGGAGCGCTGCTCGTGGTGGACGCCACACAGGGAGTGCAGGCGCAGACCATCTCCAACCTCTACATGGCCATCGACCACAACCTGGAGATAATCCCTGTGATCAACAAGATAGACATGCCAAGCGCCATGCCAGAGGAGGTGGCCGACGAGATAGTGGACCTCATAGGCTGCGACAGGGGAGACATTATCTATGCCAGCGGCAAGACAGGCGAGGGAGTGCCTGAGATACTCAACGCCGTGGTGGAGCGCGTGCCGCACCCCGTGGGCGATGAGGCAGCACCGCTGCAGGCTCTCATCTTCGACTCCGTCTTCAACTCCTACAGAGGCGTGATAGCATACTTCAAGATAATCAACGGTGTGATGCGCCCGGGCGGCAAGGTGAGATTCATCAACACCAAGAGGGAATATCTCGCCGAAGAGATAGGTACGCTCAAGATGGACATGATGCCCAAGAAGGAGCTCCGCACAGGCGACGTGGGCTATATCGTTACAGGCATTAAGAACGCCACAGAGGTGAAGGTGGGCGACACCATCACATCGGTAGAAAATCCCTCTCTCGAAGCCATACACGGATTCCAGGAGGTGAAGCCGATGGTCTTTGCCGGCATCTACCCGATAGAGACAGAGGACTACGAGAACCTGCGCACATCCCTTGAGAAACTGCAGCTCAACGACGCCTCGCTTACGTTCACACACGAGAGCTCGGCAGCCCTGGGCTTCGGTTTCCGCTGCGGATTCCTCGGACTGCTCCACATGGAGATTGTGCAGGAACGACTCGACCGCGAGTTCAATATGGACGTCATCACCACCGTGCCCAACGTGAGCTACATGGTATACGACAAGCATGGCGAGGTGCAGGAGGTGCACAACCCGAGTGGCATGCCAGACCCCACACTCATCGAGCACGTAGAGGAGCCGTTCATCCGCGCCACCGTCATCACCACGGCCACATACATAGGCCCTATAATGACTCTCTGCCTGAGCAAGCGCGCAGAGCTGGTGAAGCAGGACTTCATAGCAGGCAACCGCGTGGAGATTGAGTTTCTCATGCCGCTTGGCGAGATAGTGATAGACTTCTACGACAAACTCAAGAGCGTGAGCCGAGGCTACGCCTCGTTCGACTACCATCCTGCAGGTTTCAGGGAAAGCAAGCTTGTCAAGCTCGACATCCTGCTCAACGGCGAGTCGGTCGATGCCCTGTCTACACTCACGCATGTGGACAACGCTGTCACCCTGGGCCGGCGCATGTGCGAACGCCTGAAGGACCTCCTCCCTCGCCAGCAGTTTGACATAGCCATACAGGCTGCCATCGGAGGCAAGATAGTGGCAAGGGAAACGGTGAAGCAGGTGCGCAAGGACGTGCTGGCCAAATGCTACGGAGGCGATGTGTCGCGCAAGCGCAAACTGCTTGAGAAGCAGAAAAGAGGCAAGAAGCGCATGAAGCAGATAGGCAACGTCAGCGTGCCGCAGAAGGCCTTCCTCGCAGTGCTCAAGCTCGACGGAGACTGATGGCCTGAGATGCTTCAGGACCAATGCGCTTTCTGATTTGCGGACTAATGCGAAAAGGTATTTTTTTGTGCAAATTTGACTCTCGTGTGGCTTAATTTATTGTAAAACATGTTTTACAGCATATATTATTTGCATATTTCACAAAAAGCACCTATCTTTGCATCAGTTTTTCAGAAACTAAAGGTAAGATAGTATGAAGAAATTACTAGTATTAGTGCTGATGAGCATCTCTGCCTTCGTCCATTCAAAGACGACTGCGCAAGGGATAGACCCTCACAAAAAATGGGGCGCCGTGATTCAGGCCATAGCCATGGTCGAGAGCGAGTGCAACCCCAAGAGAGTATCTAGGAATGGTCTCTACATCGGTTATCTGCAGATTTCCGAGATTCTGGTGCGCGAGTGCAATCGTATCGCGGGATACAAGAAATACACTTACGCCGATCGTTATGACAAGCAGAAGAGCATTGACATGTTCATAGACTATCAGGAATGCCACAATCCTGAGGGGAGCATGGAAAAAGCCATCCGACTATGGAACTCGGGTGACAGCAACTGCATGAAGCGCAAGGCCCGCACGGAAGGCTACTACCGCAGGGTCATGTCGCAATACGCTTCTACGGCCTCTCTGCGATGACACTGAAAAGATTTATTCTTTCATACAAAACGAGGATGGTTCAACTATGAGCCATCCTCGTTTTATTTTCTATAAGTATTGCCATTCGTCATCAAGGGGACAGATGATGTTCAGAGTACATTGCGCAGACAAGACCTTCATCAGCGCAGACAAGACCTTCACCTTTCAAAAATCACGTCCGGGGGCATGAAATATCTTAAAATGTAAGAAGATTCTGTTAAAAGGCTGACATTTGTAAGAAAAAAACATGATTTCCTTTGCTGATTTAACAGATAGTTGTAACTTTGCAATCGTTTTCCGCTCACGCCAAGCGAGCAGGACTACAAAATGTAAGAGAGTAAAAAAACAAACATTAGTGACTATGGACGACTATCCTTCGTGTAGTACAATCATCCTGGGATAAGACTCACCTCTCACGTGGAGCTGAATGGGTCTTTGCCCCGCTTATTGTAAGGCAGGCCTGCTGGCCCGCCGCTACTGTTCATACAAAGATTTCATTCAACAGCCAATGCGAACATTTTGGAATTTCAAATCGGGCATCAAGCACATAGATGCCTGGGAAAGCAACTGCTGGGTGCAGGTGACCTGCCCGGTAGAAGAAGACAGAGAGTTTCTTGAGAAGCAACTCGGAATGCCAGACTATTTCATGGACGACGTGTCTGATGCCGACGAACGTGCGCGCTACGACCTTGACGAGGGGTGGCTCATGATCATCCTGCGCATACCGCATCTCAAAAGTGTGTCGTCCAGAAGCCCATACACCACCATACCGCTTGGCATCGTCATCAAGGGTGACAAGATAGTGACTATATGCAACCAAGAAACGCGCATGATGCTCGATTTCATCAATCACCAGATGCGACGTGGCGAAGGCTTTACCGATGCATCCGACCTCGTGTTTAGGCTTTTCCTCAGTGCCTCGGTGTGGTATCTCAAATACCTGAAGCAGGTCAACAACATCATAGAGAAAGCCAAACGAGACCTCGACAAGCATATAGACAACAAAGACCTTGTCAACCTCTCCCGACTGCAAGACTCGCTCACTTATTTCGGTACATCCATCAGGGGCAACGAGTCGCTGCTGAGCAAACTTAAGTTCCGCCTTCCGGTCGACGAACTTGATGCCGAGCTCATCGAGGATGTCAACATCGAGATGAATCAGGCGAGGGAGACCACAGCCATATACATAAACATCCTCGACTCCACTATGGACACCTATGCCAACATCATCAACAACAACATGAACAACGTCATGAGGCTGCTCACCTCGCTCAACATGATCATACTCTTCCCGACGTTCATCACCAGCATGTTTGGCATGAACCTGCTAAACGGAATGGAGGACTGGAAAATGGGATTCCCCATAGCTATAATAGCTTGCATCGTGTGCACGGCCGTGTCGCTGTGGTGGTTCAAGAGAAAGAGGTGGCTCTGACAAGGCGCAGGATGGCATGCATGCCAGGAGCTGGGACACACAGACAGGCAATGGCGCATGGCATGAATCCAATAGGGTAAGCCTGGTTTTGTCATCTGCCATGCCTATTTTCATCAAAAGAAATCATTTAAAGTGATAAATTCGTGGTGAAACAGCATTAAAACAAAACAAAATGCAATTTATATAGCGAAAAAGTTGTAAATTTGTAACTGAAATGACATCAAATAGTGACGTGCTACACTTGCGCAGATCGCAAACACTTTACTAAATCAAAAATATTCTACATTATCAAAATAACAAAAGATGAAAAAGTACAATTTCAATGCCGGACCTTCTATCCTTCCACGCGAGGTGATAGAACAAACCGCCCAAGCTTGTCTTGACTTCAATGGATCAGGACTCTCACTCATGGAGATCAGCCACCGTGCAAAAGACTTCCAACCTGTCGTTGACGAGGCTGTGGCCCTCTTCAAGGAACTCCTCAACATACCAGAGGGATACTCCGTACTCTTCCTCGGAGGCGGCGCAAGCCTTGAGTTCTGCATGGTGCCATACAACTTCCTGGAGAAGAAGGCAGCATACCTCAATACAGGTGTCTGGGCCACTAAGGCAGAAAAAGAGGCTAAGGCATTTGGCGAGGTGGTGGAAGTGGCGTCTTCTGCCGACAAGAACTTCACATACATACCACGCAACTTTGAGATTCCTGCCGACGCAGACTATCTCCACATCACTACCAACAACACCATCTACGGAACAGAGCTTCGCGAAGACCTCGACTCGCCAATACCTGTCATAGCCGACATGTCTTCCGACATCCTCAGCCGCCCTGTCGACGTGAGCAAGTATGCTCTCATCTATGGCGGAGCACAGAAGAATCTTGCCATGGCAGGACTCACATTCGTCATCGTCAAGGAGGACGCGCTGGGCAAAGTGTCTCGACACATCCCTACGATGCTCGACTACCGCACTCACGTGAAGAAGGGCTCTATGTTCAACACTCCTCCTGTGGTGCCTATCTACTCAGCCCTGATGAACCTGCGCTATATCAAGGCTCATGGCGGCGTGAAGGCTATGCAGAAGCTGGCTGAGGAGCGTGCGTCAATCCTCTACGCTGAGATAGACCGCAACAAGCTCTTTGTCGGCACAGCCGAGAAGGACAGCCGCTCGCTCATGAACATCACATTCGTGCTCAAGGACGAGTATAAGGACTTGCAGGATGAGTTCCTGCAGTTTGCCACAAGCAAGGGTATGGTCGGCGTCAAGGGACACCGCGATGTGGGCGGATTCCGCGCATCATGCTACAACGCAATGTCGGTAGAAGGCGTGCAGGCTCTTGTCAAGTGCATGCAGGAATTTGAGGCCATGCACTAATACCGTGCCACATGCACGGAGCGCTTTGGCACCAACGCTGCAAAGCGATAGCCGCGAATGAGTCGTGAGCGAGAACAAAAAATATTATACAAACAAAAACACTCCGTCATGGCAACCTCGCAACAGCCGGGAGGCAAGGCTTACCCTCATGAGACTAAGGCCTGCGAGTGCATCCTATGAAGAGTGAAAGAAACACATATAATAATGGCAAAAGTTTTAATTGCTACAGAGAAGCCTTTTGCGGCTCCTGCTGTGGCTGGTATCAAAGAAATCATAGAAGGAGCTGGATTTGAGCTTGCTCTGCTTGAGAAATACACGGAAAAGGCGCAGCTGCTCCAGGCAGTGGCTGATGTCGACGCCATCATCATCCGCTCTGACAAAATCGATGCTGAGGTGCTCGATGCTGCCAAGAACCTGAAGATTGTAGTCCGTGCAGGAGCCGGATATGACAACGTGGATCTTGAGGCTGCCACAGCCCACAAGGTTGTGGTGATGAACACACCAGGACAAAACGCAAATGCTGTGGCAGAACTTGTGCTCGGACTCCTTGTCTTCACAGTACGCAACTTCTACAACGGCAAGGCCGGCTCTGAGCTCAAGGGCAAGAAGCTTGGCATCCTCGCCTTTGGCAACGTGGGCCGCAATGTGGCTCGCATAGCGAAGGGCTTCGGCATGGAAGTGGCTGCCTACGACGCATATTGCCCCGCAGATGTAATCAAGGCAGCAGGCGTAGAGGCTGTGGCATCGCAGGATGAACTCTTCAAATCGTGCGATATAGTGTCTCTTCACATACCAGCCACAGCAGAGACAAAGCAGAGCATCAACAAGGCTCTTGTAGGCTCCATGAAGAAGGGTGCTATCCTTATCAACACAGCACGCAAGGAGGTGATCAACGAGCCTGAGCTCCTCGAATTGCTTGCGGAGCGCACAGACCTCAAGTATATCACAGACATCAAGCCTGACGCAGATGCCGAGTTCGCTAAGTTTGAGGGACGCTATTTCTCTACACCTAAGAAGATGGGAGCGCAGACAGCTGAGGCCAACACTAATGCTGGTATTGCTGCTGCCAACCAGATTGTAGGTTTCATCAAGGAAGGCATCACAAAGTTCCAGGTCAATAAGTAAGAAAACTTCCTGCCATAGTCACAAAAAATGTCATGATGGCTGCCGCATGCTTTTTCCCATGCAGGCCGTTGTCGACAGCTTATGTGGCAGGAGGAAGTCGAAAATGATAGTTCAGGTGGGTATCCTTCACGATAGTCACCTGAACTCATTTATAAACCAGTACGCTTGCTTATAGACCAGGCATCTATAAGCTTAAGCATTTGCTTATATGCCAAGTATTCGCAAGCATGCGTATTTGTTTATATGCCAGGAATTTATAACCAATTCGATTATCCCATTAACCCCAATAAAGTGGAAATATACCTATGGCTATTGTAAAACCATTCAAGGGCATCCGCCCTCCTAAGGAATATGTCGAGCGAGTGGAGAGTCGCCCATATGACGTGCTGGACTCGGAGGAAGCACGCGCTGAGGCTGGCGACAACGAGATGTCGCTCTACCACATCATCAAGCCTGAGATAAATTTTGAGCCAGGCACAAGCGAGTATGACCCTCGTGTGTACGCTTCTGCAGCCGAGCAGTTTGCCAAGTTTCAGGAGAAGGGATGGCTTGTGCAGGATGCAAAAGAGCAATACTACATCTATGCGCAGACATCTTGCCTGCCTGCCAACGGAGGGAAAGAGAAGACACAATACGGCATCGTTGTGGGAGCTTACAGCGGTGACTACCAGAACGGAGTCATCAAGAAGCATGAGCTGACACGTGCCGACAAGGAGGAGGACCGCATGAAGCATGTCAGGGTGAACGATGCCAACATCGAGCCTGTGTTCTTTGCCTATCCTGACGACGAGGTCTTGCTACACCTGATAGACAAGTATGCCAAGACTACTCCTGAATACGACTTCGTAGCGCCTGTGGACGGATTCGGACACAAGCTGTGGGTGGTAAGCGACGACGACGACATCAAGACCATCACCGAGCGTTTTGCCGCCATGCCGAGCCTGTATATAGCTGACGGGCATCATCGCAGCGCGGCCGCGGCTCTGGTGGGAGCGGAAAAGGCCAAGCAGAATCCGAACCATACTGGCAAGGAGGAATACAACTATTTCATGGCTGTATGCTTCCCCGCAAGCCAGTTGACCATCCTCGACTACAATCGTGTCATCAAAGATCTCAACGGACTTTCATCTGCCGAGTTTATTGAGGCCTTAAGCAAGAATTTCGTTGTTGAGAACAAGGGAGGGGAAGAGTATAGGCCCGCACATCTGCATGAGTTCTCACTCTACCTGGACGGGGAGTGGTATTCGCTCACAGCCAAGCCCGGCACCTATGACGACAGCGACCCGATAGGGGTGCTCGATGTGAGCATATCGTCTCATCTCATTCTTGACGAGATTCTTGGCATCAAGGACCTGCGCCGCGACAAGCGAATTGACTTCGTGGGTGGACTCCGTGGACTCAGCGAACTGAAAAGGCGTGTGGACAGCGGAGAGATGAGGACGGCTCTCGCCTTGTATCCTGTCACCATGAAGCAGATTATGGACATCGCCGATTCTGGCAAGATAATGCCTCCTAAGGCGACATGGTTTGAGCCTAAGCTTAGAAGCGGACTTGTCATTCACAAGCTGAGCTGATTGATTTGCATTCACAGGCTTAGCTGGTTGATTTGCAATTATAAACAAAGCTGATTTACATTCAAGTACAACAAAAAAACGCCGTTTTCCTGACGGACGGTCAAATTTTCTGAATGGATTCATACAAGACTATCAAGCAACTATCAGAAGGCACTTATAGCGAGAAACGGAGTAAGTTTCTCGCTTTTGCTATTCCTGTCACAAGTGTGGGCGAGGTAAAGGAAAGGGTGGCCGAATACCAGAAAAAATACTACGACGCCCGTCATGTGTGCTATGCTTACATGCTTGGAGCCGAGCGCACGGAGTTTCGGGCCAACGATAACGGAGAGCCTTCGGGCACAGCTGGCAAGCCTATCCTGGGACAGATTAACTCCAATGAGCTTACCGACATTCTCATCGTTGTGGTGCGATATTTCGGAGGTATCAAGCTCGGCACTTCCGGACTCATCGTGGCATACCGCCAAGCGGCGGCGGAGGCCCTGGCGGCAGCTGAGGTCGTTGAAAAGACTGTTGACGAGGACGTGACCTTCCTTTTCGAATATCCCTTCATGAACGACGTGATGCGTATTGTCAAGGAAGAGTCTCCATCCATCGTCAGCCAAGGCTACGACAGCGACTGCAGCATGACTCTGCGCATACGTAAGGGGCTCATGCCACGATTGAAGGCGCGTCTGGAGAAGGTCTCCACCTTACGCTTCGCCGACTGACAGTCTGAAGGCACGTCTGAAGAAGGTCTCCACCTTATGTGCTTCTCCGGCTGGCAGCCTGAAAGCACATGTATCTCTCTTGCTTGACTCCATCCACGGCTTCAATGGGACGGCTGTAGCTTCATCGTGTGTGTCTTCATCTGTCCAAATATGATGGATAGTACATGTAAAAGAAGAAAAAAACATCAAAAAACAAGGGCTAAACTATAATAAACCTTAATCTATACCGTTTAATCATGGAAAATTCATTATCTTTGTGGTGACAATTTTAAGATTTTGTGACAATACAACATAGAAAACACCATGAAATTATCAAAATACATATTTGCAGGTTTCCTATTTGCTTCTTTCTGGCAGCCCGTCTGGGCGCAGAAAGTTGTCATAGGCAACTATATTTTCCCAAAAGACAAGGCCACATATTACGGAGAACTGGAAGGAGGCAAGCCCAACGGAAAGGGCAAGACCACCTTTAAGACAGGTGACACGTATGAGGGGCAGTATGTGAAAGGCAAACGCCAGGGATACGGCGTGTACATATTCACCGACGGAGAGAAATATGAGGGAGACTGGCACCAAGACCACCAGCACGGCAAGGGCGTGTATTACTTTGCCAACAACAACAAGTATGACGGTCTGTGGTATATAGACTACCAGCAGGGTCAGGGAACGATGTACTACTTCAATGGCGACAAATATGTGGGTGAATGGTTTGAGGACAAGCGAAGCGGAAAGGGACGCTACACATGGGCCAATGGCATCTACTATGATGGAGAATGGAAGGATGACAAGAAATCGGGCAAGGGCACATACGACTGGCGCGACGGATCCACTTATGTGGGCGACATGGACAACGACATGCGCAACGGCCAGGGGAAATACACATATGCCAATGGGGATGTGTATAGCGGCGGATGGAAAGACGACATGATGCACGGCAAGGGCATATACAAGTTTAAGAATGGTGACGTCTATGAGGGCGACTACCATAACGGCGAGCGCACGGGCCAAGGCGTGTTCACATATGCCGACAAGAGGAAATATGTGGGACAATTCAAAAACGGACTTATGGACGGCTTCGGCTCTTACACATGGCCTGATGGCTCCAAGTATGAGGGCTATTGGGTAGAGGACAAGGAGCACGGGCGCGGCAAGTTCGTCAGTGCCAACGGTGACGTGTATGACGGCGAATGGGCTGGAGGCGAGATGAACGGAGAAGGAATCATGCGTCTGGCAGACGGCACCAAGTTTAAGGGCCGCTTCAAGGACGGCATGAAGAACGGCAAGGGCGTGGAGGAAGCTGCAGACGGCACACGCTTTGAAGGCTCATTCCTCAACGACCAGAAGGATGGCGCTTTTGTGGAAAAAGACAAGAACGGCAACGTCACCCGCAAAGGCATATATAACCGTGGCCGTCTGATGGGAGGAAACTGACATGGACACACATAAACTGAAAGAGTTGCGAGCGGAAGTGGAGCAACTGGCTGTGAGGGTGGGGCACTACCTCGTCGAACGCCGCCAGCACTTCTCTAACGTGAAGGTGGAGAGCAAGCATGCTCACGACTATGTGACCGATGTGGACAAGGCTTCAGAGCGCATGATTGTGGAGACGTTGTCTTCTTTGCTGCCAGAGGCAGGGTTCATCACAGAGGAAATGACAGTGGAACAGGCCGACGAGGCAACAGAGCTCTTTTGGGTAGTTGACCCGCTCGACGGCACTACAAACTTCATCCATGGTCTCACGCCTTATTGCATCAGCATAGCGCTTCGGTCATCAGACGATATACTACTTGGCGTGGTGTATGAAGCGACAGGCAACGAGCTTTTCAGCGCGGCCGCAGGACAGGGAGCCACTCTCAACGGAGCGCCCATACATGTGTCTTCAACAGGCAATATAGACCGCGCGCTCATATGCATGGGCTACCCGTATGATGCCGACAACTACATGCCATTCTGTCTTGGAATGACCAAGGCACTTTATGGCCATTGTGCCAGCCTGCGCAGTTTCGGAAGTGCAGAGGCAGAGTTGTGCTATCTGGCTGCAGGTAGGATAGACGTGTACTTTGAGTCATACATCCAGCCCTGGGATGTGACAGCTGGCGCATGCATTCTCATGGAGGCTGGAGGACAGATAAGCGACTATACAGGCACAGACCGACTCTGGCAAAGCGGACAGCAGGTGCTCGCCACCAATGGACACCTGCACCCAGCCATGCTTCTGACCATTGAGGATGTGTACACAAGCTAACGAAAAGACATTTCTGACAATTGGGAATGTGTGCACACGCCAAATGAAAATATACAACTAACTAATATCAGCACGTGATGGCTTGAATAGCGACATAGCGTGGATGTGCTCCACAATGGGAGGACACGCCAAGTGGATATCCGGCCATCGCTAAACCTAAAAAGAAACAAACGGCTATGATTTTAGACAAAATTGAAAACCTCGCCATGTATGCTTCCATCAATCCTTTCTTACCGAAGGTGGTGGAGTTTCTGAAGAGTACAGACTTGACAAGCCTGCCAGCAGGCAAGACCCTCATCGATGGAAACAACCTGTTTGTCAACAATAGTGTGGCCAACGGCAAGACGGCTGAAAGCGCAAGGATAGAGACACACGACCGCATGATAGACATACAGATTCCCCTGTCTTGTCCTGAGACTTTTGGCTACACATCACGCGCTAATCTGCCTGAGTCTGCATACAACGCGGAGAAGGACATCACGTTCTATGAGGGAATGGCTGAGAATTACATTACGGTGCAGCCTGGGGAATTCGTCATGTTCTTCCCTCAGGACGGCCATGCTCCATGCATTTCTGATGAGGATAAGATAGTAAAGGTAATATTCAAGGTTAAAGCATAAAAAGCACTATGGCAACAAGTAAGAAAGCTAAATCTACAGCCGCAGCAGCAAAAAAAGCTGCGCCTGCCACCGCCAAGAAGACGGCCGCAAAAGTGAAACACATCGGACTGGTGAAGAACGACTCATGGCTCGAACCATATGAGGAGGCTATCGTCGGCCGACACCAGCACGCCCTATACAAACTTGACCAGCTCACCAATGGCGGCAAGCAGACTCTCTCCGACTTTGCCAGCGGATATCTTTACTTCGGACTGCATAAGTTGCCACGTGGATGGGTGTTCCGTGAGTGGGCTCCAAATGCAAAAGAGATTTATCTCATCGGACAGTTCAACGACTGGAAAGAGGACGAGAAATACAAGATGACACGCATCGACAACGGCAACTGGGAAATAAAGCTCAAGAGCAGCCAGATGCATCATGGCGACCTCTATAAGCTCAAGGTCAAATGGGAAGGAGGCGAGGGAGAACGCATACCATCATATGCCAACCGTGTGGTGCAGGACGAGGAGACGAAGATCTTCTCTGCACAGGTATGGGCTCCTGCCGATCCATACCAATTCAAGAAAACGAACTTCAAGCCCAATACCTGTCCGCTGCTCATCTATGAATGCCATGTAGGCATGGCTCAGGACGCTGAGAAGGTCGGCACATATACAGAGTTTAAGGACAACATACTGCCGCGCATCAAGGCTGACGGTTACAACGCCATTCAGGTGATGGCCATTGCCGAGCATCCTTACTATGGCTCATTCGGCTACCACGTCAGCAATTTCTTTGCGCCTTCCAGCCGCTTCGGCACACCAGACGAACTGAAGGAACTCATAGACACAGCCCACCAGATGGGCATAGCCGTCATCATGGATATAGTCCACTCACATGCTGTGAAGAATGAGCTGGAGGGACTTGGCAACTTCGCTGGCGACGGATGCCAGTATTTCATGCAGGGCGGACGACGTGAGCATCCGGCATGGGACTCGCTCTGCTTCGACTACGGACGCAACGAGGTGATACACTATCTGCTATCCAACTGCAAGTACTGGCTCGACGAGTTTAAGTTTGACGGATTCCGATTTGACGGAGTCACATCTATGCTTTACTACAGCCATGGCTTGGGAGAGGCCTTCGGCGGATATGCCGACTACTACAACGGACATGAGGACGACGAGGCCATCGCCTACCTGACGCTAGCCAATCTGCTCATACATGAAGTCAATCCTAAGGCCATCACAATAGCCGAGGAGGTGTCGGGCATGCCTGGGCTGGCAGCTCCATTTAAGGACGGAGGCTACGGCTTTGACTATCGCATGGCTATGAACATTCCTGACTATTGGATCAAGACTATCAAGGAACTGAAAGACGAGGACTGGAAACCGTCAAGCATGTTCTGGGAGACAACCAACAGACGACAGGACGAGAAGACCATATCATATACCGAGTCGCACGACCAGGCTCTTGTGGGCGACAAGACCATCATCTTCCGACTCATCGATGCTGACATGTACTGGCATTTCCGCAAGGGCGACGAGAATTTCGTGGCCAACCGTGGCATAGCTCTCCACAAGATGATTCGCCTGCTCACGGCTTCGACCATGAACGGAGGCTACCTCAACTTCATGGGAAATGAGTTCGGACATCCTGAGTGGATCGATTTCCCACGCGAAGGCAACGGATGGAGCTACAAGTATGCGCGCCGCCAATGGAACCTGGTGGATAATGACGAATTGTGCTACCGCTACTTGGGCGACTTTGACAAGTCTATGCTCAAGACTATCACGTCTGTCCGCAACTTCCAGAAGACTCCTGTGGTGGAAGTGTGGCATAATGACGGCGACCAGATACTTGCCTACAGCCGTGGTGATCTGCTCTTTGTCTTCAACTTCTCTCCGACACACTCGTATACAGACTACGGATTCATAGTTCCGCAGGGTTGCTACGATGTGGTGCTCAATACCGACAGCAAGGTCTTTGGCGGAAACGATCTGGCAGATGACTCTGTTCGACATTTCACCAATTATGACCCTATATACGAGAAAGATGGCAAGGGATGGCTCAAGCTTTACATTCCAGCTCGCTCAGCAGTAGTTTTACGCAAAGAGCCTGAGAAGAAAGAAGACAAATAGTGTCGGGCTACTCTGCAAGACTATTCCCTTAAAGGGATGACGAATGTTAGAAACACATCACGATTGTAAATACATATCGATTGTAAACAGATCACGATTGTGAATACATATCGCGATTATAAAAAACACACTTTACGTGAACAACTACACACATTACCAACAGAAGACCGCAGGACTAATACGTTATTCCTGCGGCATTCTGTTTATAGCCTTCACATTCAGTTACCTCTACTTCCTGCAAGGCGAGGTGCTCGCAGAGGCCCAGCATGTCTATTCCAAAGGACTTACCAGCTACAACCTCTTTGTCGGAGCAATCATCTCTACCGCTGTACTGCAGCTGGTGCAATGGGTCGTGGCAATGCTGTCGCGCCTTCCATCACGCTGGCATGCGCTCTCATACGTGCCTTCCACGCTCCTTCTCATCATCTTCACCGATGCCACAAGCGATGTGCTTCTGCACTTCACCTTCGGAGCCTGGATGTGGGCCGCTCCTGCCATATTGCTGCTCTATGTGGTGGCGGTAGCTGTGATACGCGCCCTGTACCATGAAGATGAGGCATCAATCTATGGCGTGAAGACGCTCATGTACCCCAACTACATCATCCTCTTCGTGCTGATACTCATAGCGGGCTCGATGTCACACACTTCTGACGTTTACCATTATGAACTGAAGACAGAGAGGCTCATACTGGAGGGCGACTATGCAGGCGCCACAGAAGTAGGGAAGAAATCTCTCAAGTCTTCCAGACGTCTCACGCAGCTACGCATGTATGCCCTGTCACGTCTTGGAGAGTTGCCAGAGCGCATCTTTGACTATCCACAGTACTACGGAGCCAAGGGACTGCTCGACGTGCATGACACCACGCCATACTATCGTGTTCCCACTTCCGATATCTGTCACCATCTCGGTGCCTTTTGTGGCAAGAGTGTTAGGGACGAAAAAAGATTCTATGAGCTGCTCTATGCGGCAGACACGCTCGCCAACGAGCACACCAACGACTATTTTCTTTGCACGCAGTTGCTCAACAACGACCTCAAGTCGTTTCTCCGCTCTCTGCCACGCTTCTACCGCTACGTCTATGAGCCTGGCGTCAACGACAGTCTGCCTCCATTAAAGCCCGACAGTCTACCGCGTGCCTATCGCGAAGCTTTGCTGCTTGCCGCCAACCAACGCTATGCCTACGACGGAAAGGTTGTTATTGGCCACGACACACTCGCCACATTTACTGATACAGCTTTCATCTCTGCCTACCGCGATTACTGCCATATCAAGGCATCCATCACAGAAGAGAGAGAACGCATCAATCGCACGCACAGAGCTTACGGCCACACATACTGGTGGTATCACGACTACAGCAAGAAAGCCAATGGCATTATAGCGCCAAAAGAATGACACATGTAATGAAGGGTAACACATGTAATAATAATATTTGTATTATTTATTTTTAGTTCAGCAACATATAAAAGACAAAGAGCAGGCAGGCGTTCATTTCCTTCGTGATAATTGAATTCCTACTTGCTTTTTATATGTAAAGTTACGACATCACAACCGGTTACAACACTATAAATTTATATTCATGCAAAACACAACAAGAATATCATCTATAATGCATCTGGCTTATCCTATTATCATAGGACAGATAGGCAACATCATGCAAGGATGGGCAGACACTATCATGGTTGGACAATATGGCACCTCCGAACTTTCTGCCGCAGGTTTTGTCAACAACATTTTTAATCTCGTCATCTATTTCCTTCTTGGCATATCCTACGCCACTTCGCCCGTTGTGGCCCGCCACTATGGACAGGGAAAGCACATGGAGGTGTTGCGCACATTCTATAACAGCAACGTGCTCAATCTTCTTGCCTCAATTTTTATTATAGCACTCATGACAGTTCTGTATATCAACATAGACAGTCTGGGACAGCCTGTTGAACTCATGCCGCTCATACGGCCCTATTTCCTTATCATGCTCTGTTCCATGCCATTTGTCTCGCTTTTCAATTCCATGAAGCAATTCTCAGACGCCATGGGCGACACTAAGACTCCAATGTGGATTGTGATAGGCTCAAACATAGTCAATTTTGTACTCAACTACTTGCTTATTTTTACGGCCGACCTCGGACTGACAGGAGCAGGACTTGCCACACTCATCTCACGCATGCTCATGCCGCTGGCATTATACATAGCCATACGTCGCTACGTCTACAGCCATCGCCTGGCGGATGTCACATCGGGCAACGTCGCACCACCACGATGCACACGCAAAGGCATACTTCTGCTGGCCAGGCTCGGACTGCCCATATCAGGGCAGCTATGTCTTGAGGCAGGATCATTCAACGTCTGTGCTATCTTCATGGGATGGATAGGAGCTGACGCTCTTGCCATGCACCAGATAGCATGCACAGTAGGAACTGTATGTTTCATGACGTACTATGGCGTTGGGGCTGCTGCTGCCATTCGCATGGCACATTACCGAGGTCTTGGCGACTGGACAGAAGTACGGCGGACTGCCCATACCTCTTTTGCAATGGCCTTGTCTATAGGCATCGTTGCCACCACGACTGTGCTTAGTCTTTCTCATGGCATAGCAGCAGCCTTTACTACCAGTGAGAGCGTCAAGGCTCTCTTCTACGCTGTCCTTCCATGCTTTGCCTGCTATCAGTTTGGCGACTGTCTCCAGACTATTTACGCCAATGCCTTGAGAGCCATAGAAAACGTGAAAGCGATGGTATGGTATGCCTTCTTCGCCTACTGCATTATCAGCTTGCCATTGGCTTACACCTTCGCTTTTCCTGGCGGTATGGGAGCCATAGGAGTATGGTGGTCATTTCCCTTTGGCCTCACCACAGCAGGCTTGTGCTTTTTCTTCCAGTTTCGCAAGACAGTCAACAGGAAACAAATACACTCTTAGAAATAGAAAAATAAGTTTCTCTTTCAAAGTGACGTGATTATGTATTTTTATACTACCAAAGGTGATGAAAAACCGGATGTATGACAAGTTGCGAAGTGGCAACAGAAACATCTATCGTGACTATGTGGACTTCAAAAGGTGGAACGTTTTCAGCAAGCCAAATGAGCAAAGTGAAGTTCACTTCTACTTTGCCATGGCGAGAAAACGAGGGATGAAAACCAATGGAAAGATTGTGTCTTACATCGAGTGAAGAAGGGATAGCAACAAGTATGCATGAAGATAAAAAGGAGGAGCATCTTTAGTTAAAACAGTTAAATTTGGAACAGAAAAGTAAGTTTTCCTTCGTTTTCTGTTCCAAATTTTGCTACCCCAGGGAGTCTTTTCTCGAGAAACTGAACAACCGTCTCGCTACTGCCGACATTAGTCAGGTGAAAGCTGACGTATTGTCTTTTACCGCAACCCAAAGGAACTTGACATCTGGTCGGACGACTATTTCCTTCAGCTTGCAAAGAGGACTCGATTAGAGCGAGGAAGGTTACACACCTATCGACATTATTGAAATTAGGCAATACGTTTCTTGACGATATATTATTTAAGTTTCGGATTTACAAACTAAAGTATATGGTGAGTTTAGCGCAAGAGACGAGCGTGCAGGTGGAAAATACATCACGCAACACTTACGCCATGCCCAGTCCGGAGGACAAACAGGCCACACCAAGAGCGGACTATTGCGGATCAAGCATGGAGCGATTATAAACAAAAGTATATATATTATTAATAGTCATTATATTACAAAACACCATTTCTCTTTTTTGCAGTCTATTCTCTAAACATGTTGTCAGCCGCTGGGCAGCGGCCGACAACATGCTATAAATATTTTTTAAAGATCCTTTTACTAACTGAGAAATAAGTAATGCGGCGCCCCTAATAGATGTTCCTTGGATTTATTCGCCATTGAGCGTTCCTAGTTTGGCCTGGCTGTCCCCAGACAGGACCTGACGAAATATTTATACGCTTCCATCTTGCAGACTGACAAGGACTGTAAGGCTCGCTTCATACGTGATTTTGTAAATCCGAAACTTGAATATATTATGGCACCAATATCTTCTTTGTGGTTCCATCGCCCAATCGAGTAATGTTCACACCTTTTTGTGGAGCGGACACTTGCTTGCCGTTAAGAGTATAAATAGTTGCATCGGCATCACCGTCGGCGGCTTTCACACTTGCAATAGCCGTCGGCGTGAAAGTGTGCTCGTAAGTGTAATCCTGGAAGTTGCCAAAGTTCCAGTTGCCGTAGGATATGCGAAATGACCTTCCGGCATCGCCACGGTCTATGGCACGGATGGCAGCCATTTCTGCATCAGACAATTCAAAATCGAAGATGTCGATGAGCAGGGTTGGTAGAGCCAGGCACGGGGCATAGGCCTTCTTGCATATGCCATCGCAGGATGACCTGATAGACCGACTTTCCGTGTGCGTCGGCTATCTGTCTGAGCGTGGCGTTGTCGACATCGCCGCTGTTGTGGTTCAGCGGATACCAACATTCCACCTGTATGTCATAATTGTTGGCATAGAGTTGCCTTGCGTCTGTACGCTGAGCGAGCGGATGGCACTCTATCTGTGCAACCTGTGTTTTGATTTCTGCGTTGTTCATGATATAGTTGAACGCATCCATACGGTTGTCGAAATTGCTGATGCCCAAAGCCCGGATTCTTCCAGCTTTGTATTCTGTCTCCATCACACGCCAACATGCGAGGATGTCTGCCAAAGTTTCAGCAGGATGGTGGATGTATACCAAGTCGATGTAGTCCACCTGCAAGCGTTGGAGCATACCCTCGAATGCGTTTTGGGGCATCGGCAAGATTTCCGGAAATCTTACTGGTCAGCCAAATCTGCTCTCGTGGCACACCACTCTCCTTGATTCCCCAGCCTGTGCCCCGTTCGTTGTAATAGAACATGGCGTCTATAGACTTCTTTTATTTCCACGCCACGCTATACCAAGAGAGCGACATGTCAACACAATACGCTACGCTGATGAACCGTTTTCTCTCGTTATTAGAAAGCGGAGAGTATCGCAGCCACCGTGAGGTTACGTGGTATGCCGACAAACTTTGCGTAACGTCAAAATACCTCTCTGAAGTGTCTAAGGTGGTGAGCGGTTATGCAGCCAACTTTTGGATAAACCGCTACACCACGCTCGACATCTCCCGGTTGTTGCGCGATAAATCGTTGTCGTTCGTGCAGATTTCCGATATGTTCAACTTCTCGTCCCCTGCATATTTCAGCCGTTACGTCTTGCATAACCTTGGTGTAAATCCTACGGAATACAGAAATTAAGATTGCATTGAGGAGGTACTTAGTGTTTGCTGAATTATCAATAAGCCATTTGTATATCAGAGACCACATGTCCTCTATAAGCGCCGCAAACGGCGA
>CAKQRW010000033.1 GCA_934271655.1 uncultured Bacteroidaceae bacterium | reverse complement strand
AAAATGAGGAAAGTAACTGATAACCAGTAAACTTTCCTCATTCTTCTCTCAAACACTTTTTATATGTACTTTCTATATATGAAAGAGTCGCTTTGTTATATAATAAGGAGTTCGCTTCCTTGTAATACATTAAGTGTTATCTTTTTGGGGCAGGCTCTGTCATGTGTATGCACGTCCTTTTTTGCAGGCTTTGCCATGTGTGTGCTTATCTGGTTAGGGGCATGCAGACTGTCCCAGACCTGTGGCGGCGTGTCTATGTAACAGAACCTATGGAATTTGTAACGGTGCAAAAGTATGTATAAAAACAGAGAAAGCTTTTCAAATTTGTATCATTTGATTAAAAAAATAGTTATTTGGGATATTTTTGCTATAAAATAGCAAAAAAAAATGAGCATGTTAGCAGGAGAACAAAGATTGCTAGATGTAATCCAAGAATCTGTATGATAGCGTGAAAAGGCTTTGCCCATACAGAAAGTAAAATAGAAACTGCTGCGAGTGTTTCTGTTCCTGTTTAGTTTTGAATGATTTCTTGTTATCATTCAATAAAAGAGTTGACTGCAAGAACCTGTTAGTTCCAGATTCTTGCAGTCAAATTATTCGTCTGAGTTGACGCGCTTGTTGAGCATCACCGTGGCGAGATTGTCTATGATGTCTTGTGCCACTTCAGTCTTTTGCTTGAGTGGATAGTCTGTTCGCCCGTCTGGGGTGATGATGGCTATCTTGTTGGTGTCGGTGCGGAAGCCGGCGCCTTTGTCCCTGAGACTGTTAAGCACGATGAAATCGAAGTTTTTCTTCTTCAGCTTGGCTTGTGCGTTGGTCTCCTCGTCGTTGGTTTCGAGAGCGAAGCCAATCATGGTCTGTCCGCTTTTCTTCACCTTGCCGAGTGCGGCTGCGATGTCGGGATTGGGCTTGAGGCGTATGACCATATCCTCGCCTGTGCGCTTTATCTTCTTGTCGGCCACAGACTCTGGCGCAAAGTCAGCCACGGCTGCGCACAGTATGGCTGCATCTGCCGATGGGAATAGCTTCATGCATTCATCATACATCTCGTGCGCGCTCTCTATGTCAGTCCTGTGGATATTGCTTGACGTGGTGGCCATGGCAGAAGACACAGGCCCGCAAATAAGCTCCACATGCGCGCCTCGCTGGGCGCATGCCTCAGCAAGCGCGAAACCCATCTTGCCAGAGGAATAGTTGCCTATGAAGCGCACAGGGTCAATCTTCTCGTATGTGGGGCCAGCCGTGATGAGTATTGTCTTGCCAGACAGGATTCCGCTCTTGTGCGCTGCCTCCTCTGTCATGCCCCCTTCTGTGGTGCAATCCTCGCATGTCGCGAGGCACGCTGCCTCCTCTTCAGCAAAGAAGCGGTCTAGTTCGCGCACTATGTTCTCAGGCTCCTCCATGCGTCCCTTGCCTTCGAGCTTGGAGGCGAGAAAGCCTGTGCCAGGCTGGATGATGTGGTTGCCGTATGCCAGAAGCGTCTTCAGGTTTGCCTGTGTAGACGGATGTGCGTACATGTCGAGATCCATGGCTGGGGCTATGAACACTGGCGCTTTCATGGAGAGATATGTGGTGATGAGCATGTTGTCTGCTATCCCATGAGCCATCTTGCCTATGGTAGAGGCTGTTGCAGGAGCGATGAGCATGATATCGGCCCAGAGTCCGAGGTCGACATGTGAGTGCCATGTCCCGTCGCGCTGTGAGAAGAATTCGCTGATGACAGGCTTGCTGGTGAGGGCAGACAGAGTGATGGGCGTGATGAACTCCTTGCCTGCGGGGGTTATGACCACTTGCACCTCAGCTCCGCTCTTGATGAGCAGGCGTATGATGAGGCATGCTTTATATGCCGCAATGCTGCCCGTGATGCCGAGCACCACTTTCTTTCCCTTCAGATGTTGTGTCATTTCTTGTTCTTTGATTCGAGATAGATTCTTGTGAGCACTTGCTTGGTGTTCTGCGGAAAATCGCCCTGCATCATCCAAGAGTAGTAATTGGGGTCAAGGCGGCGCAGCACGTCAGCTACTGGCTTGCCTTTGTGCTTGCCGAAGTTGAACACTTCCACGCCGGCATCGTTGCGTATGATGCGTCCGGCAAAGTCCACGTTGTTGTTCATCCTGCTGTACTCTGCCAGGAATGGGATGTCGTTCTTCAGGTCTTCCGGATACTTGTCCAGTTGAGCCTCAAGAACTTCCAGTGTGGCTCTTGTGTCGGCCAGGGCAGAGTGGGCATTCTCCAGGTCTTTTCCGCAATAATACTTGTATGCGGCGATGAGTGTGCGCCGTTCGAGCTTGTGGTATATGTTCTGCACGTCCACGCACAGGCAGTTGTGTATGTCGAAATTGTAGCCCGCACGCAGGAACTCCTCGCACAGCAGCGGAATGTCAAACTTGTTTGAGTTGAATCCAGCCAAGTCACTTCCCTCAATCACCTTCAGGAGGTCGCCTGCAATGTCTTTGAAAGTGGGGCAGTCCTTCACGTCGTCGTCATAGATGCCGTGTATGTCTGACGACTGCTTGGGTATGGGTATGGTTGGATTGATGCGCATTGACTTTGACTCCTCGTTGCCGTTGGGCCACACCTTGATGTAGCAAAGCTCCACTATGCGGTCGTGCACAGTGTCGATGCCTGTGGTCTCAAGGTCGAAAAAAAATATGGGTTTTTTCAGATTCAGCTTCATGGTGTCTCTTTATATTTTGTTTTGTGTGCGGATAAGCCGCCATTGTCACTTGAGCATCATTGGCATGAGAAGCATCACGAGATCCTCCTCCTCGTCCATTTCCGCGGGCATGATGACTCCGGCTCTGCTTGGGTCGGCCAGCTCCATGATGACATCTGTGCTGGTGATGCAGTTGAGGACATCGAGGAGGAATGGTCCGTTGAAGCCTATCTCCATGTTGTTTCCTTCATAGTCGCACAGCAGACTCTCCTCTGCTGATGTGGAGAAGTCAAGGTCTTGTGCGGAAACATTCATCGAGCCGCTTTTCACGCTTATCTTCACTACAGCGCAGCTTGAGCTGGCAAATACAAGCACGCGGCGCAGCGCGCTGATGAAGGAGACGCGGTCCACGCTCACCCTGAACGGGTTGTCTTTTGGAATCACAGCGTTGTAGTTAGGGTAGCGTCCCTCTATCAGACGGCATATGATGGTGTAGTTCTCTACAGTGAATATGGCGTTCTGGCTGTCGAAGCACACATTTACGTCCTCGTCGAAGCGTGGCAGTATGTTCTTCAGCATGAGGGCTGGCTTCTTAGGCAGGATGAAGGCGCAAGGCTCGTCTGGATGCACAGCGAGGAGACGGTTGCGCACCAGCTTGTGTCCGTCGCTTGCGGCAAACGCCATCATCTCGTTGTTCATGTCGAAATACACGCCGGTCATCTGCGGGCGCAGCTCATCGTCGGATGTGGCAAAGAGGCATCGTGTGATGCCGTTGAGCATTAGTCTTGAGTTGATGGTCACGCTGTGCTTGCTTCCCTGTATGGATGAGGGCAGCGGAAAGTCAGAGCCGTCAACACCTGTGAAGTTGTACTCGCCATTCTGGTAGTTGACCTTGACGCTGTATGTGCTTGGGTCTACTGTGAATGTGATAGGCTGGTCTGGTATCTCTTTTACAGAGCCAATAAGAGTACGTGAGTTGACAGCAAACTTGCCACTGCCGTCAACATCAGACACTTCCACACGTGTGGTGACGGTGACTTCACTATCAGAGGCTATGAGCCTCAGCTTGCCGCCTTTCAGTTCGAACAGTATGTTGTCGAGAATCTGCAATGCGTTTTTGGAATTTTGTACCTTGCTGATATTTTGAAGGCGGATGCTCAGATCTGAACTTGAAACGCTAAATCTCATTGTATGTGTATATGATAAAATGTTTATAACCATTTCAGGACGTAATGCGCATAGGGCATTATTCCCCTGTATCCCGTTGACTAAACGGTCTAATTGAACACAAAGTTATGGATAAGTTTTGACAATACAAAAAAAAAGCGTAATTTTGTGCCCTAATAGTAAATAGCAACATAAACAAACGATAGAAAAATGGAATTTACAGGAAAGATTATAGCAGTGCTCGAAGCACGTGGAGGCGTGTCTGCCCGTACAGGCAATCCTTGGAAGACTCAGGACTATGTCATTGAGGAGACTATGGGACAGTTCCCCAAGAGGATGGCTTTTAACGTGTTTGGCGAGGAAAACATCAACCGCTTCAACATTCAGGTGGGACAGGAGCTTACTGTGTCGTTCGATATCAATGCTCGAGAGTATAACGGACGTTGGTACAATGATATACGTGTATGGAACGTGGCTCCTGCTGCTCAGGCAGCAAATCCAGCAATGACGGGAGTTGGCCAGGCTCCTGTTGCTCCGGCTGCCCCTGCTGCTCCTGCTGCTCCAGCCGCCAGCAGTTTCACTCAGGCTGCTGACGATTCGAGCGACCTTCCTTTCTGATAAGTAGCTGCTCATTATTGTCATGTAATGTAAAGGCAATTTTGAACATCGGCTTAACACGGCAAAAGATGAAGCGGACATTGCTGAATAGCGATGCCCGCTTCGTCTCTTGTGTACCATACTGCTGTCGTCAGCATCTCAATTATGTAGTCTGTTGAATTGATGAGACTATTACTTTTTCCTGTGTAGTAAATAATGAAATATAAAAGAAGAGGCTAATATGCCACACTTTTTGTATGTCCGGGCTTCTAATAGCTATGATATACGTGATAAGTAGGTGCTTAGCATCATTTCATACTGATGCTAAGCACCTACTTATGTTTGACAGGCATGTAACATACCGTCCGTCTCTTCGCTCTGCTCGTTACTCTAAGCATCTACTTATGTTTGACAGGCATGGCTACATAAGTCTCAGAGCATAGTCCTGTTGCTTAGTTGTATCTTTCAAACTCAGTCATGAGGTCGCCGTGCATCAGCACCAGGCTGTCTGCGCTGAGTAGCATGATGTCGAAGGTGTCGGCAGGAGTAGCCTTTTCGTCCAGCTTGCTTTTAGGGAAGCGCAGAAGCAATTGTCCGTTCTCCACAGACCATGAGTCGTAGTCCACATTCATGTTGTATGTAGTGGCCCGGCCCCCTTCGTTCAGTTCCAGGCTCTGCTCGTGTCCGTCGTTGCCTTTTTGGCTCCACACATGCTGAAGAGAAGTCATGTTGACAGCCAGCGACACTATGTTGGCATCGTCCGTCACATTATACACCACATCAAGCTTGTCGCCCACGTTCACGCCGCCAGCCACCGACTGGCTGTTGGCTTGCAGGTAGATGGTGTCGCCATGCTCATTGATGAATTCTATCATGTTCATGCTGGTGCCGCTGCCTATGGTGCCATGGGCCTCGAATATGCCGGGAATCTCGTCTATGGGCTTGACTATGACAGATGATGCATCATCACTTTTCTTCTTGTTGCCGTCGCATGCGCACATGATGATGCTTGCGGCTAAAATGACAAAAATGCTGTATCTTTTCATTCTCCTATGTGTTTTGTGAGCTCATCTTGTGAGTTCGTATGATGTCTGTGGATGAAGCGTGTGGTGGCGCCTCATGTGTTTAGTCTGGTGCGCTTTGCGAGCTTACGTCCGTGCAGAATGTAGTCTGGTGCTTTTTATTGTCTTGTGACCAGTATACGTGGCTACTTGTTTTTGCTTGCCCTCTTTCTGTCTGGCTATATACTTGCTTATAAGCGGCCGTGCCACAAAGTTAGATGTTTTTGGTGACACCACCAAGACTATCGCTGTTTTTCTCAAACATTAGCATGGCTGCATTATGTGTGCGCTCCAGGCGAGCCGTGATTCTGTCAGGCCCGATAAGTGTGTGGTCAAAAAGGTTGCAGGGCAGAAATATATAAGTGCTTGGCAGATAATGTTGTCAGAAATATAAAAGTACTAGTAGTCTGTAAAGTAGGCTGTCCAATTTGATGTACCCACTTTTACGCACAAAGTATGTTCCTGCGTTTAATCATAGGATTTTTACGCAGGTTCTTTTCTCTCCATAATTTGACATTCCCAACAGTTTGTCTCTTCATAACATCTCCTATGTTTATCTTGGGTACATTTGCTAATGTTCCCAACTTTGCCCTTATTGGAATATAGGGACGGAAATAGTAAACCTATTGATTGCATTGGACGGCATGGCAGCTTTGAAAATTCCGAGTTCAGACTTGATAAGGCTGTATTTTTCCCAATCTGTCGGTAAATGGCATGGGGAAAGCAAGGGTACATTGGAAACGGCTTTTCTTTTTCGTACTTTTGCGCTGGTAATTCGGGACAAGGGCAGATGAAGCTCAACTTGGATGCCTGGGAGATAAATGGCACGCCTATGCGTCAAATGCCTTCACCCTTCACCAAAACGCTGAAGATGCCAACAAACAGGGCACTTCAAGCGGTGAAGGGTTGGCTGAGACCCATCATCCACCCTCAACCTCTATAGTACTAATCATTAATATATATATATCATGAACAGTCTAAATCAAATGATCAAACAACAAGCGGCCCCAATGACAGCATCGCCAGAGAACCGGACCACTCCGCATGTACTTCCTCGACCACATCAACTTCGGCAACAAGTTTGACACGGAGATGGCTCTCACCCACAATCTCTACGTCAACATCGACGAATTCGCCAACATGGGAGCTGCCCAGCAAGGCAAGCTCAAGCAAACACTCTCCAAGGTGAAGGTGAACGGCCGCCCAATCTTCGGCAAGAGCCAGGATGACCGTCCAAGATACGCCTCGTTCTTGGCGACCACCAATGACGAGCATCCTCTATGCGACCCTACAGGAAGCCGCCGATACATCTGCCTGCATATCCCCGCGGGGGCATATATTGACAACGACTCGGTCATAAGCTATGACCAGCTCTATGCGCAAGTCATGTATGAGCTTCGTCACAACTTAACCCCATACTGGTTCACCAATGACGAGGTGGCTCGCATCCAAAAACAAAATCTGCCTTTCTTCAAGACAGACGACTTGGAGTCGATGATCTCCTGCTGCTTCAAGGTGCCGACAGAGAAAGAAGAAGGCAAATGGATGACCGGTTCAGAAGTGTTCAAGGTGCTTCACGAGCAATACCCGATGCTAGTGAGCAGCATGAGCACTAAGGTGAGAATCGGTCAGACGCTCAAGTTCATAGGATGCCAAAGCAAGCATACCAAGCATGGCCAGGCTTATCGTCTCATCCATGCAGAGAGCGATGCATAAACCTGTATAGAGAGCCTTCCGGAAGTCGCATAGCGAAAGACAGAAGAACCTCAGTAAAGGGCGGTGAAAGGAGGGTGAAGGGCAAGAGACAACCCTTCACCTCGTGAATTTCCCGTGCATGTCGGCATTTCAAGGCAGAAAGGTGAAGGGTGAAAGGTATCAGAGCCTATGCTTTTAAAAAAAAAGACAAAACTCTGCTTTACTGGTGTCAAGCCCTGTCATGTCCCTGCTGTCACGCAAAGACAGCCCACTGTCCGATGCCGCGGCAGTCCACTATCCTTAGAATTGCAAGCGACTGCACTTGGCCTTGACAATCAGCTATCTTCCCGACACCAATAAGCTGCCCCCAAAAAGGATAGTCCCCCTAAAGGGCTATACCCAAGTTCTAAATCACAGAGAGAAAAACACTAATTAGAAATAAATGATGATTCGGCAGAAACGAATAATGGCTTCACAGAAATAAATAAGGACGAGGCATTGCCATTGTGTGGAAGTGCCTCGTCCATATAGTTTCATTTGCGCTGGTAAGCCGCTGTATGCGTTAGCGGTTCATGATGCGCTATGTGTTCGTCTTATACGAGATGACGGATGAGTTCCTCCTTGTCGCCGCAGAGCATGTCGATGACAGGAATCTCAATCATGGTGTATGCGCCTGGCTGCTGCTTGAGAGAAGCGCGCGCCACGTTGACCAGCACCTGTGCTGTAAGAGCAGGGTTGTTGATTTTCATGTCAAACTCGAACAGCTGGTTGTGAGTCTTGCCAGACACGCCCTTGCGGACCAGGTTCACGCCATGGCCCACGTCGTTGAGAGCGTCCACGCATGGAACCTGCTGCACGTGTGTCTCGTCGTTCACGAAGTAAGGGTCTGCCTTGATGGCAGCCTCCACAGTCTTGAAGTCTGCGCCTTCCTCAAGCTCCACATACACCATGCGGCGATGGATGCCTGTGCCTACAGGAATGGTCATAGAGAGAGCGTCCTTGACACCGTCGATGGCACGCACTGCCACAGAGTGTCCCATTGAGCGGCCTGGACCGAAGTTGGTGTAGCTGACGCCCTTTGGAGCGAGGCTTTCCATGAGTGAGCGGACGATGGAGTCTGATCCTGGATCCCATCCGGCTGATATGATAGAAACAGCGTTGTGAGCCTTTGCCACTTCATTGAGCGAGCGGCGCAGGTCAACTATCTGTGTGTGGATGTCGAAAGAGTCTACAGTGTTGATGCCGAGGGCGAGGCACTGCTTTGCGTACTCCTCTACCTTACGTGTAGGAGTAGCGAGGATAGCCACCTGAACGTCCTGGAGTTCAGAGATGTTCTTCACTACCTTGTAGTTTGAGAGTTCTGCAGGCTTGTTTTCTTCGCCGTTGCGGCGAACGACGCCAACGCACTCCATGTCTTGTGATGCCTCGATGGCTTCGAGCGCGTATTTGCCGATATTGCCATAACCTACGATGGCTGCACGAATTTTTGCCATAATGATTTTGTGTTTATTTGTTTGTTATTGTGTGTAGTCTTCTATGCCCCACTCATTATATATAACGTAAGCTGTGTCATGGTGTGATGAGTGTGTGCACATTGATGTAAGAGACAAGAAAAAAATAAAAGGCAGCGGCTTTATGCCGCCGCCTTTGTGTATGTGTGTGCCATGTTAAGCCTTGGCGGGCTCTGTTGTCTCGTCAGTCTCCTTGATGCGCGCGCCCATGACGAGGTAAGCTGTAGGTGCGGCGATGAAGAGAGATGAGCATGTGCCGATGATGACACCGAGCATCATTGCAAAGGCAAAGGCGCGGATGCTGTCACCTCCAAGCACGAATATGACGAGCAGCACGATGAACGTAGACACAGATGTGTTGATAGTACGTGCAAGTGTGCTGTTGAGCGAGTCGTTGAAGATACGCTGGCGGTCACGCTTAGGGTAGAGGCCGAAGGTCTCGCGTATACGGTCAAAGATGACCACCTTGTCGTTGATAGAGTAACCGATGACAGTCAGGATGGCTCCGATGAATGTCTGGTCTACCTCAAGTGAGAATCCTATCCATCCGTAGCAGAGCGAGAACATGCCGATGACCAGCACTGTGTCCACTGTCAGCGCCACGATAGAGCCTACTGAGTATGCCACGTTGCGGAATCTTACGAGGATGTAGACGAAGATAGCTACGATGGCGAACACCACTGACAGGATGGCTCCGTAGGTGATGTCCTCTGCGATAGATGGACCCACCTTCTGTGACGACACGATAGAGCCGCCTGCACGGTTGTCGCGGTCGAGGAATGCTTCCTCTGATACCGACTTGTCCACCATGCCTCCGTCAACGAATGACTTGTAGAGAAGCGACTCGATGTTTGCGTCAGCCTCGCTGCTATTGTCATTGATGTTGAAGTTGGTAGACACGCGTATGTTGTTGCCCTCTGTACCGATGGCTATGACTGTCACGTTGACAGCTTCCTCAGTTGGGTTGTTGGCCTGGAATGTCTTCACGATGGCAGCCTTCACTTCCTCTGTGTTGACAGGCTTGACAAACTCAACCTTGTAGTTGCGTCCGCCTGTGAAGTCGATAGACTGGCTCAGTCCACGCACGGCGAAGCTTACAAGCACAATCACTATGAGAGCTCCGAAGATGCAGAATGATTTCTTGTAGTTGCCCATGAAGTTGAACTTAGTGTCCTTCATCATGTTCTTTGAGATGGCAGTAGTGAACTTGAGGTTCTGCCACTTGCCCTTCTCAAGGAAGTGCTCATAGGCGATGCGTGTCAGCCATACAGCTGTGAAGAATGAGCATACGATACCTATCATCAGTGTTGTGGCGAATCCCTTGATTGGGCCTGTGCCGAAGTTGTAGAGGATGATACCAGTGATGATAGTTGTGACGTTTGAGTCGAAGATGGCCGAGAAGGCGTTGCTGTAGCCCGCAGCCACAGCCGCGTTAAGATTCTTGCCTGTGCGCATCTCCTCCTTGGTGCGCTCATAGATGAGCACGTTGGCGTCGACCGCCATACCGAGAGTAAGCACCATACCGGCGATGCCCGACATGGTCAGTGCGGCGCCCAGTGAGGTGAGTATTCCGAACGAGAAGAAGAAGTTGAGCATCAGGGCGCAGTTGGCCACCATACCCTCACGCACGCCATACATAGCCACCATGTAGAGCATCAGTATGATGAATGCCACGATACATGAGATGAATCCAGCCTGGATAGACTGTGCGCCGAGTGTTGGGCCCACGATGTCCTCCTGAATGATGGATGCAGGTGCTGGCATCTTACCTGACTGGAGCACATTGGCCAAGTCCTTTGTCTCTGTCGTAGTGAAGTTACCGCTTATCTGAGTGCTTCCGCCGTCAATCTTGTTCATGACGTTTGGTGCGCTGTACACGAGGTTGTCGAGCACGATGGCCACACAGTGGTTCACGTTGGCCTCAGTGAGAGCGGCCCACTTGCGTGCGCCCTCTGTGTTCATCTTCATGCTGACCACAGGGTTGCCATACTGGTCGAAGTCGTCCTTTGCCTCAGTCACCACATCGCCCTCCAGCGGAGCGCGTCCGTTGGCGCCTGTAGTGCGGATGGCATAGAGTTCGAATACCTTGCCAGCCTTGTCCATAGACTTGACTCCCCATTTCAGCGAGAGGTCGGCAGGGAAGATCTGCTTGGCTGTCTCAGAGGCGAGGAGAGCGCTGATTTCTGCGGTGTCTCGTGCCTGGGCTATGCCGACCATGCATCCGCGCTGTGCGCCTGTAGGCTGGAGCATAGCGAAGAGCGGATTGTCCTTCTTGGCTGCTGCTATGGCCTTGGCGTCTGTGGCTGGAGCGTTGTTGGCCTCGGCTTTCTTCACCTGAGCCAGAACGCTGGCCGCGCTCTTGCTTGAGTTGGAGTCAGCCTTTGCCACCTCTTCTGTGGCAGTAGCTGCCGAGTCGGCTGCTACAGAGTCAGCTGCTTCAGTAGCCTTAGGCTCTTCGGCTGATGTGCCGTTGCGGAGGGCAGCGTTGAGCTGTGAGAGGTATGGCGCCACGATAGGTGCGTCGTAAGTCTCCCAGAACTCAAGGTTTGCGCTTCCCTGGAGCAGCTTGCGCACGCGCTCTGGCTCCTTGATGCCAGGAAGCTCGACCATGATGCGTCCGCTCTGTCCCTCAATCTTCTGGATGTTGGGCTGTACGACGCCGAAGCGGTCGATACGTGTGCGGAGCACCTTGAACGAGTTGTCCACAGCCTCGTCCACGCTTTGGCGGAGCACTTTCTCCACCTCGGCGTCAGAGCTGTTGGTGTTCACTCGTCCTTTCAGCTGCTGGGTGGCGAAGATAGCCGCCAAAGGCTTACCCGGAGCATTCTTTTTATAGGCACTGACAAAAAGTGTGATGAAATCGCTCTGACTCTCTTGCGCACCCTTGGCTGCTTCGTCTACAGACTTGAGGAATGCAGGGTCAGTCTTGTGGTCTGACAATGTCTTCACCACCTCTGGCACGCTCACCTCGAGGATGACGTTCATGCCGCCCTTCAGGTCGAGTCCGAGACCGATGGCGGTTTCGCGGCAGTCCTTGAGAGTGTAGTTGCCAAGGTAGACTGGATTCGTGTTCAACGAGTCCAGGTACAGCTCAGCTTCCTGTTCGTCCATGCTCTCAGCTTTGCCCTCATAGTAGCTTGTCACTACGGAAAAGGAGAGATAGAAGAGGCAGATGAGTGTCAACGCCACTGCTAAAAACTTTACAAATCCTTTGTTTTGCATTTTGTTGATAATTTTAATTATTTGATTGTTATTGAATCCTTGATGTTCTTATAGGCTCACGGCAAAAGTGGGTTGTCGCAAAGCTACAATCATTCAAAGTGCAAAGTTATACATTTTTTTACAATAAGGAATGAATTGGCGGAAAATTTATTCATAAAGTTGCAAAAGGGGGTCATTTGTCCTCTAATTTGACATACGAATAGATAGGATAGTGGTCGCTAGCCTTGATGGAGCGGTCCACTTCTGTCTTGTAGGCCGTGATGTTGGGGCTGACCATTATGTTGTCCAGTCTGAAATACATTCCGCTGCGGTTGTAGCTGAGTCCAGGACCGTTGCCGCTTCTGGTGTAGGCGTCGTTGAGTGTGCGTGTGAGCCGCCAGTGAGGGTAGGATATGGGCGAGGCGTTGAAGTCGCCGCACGCTATGATGTATTTTCCCTCTTTCCTTTCCACGTAAGCCGCCAGCGAGTCGGCCTGTATGCCTCTCAGCGAGTCTATCGGGGCGAGCTTGCTTGTGAGCGACTCGTATTTCTCCTCGGTGCCGTTGCTCCGCGGATGGCTGTAGTTGCGTATGATCGACTTGTATTTGTCTTTGTCGTCGGTAGTAAGCCTGTAGCTCTCAAGGTGGTTGTTGATGACGGTCAGCGTGTCTGCGCCGACCACTATGGTATAGGCGTAAGAGGCGTTGCTTTGCGATGGATAGTCCACCTTCTCGCACCCTATGATGGGATGTTTTGAGAAGCAGGCGTTGTAGTTGTCTGCCACCATGTTGCGCGAGTTGTATGGGTACAGGTCGTGCAGTATCTCTGCCATCCTGTCGCTTTTAGCCTTCATGGCCTCTTGCAGGCACACTATGTCGGCCCCGCTGTGCTTTATGTACAGGAATATCTCGTTGTCCTCCAGCGGGGTGGAGTAGTCTTTGCCGAAAGACATGACGTTGTATGACAGCACCTTCAGGCTGCCCTCTGGCGGGTCGAGCGGTATGTTGAGCGGCATGTAGTCTCTGATGTATGAGACGCACGCCAGCAGTCCGCACAGAGGCATGGCTGTGAGCTTCCACTTGAAGATGAGCCAGAAAAGCACAAAGCACACGTTGGCTGCAAGAAACAAGGGAAAGGCGAGTCCCCAATACGTCAGCCCCACGTGCTCCTGTGGCTTGAGCATGGAAGAGTATGCACAAAAAATCATTGCCACAATCGTTATCAGATTTATGGCAATGAATATATAGAGTGGTATGGTCTTCAGCAACTTCATTCTTTCTCCTGCATTTTCTTACTTGCGTTAAACAAAGTGGCCTTCTCCTCGGCAGTGAGGTTCTGATAGCCTGACTCGCGCACCTTGTCGAGGATTCGGTCTATCTCAACACGCTCCTCGTTCTTGCGCATGTTGTACTCGTGGTCGGCGTAGTTGGCCTCCCTTGCGGAGTGCACGGTTATCTTGGGCTCTTTTTTGCTTCTGAACAGGCGGCTGAAGAACGAGCCTCCTGACGTGCCTTTGTCATAGTGGCTGGATGTGTATCCCTCGTCGCCTGAGGAGCTGCTGTAGCTGTAGCTTGAGTAGCCAGAAGACTGTCTGCCGTCCCAGCCGTTGGTGCTTTTGCGGCCCAGCAGTCTCCATATTATTATTATTATCGAGCCGACCACTATGCCGCCGAAATGGGCGAAATGGGCCACGCCGTCAATGGAGGTTATTCCCTGGTACATCTCGAAGATGGTGTAGAATGCCACCAGGTATTTAAGCTTGATGGGCACCGGTATCGGGATGATGAAGAGTTTGGTGTGTGGAAAATAGTATGCGGCTGCCGCCATGAGTCCGTAGATGGCGCCTGAAGCGCCTACCAGTATTGATGGCGGTATGATGCCGAAGAACGATATTATCTGGTGTGTCAGGGCAGAGCCGATGCCACACAGCAGGTAATAGTATGTGAATCGCTTCGTGCCCACTCTCATCTCCACTGCGGGGCCGAACAGCCAGAGCGACCACATGTTGAAGAAGAGGTGCCACCATCCTCCGTGCATGAACATGTAGGTGACATATTGCAGCACGTTGAAGCCTGGATAGCCTATCGGGTGCAGGGCGTTGAAGTTCTCAAACCAGTCTATATGTCCGCCCAGTGGAAACATGGGTGTAATCCAGTATGTCAGGGCGTAGAAAACTATGTTTATAATAAGTATGACTTTTACTGCTGGAGTCAATTGCATGGTGTAATTGTTTGCTTTGATGTTTTGTTTATAACTTCTTTATGAAAATGTGTGTGGCCAAGCCGCCCGTCGCATGGCTGGCCCGCCTTACATCGTGCAAAATTAGAGTTTTTCTTCCTATTGAAAGTCATTATTATATAAAATACTGATATTTTTCACCTTTTTCAACTATTTTTCCCCACTTTTGTTTGCTGTGGAGTTAGAATGACATATATTTGCAATAAAGTTTGGATAAATGAAGGCCAAAACTTTAGTCAAATAACTTATAACAATTTTTACTCATGAACAAGACAGACTTGGTAAATGCAGTTTCCGCAAAAACGGAAGTGAGCAAAACGACCTCTAAGCAGGTTGTGGAAGCAGCCATTGAGGCAGTAGTAGAGGCATTGAAGGCGGGTGACAAGGTTTCTCTCGTCGGTTTCGGCACATTCGCTGTGTCTGAAAGAGCTGGACGTGAGGGCATCAATCCTGCTACAAAAGAGCCTATCACTATTGCTGCAAAAAAGGTGGTGAAGTTTAAGGCTGGATCAGAACTCGACTCTGCGCTCAACTGAAAAGATGCCTCCTGCCCCAACCGCCCTGCTTATTATCCTGAACGAACAGGGTAAGAGTGTGGCGCAGGGCGCAAAGGCTTGACGCGGCAAAGGGAGATGGTGAAAAAAGAATAAATGGCGACACGTCACGTGCCGCTATTTTTTTTGAGTCAGCAGATATTCCCGATTGACAACCTTACATGGCGCACGAACCATGGTGCGCCATATAGTCAGATGTATATAATGTATGGAGTTGATGATGCGGAGGTTCTTCATGTCCTGCGCCAACATGTAATCATATAAAAAATATATAGCCATGTGTAATATGTATGGAGTCCTATCTGGGGCATGCTGAAAGTCCTTTGAACTCCATATCCAGTGCGTGCGATAAACCTTAGGATAACGATGCGCAAGCCATAGGATAACAATGCGCAAACCATAGTATGACGATGCGCAAAGTATAGGATAACGATGCGTAAGACATAGAAGATTGCAATGTCTGAAAACTGAGTGAGGGATTATGGATGCCAGGTCATCAACCATCAGTATATGACAAATGTAGTTTTACTCAACTTCTGAATATTGCTTACAGGCTACAATTGTTCATCGGATGACTCTGGAGCCTCATTGCTAAGTAGGAGCCCCTGCTTTAAAAAAATATGTCGTGCCTGGCAGCATCTTGTATAGCCGGTGCACCTGTCTCAGACAAGGCTGAAAAGACGTGCTGAATGCAGCATGAGGAAACAAAAGCGGATGCGCTGACGAAAAAAAGCGGATAAATTGCGAAAATTTTAATAAAAGGTCTTGGCGTTAAAGCAAAAATAACTATATTTGCCGACAATTAACTAATTTAATCGATTACTTATATGAATATCTATCGCAGCCATTGGCTGATGGGACTCTCTGCAGCAGTCCTGCTGACAGCCGCAACATCATGTGTTGACAATGCGTATGACCTCAGCGACATAGACACGACGTCGCGGTTGAACGCCAAAGACTTAGTTGTTCCGATGAACATAGACCAGATTACCCTCGACCAGGTTCTTGACCTTGACGACGACAGTGAGGTGAAGGAGATAGAGCAGGACGGGAAGAAAATATATGCGGTGCAGAAAGAGGGAACGTTCAGCTCAGATCCGATAAAGGTGTCTGCCTTTACAGCTTCAAAACCTTCTATCAGCCCTATATCAAGCACGCTCAACCTCGTGAAGGAGGCTGGACTGCCACAAGTGCCAGACGGTGTGGAACTTCCAGAGATGACAATAACAGGCTACTACGATATCGTGTGCAGCCCTACAAGCTTTGAGTCTAAGGCGAATAATGTCGATGAGTCAATCAAGAAAATAGACTACATTGGGGTGGAGACATCTATTGTGAATGTGGTCAGAGTTATCGGCTTCAATGCCAATCAGCTGAAAAATATCAAGATAGAGGGACTTGTTGTCAATTATCCGAAGGGACTCGACGCTGTGCCAGACAAGGGCGTTTATGACAAGAGCACAGGCAAACTCTCGTTCAGCGAACCATTGGTGCCAAACTCCAGCGGAATCATCACCATAAATATGCAGGTGAAGGGAATAGACGCCAAGGTGGCCAATGTCCACTTTGACGCAGCAAAGCACACGTTCTCTTTCGGCGACGAGATAAGCGTGTCGGCAGGTAAGGTCAACCTCTACCTGAGCAGCAACTCTTTGCCTAACACCATCACCTTCAAGGTCAGCCCATCTATAGACCCAATCCAGGTGAAGACTTTCACAGGCCAGATAGAATATGCAGTGGAAGACTTCAACATCAACCCTATAGACATCAGCAACATTCCAGACTTCCTCAGCCAGAAGGGCACAAAGGTGAGCATAGCCAATCCTCAGCTCTATCTCAAGATGAACAATCCGCTTGATGGCTACATCAGGAACAATGCGCCAATGAAGATATCCTCAGGCCTGACGCTCACATCAGAGAAGGATGGCAAGAAGGTGACCAACTCGGTGGACGACGGCCGCTTCGTGACAGACACTGAGACAAATCATAACAACACCTTTGTCTTCGCTCCTGCAGCTCCAGCCAGCCCTATATCTGGCTACCAGAACCCGCAGCACGTGGCCTTCAGCAAGTTGAGCGATGTGCTCGATGTCGAAGGAGAAGGCATACCTACAACCATCAGCGTGGATGTGGAGGAGCCTCGCATACCTGCAACAGACATCGTGAACCTCAGTCTCGGCACATCATTGCCAAAGGTGACAGGCGACTACACCTTCTACGCACCGCTCCAGCTCAACGACAACTCGCTCATCGTCTATACCGACACTCTTGACGGATGGAGCGATGAGGACCTCGACAAGATGACCCTCACCAAGGTCAATGTCACATTCGATTGCAGCACAGAAGTGCCGTTCGACATCGTGCTCAGCGTGGTGGCCATAGACAAGGACGGCAAGGCTATACCTGGAGCCACATCCAACGAGGCTACAGTGCCTGCCAAGGCCAGCGGCACAAAGGTGGATCTCACAGTCAATGCCACAATCAACAAGATTGACGGTGTCATGATAAAGGCCAAGCTTACAAACAAGGGCAGCGACACCGTGCTGGCTCCAGCGATGAAGCTTGACGTGAAGAATTTCAAGGCAAAGGTGTCTGGCTACTATGAAGACGAACTGTAAGGCGAGCAATCAGAGGCATATATAAACAGTACACCTACGAAAGATGAATAGAACACCTGCTCATGGGCGCTTTGCTGCCATGGGCAAAAACACAAGAAATAATATGAAAAATATAAGATATATCTTCGTGGCAACGGCCATCGGACTGGCATCCACAGCAGTGGCGCAGAATCTCCAGTCTGGATATTTCACAGAGGGATACCTCTTCCGTCATGATGTCAACCCTGCTTTCGGCAACAGCCAGAATTATGTGTCCATGCCAGGCGTGGGCAACCTCAATGTGGGCATGACAGGCAATCTGCGCACAGACAACATACTCTATAACGTGAACGGCCGTACAGCCCTGTTCCTCAATCCTAATGTAAGCACGAGCGAGTTCCTCTCGGACATAAAGAACAAGAACAAGCTCTCGGAGAATCTGAAGCTCCAGATACTTGGCACTGGCTTCAAGGGCTTCGGAGGCTACAACACCGTTGAGATCAACGCACGCCAGTCTATGGACCTCGTCCTTCCTGGCGACATCTTCCGTCTGGCCAAGGAAGGCGCAGAGAACAAGACCTACGACATGGGCGGACTTGAGGCCAATGCCGTGGGCTATGCAGAACTTGCCTTCGGACATAGCCGCGAGATAAACGAGAATCTCCGCGTGGGCGCAAAGCTCAAGTTCCTTTTCGGTATAGCCAATATAGACGCCAAGGTCAATAAGGCCCAGCTCACTCTTGGACAAGATGCCTGGAGCGGTGTCACTAATGCGGAGATCAATGCCAGCATCAAGGACATGAAGTATAAGATAGAGGAAAAAGAGCGCGGCGCCGATGGCGAGAAGGTGATGCACCAGTATGTGAGCGGTGTCGACGACAGCGACTGGGGAGTGAATGGCTTTGGTATGGCCGTTGACCTCGGAGCTGTGTACAAGCTCGATGACAACTGGACATTCTCGGCTTCTCTGCTCGACCTTGGCTACATCAACTGGAACACCAATTTTACGGCTTCCACAAATGGCGACCGCAGCATCAACACCGACAAGTACAACTTCAATGTGGACGACGATGCTTCCAACTCCTTCGACAACGAGATGGACCGCCTCACAGAGGGACTGGCCTCACTGTATGAGCTGCAGGACAACGGTGATGCCGGCTCGCGCTCCAAGGCTCTCCATGCCACAATGAATCTTGGCGTGGAGTACACGCCAGACTTCTATGACAAGCTGAAGTTCGGCTTCATGAACAGCACCAGAATGGCTGGCTCATATTCATACACCGATTTCCGTCTCTCTGCCAACGTGGCTCCGTGCAAGATATTCTCCGCATCAACCAATGTGGCTCTTGGCACCTATGGGGCAAGCTTCGGATGGCTGCTTGATTTCCATCCCAATGGCTTCAATCTCTACATGGGCATGGACCATTGCCTCGGCAAGGTGGCCAAGCAGGGACTGCCGCTGTCGGGCAAGGGCAACATGAATATAGGTATCAATTTCCCGTTCTAAGTAGTCCGCGTTAGAATACATACTTACAATACAGATCGCCCTGCAAGTGTAAAAGTCTTATATAAAAGAACTTTTGCGCTTGCAGGGCGATCTGATTGCTTTCTTGCTGCAATCCTCTTGGGAGAATAACTTCGCTTGCCCCCAGTGCTATGTGCCTCATTTGCCTTACTGTACGCATTGGCAGGAAAATATGGCAAGCTACACTTCTGGTGGCTCAATGACCTTCATTGGTGAGCAATGCCCATCATGTATGGCAATGACCTCCATTGATGAGCAATGCCTGTCATGTATGGTTCAATGTCCTCCATTGATGAGCAATGCCTGTCATGTATGGTTCAATGTCCTCCATTGATGAAGCAATGCCTGTCATGTATGACTCAATGACCTCCAGCAATGGCTACTACCGAGCCCGCCACGATGATGTAGCGTCCCAGTTTGCCCAGGAAAGACCAGAAGAGTACTCCCCACACATTGGCGCGGAGAATGCCGAGAGATATGGATATGGCCGTGCCGAAGATGGGCAGGAAGGAGAAGGTGGCTATCCATGATCCCTTGCGCTCCACATAGTCACGTGTCTTGATGAGGCGGCGCTCCTTAATGTGCATCCAGCGCGAGATCTGCTCCACGCTGCCGATACGCCCGATATAGTAGTTGAACATAGAGCCAAGCACGTTGCCTATAGTGCCGCTTATCACAGTGAGGCAGGGGTCCATGCCTGTAGTAGCCAGCAGTGCTCCCATGACAGCCTCTGAGCTGAAAGGCACGAATGTGCCAGCGAGGAATGACGCCATGGCCATGCCCCAGTATCCATATTCGATGAAGAACTGATTAAGAGAATCCATGTGTGATGTGTAGTAGTGTGTATGCTTTAAGATGGGTTAAGATGGGCCGTGTAAATAGGCACGGCTAAGATATGACCCGTACAGATTCAAATTAGTATAGGCGGTAACTCATGATCCACCGCCTTTATAGCCATGAATGCGTGAGGCCAGAGAAGAAATCCGTTGCGAGGCGGAATGTGTCCTGGCATATTGTGCTGCATTGCAGCATGACGGTGACTATGGCAAGCACCAGCATGACAATCATGTAAATGTGTGAGAAACGCGTGTGTGTGAGCGTGAAGAAATGCCCGAACAGGATGGCAGTGTCGACAAGCAGCACAGGCTGGAGCACGTCTATGTGCTGGGGCTGCAAGGCCATGGCCATGATGAATGCGCAGCCGTGGACAAACACCGCATTGAGCGAGGCGCGGGTGCGCGTGCGGTCCAGCAGGCGGTTGGCGTAGAAGTCTATTGCGCCAGAGATGAAGAGAATGGTGGTGAAGATGGCGAGAGCGGCGGTGCCAATGCCTATGTCGGCATATGAGCCAATGCGGAAAGATACCATCTGCTGGAAATGCTGGAAAAGCTGCGGGACGAATCCGAAAAACACAGCTGCGCCAGCCACAATCCAGTATGGAAGCAGCATGGCAAGGATTGACGCTATCAGGCAACGCAGTGTCAGCGACCTCATCATCCCTGCCAGAATCCAGTAAATGACCGAAACCCATACCAGGCCTGGGAAGAAAAGCGAGGACATGGACACGAATATGAAGGAAATGAACACATGACCAGGGTGGGGCTGCTTATAGCTGTCGAAAAGAGAGAAGTAGGACATCAGCGACATGAGCATCAGCACGAGTCCAGGCTGGAGATTGTGGCAGTTGAGTGAGAGAGCCAGCGTGATGGCAAGCATACTGCTGAGCATGCGCGAGCTCACCCTGAGCAGCATGTTGGCGTTGTTGAGCTCTGCCATGAGGTACACAGCCAAGGCGCAGATGATGAGGCTTATCTCATGTGTCCATGCGTTGTCTGTGACAGACTGCGGCAAGAAATTCCATACCCCATACTCGCTGCCTGTGAACGAGCTGTGAGCGCCATTGTCTGGCAGCACGAACCACAGGAATGCGGAGATGGCTCCGACGGCGGGCAATGTCATCTGACTGCACGCCACGTTTTTCTGAAAGCTGTATTTCATGGTTGCTGAGATATAAAATTATAGAGAGTCGCTAAAATATATGTTGTTCCTGGCCTATCACGGCACAAAGTTAGGTAAATAAATCTTAAATAGTAAAAGATATCCGACAAAAAATGATGCAGATGCCTAAATATGAAAATATCAGTTAGGAATTGTGAATTAAAAGTGCTAACTTTGCATCGACTTTGTACAAAATCATTCTTAATGAGAAAACTTTTTATTGAGACTTATGGCTGCCAGATGAATGTGGCAGACAGTGAGGTGATAGCCTCTATCATGAAGATGGCTGGATATGAGACATGTGAAGATCTCGACCAGGCTGACGCCATTCTCCTGAACACATGCTCTGTGAGGGAGAATGCGGAAAACAAGATATACAACAGGCTCGACACCCTCAACGCCCTGCGCAAGAAGGGACGCGCGCTCATCGTGGGCGTGGTGGGATGCATGGCGGAGCGCGTCAAGCAGGACCTGATAGACAGCTACAACGTGGATGTCGTGGCCGGTCCCGACTCTTATCTCTCGCTTCCGGAGTTGTTCGCTTCGGCCGAGATGGGCGAGAAGGCCATCAATGTGGAACTGAGCACCACGGAGACTTACCGTGACGTGCTGCCTGAACGCATATGCGGCGCACATGTGGGCGGCTTTGTCAGCATCATGCGCGGATGCAACAATTTCTGCCACTACTGCATTGTGCCTTATACCCGCGGAAGGGAAAGAAGCCGCGAGGTGGACAGCATACTCAAGGAAGTGGCGGACCTGCAGGCGAGGGGGTTCAAGGAAGTCACGCTGCTGGGACAGAACGTCAACAGCTACTGCTGTGGCGAGGTGAGCTTCCCGCAGCTTCTGGCCAAGGTGGCAGAGGCTGTGCCTGACATGCGCATACGCTTCACCACATCGCATCCTAAGGACATGAGCGACGAGACGCTTGAAGTCATCGCGTCACATCCCAATGTGTGCCGCCACATCCACCTGCCGGTGCAGAGTGGGTCTGACCGCATACTGAAGCTCATGAACAGAAAATACACCCGCGAGTGGTATCTCGGCCGTGTGGCGGCCATCAAGCGCATCATCCCCGACTGCGGACTGACCACCGACATCTTTGTGGGCTATCACTCAGAGACGGAGGAAGACCACCAGCTCTCCCTCTCGCTCATGCGTGAGTGCGGCTATGACTCGGCCTTCATGTTCAAGTATTCAGAGCGTCCAGGCACGTATGCCTCAAAGCATCTGCCAGACGATGTGCCTGAGGAAACGAAGATACGCCGTCTGAACGAGATGATAGCCCTGCAGAATGAACTGTCGGCCGAGAGCTACAGAAAGGATGTGGGCAAGACGTATGAGGTGCTTGTTGAGGGTGTGTCCAAGCGCAGCGCAAGCCAGCTCTTCGGACGTACACAGCAAAACAAGGTCGTGGTCTTTGACCGCGGCAACCATCACATAGGCGACTTTGTCAAGGTGCGCATCACCGAGTCAAGTTCTGCCACTCTTAAAGGTATAGAGACAGATGAGTAGAAGAAGATACGCTTTCTTGAGCACACAGTTCATCACTCCGACTATCAGCACCACACTGGTGCTGGTGCTGCTCGGCATCATAGCCATGTTCGTCATCACAGCGCACAGCCTGTCCACGTTCGTGAAGGAGAACATCAATGTCAGCGTGCTCATCAGTGACGAACTGGACAGCGTTCAGATTAAGGCCTTTGAGCGGCAGCTTGTGGCAGAACCATACTCCAAGGAGGTGAAATACATCTCCAAGGAAGAAGCCCTGCGCGAGGAGATAGTGGAGCAGGGCATCGACCCCACAGAGTTCATTGGCATGAACCCGTACACTGCATCCTTTGAGGTGAAGATAAACGCCGACTATGCCAACCCCGACAGCATATCAGCTACGGTCAGCAAGCTCAGAAGCAACCACGACGTGGTGGATGTGATATATTCCAAGGACTTGGTGCAGTCGGTCAACAAGAACATACGCAAGATAAGCATCATACTGCTTATCATAGCGGCCTTGTTCACATACATCTCCTTTGCGCTCATCAACAACACGGTGCGGCTGACCATATTCTCCAAGCGCTTCCTGATCAACACCATGAAGCTGGTGGGAGCCAGCTGGAACTTCATACGCCGACCTTTCATGGCGCAGAGTTTCGTGCTGGGAGTCGCTTCTGCCATATTAGCAGACTGCATCCTTTTCGGCGGCATCTACTGGCTCTATGTCTTTGAGCCGCAGATAGCCAACATAATAGACCTCACCGCAGTGGCCCTGGTGTTTGTGGCAGTATTGTTCTTCGGCATTGTCATCACAGCCGCCTGCACGCTCGTGTCCATCAACAGATATTTGAGGATGAAGAGCAATGACCTCTATTACTTGTGATGTGGCTTGGTGGCATTACCTGTGATGTCACTTGTGATGCTGCACGTGATGGCAGCAAGAGAGAGTATCCAAAAATGAAATCAAACATATCAGAAAAATGAGAAATTTCGCTTTTACAAAAATCAACTACATCCTGCTTATAGCAGGCTTTGCTGTAGTGGTCATTGGCTTCATGCTCATGGCGGGTGACGCTTCAACAGAGGAAGCTTTCAATCCGGAGATATTCAGCGACCTCCACATCAAGGTGGCGCCAATGGTTTGCCTCGCTGGCTTCCTGTTTGAGATTGTGGCCATACTGTGGCCTGCGTCAACAAGCAAAGCGGCTGTGACGGAGAACGAAGACGCAGTAGCGGAGAATGAAAACGCTGCAGGCGAGACTGCATGAAAATGGCAGTCAGGAAAACATCGTAGAAAAGCAATAATAACAAAAATAAGGGAAACATACTTATGGATTGGTTGCAAGCGCTCATCATGGGCATATTCCAGGGACTGACAGAATATCTTCCTGTCAGCAGTTCTGGCCATCTGGCGATAGCAGGAGAACTTCTTGGCGTTGAAGATCCTGAGAAAGTGATGTCGTTCACAGTGGCTGTGCATGTGGCAACGGTATTGTCCACCATCGTCATACTGTGGAAAGAGATTGTGTGGATCTTCAGCGGACTGTTCCAGCCTGTCAGCCACAATGGCGGCAAACTCAATGACGAGCAGAAATATTTCATCAACATCATCGTGTCCATGATACCTATCGGCATCGTGGGCGTGTTCTTCAAGGACTACATCGAACAGGCCTTCAGCGGACTGGTGGTGGTGGGCTGCTGCCTGCTCGTCACGTCTCTGCTGCTGGGCTTCAGCTATTTCGCCAAACCACGCACGAGAGAGCACATCACTGTCAAGGATGCCCTCATCATAGGTGTGGCGCAGGCCATAGCCGCCCTGCCGGGACTCTCGCGCTCTGGCTCTACTATCGGCACAGGACTTATCCTCGGAAACAAGAAGGAGACGCTGGCGCAGTTCTCATTCCTGATGGCTATCCCCCCGATACTTGGCATGGCCCTGCTCGACGTGAAGGACATGCTTGAGGTGGGCATGGAAAAGGCCATGGCTGGCATAGACCCGTCGGCCCTCATCGTCGGTTTCGTCGCTGCGTTCGTCACAGGATGCCTTGCTTGCAAGTTGATGATCAATCTCGTGAAGAAAGGCAAGATGATATGGTTCGCTGTCTATTGCGCTGCCGCTGGTGTGGCTGTGCTTGTATGGCAGCTCGTGCTGTGATGAGCGGCTGGACACCTACTTAACAGAATAAATGTAAAAACGACAGAAGCATGAATCCGCAAGCAGGAGAAATACTATTGTTCAACAAACCATACAGATGGACCTCGTTCAACCTTGTGGCAAAGGTGCGTGGCGAACTCTCCCACCGACTTGGCGTGAAGAAGCTGAAGGTGGGGCATGCTGGCACACTCGACCCACTGGCCACAGGGGTGCTCATCGTATGCACGGGCAAAAGCACAAAGCGCATAGACGAGCTGCAGGCGCATACGAAGGAGTATGTAGCCACCATCAAACTGGGAGCCACCACTCCCTCGTTTGACATGGAGACAGCTGAGGATGCCACTTATCCCACAGAACACATCACGCGCGAACTGGTGGAAGAGAAACTGAAGGGATTTGTGGGCAGGATAGAGCAAGTGCCTCCCACATTCTCTGCTGTGAAGGTAGACGGCAAGAGGGCCTTCAAGTATGCCCGCCAGGGTGAGGAGGTGAAGCTCAAGCCTAAGGTGCTTGTGATAGATGAGCTGGAGATACTCCATTTCGGGGAGGTGGAGAATGGAGCTGACGATGCGGAAGAGGCTGATGAGCGCGAGCGCATCAAGTACCAGAGAGACAATCTGTCGGAGCACCACCTGTCGCTGACTATAAGGGTGGTGTGCAGCAAGGGCACTTACATAAGGGCTTTGGCGCGTGACATCGGAGAGGCGCTCGGCTCGGGCGGCTATCTCACTGGGCTGGTGCGGACGCGTATCGGTGAATACAGAATCCAGGACTGCATGGACATAAGCACATTCCCTGAGTGGCTGGACACACAGACATTGGAGAAACAGGAAGACATTCAGTAAGTGGCTGCTCATTGTAGCTGTCATGACAGACACGCTATATGTATATAGAGCCAGGCTATTCTCCTGCCTGTGAGCCTCCGGTGCTGACAGCGCATCATGGCACAGCTGCATACTGCAATTGTATAATAAGGCGCAAGCCAAGATAAAAAGGATAACAGATTATGAAACTTTCACAATTTAAGTTCAAGCTCCCAAGCGAGAAGATAGCTCTCTATCCTCGTTCGTATAATCCAGAGACAAAACTCTATAACAGGGACGAGGCTAAACTGATGGTCGTCCACAGAAAGACAGGTGAGATAGAGCACCGTATCTTCAAGGACATATTAGACTATTTTGACGACGGCGACGCCTTCGTCTTCAACGACACTAAGGTGTTTCCTGCGCGCCTCTACGGCCAGAAGGAGAAGACCAACGCACGCATCGAGGTGTTCCTGCTGCGTGAGCTGAACGAGTCGCTGCGTCTGTGGGACGTGCTCGTTGACCCCGCAAGGAAGATACGCATAGGCAACAAACTGTATTTCGGCCCAGACCAGTCTATCGTGGCGGAGGTCATTGACAACACCACTTCGCGCGGACGCACATTGCGCTTCCTCGTGGATGGACCTCATGATGAGTTCAAGCAGAGACTATATGACTTGGGCGAGGCACCTATACCAGATGAGTTGCGCTCGCTCCGCCCTGTGGAAGAAGAGGACCATGAACGTTTCCAGACTATATATGCCCGCCATGAGGGAGCTGTGACAGCTCCTACCACAGGACTGCATTTCTCACGTGAGCTGATGAAGCGCATGGAGATAAAGGGTGTCAACCAGGCTTTCATCACTCTTCATGCCGGACTGGGCAATTTCCGCAGCATCGATGTGGAAGATCTCACCAAGCACAAGAATGACTCAGAGCAGATGTTTGTCAACAAGGAAGCGTGCGACATCGTCAACAGGGCCAAGGAGACAGAGCACAAGGTGTGCGCCGTGGGCTCTACCGTGCTGAGAGCCCTGGAGACAGCTGCAGGTCCGGAGGGCATGCTGAAAGAGTTTGAGGGCTGGACCAACAAGTTCATTTTCCCTCCGTATGACTTTACGGTGGCAGACGCGTTTGTCATCAATTTCCAGTTGCCGCTCACCACCATGCTCATGCTGGTGACAGCGTTTGGCGGCTACGACACTGTGATGCAGGCTTACAAGGAAGCGCTCAAGGGCGATTACATGTTTGGCACCTATGGTGACGCAATGCTTATAATAGACTGATGCATAAGGTTTACCTTTCTCTCGGAACCAATCTTGGTGACAAGGAGCACAACCTTATGGTCGCCATCAAAGAGATAGAAAGGCGGATTGGTCCCGTGAGTGGCCAGTCCGCCTTCATGGCAACCAAGCCATGGGGCTTCAGCAGCGAGAATGACTTCCTCAATGCAGCTGTATGCTGCGAGACATCGCTGCAGCCGCTTGACTTGCTGCATGAGACACAAGAGATTGAGCGCGACATGGGACGTGAGGGCAAATCGGCTGGCGGACAGTATCACGACCGCATCATTGACATCGACATCCTTCTGTATGACGACCTGCATGTCGATACCCCCGAACTGACTATACCGCATCCGCACATGCATGAGCGCGACTTCGTGCTCGTGCCACTAAAAGAAATAATGAAATGAAGACAACGACTCTATCTTTGCTCGCCTTAATGGCGCTTCCCGCAATGGCTCAGAAGAAATCTTTCACAATAGACGACCTCATGCCTGGAGGTTCTACATACTACGAGCACTCTGTGCCAGCAAACAAGTACTACACCTGGTGGGGCGACAGGTGCGTGGAGCAGACCGCAGATGCATGCCTCTCAGTATCCATGACAGGAGAGAGCTCGCAGCTCGTGTCGCTCAAGCAAGTGGAACAAGCCATGCAGGGTGCAGGACTGAAGGCTCCTGAACACCTGTACTATGCTTCCTTCCCATATGCCGACAAGACCCTGGCGCTGGTGCCATGGGCGGGCGACCGCAGCCTGGTGGACTGGACACAGAAGAAAGTGGTGTGGCATGTGACTCTTGAGCAGGGAGCCGCCAACGAAGACTGGAACGCCTGTTCACGCAACACAGCCTACACCTTGAACCATAATCTCTATGTGCTCACAGCCGACGGCAAGCGTCGCCAGGTGAGTCAGGACGGTTCGATGGATGTGGTCTATGGCGAGGCGGTGCACCGCAATGAGTTCGGAATAGAGAAGGGCACATACTGGAGCCCAGACGGCAGTCTCCTCGCTTTCTACCGTATGGACCAGAGCATGGTGACCAAGTATCCGCAGGTGGCGCTGGCGCAGATAGCCGACGGCAAGCCTGTGCCATCGGCTGCGGCCAACGGCAACGCACCTACAGTGTGTGCATCGCTTGCCCCAGACGCTTATCCTATGGCAGGAGAACCCATGCATAAGGTCACAGTAGGTGTGTATGATGTGGCTGCGGACAAGACGGTATACCTGAAGGCTGGAGACCCGACAGACCGCTACTTCACCAACATAGCTTGGTCGCCCGATGCCAAGAAGATATATCTCATAGAGCTGAACCGTGACCAGACAGACGGCTCGCTCGATGAGTATGATGCGGTCACAGGCGAGAAACTGCGCACCGTCTTCCGTGAGCATAACGACAAGTATTTCGAGCCAAACAACCCTATACAGTTCTTGCCATGGGACAGTAGCAAGTTCATCTACCAGACGCGAAGGGACGGCTTCAACCATCTCTACCTGTATGATGTGAAGGGCAGGATGCTTAAGCAGTTGACTAAGGGTAGGTATGAGGTGATGGATGTGCTTGGCTTCAACACAGAAGAGCACGCAGTGGTGTACAGCTCCAACGAGTTGAACCCATTGCAGAAGAATGTGTTCGCTGTCAGCATGCAGGGCAAGCGCAGGGTGCTTGGCAACACTGGCGGATGGCATGAGGCAAGCCTATCTGAATCTGGAGCATATGTGGCAGACAGATACTCCTCTCCTGAGGTGTCGCGCAAGATAGACCTTGTGGCTGTGAAAGGAGGCAGGCAGACAAACCTGCTGACCGCGGCAGAACCATGGGATGCGTATAAAGTGCCAGACATCAGGACAGGCAGCATAAAGGCGGCCGATGGAGTGACAGACATTTATTACAGGCTTGTGTTGCCGCCCGACTTTGACGAGACAAAGAAATATCCTGCAGTGGTGTATGTCTACGGAGGACCGCATGCACACAACATCGACGCTTCACGCCATTGGGGCGTGAGAGGATGGGATGTGTGGATGGCGCAGAGAGGATATGTCATGTTTTGCCTCGACAACAGGGGCAGCGAGCATCGCGGACTCGACTTTGAGCAGGCCACCTTCCGCCATCTCGGAGTGGAGGAGATGAAAGACCAGATGAAGGGAGTGGACTTCCTGAAGAGTTTGCCATATGTTGATGCCGACAGGCTCGGTGTGCACGGATGGAGCTTCGGAGGATTCATGACGGCAAGCCTCATGACCACTTATCCAGATGTGTTCAAAGTGGGCGTGGCTGGCGGACCAGTCATAGACTGGCGATTCTATGAGGTGATGTATGGTGAACGCTACATGGACACCCCACAGTCTAATCCTGAGGGATATGACGCTGTGTCGCTCCTCGGCAAGGCTAAGAATCTGAAGGGAAGACTCATGGTCATCTATGGAGGCAATGACCCTGTATGTGTGCCGCAGCACACGCTGTCGTTTGTGAGAGCGTGCATAGATGCCGGCACTTACCCTGACTTGTTCACTTATCCGGGCGATGAACACAATATGATGGGAACGGACAGAGTGCATCTGCACAATGTCATCACCCGCTATTTTGATGATCACCTGAAATGAGCATGCCAGACCGCAGGGCGTGACTGCCACCCAGGAGGCAAACCAAAGACTTTGGAATAATAAAAACAATACATAAACGGAACATAAACGGACAAGGAGATGAAACTGACAGTAGTAAAGGTGGGAGGCAAAATCGTGGAAGACGAGTCGAGCCTCCAGCAGCTTCTCAAGGATTTCTCAGCCATTGAGGGTCTGAAGGTGCTTGTGCATGGTGGAGGACGTTCTGCCACAAAGGTTGCTGCCTCATTGGGCATAGATAGTGTGATGGTATGTGGCCGACGTGTCACAGACGAGAAAATGCTCAGCGTGGTCACGATGGTGTATGGCGGCCTCGTCAACAAAAACATAGTGGCTCGCCTCCAGGCGTGCGGAGTCAACGCTCTCGGCTTGACTGGGGCTGACGTCAATGTGATGCGCTCTCATAAGCGTGCGCCCAAACTGATGACGATGGAAGACGGCACGGAGCAGACAGTAGATTTCGGTTTTGTGGGCGATGTGGACAAGTGTGACGGCAAGATGCTCTCAGCTCTTGTCGACAAAGGCGTGGTGCCTGTCATGGCTCCGCTCACTCATGACGGCCAGGGACATCTGCTCAACACTAATGCCGACACCATAGCAGGCGAGACGGCCAAGGCTCTTGCCCCATACTATGATGTCACCCTCATCTACAGTTTTGAGCATGCAGGTGTGCTCGCTGACCCCGAGGATGAGGCTTCGGTCATTCCGCACATCACAAAGGAAAGTTTCGGGCAACTCAAGGCCGACGGCGTTGTCAGCGGCGGAATGATTCCTAAGATAGAGAATGCGCTTGAAGCTATCAGCCATGGTGTGAAGCAGGTCATAATCACCCGTGCTGACGCTATTGATGGCAATCACGGCACTGTCATCTCTTGATGACGGATGGCAAGCAGCTAAGTGTGAACAATGCAGCCAGGTGCATACAGGCACCAAGGTATGAAAGAATGCGTTAAGGTGCATACAGGCATCTGAGTGTGAACAATGCGCCATGACGCGAAAAATAACAAAAAGCAATGGATTTCAAACACGATATTCTGCCGCTGAAAGATATCATCTTCCGCACAGCATTACGCATCGTCCTCAACCGTGACGAGGCGCAGGACATCGTGCAAGACACCTTGCTGAAACTATGGCAGAAGCGCGGTGAACTTTCCCAAGTGGACAACATGCAGGCTTTCGCTGTCGCTTCTGCCCGCAATCTTGCTATTGACCGCAAGGAAAAGATGGCCAACAAAACGGTCTCGCTTGATGCTGCAGAGCACGACTGCTCCGATGGAGCCCAGGCGGCTCCCGATGCGGGCATGATGAAAAGGGAGACACACTCGTTTATGGAGGACTCCATCAATTCGCTGTCTGAGAAACAGCGCACAGTCATACAACTTAGGGATGTAGAGGAAAAATCTTACAAAGAGATTGCTCAGATATTAAATATCTCAGAATCAGATGTGAAAGTGACTCTGTTCAGGGCGAGGGCTGCGCTCAAAGAAAAAATTCTCAAAAAAAAATCATTATTCTTGTAACTTTTCCAAGTCTCATCCGTCAACATAATAGAAGCGTCACAAAAGAGGACGACAAAATGCAGGGCTGAGGCTGCGTGCCAGACGGGACGAGGCCAGGTCCAAAACAACAACGGAACATGGATTATAAATACATCGAACAGTTGCTCGAAAGCTATTTCGAATGCACGACCACAGTGCAGGAGGAACAGATACTGAAGGCTTTCTTCTCTCAGGAGGATGTGCCAGGGCATTTGAGCCAGTATGCTGATCTGTTCCGCTACGAGACAGAAGCTAAGGCGGAGGGACTTGATGAAAGTTTCGACAAGCATATGATGGAACTGGTGAGAAAACAGGAGGAGGGCTCAAGAAAAGCCCGCGTCATCCGTTTCAGTCCACGTCGTTTCGCCCCGTTCTTCAAGGCCGCAGCCATAGTGGCTATCGCGCTTACCATCGGCAGAGCCGCAGAGCATGCGATAGGCGAGCATGAGGCTGAAGACAAGAACAGCGTAGCTACAGGCACTTACATCAAGACAGATGATGTCCAGCAAATCATCCGTATAAAGGATGTGAACCAGGCTGAGATGAAGGCTGTCAGCGATTCGGCCATCACGGTAAAGACTGGTGATGGGGAAGTGCAGTAGGTCTCGCACATCAGAAAGGATTTACTTTAAGACTAAACATATCAATTCAATGCTTATAAAACATACAATGCTTAACTAAACCTAAAACCTATCGGGACTTGAGCTGAGAAGTTCTGGAGTCCTCCCGCCGAGGTGAAAACCAAGGCACGCAATTGGCAAGGCCCAATTCTCTTAAACCAACTTCGTGTGTTATTATAACACGAAAAAGCCCAGCGATGTTCGCTGGGCTTTTTTCTTGCAGCCCGTGTGAAAATGACGAGCGGGTGCTCATCATTATTGTCCAATGCAGTCAGCAGGAAATGTCGGAAGATTTGCTCTTTAGAGCAGTAGTATACAAAATAGAGTATAAGGAGTCTCTTGGTTATAAGAAAAGTTAAATATATAGCAATAAATGTTGTAAATATGCGAGAAAAATGTATATTTGCAAATGAATCACGACAGCCATACGGCTATGTCACAATGTCATTCGGCATGGAGAGGTTTATAAATATATTATGTAACATGATAAAACTCCAGAAACTAAAGCAGGTATGATAACAAAAGACGAGTTATATTCCATCATAAGAGACAATAAGATAATGAAGGACGCGGGCACCACATTCCTGGTGCTGGACGAGGATTTGCGCATATTGTACGTCAACTACTCCTCTATGGAGGAAGGGCCAAAGATGAGCCCCGGCGACTTGCTCAAGTGTTCCAATGCGGTCAATTCAAAAGGAGGCTGCGGCACTCATGAGAATTGCAGCCTGTGCAAGTTGCGCTCTATGGTGAAGGACTCTCTCCAGACCAAGACAAAGATGGAAGTCGACACAGAGCTTCTGGTGAATGAGAACAGCGACTATAGCGTGCATGCCATCTCTACTCCTGTGTCATATAAAGGAAAGACATACTCGGTGGTGCTGCTGGTGGACAAGACTGACCAGCATCGTGAGTTCATGATGGAGCGCATCTTCTTCCACGACTTGCTCAATCTCTCAGGAGCCTTGAACGGCATCCTTGAGTGTATGGAATTTGGCGATCCGGCTGAGATGCTTCATATAGTCAAGGGCATATCAAGCCAGCTCATGGACGAGATAACGGCTCAGCGTGACCTTATCTATGCCAAGAACGGCATTCTCCAGACAAAGAGTTTCAGATTCAAGGCAAGTGAGGTGGTAGACTTCGTGCATGAGAGTCTTGTGCCGGTGTCGATGGACATGTGGGCTGTCACCCTGAAGGTGGAGTCGGCACTGGCAGATGAGGAACTCGATTCCGACAAGCCTTTGGTGAATAGGGTCATACACAATATGGTGAAGAACGCATGTGAGGCAAGCAGCGGTACGACAGTCACGGTCAGGGCGCGCTCAGTGGGCGACAAGATTGTTTACTCTGTGCATAACGATGCTGTGATGCCTGAAGATATAAAGAGCCGTGTGTTCATCTACGGCAACACCACCAAGGGCTCAGGCCGTGGCCTTGGCACCTACAGCATGAAGCTCATCGGAGAGAATTATCTGAAGGGACATGTGTGGTTCAAGTCAGAAGAAGGATACGGCACGGAGTTCTTCTTTGAGATAGACAAGGCCCATTGACGGGCTGTGACAGGCAAGGTTTCATGTCCTTGCCTATTTTCATTTCTTTATTTTAATGATGCGGTTTGTCACTCTCTCTACAGAGATGACGCTGCCGTCCTCGCCGACGATGTCCACATTCCACACATGGGTGCTTTTGCCGGCATGTATGAGTCGGGCCTTGCCGTAGACCACACCCTCAGTAGCAGACATGGCCACATGGCTGCCGCTCACCTCTGTGCCGCATACGGCATAGTCGGTGTCATACTTGGTCAGGTGTAGTGACCCTACTCCTGCAATGGTCTCAGCGAGCGACAGCGAGGCTCCGCCATGGAGGATGCCGAGATATTGCCGTGTAGCCGGGCATATGGGCATCTCAGCCACGGCATATTCGTCGTCTGTTGGCAGGAAACGCATGCCAAGGGCTTCGATGAGCGTACCCTTCATGCGTGAGTGGAGAAAATCACATTCTTCTTGTGTAAGCATGGTGCGTGTTTGTGTTTATATTGTTGGTGAAGTGGGTGAAAAAGCTTTGCCGATAAGGCAATGCTTATTGACTATAGAATCTCAAAGTCATTTGCGGCGGGAAATACACTTGCTGCATGCCTCATAGCGTGTTGTATTGCCTCAGCTCGGCTCTTAGGGCCTTGGCTTTGCCGCCTGTCACCTTGTCCATGAGCATCCAGAACTTCTCGGAATGGTCGTGGTGTACGGTGTGGCACAGTTCGTGCAGCATCACATAGTCGCGCAGATGCGGCGGCACCTTCATCAGATAGAGCGACAGGTTGATGCTGTTGTGGGCGGAGCATGATCCCCAGCGTGTCTTGGACGGGCGGATGGTGACAGACGTGTAGCTGAATCCGCATGCCTGAGCCAGTTCGGCCAGTCTCGGCGGCAGGATAGTGTTGGCCTCCGCGCGCATCTGCGCCACCTCGGCGGCAGTGCTGACAGCCTGGCTCTTGAGTGCGGCCTGCTTGGTCAATAGTCGCTTGCGGAAACGGTCTATCGTGTCCTTGACGAATGACAGCTTGACACCGTTGAACACGGTGACACGAAGACCGTCAACCTGAGGGCGCATGATGATGCCACGCGCTCTCGGGTTGACGGTCAATGTCACTGTTCCAAAATCAGGATCCTGGTAGGTCATATAGCCTTCTGGGGAAAATTATTTGGAAAACTCCTTGTATATCTTGTCCGCTATCTCCTGCATCTCCTCTGGCGTGAGGGAGAGCTTCTTGTTGCTGAAGTTCAGGTCACCCTCGCTCTGCATAGGCACAAGGTGGATATGTGCATGAGGCACCTCCAGTCCAAGCACCGCCTGTCCTACCTTGATGCAAGGAAAAGCTGCTTTGATGGCGATGGCCACCTTCTTGGCAAACACCTCAAAGCGTGCCAGCTCGTCATCTTCCATGTCGAAGATGTAATCCACTTCTCTGCGTGGAATGACCAGCGTGTGGCCTTTCACCAGAGGGTTGATGTCGAGAAATGCGTAGAACTCATCGTTTTCTGCGCACTTGTATGAAGGTATCTCACCTTCTGCAATTTTTGTGAACAGACTCATAATCAGATGTGTTTTTAAATAAGATGTTCTTTGTTCTTCTTGCGGTGGCAGATTATCCGAAGCTGATGCTCATGATCTCAAACTTCATCACGCCTCGCGGAACATTCACCTCTGCGATGTCTCCCACCTTTTTGCCTAGGAGTCCCTGGGCAATAGGAGTCTTGATGGATATTTTGCCTTCTCTCAGGTTGGCCTCGCCCTCGCTGACGATGGTGTAGGTCACCTTCATGCCGTTGTCCACGTTCTTCATCTCCACCTTTGAGAGTATCTGTACCTCGTCTGTCTTTGTGAGCTTTGAGGGGTCGAGAATTTTTGCCTCGGCAAGTGTGGCCTTCAGTTGGGCTATCTTGCTCTCAAGCTTGCCCTGTGCCTCTTTTGCAGCGTCATACTCTGCGTTCTCTGAAAGGTCGCCCTTTTCGCGTGCCTCTGCTATCTGTCGTATTACCTCTGGTCTTTCGACTTCTTCCAACTGCTTAATCTGGGCACGAAGTTTATCGTAACCCTCTTGTGACATGTATGCCATGGTTATTTGTTTTTGTTGATTTCCTTTGTTAGGTTAATGATAAAAATACAAACTCTTATAACATACGAAAAGAATTCCAACTCATGTGGAGCCGGAACCCTTTCGTTACATTATCTTTTGCAAAGGTACGGCTTTTTATTTTACCTTGCAACTTATTTGTCAAATATTTTCCCGAGTAGTGGAAAAAGTGCTTGCGTGTTGGATGATGTGATTATAGACAGGAGATTGGTCTGGCAGTGCATATTCTCCTTTCAGGTTTTAAGTTGCACTATAGGAAAAAGATTTGAAAAAGGGAATCATCTATTCTTCAACTCTTTTGTAACAATATCTCTTAGTCTTTTCTCTATGCGAGCTCGAAAGAGCGGCTCTCCTACAAGCACCACATTGCCTTCTCTGTTTAGGAGAAAAGTGTGGCACATGCTTTCGCTCGGAATGTGCGGGTTCTCCTTCAGCAGTTCGCCGTTTTTGTCTACATACATAGGATGATTGATTTCAGCAAGACGAAATTTGGACACTAGAGCAGACTCACTCGCCTTCGAAGAGGGCTGGAAAATGAAAAAGATATAGAAATCATCATCATATTCCTGTTCCATATTTATAAAATCTTTCCACATGTAAAGTTTGCGCAACGTGCATTCGGTGCACAACGCAGAGTCTATGTATACGATGAGTTTCATCTTTGCGTTCTCCCATGGACGAACTTGCTGCGCGGAATCGTTTATCCAGCAGGACATCTTTTGAAAGGGCACCACCACCTTCTGTGACTCAAACTCCGAAACAACATATTTTATTCTGTCACGAGATGTGCATCCTGCACATATAAGAATGCTGCATATCAGCAGACATACAGAAATTTTTCTCATATTTTTTCACTTGATACTAAAGTAAATGACAAGAGGCGCCTTCACCTTTTCGTCCATGACATCCCTAATGGGTTGCGGAGTCCTTTCCAAATGTTTCAAGTAGTACTTGTCTTTCTTCAGCGCGACCTTCCGGTAATCCTCCATAACGTCCTGCCTCACCAAGCCTATCATTTGTTTGCCTCTTAGGTAATACATTGTTGCAGGATTGGCTCCTTCAAACAGATTGTAGGAACTGAAGGATTGTTTTGTGTTCTTGTTGAAGAGCCACCTGCAGACTGTGTCTTTATACAAGTATTCCAGCAGTATCAGACTGTCTGTTTCTTGGTAAGAATATAATGCTAAGACACCTTTATATCCTTTTATGTTTGTCCTGATGTCGTAGGCTGCTTCAGGAATCTCGTTTCTCAGAAATTTTCTGCCAAAGTCAAAACGAACGACTTTCTCCAGTGTGTCATCCCTGTACACAAGAACAGAGTCAGACAAGAGAGGAATATAAGACAACAAGTCGTCATTCAGAAAGAATGTGTTAGGATTGGGCACAAGTACAAAATGTCCGGCATTGGGTAGAACAGCCTTTGTATCAGAGAAGTCCCAATCACACATCAACATGGAAGGCTCTTCCTCTTCACCTCCTTCCATGCAATAGGCGTATCTGTTGTTGCTTGTTATTCCAAAAGAAACGGGAAAAAACGCATGGGTGTTTACTGCTCGGAAGATTTTACCCCTTTTATCAAATGCTAATACTTTTTGCCCCGTCTTGTCAAATACATGGACATTCTCCATTTTGTCAACAAAAAAGTCCGTGGGTCCATAGATATATTCATGTTTGGCTCGCCCTCTTTCACCCAGTTTATATAAATAATTGCCGTTGTTGTCGAAAACGAACACGGTTTTATTCACTTCTGAATCCATGATGTATATTCTGTTGTTCTGTACTATGAATTTATCAACGCTCACGTATTCCACGTTTTCGGGCAAATGGAGTGCTCGTATTGAATCGATGACATAATTATTTTCCTGCAATGGCACATCTTCCTGTGAAGGGTCTATCTTCACGATCTCTGAGATGTGTCTTTCCATCTTGTATTCTGTTTTCGAACAGGACATGATAAACAGCAGGCAGGCGCATATTGGAAATAGAAAATACATCACCTGATTAATTGCAGTTATAGTAAAAATACAAAAGCTGCCGAATAAAGAAAAATTGCTTTTTTTTCTCATACATTAAAGGAAGGCTATAAGATTTTGCTTTTTCAGTCTATTGGAAAATTCACAAGGGAAATTTTCACTCAGACATAAATTCAATGTTACGACAGGGTAGTCTGGTAATTCATACTGAATAGGAAAAAGCAAGATGCATCCCGTAAAAATGGTTTGTTAAGTAGGAATCCGAAATTATTTTAGATTATCAAGGTGGGTGGCAAATATGAGAGAGATTCGCTCTTGTATCATAAAATAACTTAGGAAACCTACTTATTGGTAATATTAATAAAAAGATGATATTTGCGAATGAATGCTTCGGTCAAGAATTTAGATCCACTTGAATTCGCCTAGTTGGTCGCATTCATTTTCTGTTTTTCCTTCTGTCCTTTTCACCTCTGAACATTTATACAGATGCTCTATTACTGGGATTTCTTTGCCATTCACCGATTTACGAACTGTCCTTGTTTCCATCTGTGATACCCACGCATGATAAGTATTTGATGAGTTGCTATCTGAATCGTTTGCTTGCACGCAAGTTTCAATACCTTCAATTATAGCGCACAAGTAAACGATTCCATCGATAATTCTTTTAAACCATATGGGATTGATGGAGGATTCTCCAGAAGCGCTTACAGCCTCTACATTTTCATCAATCATAAGTTTTTGTTCCATTCTTCGTGATTCAGTCATATTGTATGACTCGTATGCGCAGAATGCCGCTGTTGCGACGCATGCTACAATGGTAGCATTTTTTTTGATGGCTTTCATTGCTGTTAATTTATTTAGGTTATACATTCTTTTATTTCTTACCCGCTCATAACGTCAATGCATGTGAAGTTATAGCTTTGATGGTTGCAAAGGTATAACATTTATCTTGTTTATTGATAAAATCATGGAGATTATTTTTTCACCATAGTTCACCTAAATCACTACTGTCCACGAAAAAACATTAACAATTGCTCCAACCATTTATAAATAAAGAAATTTTCGTCTCATTTCTTAC
>CAKQRW010000032.1 GCA_934271655.1 uncultured Bacteroidaceae bacterium | reverse complement strand
ACGTTATAATAAACGTATATATACAATGAATCTCTAAATTTGATACTTATCAGCATGGACAAAAAAGAATTATTAAGAAAAACCTTTGAGGATGGCAACGAGCCAAGCCTTATCACCTATTGTTTCACCGAACATTGTCCGATGAAAGACGATTGCATCCACTACCTCGCCGGCCTCTACAAGAGCGATGAGGTAGAGCAGGGACATGCCATCTTCCCCAATGCCCTGAAAGATGGCAAGTGCATGCACTTCGCGCAGTTGCGTCTCGTGAGGATGGCGTGGGGATTCGACAGACTCTTTGCCGATGTAAAGGTGAAAGATGCCCCCGTGCTGCGCTCCGAAATGAAAGAATACCTGGGCAGCAAGGGACAATACTATCGCTACAAGCTTGGGCAGATGAAACTCTTGCCCGAACAGCAGGAGCATATCAAGCAGCTCTTCGCCCAGTTGGGATACAAGGATGTGGATTTCGAGCACTTCTCAGACGAAATTGACTTCACAAAAATATAGCCCAACGGATGTTCACTCGGTGAACAAGCCTTGGGCATCGGGTGAACAAGGCTTGGGCATCCATTGCCCAGGCTGTGGGCATCGAGTGAACAAGCCTTGGGCATCCATTGCCCAGGCTGTGGGCATCGAGTGCCCAAATAGGGTTCATAAATTTGGGCAATAGGCATAGTGCTCATTTTAAGTCTGTAAGACAATTTTGAGCACCCGCTTATATCCTTTGCAAGCAATACATTCACCATTCACTACCGCCCCATCAATCACACAAGAAAAATGAAGTTTACAATCGTACACAACGACCACAAGAAGCGTCTCCTCGTCAGCACCAAGACAATGGAGAAGCTGCTGGAGCGCATCGCCAAAGATGACAGCAAGCTGACCGTAACCCAATTTCGCCACTTCGCTTCCGACAGCGATGACGACTACCAGTATTACAAGGACATGCCGTCGTGGATGCACATCTATCCTGCCGCTGAGTTTGTCAAGGACGAGAACAGCAATCTGAAGATGAAGACCTGCAACGGCATACTTCTCTTGAAGTTCCGCGACATCACCGACCCCGACGGGGTGGCTGGCGTGAAGCGTTCGGTCGCCATCCTGCCCTCCACTCTTGCCGCCATGGAAGGAGCCGACGGCAAGTGCGTCATCGTGCTGGTGAAATTCAGCAATGAGGACAACACCCTGCCTGCATCTGAACCTGAAGCCGAGCAACTTTATCGCATCGCCTACCAGCAAATCCACCCCATCTACCAAGCTGTGGCAAAGGCATCGCTCACCATCAGCGGCCCGAAAGCCTCCATCGAGCTCTCCCCAGCCCTGTCCGACAGGCCCTCGATGCACAACAGTTTCCTGATGACGCTCGATGCGCATCCCTATTACAACGCCAAGGCGGTGGCTATGCGCATCACCACCAATGTGCGCTCGCAAGATGCTGATCAAGAGTCATCTATCGACCTGCTGACAGACTCGCAAGCACATCTTGCCGAAGAGGGCAAGGGAGCAGACGGCGACAAGGACAGCATGAGTCTCAGCATCTCAAAGATGATGCAGCTGCTGAGAAACCGCTATGACTTCCGTTACAACTCGGTGATGAAATACCTGGAATTCATACCGAAAGGAAAAGGATGGCATGGCTTTCGCCCGGTGGAGCCCAGAGTGCTGAAGCGGATGACGCTCGAAGTGCAGCTCGCCGACATAAGGGTGAGCATCAAAGATGTAAGAAACTTCCTGGAGTCGGACCTCATAAAGAACTACAACCCCATAGAGGAATACCTCTGCCAGTGTTCGGGCAAGTGGGACGGCAAGGATCATATCCGGGCCCTGGCCCGTACTGTGCCGACCAACAACCCGCACTGGCCAGACTGGTTCTACACGTGGTTTCTGGGCATGGTAGACCAGTGGCGAGGCTATACGCATCGCCAATACGGCAACTCGGTAGCCCCGCTTCTGATCTCACGACAGGGCTACAACAAGAGCACTTTCTGCCGCCGTCTCCTGCCCGCCGAACTGCAATGGGCATACAGCGACAACCTGATACTCTCTGAGAAACGCCAGGTGTATCAGGCCATGGCGCAGTTCATGCTCATCAACCTCGATGAGTTCAACCAGATTTCGCCCAAGGTGCAGCAAGGTTTTCTGAAGAATCTCATCCAGTTGCCCACTCTGAAATACAAGCCTCCGTATGGCAGCCATGTGATGGAGTTTCCGCGTCTCGCCTCGTTCATCGCCACGAGCAACATGAACGACATCCTCACCGACCCGTCGGGCAACCGCCGTTTCATCGGCATCGAACTGACAGGCCCTATCGATGTGAGCATTCGCCCGAACCACCAACAGCTTTTTGCCCAGGCCTTGAAAGCATTGGACAATGGCGAGAAGAGCTATTTCGATGCCGAGCAGGTGAAGCTCGTCATGCAGAGCAACTGCCAGTTTGAGGTGGAGATGCCGATAGACCAGTACTTCCGCCTCTACTTCGAACCTACCGAGGACGAGCTGGAAGGCGAGTACCTGTCTGCTGCCGAGATCTTCGATTTCTTGAAGAGGCAGATGGGTTCGTCGCTGAAGGTAAACAGCCTGATGGGATTCGGAAGGAAACTGGCCAACATGAGCGGGCTGAAGCACAAGCGATTTGAGGATGGCACGAAGTATCTTGTAAAGAAGAGATAAGGCTTTTTCTTCGATACAAGGCTGCAGAATGGGCCTTTTTGAGCTAAAAATGACACTTCGCTGACACTTTGCTGATACTTCTCGACGTTTTTTGCGAGAAGTATCAGCGATGTTATACACCTGTAAATCAACAGACTAACAAAGTCATTTCTCCCGCTAATGATACATTGACACTTTTTTAAAAAAAACTTTTTCATGCGTGAGACTGCAAACGACCACTATGACAGTCAAGAAATGGTGCTCAAAAGCAGTGGATGCGGTGTCGCTCCGTACAGCAGCAGAACACCTTGAACGCCCCATTCCCTGGAGGTAAAGACACAAAAAGGCATGTACATAAATTGATGTTTCGATGATTTTTATGAACATATAGCCTCTTTTTCCCATTTTAATAATGACAATCCGAAAAAAAAACACTACTTATGACACAGGATATTACAATCAAAGAAGCACAGCATATGGTGGATGAATGGATACACACCTATGGCGTGCGCTATTTCAGTGAACTGACCAATATGGCTGTCCTCACAGAGGAGGTGGGTGAACTGGCCAGAGTGATGTCGAGGAAATATGGTGACCAATCGTTCAAGGCAGGTGAGAACCAAGACCCTGCAGATGAGATGGCCGATGTGCTCTGGGTGCTGCTCTGCCTTGCCAACCAGACAGGCGTGGACCTGACAGAGGCCCTTCGCAAGAACATCGAGAAGAAAACTATCCGAGACAAGGAAAGGCATAAGAAGAATCCTAAACTGAGAGATTGAACATATGATGGTCGGCCATCGCAATGTTGCTTTGTGCCGTGTATAAGTGTAGGTACTGCTAACAGCATCCGGAGCGTTTTGACAATAAAGAGCATGCTTCTTTCGTTTATATAAACGGATCCGCGCACAAGCACAATCCTAAAAACATAAGTTAACTATGAAAAAAAACATTCTGAAGCTGCTCACAGCCTTCTCCATCGCAACAGGCATTGCCACCATCTCCGCTTGCAGCGATGACATTGAATACACCACAGCTAAAGACGCACAGCTCTTCTTTGAAACGGACACTGTAAGCTTCGACACCATCTTCACGGAAACGACCTCTGTGACAGAACGCTTCTGTGTGTACAACCGCAACAGCAAGCATGTACGCATCAAGCAGGTGCGCCTGGAGTCGGGCGGCCAATCGGGTTTCATGATAAACGCTGACGGCCAGTCGGGCAATGACATTGGCGACATAAGCGTAGGCAACAACGACAGCATCTTCGTCTTTGTCAAGGCCAGGCTTGACAAACAAAGCAGCATGTCACCGCAACTGGTGAGCGACAACATCATCTTTACCTTGGAAAACGGCAACGAGCACAAGGTCAGACTTGAGGCCAGCGGACAAGACTGCCAGACTCTCAATGCCCGGACATTGTCGGCCGACACGGCTTTCTCGTCATCGTCACTCCCCATAGTGGTGTATGACAGTCTCGTCATTGCCCCCAATGCCACATTGACAATAGAGGCGGGCACCACGGTCTATTTCCATAGCGGAGCACGGCTCATTGTGCGTGGCGGACTTGTGACAAGAGGCACAGCAGATGCACCTGTTGTGCTGCGCGGCGACAGACTCGACCGCATGTTCACATTCCTGCCGTATGACAGAATCAATGATCAGTGGGGAGGCGTGCAGGTAGCGCCGACATGCCGCCGCCTGTCTATTGACCATACAGACATACACAGCTGCAGCATCGGACTGAACTGCATTGATGTGCAGGGCGACATCTCTGTAACAAACAGCATCATACACAATATCTCTTCCGATGCCATTCACTTGCAGAATTGCAGTGCTGTCGTGGCAAACACGCAGTTGTCCAACGCTAAGGGCGACTGCCTTAACATCATAGGAGGAAACACCTGCTTGTATCACTGCACTTTAGCCCAGTTCAAGCCTGAGACGACTCTTTCGCAAGGCCGCGGACATGCCCTTACGGTCCACACCTCTATAGACAAAACGGAATATCCCGTAGAGAGAGCGGACTTTTACAATTGTCTGATTACGGGCTATGCCGATGATGAGGTGTACTGCTACAAAAAACAAGACGAGGAAGTGAATCTTAATTTCTATAACTGTGTCGTCCTCACTGACATAGCTGATGAGAAATACTTCCACAACTGTGTTGCCGACAGCAAGAAGTCAGAGCGGTATAAGGAAACAAACTTCAGAACTATAGACCCCCATTCGCTGTTCTATGACTTCTCCCTCGACAGCCTGAGCACCGCACGCGGCAAGGGCAGCGTGGAATATTCAAGAGACTATCCTACAGACCTCAATGGCGTGGCGCGCGGAGAAAGTCCTGACGCTGGATGCTATCAGTATGTGCCACAAGATGCGGTGGGCGGACAAAAAAAAGCCACTAAGCCATACTTGCTTTCCCGAGGCAGTAACCTTAGAATTTAAAAAGTGAATTGCCTAAGAGCGAGTGCGCATCACATAGTAAGTAGGTGTTCAAAATCATTTATAGTATCAAGGTAAGCCGCTTCAATATTTGCCACACACTCTCTCGGTCATCTTTTTCCTTCTGTTTGTCAGTCACTATGCCCGCATAGCTCCTTCAGACAGAAGAAAAAACCTGCCTCAAGATAGAGCATGGCAAATATAAAAATAATTATGAGCACCTACTTATAAAATAGTTGTGGGCAACTACTTATAGGCAGCTACTTAAAAAAACAACTACAGACTACATACGACAAAGGGGCATATGCTTTTTCCATAGCATATGCCCCTTCTTTTATTCTTTCCAATATTCTTTCCAATTGTCACGTAGCGACCTAACCCAGCCGTGCCTTCTCGATGAAGTCACGCTGCCGCTCGGTCAGGTTGGTAGGTATGCTCACGTCAAACACAAGTATGAGGTCAGCGTTAGTGCCGTCGGACAGTGGTTTGCCCTTGCCTCTCATCCTGACCTTCTTGCCTGGCTGAGTGCCTGGCTCAATCTTCAGTTTGAACTTGCCGCTCGGTATGGTCACAATGACGTCACCGCCCAGCATGGCTGTCCAGGCGTCTATAGTGACATGAGCCTCCTGCTCGCGTGGCTCTGCTGCGCGTCTGCCGCGACCTGTAGACCTGCGCGCTCCGCCCATGCCGCCAAACAGTTGCTCGAAGAAGTCGCTCATGCCGCCCGAGCCGCCCATGTTGAAGCTGAAGCCCTCGAACGGATTGTCGCCCATGCCTCCGCCACCGCCGAAGCCGCCTCCGGCAGCACCTCCAAACTGGTTGGCCTGCTTCCAGTTCTCGCCATACTGGTCATAGAGCTTTCGTTTCTCTGGGTCATTCAGCACTTCATAAGCCTCGTTGAGCATTTGAAACTTAGCCTTTGCCTTCGGATCGTCAGGATGCAAATCAGGATGGAACTGCTTAGAGCGCTTGCGGTAAGCAGCTCTGATGTCTTTCTGAGGAATGTCCTTCGAAACGCCCATCACTTTGTAGTAATCTATAAATGCCATAGTATATAATTATTTATTTTTTCGTTAGTATTATAAAAAAACTTCACACACGTATGCACGGACAATGGAATGCCCCTGCACTGGCATCTCACTTTCCCGAAACGCATGTTTCAACGACAATACCCTACAAAAGAGATACCATTTGACAGTTCTGACATAAAGAATAGGGATAAAATGCTGTAATATGACATTTTTTTCATAACTTTGTCATTGAAATGTGACAAATGCTACATGCAAGTCCTACATAACAAAGAAATACAACGCTGCGCCAGCAGCACCAAACATACGATGGGCAAAGACACTATACACCTTAAAATAATATTTACCACAGATGTGCACGGAAACTATTTTCCATACGATTTCAGACATGACCACTGGGGAAAGGGCAGTCTGCAACGTGTGCACGCCTTCGTCGCTAATGCCGTGAAGGAGACTCCGGGCAACATGCTGCTTGTCGATGGAGGCGACATGCTGCAGGGAGAACCTACAGCCTACTACTTCAACACCAGCTGCAGGGCTGGCCGCCGCCATCCCGTGGCGGACATCTGCAACTATATAGGCTATGATGTGGCTGTCATCGGCAATCACGACATAGAGATGGGCAAAGCCATCTTCAATAAGTATGTCAAAGAGTGCAACTTTCCCATCCTTGGAGCTAATGTGATAGACACAGCCACAGGACTCCCCTATTTCACCCCCTACAAGATTTTTGTCCGCCAAGGCGTCAGGATAGCTGTGGTAGGCTTCATCACGCCAGCCATACCTCATTGGGTCCCAAAGAAGACATGGGAGGGGATGCGCTTTGACAGCATCAGAGAAAGTGCTGAGAAATGGATAAAGGTGATCAAGGAAGAGGAAAAGCCCGACTATATCATCGGACTCATGCACTCTGGCATGAACGACGGCATTGTCACTCCGGAATATAAGGAGAATGCCACACGCGAGACGGTGGAAAACGTCGAAGGCTTCGACCTGGTTCTTTATGGCCACGACCACACCAGCAACGCGGAGATACTGGTGTCGCCGTCGGGACGCAAGGTGCCATGCATCAATCCAGGATGCTACGCTTACAACATAGCTGTGGCAGATATAGATTTTCATCTTGACAACGGCCGCAATGTCGTCGGGCACGACACCCAGTGCTCTATCCACTACATAGGCAAACTGCACAACGAGCACGGCGCTTCCTTCAAGAAGCACTTTGCCACCCCTTATCACCAGGTGAAACGCTTTGCCACGCAGAAGATAGGCAAGTTCCTCAACCGTGTGGATGTCACAGACGCTTATTTCGGTTCGTCGGCTTATATAGACCTGGTGCAGACACTCCAGCTCCGAGTGAGCCATGCCAACGTATCCTTCAGCGCTCCGCTCTTCTTCAACGCTTCCATTGAGGCAGGCGACATCAGGGTGAGCAGCCTCTTCAACCTCTACCGCTTTGAAGACCACCTCTACACGTTGCGGCTTAAGGGCAGGGAGATAAAGAACTATCTGGAAATGAGCTATGCCAGCTGGGTGCAGCAGATGCATTCTCCTGACGACACCATGCTGCTCATCGGACCGATGAAGAGCAATCCATCACGCATCGGCTTTCAGAATTTCATCTTCAATTTCGACTCTGCCGCGGGTCTGCGCTATGAAGTCGATGTGCGACAGCCTGCTGGCGAGAAAGTGCGCATACTCAGCATGGACAATGGTGAGCCTTTTGACATGGAAAAGGACTATACCGTGGCCATGACAGCCTACAGGGCCAACGGCGGAGGCGAACTCCTGACCAAGGGGGCTGGCATCCCGAAAGAGGACATCGACTCGCGCATCATCAACATCAGCGACCATGACATACGCTTTTACCTCATGAAGTATATCAAGGAGATAGGCACTATAGACCCACAGCCACGAGGCCACTGGCGCTTTGTCCCTGAGGAATGGGCAAGCAAGGCGGCGAAGAAGGAAAGGGAAATTCTCTTTGGAGGCAACATGAAATAGCAGTATATGCAGGTGCTCAAATTTGTTTTATAGCATCAATGCAAGTCCTCTCATATTTGCTGCACGCTCGTTCTGTGGCTTTTCCTTCTGCTTGTCTATGCCAACGCAGCATTTAAACTGTCGGCCTTCAACAGAAGATAAGTATGCCCGATACAGATTGCGATGAATGAAGAAGACGATGAAGTGCAACTGCTTATCACGATAAAGTGCGACTGCTTATCACGATAAAGTGCAACTGCTTATCACGATAAAGTGCAACTGCTTATCACGATAAAGTATAACTGTTTCATAATGATGAAGTATAACTACCTATAATAATGAACGGAGTAATCATAAGACATGCGACAGCAGACGACATACCTCGGATGCTGGAAATATTTGCCGCAGCGCGCGAGTTTATGGTAAAGACGGGCAATCCCAACCAATGGGGAGAAGACTATCCAGGCGAGCGGCAACTGATAGAAGACATGGAGTGCGGGAGCAGCTACGTCGTAGACGATGGCGGACACACGACTGCCACCTTTGTCATCAGAGAAAATCCTGAGCCAGCCTACTCAGACATAAAGGATGGCCATTGGCTCAACAGCGAGCCTTATGCCACCATCCATCGTGTTGCAAGCACCGGCGAGACAAGAGGCATCTTTCGCCTTGCGCTTCAGCAGGCTATGCTTCACCATGACAACATACGCATAGACACGCACCGCGACAACGTAGTAATGCGCAACGCTATATCAAAGGCTGGCTTCGAATATTGCGGCATCATCAACTATGGACCTGGGAATGAACGTATGGCATTCCAGCTTGTGGTGCATTAGGTATTATTTTTCATCTCAATTGACTTGACCATGCTATAGTATGGCATTCCTGCTTGTGGTGCATTAGGTATGGCATGACGGACGACATCTTTGCTGGCTGTCCTTCTCTACCATCTTGCGCATGACGAGGGAAAAGCACTGCCAACAGGCAATATGTCAGGCACAGCACGTGCCATACCAGACACGGTGCGGCATATGCTGAGTCCTGCCCTGTTAAGTAGGTGTTCAAAATTATTTTACAGTATTAAAGTACGATGCTCTCATATTTGCCACACTCTCTCTTGGTCATCTTTTCCTTCTGTTTATCAGTCACTATGCCCGCATAGCTCCTTCAAACAGAAGGAAAATCTGCCCAGGGATAGTGCACGCCAAATATAAAAATAATTATGAGCACCTACTTAGTCACTTTGCGAGAAATGCTATTGGTCGGTACTTTCCAAGTCTCTGAAGTCTGACGGGAGATAGCCTGTCTGCCTCTTGAAGAACTTGACGAAATATGACGGATCCTCATACCCCAATTCGAACGCTATCTCCTTCATCATCAAGTTGGAATAACGCACCAGACGCTTGGCTTCCAGAATGATGCGGTCGTTGACAAACACCAGCGGCGACTTGCCCGAGCACTGGTTGACACTCCTGTTCAGTGTGCGCACAGCCACATTGAGGCGGTCGGCATAGTCCTGCACGGTGTGCAGATGCTGATATTCCTGCTCAACCATCTTCCTGAACCGCAGGAACAGCTTATGGGCAGGATTATGTGTGTCAAGCCTCACTCCACCTTCCCTTTGTCCCAGCCGCTGCACCTTGACAAGAAAGATGCACAGCAGCGAGCGCAGCACATCAGAGTTGCCCAGTTCGCCCGTGTGGGCTGACTCCTCTTCCATGTCTGCAACGATGGAGGCCAGTTTCGCAGCAGTCGCTTCATCTATTGTATAGTATGGAGCAGTGTCGAATGTGTGGAAAGAATTGTATTTGAGGAACAGTCCGCTTGTGCTCTCCTCATCGCCCACAAAGTCGGTGCACATCTTGATGGCCAACCCCTTATATCCTTCCCTCTTGTCGAAATGATGGATCTGCCCCGGCGCAAGGAAGAATATGGTGTTGGGCCTCACTGCATAGTCCACGAAGTCTACGGTGTGGTGTCCGTATCCCTCCTGAAACCACAGCATCTCATAGAAGGCATGCACATGCGGGGCACAGTCATCCACCTCGCTCGTGCTGAAAAACTCGGGCATGCGCTCCACACGGAAGCCACTGCCGTTTGGAGCTTCACACACCGCTCCGTATTTTGATGTAAGGTTATTCATGGTGATTATATTTTTCGCAAAGTTACTGTTTCCTTACGAGAAATACAAAAGCGCAATGGCAAAAACCTGAAAAACGGGGTAAAACGTCCATTACTTTCGCTATGTGCGCATTTTTCATGTTTGCCAGAGCTTTTATTTAAATAAAAAACATTACCTTTGCAATAAGTAAAGCTAACAAACCTATCTTATAACTTAATAAAGAAATGAAGAAATCCATCATCTCATTGGCCCTCATGGCCGCTTGCATGGCTACCCCTGCCGTGGGACAGACGACATCGTGGACTGCCGACAACGGTAACGGCACATTCACAAACCCTCTTTTCTATGATGAGTTCTCCGACCCCGACATCCTGCGTGTGGGCGACGACTACTATCTGGCCGGCACCACCATGCACACGGTGCCAGGACTTGTCATCCTGCACTCGCGCGACCTGGTCAACTGGGAGAACGTATCCTACTGCTTCGACCGTTTTGACTTCCAGGACGATGCCTTCTCACTGAAGAACCATAAGGAAATTTACGGACAGGGAATATGGGCCCCTGCCATCAGGTATGCTAACGGCCAGTTCTACCTGTTCTCCAACGTGAACGGCAAGGGCCTGCAATGCTACACAAGCAAGGACATAAAGGGACCATGGAAGCACCACAACATGGAGGGACGCATATACGACCTCAGCGTGCTGTTTGACGATGACGGCAAGATATATGCCATACACGGATACGGCGAAGTGCACTGCACTGAGCTCAAGCCCGACATGAGCGGCCCCATCGAGGAGACCGACCGCATCATAATCCCAGAGGGCAGCGCCGTGGGCGAAGGACACCACATGTACAAGATAAATGGCATGTATTACCTCATATCTACCGACTACAAGCCCAACGGACGCACTCTCTGCTCGCGCTCCAAGAGCATATGGGGACCATACGAGACATGTGTCATCACTGCCGACGAGACGTTTGGCTACCATGCCGCGTCGATCACCCAAGTGAAGGGTCGCATCGTGCCCGACGGCACCAAGTTTGGCCTCGGACCTGTAGACAAGAATGCCACAGCCTGCACAAACATCCACCAAGGCGGCATCGTCCAGACACAGACAGGTGAGTGGTATGCCCTGCTGATGATGGACTTCCACTCCATAGGACGCACCGTGACCCTCGCTCCTATCACATGGAAAGATGGATGGCCCATGCTTGGACTTGAGGGAAACCTCGGAAGGGCTCCACGCACATGGACGAAGCCTAACATTCCAGGCACAGAAGACATCAAGCCTCACGCTCCATACGAGCGCAACGAGAATTTCAACGGAAAACAGTTGGGACGAGTATGGCAGTGGAACCATAACCCGGACGACACGATGTGGAAGCTGAAAGGCGGCAAGCTGCAATTGCACACCATGCCGGCCGAGCAACTGATGTGGGCGCGCAACACGCTTACACAGCGTGTAATAGGTCCGTCGAGCATCACTACTGTAGAACTGGACGTAAGGAACATGCAGGATGGCGACGTGGCTGGACTGGGCAACATCAATGTGCCATGCTCATGGCTGGGCATAGTGAAAGATGGCAAATTGCTCACGCTCCGCTGTTTCGAACAACTCAACAATGACACCGTGGACACACGCGTAGTCCTGCCCAAGGGAAAGGTATGGCTCCGCTTCGACGGCGACTATGACAACGACAAGGGACACTACGAATACTCTTTCGATGGCGTGAGCTTCAAGCAAATAGGAGGCATCATGCAACTCTCATATCAGCTCATCTCATTCCAGGGATCGCGCATGTCGCTGTTTGCCTTCAACAAGAACGGAAGGAATGGCGGCTATGCTGAGTTTGACAACTTTACCGTCAACGAGACCAAGGCTGACAGAAGCGGCAACATCCCATACGGAAAGACATTCCGCATCATCAACCTCGCCACTGGCCTTCCGATGCACGCCACACCGCACGGCCTGATGTATGACACCAGCGCGCAGGACATGAGCGACCAGACACACTTCACGCTCATCGACCGCGGCGGCGGCAAGGTGGCGCTCCAGTGCAAAGACGGACAATACGTGTTCGTGTCGGGCATGGGACTGCCTGGCGACGTGCGCCTCACTAAGGACGAGAAACTCGCTGAGGAGTTTATGTGGCAAGACTATCTCGACCACGAGTTCATGCTGATGTCTACCCGCACTCACACATACATAGGCAAAAGCCCTACCACTGGCAGCCCTTACTCTATGGACTACAAGGGAGCCGACCCTGCCAGACGCAACGGTGCCGTGTTCCGCTGGGAAGAATAGTCCCATGGATACCCACGGACAAAAAGCATGATGCGCTTCGAAGACAAACGCATATCACTTATCAATCGTGCGACTTATCATTCGTGTGGCACGGCATGACGTTGAACCACACTGATAATACAAGCGATGATACACATAAGAGCAGATGGACGACGAAAGTCCATCGGCTCTTTTTTCGTATTTCATAGGGCAAAAAAACCTTAAAACATTTGCCTTGACAAGAAAATGATGGCTAATCGAAAAAAAAAAGCCCCTAAGTGGCTATAGTATCGTTGGAAATGCCTAACTTTGTAGCACGATTGAGTAAGAGGGGAAAGTGCGTTGCCAAACTCTGTGTGCGCACACACCCTATTTACCATTGGAAAAGAACATAAGATTAAACTATAAAAATCACGACAAAATGGCTGACACTAAGAAAATCAAGACTGCTCTTGTTTCGGTATTCCACAAAGATGGACTCGATGAACTTCTCGCTGAACTCAACAAAAACGGTGTTCAATTCCTCTCGACAGGCGGAACGCAGGCTTTCATAGAGAGCTTGGGCTACCCATGCCAGAAGGTTGAAGACCTCACAACATACCCATCTATCCTTGGTGGACGCGTAAAGACACTTCACCCAAAAGTGTTCGGAGGCATCCTCGGACGCCGTGAGCTCGAAAGCGACCAGAAGGAAATGGCCAAGTATGAGATTCCAGAGATTGACCTTGTCATCGTAGACCTCTACCCATTTGAAGAGACCGTGGCCAGCACCAACGACGAGCCTACTATCATTGAGAAGATTGACATAGGCGGCATATCACTCATCCGCGCAGCTGCCAAAAACTTCAACGATGTGGTTATCGTCCCAAGCAAGGCTGAATACAAGCCACTGCTCGACATCGTGAAGGCACAGGGAGCCGAGACTACAAAGGCACAGCGCAAGATGTTCGCTGAGCGCGCTTTCGCCACTTCAAGCCATTACGACACCGCTATTCACAGCTATTTTGCAAAATAAAAACAGAATGGCCTGAGCCTGATGATGCAGGGCTGGCGAATGCGCTGGCCGCATCTTGCAACGCAACACACACTATTTTCGTACAATATAATAAGTACAAGCACAATATATGGGATTTTTCTCTTTGACACAAGATATAGCCATGGACCTCGGCACAGCCAACACCATCATCACTTGCAATGGCAAGATTGTTGTTGACGAGCCTTCTGTCGTGGCACTGGACAAGAAAAACAACAAGATGATTGCCGTGGGAGAAAAGGCAAAGATGATGTATGAGAAGACTCACGACAACATCCGCACATGCCGTCCTCTCCGCGATGGAGTCATAGCTGACTTCTATGCCTGCGAGCAGATGATGCGCGGACTCATAAAGATGGTGAAGACAGGCCATCACCTGTTCACACCATCGCTCCGCATGGTCATCGGCGTGCCTTCCGGGTCTACAGAGGTAGAGCTGCGCGCTGTGCGCGACAGCGCCGAGCACTCTGGTGGACGTGACGTCTATCTCATCTTCGAGCCGATGGCAGCAGCCATTGGTTGCGGAATAGATGTGGAGGCTCCAGAGGGACAGATGATCGTAGACATAGGTGGCGGTTCCACAGAAATCGCCGTCATCTCGCTTGGAGGCATCGTGAGCAACAACTCTATCCGTGTGGCAGGCGATGAACTGACCGCTGACATACAGGAATATATGTCACGCCAGCACAATGTGAAGGTTTCTGAGCGCATGGCGGAGCGCATCAAGATAAATGTAGGCTCTGCACTCACTGACCTTGGAGACAGTGCGCCAGAGGATTTTGTAGTGTACGGTCCAAACCGCATCACTGCCCTTCCTATGCAGATATCGGTATGCTACCAGGAGATAGCACATTGCATCGACAAGACTATCGCAAAGATAGAGACAGCTGTGCTGCAGGCTTTGGAAAACACTCCACCAGAGCTTTACGCTGACATAGTGAAGAATGGCATCTGGCTCACAGGTGGCGGAGCTTTGCTGAGAGGACTTGACAAGCGTCTCACTGACAAGATTCAGATTCCTTTCCACATTGACGATGATCCATTGCGCTCTGTGGCAAAGGGCACGGGCATAGCTCTGAAGAATGTAAACAATTATCAGTTCCTCATGAGATAATCGCTCAATGCGCGCACTGATAGACTTGATAATCAAAAGCAAGCACTGGTTTCTTTTCGTGTTGCTGGAAGTGATAAGCCTCGGCATGCTCTTCAGCACCAACGGATATCCCAGATGCGTTGCGTTCACAACTGCTAATGACGTGGTAGGCTCCTTCTACGACGTCATTAGCAGCGTTACGTCATACTTGAACCTGCAGGAGGAAAACCACAGACTTGAAGTGGCCAACCAGAAGTTGCGCAGGAAACTGTATGCCATGGAACAGGAGGACGCAGAAGCAAGATGTGACACGGCACGTCGCATGGAATCGTTGCCCAGTCGCTACGAACTGATTCATGCGCAGATAGTCAACAACACCGTACACAACGCTTTCAATCTCATCACCATCAACAAAGGCAAGGCAGACGGGGTGCAACCCGAAATGGGTGTGGTGTGCTCTGACGGAGTCGTCGGCATTGTCTACATGACCAGCGCACACTACAGCATAGTCACTCCCCTGCTTAACGAAAACAGCAAGATAAGCTGCCGCCTGCGCAAGTCGGAATTTTTCGGCTCGCTGATATGGAAGCATGGTGATGTCAACACCGCATACCTGACGAATATACCTCGGCACGCCAAAGTGAAGAGAGGTGACATCGTGGAGACAAACGGCTATTCCGACATCTTCCCTTCAGGACTGCCTATGGGTGTGGTCAGCCATGTGGGAGATTCGCCCGACGGCATGTCTTACATGCTCAGGGTGAGACTCTTCACCAATTTCGCCACTCTCCGTGAGGTGGCTGTAATAAAAAACTTCACCTCCAAGGAAAGGAAGTTTCTTGAAGAGGTGGCAGCTGACCCTGATGGAGAGGCAAGCCAAGAGTTGAAACAAAAGAATGAGGTGCAGACCGCGGCTCCAGAGCCTGCTGCCGACAGCAAGAAGCAGACGGCCACCCCTGCGGCTATTCCATCAACTGGCTCCAGCCATACTGTTTCATCAACATCGCAGCCTACTTCGGTGCCTTCTGCCAATACGACAGCGACAGACACTGAGCAGACGGCTGCCCCTGCTGCGAAATAGCAGAATAAATGTAAAAAGTAGCCATCGTGTATGAACTCCAATTTCTTCTTACGCCTCCTCAGGCTTATAACACTACTGCTCACGCAGGTGCTGATATGCAACAACATTCACCTTTTCGGATGCATCAGCCCCATGATTATATGCTACATGCTGGTGTGCATGAACCGTGACACCTCTCGCACAGGAATGCTGCTGTGGGGATTCTCCATCGGTCTGCTGCACGACATGTTCGCCAATACAGCAGGCATAGCCGCGGCCGCATGTACACTGACAGCGATGATGCAGCCTAGCATCCTTGGAATGTTTCTTCCACGAGATGCAGCCAATGACTTTGCCCCGACATACAGAAGCCTTGGTTTCAGCTCCTATATGTCGTACACAATGCTTATCTGCCTGGTGATTAACACCGTGTATGTTGCGCTCAGCACTTTCTCTCTGTACAACTGGCAGACCACCGTAATAGCTATTGTTGGCAGCACAGCTTTGACAACCGCTATCATAATGCTTGTAGATGCCATCGTGCACACAAGGGAAACTGGAAGATAAACCTAAGGATGTCTGAAAGATAAACCTAAGGGAATCTGAAAGATAAACCTAAGGATGTCTGAAAGACAAGCCTAAGGGAATCTGAAAGATAAACCTAAGGATGTCTGGAAGATAAACTTAAGGGAATCTGAAAGATAGACACGTAGACTTGAATTACGAGTATAATAGAAACCTAAGAAGGCTACTGCATGGTTGCCAAATAGCATCAAGCGATTGTTGTGAAGGAGACAATCCGCAGAGCCACATGAAAATAACAGCACCATCACAGACACTGAAGCAATGAAGAATCTGAAATATGAGTATCGCAAATTTATAATAGGAGGCATAGCGCTCTTGGTAGTGCTGTGCTACATAGCGAGACTTGCCTTCTTGCAACTGACAGACGATGGGTATAAGGACAAGGCAGACAACAACGCCTTTCTCAACAACATCATTTTCCCATCCAGAGGAGCCATATACGACCGGCAGGGGCAGTTGCTCGTGTTCAACCAGCCGGCCTATGATGTGATGGTCATCACAAGAGAGCTGGAGGGACTTGACACTCTCGATTTCTGCAAAACGCTTGGCATGACCAGAGAAGAGTTTGACGAAAGGATGGAGGCCATCAAGGACAGGAGGAAGAATCCTGGCTATTCCACCTATACGCAGCAGCTCTTCCTCTCGCAGATACCAGCAGAAGAATTCAGCATCTTTCAGGAAAAACTATTCAGATACAAAGGATTCTATGTGCGCCAGCGCACCATCCGCCGCTACTCCACCGACTACTGCGCCCACGTGCTGGGCGACGTGGCGGAAGTTTCCCAACAAGACATCGACCGTGACAACTACTATGAGCCAGGCGACTACATAGGCAAGCAAGGCGTGGAGCGTAGCTATGAGAAAGAGCTGCGCGGCGAGAAAGGTGTGGAAGTGCTTCTGAGAGATGCGAGAGGCCGTATCCAGGGACACTACAAGAATGGAGCTTGCGACAGAAAACCTGTGGCAGGCAAGGACCTCACGCTTTCAATAGATGCCAAACTGCAAGAGCTCGGCGAGAAACTCATGGAAGGCAAGATGGGAGCCATCGTGGCCATAGAGCCATCGACAGGCGAGATTCTCTGTCTGGTAAGCTCACCAAGCTACAATCCCCACCGCATGGAAGGCAAGCAGCGAGGCAAGCAGATGATGGAGATGCAGCGCAATCCTCTCAAGCCTATGCTCAACAGAGCCATCTCAGGAACTTATCCTCCAGGCTCCACTTTCAAGACCTCACAGGGACTCACCTTCCTTCAGGAAGGCATCATCACTACATCCACCATGTATCCTTGTTCGCGTGGTTTCCACTATGGAAGGCTTAAAGTGGGATGCCACTCCCACGGAGCGCCGCTGCCGCTGGTGCCGGCCATTGCCACATCGTGCAACAGCTTCTTCTGCTGGGGACTCTTCCACATGATTGGCAACAGGGCGCGCTACAGGTCATCACAAGAGGCTCTCACCACCTGGAAAGACTACATGGTGAGCATGGGCTTCGGCTACAAGCTGGGCATAGACCTGCCGGGAGAAGCCCGTGGCATGATACCAAACGCCGATTATTATGACAAGCGCCTCGGCAAATCATGGAACGGACTGACCATCATCTCCATATCCATAGGCCAGGGTGAGGTGACTCTCACTCCCCTTCAGATAGCCAACCTCGGTGCCACAATAGCCAACCGAGGCTACTATATCACACCTCATGTGGTGAAGAAAATAGAAGGAGAGGAAGTGGCAGACAGCATGAAGGTGAAGCATTACACCAAAGTAGACAGGAAAAACTACGACATAGTGGTGCAGGGCATGAGAAAAGCTGTGCTCGGAGGTACCTGCCATGCGGCCAACAGCATGCAGTATGAGGTGTGCGGAAAGACAGGTACAGCCCAGAACCGTGGGCACGACCACTCTGTGTTCATGGGATTCGCACCAATGGAAAAGCCAAAGATAGCTATTGCCGTATACGTGGAGAACGGAGGATTCGGAGCCGTATATGGCGTGCCCATCGGCGCGCTCATGATGGAGCAATACATCAATGGCAAGCTTTCCGCCGCCAGCGAGAAGAAAGCGGCAGCCTTCCAGAGCCGTCACATATCTTATGGTTCGGGAGAAAGATAAACATCTACAGTAGAAACAAATGGAACAGGAGCAAGACAACAAAGGCATCTTTCTCAGCATAGACTGGGTCACCATAATGCTTTATCTGACCCTCATCGTATGGGGATGGTTCAGTGTATGCGGCGCATGCTATGACTTCAACAACCCCAACCTCTTTGGCTGGGAGAGCAGTTCGGGCAAGCAGATAGTGTGGGCAGGCACCTCTATAGTGCTCGCCATAGTGCTCATGCTCATAGAGAAACGAGTTTACGACACTGCGGCCTATGTCATCTACGGAGCGCTAATGCTCCTTCTCATGGTGACCATCTTCATAGCTCCAGACACCAAGGGCTCACGTTCATGGCTGCCTATAGGCAGTTCGATAAAGATACAGCCAGCTGAGTTTGCCAAGTTTGCCGTGGCATTGGCACTTGGAAAATACATGGATCGCTATGGCTTCAGCATGCGAAAGGCGAAAGACATGGCAGCATGCATAGGCATGATTGTCTTCCCGATGTTGCTCATTGTGTGCCAGAAAGAGACGGGTTCAGCCCTTGTTTACCTGGCCTTTTTCCTGATGCTCTTCCGCGAGGGCATGACAGGTTCGCTGCTGTTCAGCGGTTTTGCGTGTGTAGTCTATTTTGTTGTAGGCATGAAATACAGCGACGAGATGATGGGTTATCTGCCAGTGTCTGTCGGTGAGTTCACCGTATTGCTCTTGGCCATGATATTCTCCATAGGCATGGTATGGGTCTATGGCAAAAACCTCACAGCCGTAAAGATAATGGCATATACGGCAGGCGGAACCACTGTGCTGGCGCTGCTCTTTGCCATCTACGTCATACCGTTTGACGTGTGCTATATCATGCTCGGCCTATGCATACTCATCATCGGTTACATCATAGGCCTGGCCTTCTACAAGCAGTCGTACAAATACATGCTCATAGCGGGATTCGCCATCCTGTCCACTACACTCTACTATGCCAGCAGCACCATCTTCGACCATCTCGCCGACCACCAGCGCACACGTATAGAGGTGCTGCTCGGCAAGAAAGACGACCCGCGCGGCGCAGGCTACAATGTGAACCAGGCTAAGATAGCCATTGGCTCTGGCGGACTGACGGGCAAGGGATTCCTCAACGGCACACAGACCAAGCTCAAGTATGTGCCAGAACAGCACACCGACTTCATCTACTGCACTGTGGGAGAAGAAGAGGGATTCATAGGTTCGTCGGGAGTGCTTATAGTGTATCTGCTATTCATCTGGAGGCTAATAGTGGTGGCTGAGCGCCAGCCCGACACCATGGGGCGCGTGTATGGCTACAGTGTCCTGTGCATCTTCCTGTTCCACCTGTTCATCAATGTGGGCATGGTCCTTGGCCTTACGCCTGTCATCGGCATACCGCTCCCCTTCTTCAGTTATGGAGGCTCATCCCTATGGGGATTCACACTTCTGCTGTTCATCTTCCTCAGGATGGACGCAGAGCGCAACCTCAAGCGGCAGAGAGAATGATCCGGACACCGCATGTCCGTCATTTATATATATAACAAACAATCAAAAAAAATGAATTATCAACAACGATTCCAGAAGGCTGGCGCTGTGCGCTGGAAACACTTCTCACGCCACGGCGACGCTATCTTTCTCAGTCTGAAGAAAGAGATCACCATTGGCATGCTCAGTGTGGCCACCCTTGCGTCGGCATGTCCAGGCTCATCTGTGGGCAGGATGTCCATGCTCCATGAGGCAGAAGCAGATGCAGACGAGGCAGCCAGCCGTGAGAAGTCGGGCGACAGCCTTATCAGTGTCGACGAACTTCTCAACGGAGACTTGCTCTTCAGTGTAGTAAGTCAGTCGCGCGACGGTGTTGCCGCCGCCATAGTAGATGTGACAGAAGGCATAGACCTTCTGCGAGTTTCTCATGTGGCCATAGTGTGCCATGATGATGATGGCAATGTTTATGCTCTTGAAGCGTCATCACAGCATGGTGTGTGGCTCACCCCCATTGATTCTTTTCTTGTGCATAATGACCGCACAGCCGATGGCCGTCCCATGGTATTGGCTGGACGGCTGAAGGACAGAAGCACAGCCGCTGCGTCGGTTGAGCGAGCCAAAACCTATATGGGACGTCCTTACGACTTTCAGTTTCTTGAAGGCGACTCAGCCCTTTATTGCAGCGAACTGGTGCATTATGCCTATCTGCGGTCTGACGGCAGCTACATCTTCCCGCAAGTTCCAATGTCTTTTCATGACGCCACAGGCAAGGTGACAGAGTTCTGGAAGGAATACTACAAGCCCTGGCACATGGCTGTGCCCGAGGGATGCCCCGGAACCAATCCTGGCGGCATCAGCTCAAGCAGTGAAATAAAGATTATAAGAAAATTCTTTTAGGGCAATCACCATAGACTACATTACATCTTGATAAAAGAGACAAGAAAAGAAATCCATACAGAGGCAAGCGTTTCTGCTCTATTCAGAGACATGCTTGTGCACCAAATAGACAAGACTACACACATGAGAAAGATATACATCACCGTTGCCATGGCCATGGCAACAGGCGTCATCATGGCGCAAGAGAACAACATGAAGACAATAGACCTCGGCAACACTGAGGTGACAGGAACACGTGCTCCAATGCCAGCCGACAAGGCAGTGCGTCTGGTGCAGGTCATAGACCGCAAGGCCATTGAAGGCATAAGCGCCCACTCTGTCAACGACCTTCTGAAGATGGTGGCAGGAGTCGATGTGCGCCAGCGCGGCGGCTTCGGCATACAGACTGACATAGGTGTCAACGGAGGCACAGAAGATCAGCTGACAGTGCTCCTCAACGGAGTGAACATCTCCAATCCCCACACGGGCCACCTCACCATGGATCTGCCCGTCACTGTCGATGACATAGAGCGCATCGAGGTGATAGAGGGCGGTGCCAGCAGGGTGTATGGCAGCCAGGCTTTCGCCGGCGCTGTCAACATAGTGACAAGGAAAGAAGGCCAAAGTGTGGCAGGAGCGCATGTCAATGGCGGCTCATACGGCACGCTGGGAGCTAATGCGCACATCAATGTGGTCAGCGGCGCTCTGTCCAACCGTCTCAGCGGCGGCTACTCCAGAAGCGACGGAGGCACATACAACGATGACTTCAACAAGGCCAACGGCTTCTGGAACGGCTCATTGCGCACCGAACATTTCAAGGCAAACATCCAGGCAGGAGCCAGCACCATGAACTATGGCGCCAACACTTTCTACGGCACAGGCTCCACCTCACAGTATGAGGAAAACCGCAGATACCTCGTGTCTGCCAGCGGAGAGTACCAGGGCAAGGTCAATGTGCCGGCACAGATATACTGGAACCGTTCGCTCGACCACTACGTGTGGTGGCGTGACCGTCCGGAAGACTACCAGAACTTTCACCAGACTAATGTATATGGAGCCAACCTCGGAGCCAACACTTCCTGGGCACTCGGAAAGAGCGCCATCGGTGTGGAACTGCGCAGAGAGAACATCCTCTCCACACGTCTTGGCAAGGAACTCTCTGAGGCCGACCAGCATAAATACAAGGTGCCAGGCCACGACGCTTACTATAAGTATAAGGACGGACGCACCAACCTGGGCATCTATGCCGAGCACAATTTCCTCATCGACAACGTGACACTCTCGCTTGGCGTGCTCGCCAACCACAACACATCTGTGGATGACGGAATGAGATTCTATCCTGGGGTAGACCTCTCATGGCGCATTGGTGAGGTAAAACTGTTCGCCTCTTTCAACCAGAGCCTGCGCACTCCCACCTACACAGATCTCTACTACAATGGTCCTGGACTCCTTGGCAACAGCCAGCTCAAGCCAGAGAAAAGCACCGACTGGCACATGGGCGTCAGCTACACGGGCAACGGCATCAGCGCACAGGCCAAAGCCTTCTACCGCAAGGGCACAGACATGATAGACTGGGTGAAATATGATGGTGCAAAGGTATACACCACAGCCAACAGCGACATAGACAACATAGGAGCGGAAGGACTTGTGTCCATGCGACTCGCGCAACTGTGGAGCAGCCAGAGCATACTTGAGAATATCACAATAGGCTATTGCTACAACTACAAGCACCGTGTCAACCAAGAGCAAGCGGCCAACTATGCCTCACGCATGACATTCCTGCGCCACAAGCTCACGGCTTCACTCAGCCACCGCATAGTGAGCCACCTCACAGCGCAATGGGACTTCGTGCTGAAAAACCGCGAGGGAGAGTTTGACAACGCACAGACTGGACAGACACAATCCTACGGCACATTCGGCACTCTCGACCTCAAACTGCTGTGGCAGCAGCCACGCTACACCGTCTATGTGCAGGGCAACAACCTGACCAACCACAAGTATTACGACTTCGCCAACATACAGCAGCCAGGCTTCTGGTTCATGGGCGGTGTGAAGATGAATATCGCTCTGTAGGCAATCCATCGGAAAAGGCCACGTTGCCACATGCCAACGAGGCAACAAAGCCATGCGCACGCATGGACAGCAACATGAATGTCATGCTGTCCACCAACACCTGTTTGTCTGCAAAAGCATAATATGTTGGACTCAACAGCAGTAATATACCGCCGCCCACAGCACCTGTTTTATCAGCGGAAACAAGATGTGTTTGGCTCAGCGGCATGAATGTTCTGCCGTGTCCAATACCCTACTCGCACACAGACATATTGTTCTATAAGTACAAAAAGAATATCCCATGGGATATTCTTTTTGTTTTTATACATATGTTATAAATCATTTTTTCGTATCTTTGCAAATATTTTGTATAGATATGAGAATATTATCACAAATAATAATATGCATCGGACTTGCCGTGTCACCACTTGCCATGTCGGCAGCAGGCGATGGCAAACCCTTTGTAGTGGTGCTTGACGCAGGGCACGGAGGTAAGGACCCTGGAACCATCGGAGCTGTGCGCTCCCACCAGGAAAAAGACGTGGCACTCAGCATAGCCATGGCCACAGGACGCATGCTCAAGCGCAACCACCCAGACATCAAGGTCATCTACACACGCTCCACAGATGTGTTCGTCGAACTGGGACGCCGCGCCGAGATAGCCAACAAGGCCAAGGCAGACCTTTTTGTTTCGGTGCATGTCAACTCCCTTCCCAAGGGCGCGCGCAATGCCTACGGAGTGCAGTCCTACACCCTTAGCCTCTCCACCGCAGGCACCAACCTGGAGGTAGAGAAGCGAGAGAACTCGGTCATCGCCCTCGAAGGCGACGCAGCCAAGAAATACAACTATGACATGTCGGCGGAAAGCAACATCATGTTTGAGCTGATGCAAGACCACGACATGAAGGAAAGCGTGGAGTTTGCCAAGATGGCACAAAACGAGATGGTGCGCACAGCTGGCAGAAAAGACATGGGAGTCAAGCAGGCCAACCTCGCTGTGCTCCGCCTCACCTACATGCCAAGCGTGCTTCTGGAGGTGGGCTTCATGTCCACTCCCGCCGAAGAACAGTTTCTCATGTCGGGCAGCGGCCAGCAGACCATGGCCAACAGCATCTACAATGCCATTGTGCGTTATGTGGCAAAGCAGAAAGGAAGACAAGTAGACTCCTCTACACTCGCCAAGGCTGTGGCTGCCGACTATGAGGCTACCCCCGCACAGGAAGACAGAGTTCCAGAGGCTGAGAGCGCCAGACACTCCATTCCCGCTAATGCCCCAGTCCAGAGTGCCGGCACACAGCCCAGAGTCAAGAAGACAGTGTACAAGGTTCAGGTGCTGGCAGGTGCCGTACGGCTCAGAAGCAATGACCGCCAGTTTAAGGGACTGAAATGCGAGATGCACCAGAGCAAAGGACGCTACACCTACACCTACGGCTCTGCCTCCACCCTCAGCGAGGCCAAGAAGCTCAGGGCATCTGTGCTTGACAAGTTTCCTGAGGCATATATAGTGACCTTCACGGAATGACGCTGCTCCATTTGTCCTGCCACATGGACAGCTCACAGCCAACAAGCGCAACGCGATACAGCCAACAAGCGCAACGCGATACAGCCAACAAGCACAACGCGATACGGCAAGCACAACGCGATACGGCCAACAAACATAAAGATACTGACAACGAGTGTAAACAAAACAGAAAAAACATAAGTAGCAACATGAAAATAGGAAAAGAAGTGAAAATCGGCTTAGTCACTGTAGTGGCGGCTATAATAGTCTATGTAGGAATAATATTCTTGAAAGGGCTCAAGATGTTCAGCGACGATGTGTCATATTTCGTAGAGATGTCCGACGTGCAGGGAATGCCTACAGCGTCCGATGTGCGAGCCAATGGTCTGAAAGTGGGCACGGTCAAGGCCATCAACTTCAACCAAGGCACACAGATGCTCACCGTAGAGATAAGCGTAGACCCGCATTTCCAGATTCCGCAGGGCACTACAGTCTACATGACAAAAGAGATGCTTGGCAGTGCCATGATGAATCTTAGGCTCGGTCCAGACCCTGCTTCCATCCTTCATCCTGGCGACACCATCAAGGGCGCTCCCATGGTTGACATCATGACAGCAGCGGGCGACATGCTGCCGCAAGTGGAGAAGATGCTGCCAAAGGTTGACTCCATCCTCACAGCAGTCAACGGACTTGTCAGCGATCCTGCCCTCAAGACCTCTCTGGCCAACATGGCTGTCATCTCAGAGAATCTCAAGACTACCACCGCAACAATGAACAGCCTCCTTGGCAAAGACGTGCCAACACTTGTCGGCAAGGCTAACAACATCTGTTCCAACCTTGAGTCTGCCACAGGCCAGCTCAGCCAGGTCGACATGGTGTCAATGGCCAACAAGGTTGACACTACCCTCACCAATGTGCAGCAGATGACGTTCAAGTTCAACACAGCCATGGCCGACAAGAACTCATCCCTCGGCATGCTGATGAACGACAACAGCATTGCCCTACATCTCGACTCCACATTTGCCAATTCCGCCAAACTGCTTGAGGACCTGCGTCTGCATCCAAAGCGCTATGTCCACTTCTCACTCTTTGGCAAGAAAGACAAGTAAAGACACATGCCACCACCGCTGTGGTGTGCGCCCAATATATACGACATGCAGCGGCTATCATCTCCACAACGCGTGGTAAATGATAGCCGCTGCATGTCGTTTGTGTACATGAGGGACAAACACTATGCGGATTTAGCACATGACTGAATACTACATACACAATGTGATTTCTGCACATGACTATATCATTTTATCACATGACTATATTATATCCTGCACATGACTATATTATATCCTGCACATGACTATATTATATCCAGCACATGACTATATATAATATGTACGCATACAATATTATATAACATGCGCGTCAATGCCTTTCCTTCACCGTCTGCCATAGGCAAGACATTCGGGATAAATATCCCTAAAGGAAAAGTTCGGCAACGAAAACCACAGCACAGCAGATGGCGGCAACAGGGAAAAGTCCCCATCCTCTCCATGCTGCCACGATGCCAAGCACCAGAGCCAGCGCACCCGATGCCATGTGTGTAGTGGCGGTGACAATAGCAGGAAATGTCATGACGCTCAGAGTGACATAAGGCACATAATAGAGAAAGCTGCGCAGAAAACGGTTGGTGATGCGCTTGCGTATGAGCGTCACAGGCAAGATACGTATGGCACTCGTCACAAGTATCATGATAAGTATATAACAAGCTGTCTTCATGCGTCCTCTTGGAATTTTACAGGTTTGAGCCATGCTGCCAGAGCCGAGATGGCCACTGTCAGCACTATAGTGCGCGCTCCCGAACTGAGAGAGCTGGCATAAGGCATCACCGCACACAGTCCGCTCGACACAAAACTGGCCACGACAGCCATGCCCACATTGCGGTCTTTCCTTGACGGCGGCACAACAATGGCGATGAACATGCCATAAAGTGCCACGCTGAGCGATGTGACAATGTTGGACGGCAGCGTTCCCCCGGCCAGTATGCCGCATGCTGTGCCCGATGCCCAAAAGATAGCGGACACGGCAGCCGCGCTGTATGTGTATGACGGAGCGAGCTTGCCAGGATAGGCTATGGAGATGCCAAACACCTCGTCGGTGATGCAGAAGCCCACCAGCGCACGTTTCCACATCGGAGTGTCGCTGGAGAATTTCTGGGAAATGGAAGCACTCATCAGCAGATAGCGTAAATTGGCTATGAGGCTGATGCCGACAATCTCGGCTACAGTAGTGCCTGCCGCCACCAATGAGTACACGCCATATTCGCCAGCAGAAGCCCTGGTGAGGAGGCTGCTCACAAAGCCTGCCGCCACTGGAATGCCGGCTTTTGCCGCAATGATGCCCAATGAGAACGATACGGCGAAATAGCCCAGCGCTATGGGTATGCCATCCCGCACGCCTCGCCTTATGTCTATAGACAAATGTTTTTCAGATGCAAACATCCTGTTTTACTTTAATTTTAAGATTTGCTGATTGCAGTCTCGTGCCATGTGCCTGACGGCCATGCATCAGCTGCCCTGCCATGGCATACGTGCTGTGTACGCTACCGCCAATCATCCCCCTGTCTGCCTGCTACAAAGGAGATGACAGAGCATAGACGCGTCTCTTGCTCACTCGCCAGACGAGTTTCCATGTCATCGATGCTAAACGTGTCACGTCTCTGCACTTCTTCGCGTGACATTGAGATACAGCTCCTTGTCACTAATACTATAACGGCAGAGAATACTATCAGCATCAGGCACCCCCAGCACCATCCATATTTACTTCTTTCCGTAGGAAATTTATCTGGCTGAGAAGGCGGCTTACGGACATTGGCACACTGCATGGCGGAAGAACCATGTTCCTGTTCACTCTCCTCAGAGTCGTCAAAACAAGAACCGTCCTCCTCTGGCTCATGCCTTTCATTATCCAGCAGCGGGTCTCTCATGCGCTTCATGCGCGACACACTCCAGGCTCTGCCACACGGCGAGCCCAGGTTGCCCGGACAGTTTAATCCTCCCATAGCCTCACTCTCCCCACATCTGTCTGCGCAGTCTCAGCTGCGACTTGTCGGGATGCTCCATCCTCACAAGCTTCCAGCTGTTGCGGTCGAGCCGCAGTCCTGCATGGTTTATGATGCTGTCGTAATCTATCTCAGCTGTGGTGTCGACATACTTGCGCAGCGTATCGACAGGCTGGCCTGCCACTTCCTCCACAGCCGCCCAGAACTCCTGTTCAGTGAAGCCGCGCTTCAGCTCCAGGTAGTATCGTCTGTAGAGCAGGCGCATCAAGTCGTCGAGCGACCTCTTCCCGTCTGTCATCCTGCGCAGCTCTATGTCGAAGAGAAGGCCGAGAATAGGTCCTTTCTCATAGTAAGAGATGCGCACATCCTTGCCATTGGCCGCACGGTTGAAGAAGTTCAGCCATATGTCATAGCTGCTTTGCCGCAGGCTCATGTGGCGGTGTCCCTCATGGCTCTCTATCTCGCCTATATGCTCCGACAGGTCGTCCAGCAAGTCGTCCATGCCAATGATGCCAGCCGCGAGCATGAGTCGTGTCTCGTAATAGACGGTAAAGCCCTCACTCACCCAAAGCAGTGGCGTGAGCACCTCCCTGTCATAGTCGAAGGGGCCCAGTCCGGCCGGACGGATAGACTTGACATTGTACAGATGGAAATACTCGTGTGTGGTAAAGCCCATATAGCTTCTGTAGGCTTTTCTGTCAGCGAAGCGGAAGGAACCGTCGGTGTAGCATGCCTGCGAATTATGGTGTTCCAGACCTCCCTGTCCCTTGCCAAGATGTATGAGGCAATAGTTGTCGTATGGCACATCGCCCATCAGCCGAGTGGCAGCGCTCACCATTTTCTTGAAGTCGTCCTCAAAGGCTGTGTCCTCAAAGCCGTCGGGGGTCTCAAGGGCAAACTCATAGTCGTGTCCTTCGTAAGCGAAACGCTTCACAAAATGGTTGCCCAGCAGTACAGGCGAGTCGTAGAGCACGTCTGCATCCTGAGCCTCAAAGGTAGAGTCTCCTGTTCGTCTCAGTCCTGTAGATATATGTTTCCAGTTTGACGGCATGTGGTAATTGACAGTCACTGGACTGTCTTTCTCGCCGTCAACATACATGAAGACACCATTGGGAGCCACGAAAGCCATCTGGCTCTCCACCCTGCATTCCGCCACCGAGCGCTCGTTGGCAAAGATGCGGTAGCTTATCCTGGCCGAGCCATCCTTGGGCTTGACTGCCCAGCCGTTCTTTCCTTCCTTGTGCCATGCCAGATCCTCTCCTTGAGCATCACTCGCAGAGAAGTCTGTGAGATATTTAGGAAAATCCACTATGACATAGTAGCCTGGAGCCCACACAGGCATCTTGAGCAAGAATGGCTCTTTGGCATTCTCGCACGTCAGGCTTACATTAAGGTAATGCCCCACAGTGTCGGGAGTGACATCATACGTGAGTTTCACCCTGGCGCTTGCCTGTGTCATTGCTCCCATCAGCATCAGCGCCAGCATCGCGGTCTTCTTTTTCATGTTCATTCAATATAGCCATGTTATCGACTCACTCGCGCAGAACTGGTACTTACAGCACCGCCGACCTGCATGGCGAGTCCTCATTTACGCAGCACGCTGCTTCTTGATGCAAAGATAATGATTTTTCTGCAATCACGTGGCTGTCCTGCCATTGTTTTTGAGCATGCTCCTGTACTTTGCCCGCAAAAAAAGATTGCCAGGGCTTCTTCAATACAGACTTGTGAAGAGTAGAGAACACTTCAAGGAAAAGGATGCGTGAGGATGCGGCACGAAGAGCATAAGGAATGCGATGTGGAGAGCATAAATAGTAAGTGAAGAGCCTAAGGATTACGACATGAAAACCTATGGATAGCGATGTGAAAACCTATGGATAGCAGCCAGGACACCTGTGGATAGCGCTATAGCAAGCATCAGCTTCGCATGCACGCAGCCTATGACTGCCCACATAGCCAAGCCAGCAATGCTTGCAGCACATGCCTCACCAGTGGCTGCGCCAGCGGCGGAAACGCTCTTTGGCATAAAAGATGAGGCTTAACACATTCGTAATTTCATCTAAAAACTCTCGTAACACAATCCCCGTAACTTTGCACCGTCGAAAGACAAGAAAGGGATGTTCTCCGCTACGGCAGAAGCAGCCGGCGGCATCTGTATCAGAAGCCGCCATGCCAAGCACAAGGAGATGCCTCCTATGTTTAACCACAACAAATCTAAGATGGAAAAAAGATTAATCGCTGCAGGCGCATTGGCTTGCATGCTTGGAACAGGAGTCCAGGCACAGACAAAAGGAGCTGAGGCTCCCAAGGGAGAGGCTATCGTGCAGGTGTTCACCAACTTTCATTCGGGCTTCGGCAAGGAGAACGACAAGCGCGGATTCGACCTCGAACGCTCCTATCTCGGCTACAAGTATGATTTGGGCAACGGGCTGTCTGTGAAGGGCGTTATGGATATCGGACAGTCGAACGATGTGAATGATTACCAGCGTATAGCTTATATCAAGAATGCCATGCTGACATGGAAGACTGGCAAATGGACGGTCAATGGTGGTCTTATCTCCACAACACAGTTCAACCTGGCAGAGAAACTCTGGGGATTCCGCTATGTGCAGAAGTCATTCCAGGACCAGTATAAATTCGGCTCAAGCGCCGATCTCGGTGTCTCGGCCGCATGGAAGGCCAATGAGTGGCTGAGCGCTGACGCCATCGTGGTGAACGGCGAGGGATACAAGAAGGTGCAGGTGGAGGATGGACTCCTCTATGGAGTAGGCGCCACGCTGACACCGGTGAAGGGCCTTAACGTGCGCCTCTACGCCAGCATCAACGAGCAGCCGGCCGATGGCAAGAAGGATGTGATGAACTACTCTGCCTTTGCGGGCTACAAGGCAGACGCTTTCTCGCTCGGCGCAGAGTATGACGTGATGACCAACACTTCTGGAGCTGACGGCCACGACCAGTACGGTTTCTCTGTCTACGGCTCTGTCAAGGTCGACAAGAACGCCGAGGCGTTTGCACGCTTTGACGACCTCTCCTCCAAGGATGACTGGAACAAGAAGAAGGACGAGAGCGCGCTGCTGGTGGGAGCGCAGTGGAAGTTGGGCAAGTATGTCAAGATAGCGCCAAACTTCCGCATGGCGATGCCTAAGGCCGATGGCGCAGACAACAAGTACTCAGGCTACGTGAGCTGCTATTTTGGTCTGTAGGCAATCTGCTCTGGCGCATGCACACAAGTGGGCTTCGCCAGAGACACAGAAGCAGGCTACTGAGACATGGCAACAAGCAATTGTACAATCAAAAGGAAATAATATTATGAGAAAGATTTTTACTAAAGCCATGGCAATCATGGCTGTGGCAGGTGTGATGACATCTTGCGGCAATGGTCAGAAGAACAATGAGGCTACAGGCGAAGAGGCAAAGCGCGAGAGTGTGCAGCTCTCAGGCGCAGGAGCCACCTTCCCACTGCCTTTCTACAATGTGGTGTTTGAGGAGTTTGGCAACATCAACGGCGACGAGGTGGCTTATGGAGGCATAGGCTCAGGCGGCGGTGTGCGCAACCTGAAGGACGGCATCGTGGACTTCTGCGGCTCGGACGCCTTCCTTTCTGACGAGGAGATGGCCGAGATACAGCCTGTGGTGCATGTGCCAACATGCATGGGAGCAGTGGTTCTGGCATACAATCTTCCTGGAGTGAAAGACCTGGTGCTTTCTGGCGATGTGGTGGCAGACATCTTTGCAGGCAAGATAACCAAGTGGAACGATGAGCGCATAGCTTCGCTCAACAAGGGTGTGGAACTGCCGGCCGACAAGATTATCCCTACATACCGCTCTGACGGCTCGGGCACCACGTTCGTCTTCACAGACTATCTCTCTAAGGTGAGCAAGGACTGGGCAGCCAAGTATGGCAGCGGCAAGTCGGTCAACTTCCCCGTGGGACAGGCCGCAAAGGGCAACCCTGGCGTAGCTGGCGTGGTGGCTCAGACCAAGAATGCCATAGGCTATGTGGGTTCGGAGTATGCCTTTGCCCAGGGCATAGACTACGCCGCCCTCATCAACGCTCAGGGAGAGACAGTGAAGCCAACCGCAGAGAGTATCTCCGCTGCGGCAGCCGGCGACATGCCAGCCGACACACGCTGCTCCATCACCAATTCGGATGCCAAGGGCGCTTATCCCATCTCTACCTTCACTTGGATAATCATCTACAAGGAGCAATACTACAGCAACCGCTCCAAGCTGCAGGCTGAGGCAACACTCGATCTCATCAACTATGTAATCAGCGACAAGGCGCAGAAGATGACATCGGCCGTCAACTATGCTCCGCTGCCAGCCAAGGCTATCGAGCTGAGCAAGAAGAACCTTGCTGAGGTCACTTACGACGGTGAGAAACTTTTGAAATGATACCCCTGCAATGCGCACGGATAACATGTCAGAAACAAAAAATTCCCAATTATATTTTCTGTAATGTCTTCAGACAAATTTTTTCGAGTGCTGCTGCTTCTGGCAGCACTCTTTATTCCAACCATAGCGGGAGGAATAATCTATTCGCTCATGTCGGACAGCTATGACGCCATACACCAGTTCGGCTTCTTCCATTTCCTTTTTTCATCAGAATGGGACTACACCGATGGCAAAGAGGCGTATGGTGCCTTGCCTTTCATCACCGGCACCCTGCTCACCACCCTGCTCGCCCTGGTCTTCTGCATACCGTTCTCGCTGCCTGTGGCGCTGTTTGTGGGAGAATACTACAAGGGCACTAAGCTGGCCAACGCCCTGAGTACCGTGACAGACCTGCTTGCGGGCATTCCAAGCATCATCTATGGCCTGTGGGGATTCTACACCCTGCGCCCGGTGATCATGTGGCTCGGCATCAGCGACGAGGGCTCGGGCATATTGACTGCATCGCTTGTGCTGGCCATCATGATAGTGCCATACGCCGCCTCGCTGAGCGCGGAGTTCATCAAGATGGTGCCCAACGACCTGAAGGAGGGAGCATATTCATTGGGAGCCACACGGCTGGAGGTCATCCGCTCGGTGGTCATCCCTGTGGCAGGCCCTGGAGTCTTCTCCGCCTATGTGCTTGCCATAGGCCGTGCCCTGGGCGAGACAATGACGGTGACCATGCTCATAGGCAACACCAACGACCTGCCTTCTTCCATCACATCCACTGGCAACACGATGGCAAGCATCATAGCCAACCAGTTTGGCGAAGCTGATGGTCTCCGTCTATCATCGCTCATTGCCATCGCTCTTGTGCTTTTCCTCATCACCGCCATCATCAACATGATAGGAAAAGTCCTTATCAAGAGGGCAAGGATATCCTGACATACAGATATTTCCGATAAAAAAACACGCAACTTCAACCACATGAAACGAAGAATATTTCTGAGCCATCTTGCCCACTACAGCGTGTGCGCCATGGCTCTGCTCACCTCGGTGCCGCTGCTGGCCATACTTGGCGAGGTGCTTGTAAAGGGCTACAGGCAGTTTTCCTGGGCCTTTCTCACACAGCCCACACCCACTGCCTTCAAGGCTATGACAGCCATAGCCAATGGAGACCCCATACCTGGAGGCATAGCCAACGGCATAGTAGGCTCGCTGCTCATGCTGGGCATGGCAGCCCTTGTGGCCATACCGCTCGGCATCATGTGCGGCATCTATCTGTCTGAGAACAGCGGAAAAAAATTCGCCCAGACCGTCAGTTACGTGACAGACCTGCTGCAGGGCACGCCATCAGTCATCATCGGCATCATCACATACATATGGGTGGTGGTGCCCATGAAGGGCTACTCTGCCATAGCAGGAAGCGTGGCACTGACAGTGATGATGCTTCCGCTCATAGTGCGCTCCACGGAAGAGACTATGAAGATTCTGCCGCAGTCGCTCAAGGAGGCAGGCCTCGCTCTTGGAGGCAGCTACGCCAGGGTGCTGCTCAAGGTGCAGTTGCCGGCAGCCTTCGGCGGCATCTTCACAGGTGTGCTCCTGGCCGTGTCGAGAGTGATAGGCGAGACAGCGCCGCTCATGTTCACCGCTCTCGGATGCCAGGCCATACGCCTCTCGGTAGACAAGCCCATGTCGGCCGTGCCGCTGCTCATATGGGAATTCTTCAACGATCCCAACCTGCAAGACCTCATCTGGGGCGCATCGCTCTTCCTGCTGGTCTTTGTCCTTTCCATAAACCTGCTGTCTAAGTATCTTGCTCACAAGTGGAGATCATGACGAGACATGGAACAGGACGGGCCTCCGATGTCACAAGGACAATGACAGAGCCAATGGCTTTGGCTCACGAGTGTGGCCATACTCGCCTATAAACAAGAATAATAAAGAAAAAAAAGATTAGTCAAAATCATGACAAAGATAGATAATCCTATACTGGAATTTAGGGATGTGACGGTCAACTACACCTCAGACATCCAGGCCGTGAAAGGCGTGACAGCCGCAGTGAAGCGCAACACCATCACTGCCATAATGGGTCCATCGGGATGCGGCAAGAGCACCTTGCTGCGCGCCGCCAACCTCATGCACAATCTGTATCCCAACATACGCATCGGAGGCGAGATACTGCTTGAGGGCCAGAACATCCTTGACCTGGAACCGATGGAGGTGCGGCGCAAGATAGGCATGGTCTTCCAGCGCCCTACTCCTTTCCCAACCATGAGCATCTATGACAATGTGCTTGCCGGCTATTCGCTCAACGGCATACGACTCAGCAAGGCGGAGAAAGCTGAGATTGTGGAGAAGAACCTGCGCAGCGTGTCGCTGTGGGACGAGGTGAAGGATGTGCTCACGAAGAAAGGCACCTTCCTGAGTGGAGGCCAGCAGCAGAGGCTGTGCATAGCGCGCGCCCTGGCGCTGAAACCTGAGATTCTGCTTATGGATGAGCCGACATCCGCTCTCGACCCTATCGCCACTAAGCATATAGAGCAGCTCATCATGAAGCTGAAGGATGAGGTGACCATACTCATCGTCACCCACAACATGGGACAGGCGAGGCGCATAGCCAGCAAGTCCATGTTCATGTATCTGGGCGACCTCATAGAGTATGACGACACCGAGACCATGTTCACGCATCCTGCCAAGGAACTGACAAGCGCTTTTCTCAACGGCAAGATGGGATGACGGCTTCGCAAGCATAATGATGCAAGGGAAATAATGATGATGAAAGAAAGTACTAATTATGCTGAAGGAAGACATCAATGGTGCTGAAGGAAGACATCAATGGTGCTGAAAGAAGACATCAATGGTGCTGAAGGAAGACATCAATGGTGCTGAAGGAAGACATCAATGGTGCTGAAGGAAGACATCAATGGTGCTGAAAGAAGACATCAATGGTGCTGAAAGAAGACATCAATGGTGCTGAAGGAAAACATCAATGGTGAAATAAGCAGATGGTGTTGACATAAACAAACAATGCGGAAAGGCTGACTTTTTGAAAATCAGTCTTCCCGCATCATTTTTATCTCAATAGAGGTCGTCTGTAGCAGTCGGCGCCTATCTGATGGCCTTCTTGTATTTCTGCCATCTGTCCCTGATGCTGCCGACATAGTTGTATGTCTCGCTTCCGCGGAAATAGCCGTGCTTCACCTCAGGCTGATTGTAATATTCAGCCTGGCTCATTCTGAGCACGAAAGCATCGACATTGCCAAGCCACACATCAGCGTCCTTGCCGTGCTTGCGCGCCAGTGCCCTGGCGTCGTCCACATGGCCAGGGCCTGCGTTGTAGGCTGCCAGTATGAAGTTGATGCGTTCGTCGCGGTTGGCGATGGAGGCATAATGGCGGTCGAGGCGCGAGATGAGCGTGGCTGCTCCGCGCACATTGGCTGTGGCGTCAAACACCTCCTCTCCCCTCACGCCCACATCGACGGCGGTCGACGGCATGAGCTGCATGAGTCCCATGGCTCCCATGTACGACACGGCCTGCGGGTCGAAAGCCGATTCCTGATAGGCTTGGGCAGCAAGCAGCCTCCAGTCCCACTGGCATGTGGAGGCGTATCGCTTGAAGATGGCGTCGTAGACGGATATCTGGCCTTTGGCAGCGTTGAGGATAGGAGCCGACACTTTCCTGCGCGGAGCGTAGGTGCGCCCGCTGCTTGTCTTGACACGTATGGTGGTGTAGTCAGCAAATTCATCCTCATGCCCGTCTATCCACTGGCTCAGCGAGGCTTCCAGTTCGGGCGACTCTTTTCGCACATACCATCCGCTGCCTTTGGCCGCCCTGATGGAGCTGTCGCCGCTCTTGCTTGCCACGCTGTCAAGAAAATGGCACATGGCATGGCCGCCCACCTGTGTCATGGCGTCTCTAAGACTGTCGGGGACAATGCTGCAGCATGCCACTATGTCGCCCTCGCCATCACGCAGCTTGCGGAACATCTCTCCCACACTGGTGGAGACATCCACGCGCACGCCTGCGCCAATGCTTTTGGCGTACTGGCTGGCAATCATGTACTGCAAGCCAAAATTCTCGCCACGAAACTCGAAGTAGCTCTGGGGGCCATAGAGCGTGAGCACTATAAGCTCGCCGTTGTCCTGTATCTCGGCCAGGTCAAACTGTGGAGGGCCGGAACTTGCGGCCTCGGCAAACGGAGACTGCCCAGCACTGTCGTCGCGGGCCTTGTCGCAGTCGCACGACGCAATGCTGAGCAGCAAACCTATTGTTATGATGGCATGGCGCATGTTCATCTTCCCTTTCGCTGCGAAGCGCGGCTCTTCACCCTCTGGCGAATCTCTGCCTTGTGCTTTGCTGCTCCCGACTTGTGGGCACCCGTCTGGTACCCCTTCTTGCGGGCTTTGGTCTTCACCTTGTCAGTGTCGTCCTTCTTCTCGCTTTTGCCTTTGCCAAAACTGATGCCATTCATGATGGCGTACTGTATTTCATGATCTGATGCCATAGTGTGATATTTTATTGTGGCTATAGTAGCTATGGAAACTATAGTGCCTATGGTTTATCAATGGTGGAACAAGCGGATGCCTGTGAATGCCATGGCGATGCCATACTTGTTGCATGTCTCGATGACATTGTCGTCGCGCACTGAGCCTCCAGCCTGGGCTATGTATTCCACGCCACTCTTGTGCGCGCGCTCTATGTTGTCGCCAAACGGGAAGAAGGCATCTGATCCGAGACACACGCCTGTATTCTTCGCCAGCCAAGCCTTCTTCTCCTCTGCTGTGAGCGGTTCAGGCTTTTCTGTGAAGAAATTCTGCCATGTGCCCTCACGGAGCACATCCTCATACTCATCGCCAATATACACGTCGATGGTGTTGTCACGGTCGGCGCGCTTGATGTCTGTCCTGAAAGGAAGAGCCAATACCTTAGGGCACTGGCGCAGCCACCAGTTGTCAGCCTTGTTGCCAGCGAGGCGCGTGCAGTGGATGCGGCTCTGCTGTCCTGCTCCGATGCCGATGGCCTGTCCGTCCTTCACGTAGCATACTGAATTGGACTGAGTGTACTTGAGCGTGATGAGCGCTATCTTCAAGTCGCGGCGAGCGTCGGCTGGGATGTTCTTGTTGTCGGTAGGAATGTTATCGAAGAGATTGTCGCCTGTGAGGTCTATCTCATTACGTCCCTGCTCGAATGTGACTCCAAACACTTGCTTTGACTCTATGGGAGCTGGCTTGTAGTCAGGGTCAATCTTTATCACGCAGTAGGTGCCCTTGCGCTTGGCCTTCAGAATCTCCAGCGCTTCAGGTGTGTAGTCAGGGGCAATGATGCCGTCACTCACCTCGCGCTTGATGAGTGTGGCAGCTGCCTCGTCGCATGTGTCAGAGAGAGCGATGAAGTCGCCAAAAGAAGACATGCGGTCTGCGCCTCTGGCACGCGCATAGGCTGTGGCTATAGGCGTGAGTGGAATCTTCACGTCGTCCACAAAGTAAATCTTCTTCAGAGTGTCGCTCAGGGGCGCGCCAACAGCAGCTCCTGCAGGGCTGACATGCTTGAAGGAAGCGGCGGCAGGCATGCCTGTAGCTGCTTTCAGCTCCTTCACCAACTGCCAGCTGTTGAGCGCATCAAGCAGGTTGATGTATCCGGGGCGTCCGCACAATACTTCTATTGGCAGCTCGCCTTCTGTCATGTAGACACGTGATGGCTTCTGGTTTGGGTTGCAGCCATACTTCAATGCTAATTCTTTCATCTTGCTCTTGGGTTTATGTTATGTTGTTGCTTTTTGTGTCTCTAATCATGTGCGGCAGCATGACCGCACTTTAAAGCGGATGTATATACACATTATTATATATAGAGGGCATGGCATGATTCTATATCTTGAATGTGCATGAATGTCTGCCTTGCTTGTGCATGACCGTATATCTTGCACGCGCATGATTCTTTATCTTGAATGTGCATGACCGTATGCCTTGCTTGTGCATAAGTGTCATGTTGCGCGTGTACGCTTCGGCATGGCATCCGCTTACATCATGTTTCCATTGCCAGCTGATGCCTGCGACGCACGTTGCGAAGCAGCTCCAGCTCTGCTCTCCTCTATTTTTTTCATGTGCAAAGTTAACAATAATAATTGAGAAGCAATAGTGTTCTGCCGCTTTTTTCTCTTTTACTTCCTTTTTACAGGGAGAATATACGCATACTTTGGTCTAAAAGTGTAAAAATGACATTTTATCGAAAAAAAGTCTCAAAACATTTTGCCAGTTCAGAAAAAGTCCGTACCTTTGCACTCGCAAAACGGAAATAACTTCTCTATCAGAAACTATTTCGCAAGATGGTGGATGTAGTTCAGTTGGTTAGAGCGTCAGATTGTGGTTCTGAATGTCGTGGGTTCGAGTCCCACCCTCCACCCCTCAAGAAGAGAGACTCCTGATATAAAGAAGACGTTTTTGCAACATCAGACCTTTAATGGTCACCCAAACATGGTGGATGTAGTTCAGTTGGTTAGAGCGTCAGATTGTGGTTCTGAATGTCGTGGGTTCGAGTCCCACCCTCCACC
>CAKQRW010000031.1 GCA_934271655.1 uncultured Bacteroidaceae bacterium | reverse complement strand
TTTGCGGCGCTTATAGAGGACACGTGGTCTCTGATACACAAATGGCTTATTGATAATTCAGCAAACACTAAGTAAGACGTCCTCATATTTGATGTGAACTCAGCAGAGACATCTGCAAAGTGTTCGATGCGACACTTCTCTTAGTACTGGTGCGACAGCTTTTTTTTTCTGGTGCGACAGAAAATAATCTCTGGTGCGACACTTCTCTTAGTGCTGGTGCGACAACTTTTTTTTTCTGGTGCGACAGAAAATAATCTCTGTCGCGACACTTCTCTTAGTGCTGGTGCGACAGCTTTTTTTTTCTGGTGCGACAGAAAATAATCTCTGTCGCACCAGCACTAAAAAGGCTGCCTTCACAGGTTGTGGCAATGAGTGCCACGCATCTGCATGTCAGGCAGCCTTATACTATGCTGTATTTGCCTAAGCAGGTGCTCAACATTATCTTATTGCATTGAGGTAAGACTTTCTCTTATCTTGATATCATAAAATATTTTTGAACACCTACTTAACACTTACTTATTGTTATAGTCTTGGCCTTATGGCAAGAAGTCTGCCATATCAGCATATACCTGCAAACTCATCAATACACCCAGATGGCATAAGAGAATGCGTTGGCATGATGAGCAGGCTCTGTGGCTCCATCGCGCCACCACTTGCCAATAGAGGCAAACGGCACGAGGGTGAAGGTGACAGGACGGTTGTCATAGAAGCCCTCAGCCTTGTAGAGCGGAGAGATATACTGCTTACGGTCGGCCTCGGTCTCAGGAACCTGCACTGGGGTCTTACTTGTGTCATAGCGCACATCGCGAGCTATGTCCACATTGTCAGGACACACACCGGCATTCCACACCATATCAAGCGCATACACCACAGGACCTCGCAACAGGGCATAAGGCACACGCTTGGCAGGACTGCTGTTGTACATTATCTCACCCGAAGGCTGATGCCAGATATTATACTCGCTGTGGTTCTCGCGGCGCACCCAACGCAGCTGCATCGGGAAAGAGAGCTCTATCACATCTCCCTTCTTCCACTGGCGGCTTATCTTGGCGTACTCGCCGCTCTTCACACCTGCCACGGCCTTTCCATTGAGACGGACTGAGGGAGCGTCACACCACTTTGGCATGCGCAGGTTTATCTCTTCTTTTCCCTTAGAATTGGCTGTGATGCGTATAGAGAATGACTCTGTGTAAGGATAATCGCCATCCACCTCGAAAGCTATGCGCTTGTCTGAATAGGATGCCGGGAAATACTGGTTGATGTAGAACTTGCTGCCGTTCTGTGCATAGAAGAACGTAGGCATGAGCGAAATAATACGGTGTCCGCTGGCTGTGCAGCAGTCAGGGCCATGGAAATAGCCGTCAGGAGTCATGCCATTAGGAGCCGTGTGGTAACGGCATGTACCCAGTTTGGCATCCTGGGCCGCAAAGACATGGTTGATGGCAATGCGCTCTATGTAGTCTGCGTATGTAGGGTCGCCTGTTATCTCAAGCAGCATCTGCGTGAGCTGCATCCACGACATGGTGGCACAGGTCTCAACAATGTTGCCGCTCATAGGCTTGACGTAGTCATGCTCATAGTGCTCTGCCACGCTCACACCGCCTGTGATATACATCTGGCGCTTCTCGATGTCCTTCCATGCGCCCACCACCTTGCGCAGCAGACTGGCGTCGCCTGTACACTTGTACAGACGGAGGAATCCCATCAGGTTCATGTGAAGCGTGTGGGCATGAACGTAGGGCTGCAGCTTGTCTACTGTGAGTGTGCCATCAGCCACAGAGTCGAGTCGGCTGAAGGTATCCCAGCCACTCCACTTGTCGATGTTCTTCACCACCCACCTGCTCCAGTCGAGATACTTCTTCTCGCCTGTCACCTCATAGAGGCGTGTGATAGGGTCGCATAGAAGAGTGCCTTCAAGCGAGTAGTGCACGCCGTGGCCTGCAAACTCCGACAGGCCATTGATTTGCTTATGCCAGTTTTCTGGAGCGCGCATGTCTGATGGCCAGAACTCTTTCTTGCCATCGCCGAAATTATTCAGATAATAGTCTGCCAGAGCTTTTACAGAACGGAGAGCTGCCTCGTCGCCCGACTGCTCATATATTGTGATGAGGGCATGGAAGACGAAGTATAGCTCATAGGCGTCCATGCCGCGTGTGGGACGGTCGGCTGAGCGGAAGCTCTTGGCTGTGGCTCCGAGATATCCGTCTGGCTCCTGAGAGGCAATGATCTCATGCAGCTCTTTCTTCATCTTGTCCAGCAGAGCCTGGTCATGTCCCTGCAACCCAGACAGGAGAGAAGACTCCAGCCACTTGCCGTGCTGCTCTGCCTTAGTCCAGTCCCACGCTGTGTGCTGCCTCTTGACTATGAAGTCTACATATCTCTCTATCGGAAAATTCTTGAGATACACGTCACGGTTCAGTTCGATGCGGTTGCCAACAAATCCACCTATATTAGAGATGGATGTGATTTTCACTTGCTGTTCCTTGTCTACAAAATGTCTGCGTCCCTGCGCCTGTGCTGTCTGGGCAAAAGCCAATAAGCCGACACAAGAAGCTGCAATAACAGTCTTTAATATTCCTTTCATGCGGTCTTAGGGTTTTGAGATTATAATTGTTTTGGTGCAAAGGAAACTATTTTTCACTATAAACAGGTAAAAAATCGTTCTTCTCAGGTCTATAATCCTTCAAAAAAGTATCTCTTCCACATTTATAAGACAATATTTCACCTGCAAGCTTTCCACCAGCATTTTATCGAAAGGCCTTGCTCTACATATCACATGCTTTGTCTGTAACGCAGCAGCAAGGTGTTTGAGTTGGCGCGGCAGGGGGTGCTGTACATATCATATGCCCTGTCTGAAAATGATGGGCAGAGTATAATGCTGGGCGAAAAATCGTAAGTATTGACTCGCATGTGCATGCCTTAGCAGCTTGTTCACTTTTTGGGCAACGACATTAAGCAGGTGCTCATTATTATTTTATAAGTATGTGCCCATTACTATGAGCACCTACTTATCCCCTAAAAGAGCAGATGTATTTTTATAATTTACCCTTTCTTGCCCTTACTTTATTGACAAATACCTTGAAGATTCTTAAGGCCTCGTCTTTTGTCATAAAATGTGAGGCGTTGGCAGCTCCAACCTGCCATTTCACCAAGGCTGCTTCTGCATGAAACTGCAATCCCACCGCCATTGAACAATCCTTGCGTTCTATAGCCTCTATCATCTTTTCGCCATTGACTACTGTATAGCCTGCCACAAGCAATGGGGTTCCATCAACACTTTCAATAGCTTGATGATGCCAAGATGGAACATTATGCAGCAGCTCTTTGTTTCCCGACAGGGTGTAGAGCATAGAGCCTTTCTCTACAACAACATCATGGGGCGAATAGTCGCGATACTCATTACCCACCTTTTTGTTGCGATGAATGTAGTTATAATCCATGCCCTTATCCTTAAAATATGTAGGAATGTCCTGAATGACGGTAGCACCACTTACTACTCCAAGCATCTGCATACCACGGCAAATAGCCATAACATTTACATCATTGTTGATGCAGTAAGACATTAGAGTATAGTCATTGACATCTCGCGTGGCATTATAGTCTTTTTCCTCTTCAATACCATGCCACGACTGGGGCTGTTTAAACAATGTTGGACTGATGTCCTCACCACCCGTGAAGACCACAGCGTCAATGCCGTTCAATACATCCTTAGCATTGCTATACGTACAGGGATATTTCTTCAAAGTGTCTGCTGCTGGTAGATTCAGATAATCGTTTTCGTCAATACACTCCTTGCTGACTTTGCCGTCAACATAGGGCATGCTATTGTTACACACCTGAGCCAGCAATACGGGTTTCGCACCTGCTTCTTTGAGCGCAGACACTACATTCACGTAAAACTCGGACTCGATGTCACTACGCCATGAAATACCTACTGTGACTATATCATCTTCCTCATCTGAGGGGCTATCACTTGATGAACAGGAAACTAATAGTGGCAGCAGTATTGCCAATAGAAAATAAAAAAAACTTTTCATAAATATTATTTTTAAGTTAGTTTATTAAATCCAAACGAGCCATCAAATACAATTCTCATTTTACAAAGAAATCCATTATTGGACAATGTCTATTTTTTTGCCAATAATGGATTTCTATACATCTCTGGCTAAAAGCGTTATTGCTTTCAGCTAAGAAAAAGGCTTGTGTCTCAAGACATCAATCATAGAACCCCGGTTGCTTGTACTCGATGCCAAGCTCCCTGTCCACCGTGGCGATGACTCCCTGAATCTGGCCCATCGCAAACATTCTGCCGAGCAAGGTGTAACCTGCATTATGTCCGTGGGTGCTCTCGTCGAATACGCCACCTGGCTCATCGGTGAAGGTCATGCCATGATCTACTCGCATTGGCAGTCGGCGACCGGAATTGCACTTGCCTTCCTGCTCAGCCTTCTCGAAGATGCGGCACAGTTCTATCAAGTCGGCACGGCCGCCCAGGTGGCTTGCCTCGGTGAAGTTGCCGTTAGGGAAGATGTAGCATGAGCGCAGGTGAACGAAGTGGGTGCGGTCGGCAAACTGCTTTGCCATAGCCACACAGTCATTGTGCTCGCCAGCAGAGAATGAGCCTGCGCAGAAGGTCAAGCCATTGTGCTTGTTTGGCACAGCGTCGAGCATCCACTGGATGTCCTCGGCAGTACCGATGATACGCGGCAGGCCGAATACAGGATAAGGAGGGTCGTCGGGGTGAACGCACATGTTGATATCGTACTCGTCGCAAACAGGCATGATGGCCTCCAACCAATACTTCATGTTCTCCTGCAACTTCTTCTTGTCGATGCCCTCATACAGTTTCAGAAGGTCACGGAACTTCTGCACAGGAGCGGCATCGCCCTCGCTGAAGTTGCCCGACACGAAGCCCTGGGTCTTGATGATGATGTTCTCCACCAAGGCATGGTCTTGCTCAGGGGTAGAAGTCTTCTTTATCTCATCCGCCTCAGCCACGAGGTCTCTGCCCCACTTGTGATTCTTGGAGAACTCAGCCCAGTCCTCGCGCGCGCCCTCACGCTTCAGGATATAGATGTCGAAGTAGGCAAACTCACCCCAGTTCATATATAGGTTGTCGGCACCATTAGGGTTCTTGTGTGCCAAGTCGGTGCGAGCCCAGTCCAGCACAGGCATGAAGTTGTAGCAGATACACTTGATGCCCTCTTCGCCGAGGTTGCGAAGGCTCTCCTTATAGACCTCTATCTGGTGGTCACGGTCAGGACCGCCATACTTCAAGGTCTCCACTACAGGCAGCGACTCCACCACACTCCATTTCATGCCGTAAGACTCGATGTACTCCTTGAGCTCATGAATCTTCTCTCGTGTCCACACCTCGCCGAGCGGCACATCGTGCAATGCTGTCACGATACCCTCGACACCTATCTGTTTCAGTTGGGCAAGCGTGATCTTATCCTTCTTGCCAAACCATCTCCATGTTCTTTCCATATATTACATTATATATATAAGGAGGAGCCAAAGAGAACAGCTCCTCTATATTATCTATTATCTTGCTACTATATCTATTATCTTGCTACTACATACTTGTGCAATGTTGTTCTCACGGCGCCCTTGCCAGCAAAGAGTTCCTTCACCATGCCCTCGATTTGCTCACCAAAGCCAGCCTCATAGAGGTCGAGACCAAACACATCCTTGCGAGAGTAAAGCTGCCTGAGGCATGAGTAATCCTGGTCTGCCTTGCCAACCTCCAAAGGAGCCACAATAGTCTGAAGTTCTGCCAGAAGTGGATCGGAAGATGGTTCGAATGGCTGGAGATTATCGTCGAGCGCCTTCAGATAGCGTGCGTAACCTGCCAGTACCAACGGGATGAGCACGAGATTGCTCTTGTCAAGGCCACGGTCGATATACTTCTTGATTGTCTCGCCGAAACGGATGGACAGTTTCTGGCTCGTATCGGTTGCTATGCGCTGAGGAGCATCAGGCATGAATGGGTTAGGCAGACGCTTGTTGATGACTGTGCCGATAAACTCGTATGGATTCAGCACCCCTGGGTCGGTAACCACAGGCATAGCCTCAATGTAACCTATCTTCTGGATGAAGGCACGGAGGTCTTCGTCTGCCATCTCAGCAGAGATCAAGGTATATCCGAGCATGCAGCCATAGATGGACATAGCTGTGTGGAGCGGATTCAGGCAAGTGGTAACCTTCATGGTCTCCACCTCATCCACAGTCTTGCGGGTGGTATAGAGCGCACCGCCCAACTCCAATGGCGGACGGCCGTTGGTATAAGTGTCCTCGCACACCAAGTATTGCACCTCCTCGGAATTGACAAAAGGAGCGGTATAGGTATGCTTCTCGGTGATGATGGTCTGATTGTCCTCAAATCCATCCTCGGCAATCATAGCCTGTACCTTCTCATGAGGACGAGGGGTAATCTTGTCAATCATGGACCAAGGATAAGTAACCTTTGTGCTGTCGTTCACGTAGTCGAGGAAGCCCTGCTCCACGATGCCGTCCTTCACCCAGCGCTCGGTGTAAGCCAACACTCCAGCCTTCACATGGTCGCCATTGTGAGAGCAGTTGTCTGTACTCTGCAATGTGACAGGCAACTTGCCAGACTTATAACGCTCATAGAGGAGAGCGGTGAGCTTGCCCATGGCAAAGACAGCGTCAAGGCCGCGAGCTAAGTCAGCCTCGTTGAATGTGTATCCCTTCTCGGTGATGGTGAATGTGACCATCTGGAGCGATGGTGCCTGGAATATCTGCACCAGTCTGGCCCAGTCGTCAGCATACTGCTTGTCGGCCTTGAGGCTCTCTGTGATGGAGCCGAGCACCTTCTTCTCTATGGTGCCGTTGCTCTGCAGGCTGACAAGCAGAGACAAGTTGTTGTAGGGACGATAGGCCTTGTCGATTATTTCATAGTCGAAGCTCTCCGCCACTATGACGCCACGGTCATACTTGCCCGTGTTGAGCGCATCGTTGAGGATGGCTGCGGGAAAGGCACGGAAGATGTTGCCTGCTCCGAAATGAATCCAAGTAGGCTCGTCGTGAGTCTTCTTGGCCACCGCAGCGATGTCATACTTAGGAAGCTCATAGCCTTTGGCCTCCCACGCTGCGGCATCAAATCCGTTAGAAAGAATGTCGTTCAGTTTCATATTTTTATTGTTTTTGTTGTTCACTCTCTGTATTCTCATGCCGTCAATTATGTCTCTCATAATCTGGCTTACAAATATACGAACAATTTTTGAGACACAACATCTTTTAATTGAATAAATGACTGAACGACACAAGACATTATCTATTTGTAACATGCGGCATAATGTTCAGGAGACATGCGGAAACATGAAGACACAGCATGTATGAATAAGCCCAACAAAGTGTGTGAAGAGAAAAATGCCATGGATTCTGAGCTATGCTCTTATATGACTCATGGATTCTTCCACCAGGAAACGGACAGACAAAGATGACCGATAAGCACAGAGAGAGGGGGAACACTCCTTCTGCAGGCGTGTTCCCCCTCTATGTATCTGAGCCGCGGCCTTCATTATACCAAAAGCCTAAGCTCGCATTCATTTTTATCTACATGTGTTGTGCGCTTCTTATGAGAATGCGCGCACCACTCTATTATATATGATGCACTATACTCTATTAGACACACAACATATCTGACGTGCAATATATTGATGCAACTTGCGCAATACTGTCCGATGCTCCTTGCGAAGTACATCTGATGCACCTTGCGCAACACTATCAGATAGCCTGCTCCACGTTCCACACAAAGGCACGCAGACCAAGCATCTGGTTGTCTTCGTCAAGTTTCTTGAGGCGCTTAAGAAGCGGCTCAACCTGAGCATCCTCCACTATTGTGATGATAGAGCTGTTCATTGAAGGCCAAGCATGCGAGCCCAGATGAGGGTCACCTGTCTTGGATCCACGTCCGCCAGTCTGCGGAAACAGCGTGTAGCCACGTGCGTTGGAATCGTTGAGAGCCTCCACCACACCATCATGCTGCGCCTGGTCGTATGATATGAATACTGATTTCATAGTTTCTTCTGTTATGAGTTTCACCGGTCATGAATCATGAGCTATGAGATTGTCCTATGAGTGCCCTGGCTGACTGGCTGCAGGCCGTCTTACCAAGACACTCATAAGCCATAACTCACGACTCACCACCTATTGTCATTTCTTTTTCTTGCTGATGAGCTGCTCCTCTGCCTTATGCTCCTTCCAGTAAGTCTCAAGCTCGCGCTGCTCTCTCATCTTGCGACGCTGGCGGTTGATACCCACCGCTCCGAAGATGCAGAACATAGAAGGCACATATATCAGAGTGAGGATAGTTGACACTGTCAGACCGCCGATGACGGCGATACCGAGCGGACGCCACATCTCAGCACCCACACCATGGCTGATGGCCATTGGCACCATACCAAGGATGGTGGTGAGCGTTGTCATGAGGATAGGACGCAGACGCGAACGAGCAGCCATGACCGCCGAGCGGATGAGTCCGATGCCTCGCTCACGCAGCAGCTGAGTGTAGTCGATGAGCACGATACCATTCTTCACAACGATACCGATAAGCATGATACCACCAAGGATAGACATCACGTTCATTGTTGTGCCTGTAGAGACAAGAGCCACGATGATGCCCGAGAAGGCGAACGGCACAGAGAGCATGATGATGAACGGGTATGTGAGCGACTCAAACTGCGCTGCCATCACGATGAAGACAAGGATGATGATAAGGATACCCAGCGTACCGAGGTCGCGGTTGGAATCCTGCTGGTCCTCGTACGAGCCAGCCACCTGTACTGTCACACCCTGCGGTATGTCCATCTTCTTGACTATAGAGTTGCCAAGTTCCACTCCATCTGAGAGAGCGTTGCCATCTGCGATAATGGCAGACACAGTCACGATGCGCTGGCGGTCCTTGCGCTCGATAGTAGGAGGCAGCGAGCTTTCTGTCACGGTTGCAATGTCGCGCACACGGACATTCTGTCCCTGCGCATTAGGGATAACCATGTTGAGGATATCGTCGATAGACACACGCGCTGTAGGTTCGTAACGCACCTTGATGTCATACTCCTCTCCGTCCTCACGGTAGTGGCTCTGGAGCGATCCATAGATGAGGGCACGCACAGCGTTAGCTGCTGTAGACATGCCTATGCCCTGCTGGGCAAGCTTGTCGCGGTCGAAGTTGACAACGAGCTCTGGCTCATATTCAGAACGCGATATGTTGACCTGGCTGATAATCGGACTTTCCTTAAACTTGTTTGCAAGCTCCTTTGCCACATCGTATGTAGAGTTGAGGTCATAGCCGTATATCTCAAAGGAAGCTGTGGCCTGTCCACCCATGCTGCCGTTTGAGTTGCCTCCCAGGTTGACCTGATATTTGTCCAGCTCCGGTATATCTTTGAGGTCGGCGCGCATCTCGTCACAGATGGTGGCCAGTCCCTTCTTGCGCTGGTCTGACGGAATCATCATGATGTTGAAAGAGATGATGTGTGTGCCGTTGTCCTGGAGAGAAGCATAGGTGTTGTCGTCACCGGCCTTGCCGACTGTGAAGTTACAAGACTGCATGTCCGAGCCATAGCGGTCGCGCCATACCTTGACGAGCCTCTTGGCCATAGCCTCAGCCTTCTCCACACGTGTACCCACAGGCAACTGCGCTGTGATACCCACACGGCCAGAGTCGTTGGCAGGGAAGAACTCACTCTTGATGCCGCACACAGCAGCCAGACCTATACTTGCCACGAAGAGCACCACACAGCCAGCGATGACTGTCCAGCGATGGCGCACAGCCCAATTGATGCGCTTCTCATACCAGGAGTCGAGCTTGTCGAGCGACTTGGCCACAGGGCCATACAGCTTCTTGAACAACTTGCTTTGCTTCTTCTGCAGACGCAGCAGGAGCGAGCAGAGCATAGGAGTGAATGAGAGCGCACTTGTTGTAGACACGGTCATGATGATACACATCATCCAGCCCAACTGCTTGAAGAGTACACCCGACACACCTGAGACCATGGTCAACGGGAAGAACACGGCTATCATGGTGAGCGTTGACGCGATGACAGAGATAGCCACCTCGTTGGTGGCATGTATGGCCGCCTGCTTAGGACTTGATCCTCGCTCAATGTGCGTGGTGACATTCTCAAGCACCACGATGGCATCGTCGACCACATTACCGATGGCGATAGAGAGACATGAGAGCGAAATCATGTTGAACGAACCGCCTGTAGCATACAGATAGATGAACGAGGCGATAAGCGACATAGGGATAGTGATGACGATGATCACGGTAGCGCGCCAGCGTCCGAGGAAGGCAAACACCACGAGGGCGACAAAGAGCATGGCATAGCCAATGGTCTCCTCAAGAGAGCCGATGGTGTTCTTGATGTTGTCAGAAGTATTGACAATGATGCCAAGCTTCACGTCGGAAGGGAGGTTGGACTGGAGCGTCGGGAGCATTGCCATCACCTTGTCGGAAATCTCCACTGAGTTGGCTCCACTCTGCTTCTGCACGATGATCATAGCTCCCTGCACATCGTCGGTGAATGTGCGCTGGGCGCGTTCCTCTACGTTATCCTCTATGCGAGCCACATCGCGCAGATAAACATTCACGCCATTGTGTGTGCCGACGATGACATCCTTCATCTGCTGAGGGTCGTCAAACTCGCCCTCCACGCGCACGGTATAGGTCATAGAACCTATATCCATCGTACCGTTGGTGGTGTTCTTGTTCTCAGCTGAGATGGCAGAAGCCACCTGAGATGGGCTGAGGTTGTAAGCCTCCATCTTCTGCGGATTCATGTAGACATTTATCTCACGCTGTGGAGCGCCCGATATGCTGACCGTACCCACACCGTCCACACGGGCGAGCGGATTGGCCACGTTGTCATCAAGAATCTTGTAGAGAGCCTTCTGCGACTCTTGCGCCTCCACCGAGAGGAGGAGGATAGGAATCATGTCGGTCGAGAACTTGAACAGAATCGGATTCTGCGCATCGTCCGGCAACGAGTTGGACACCATGTCAAGTTTGTCTCGCACATCGTTGGTGAGCACGTTGATGTCGTAGCCATACTCAAACTCAAGAGTGATGACAGACACGCCCTCGCTGCTCTTGCTCGTCACATGCTTGAGGTGCTCCACCGAGTTGAGCGTGTTCTCAAGCGGGCGCGTCACATTGTTCTCGATATCCTCAGCGCTGGCTCCCGTGTAGTATGTGAGCACCATGATGCTGTTGGTATCGATATCCGGATAGAGGTCTATCGGAAGCTTTATCAATGAGAAAAGACCAAAGATTATCACCGCCAAGAAGCAGAGACTGGTCATGATCGGTCGTTTGACCGCACCTTCATATAAACTCATACTATATATCTTATTGAGCTGATGTTACTAAGTTATTTTGCTTTGAGGGCTTATTTCACGACCTCCACTTCCTTACCGTTGGCAAGGCGATTCTGTCCTGCGATGACGACCTGGTCACCAGACTCTACGCCACTGATTATTTCGTAAGATGTGCCGATGTGCTGGCCGAGCTCAACCTTGTTGTAAGACACCTTGCCTCCCTTGTAGACATACACATAGCGGTCGCCAGCTCCAATCTGCTTCACGATGGCCTCGTCTGGCACAAGCACATGGTTGGCTGAGCCGTAGTCGATTGTGGCACGCGCGAACATGCCTGGGCGCACCTTCTGCGCAGGGTTGCTGATAGTCACCTCGACAGGGAATGTGTGCGTGCTCACATCAATAGACGGGTAAACGATAGTCACCTTGCCTGCGAACGACTCGCCATCGTAAGCATCGAGGGTGATGTCTACAGGCATGCCCTTCTTCACAAGCTTGTAATAGTTCTCCGACACATTGAGGAGCACCTTGACAGGGTTGGTCTGCTCAATGGTGATGACAGGCTGTCCGCTGCTGTACATGTCGCCATTGTCATAGTTGCGCGCTGTGACCACTCCACTTATAGGAGCCACGAGCTGTGTGTTCTCGGCAAACTGCTTGTACTGTGTAGAGAGTACATCGAGCTGCATCTTGGCATTGTCGTATTCCGCCTTGCTGGCTCCACCCACCTGGTAGAGTTGCTGCGTGCGCGCAAACTCCACCTTCTGGTTCTCCAGCTGGAGCTTGAGCTGTCGGAGGTTGCTGGCATCGAGCTGCACGAGCACCTGACCCTTGTGCACCTGGTCTCCCACCTCCACATAGATCTTCTCGATACGGTAAGGTGTGTTTGGCGCGATATTGTTCTTCACGTCGCTCTCCACAGTAGCGGTATAGACCTCTGTCTGCGGTATGTCCTGGCTTGTCACCTTGGCAATTTTCACCTGTGGCTTCTCTGCTTGGAGAGTAGCATCTTCCTTCTCTGATTCAGAGCTCTTGTTGCCGCATGATGCTGCGAGCAATGCAAGAGCTGCAAGCGATAATGTCTTTATATATCTCATTTTTCTTGATTATTTTCTTTTGTATGTGTTATGCTTTTATTCTTCTGGCGCGCGGCCTGCCGTTTCTCGCCTGCCACTTGCAGTTCGGTGGTCCGATGTGTACGGACAGCTGTCATTTCAGATAAGTCTCACGTCCAAGTGTGAGGTCGAGGTCGGCCCTGTTGGTGAGATAGTCGTAGATAGACTGCACATAGGTGAGCTCGGCTTGTGTGCGTGCCGTCTCGCTCTGGTTGAGCTCCAGTATGGTGCCGCGTCCCACCTCATATCGCTTGCTTGAGATAGCCACAGCCTTGTCTGCTTGTCCCACGGCCTCCCTGTTGCTCTCCACCTGAGCGATAGAGCTTGCCATGTTGTTCTTGTAGCTTTCCACAGCCATGTTGAGCTGGCGCTGTGTATCCATGCGCGTATCAGCGAGCTGGGCGAGCTGTATGCGGTTGCTCTTCAGCTTGGTCCATGACGACGCGTGGAAGATTGGCACGCTGACTGTGAACGCAAGAGTGGAGCTTGGAGAGTATTCATACTTGAAGAGGTTCCAGTCGGTGTTTGACACACTCTGATACTGTCCTGTAAGCTGGAGAGCTGCTGTCGGCATAAAGTTAGTCTTCAGCATCTTGCGAGTACGCTCCAGGAGCTTTGCATTGTAGTCGAGCTGTCGCATGGAAGAGTTGCTTGAGAGCGTGAGCTCATCTGCAGTCACCTGCGGAAGCAGAAGCTCCGACTCATAACGCTCAAGGCTGTCCTGAATGTTCACGTCAACATTGGCTGTGACACCCATGAGCACCTTCAGCTGGAGAAGGGCGAGAGTGAGTCCTGTCTGGGCACTCACCACGCTGGAGTTCATGTTGCGCATCTGCACCTCAGCACTTATCTTGTCGTACTCGCTCACAGCGCCTACCTTATATTTATTGTTCACCACCTCATAGTTTTCCTTGCTGGTGTTGTAGCTCTTCTGCATCACCCCGTAGCTGTCTTGCGCCAAAAGGGCCGAGTAGTAAGCCTTTGTCACCTGGTTGATCAAGTCGAGACGGCTGCCGCGCGCCTTTTCCTGCGCCAACAGTATGTCATCCTTGGTCAACTTCATGTTCTGATACACAGCAGGGGCGAACACGGGCAGATTGAGCGAGAGTGCTCCTGTGGCTGTAGATGTTCCGTCTTGACCAAACTTCACTTTCTGTTCGCCGATTTTCATTTCGGCCACCTTTATGCTATGCGAGAAAGAGAGGTTGGCATCGAGAGTTGGAAGCAATGACTGCCATGCCTCCTTGTCTGCCACTTTTTTCAGTTCCACATCCTTGTCTGCTACACGGATTGTCGGATTCTCCGCGAGAGCTATCTCAATAGCCTTGCCTAGCGTGAGGTCTAGCTGGCCCACAGCCTGCTGCTCTTGAGCTTCCATGTTCAGCGCGCTTGCTGCAAACACGCCTACTGCCATTAAAAGCTTTTCAAAATAGATTTTCACTGATGATTACGTTTGTAGTTAATACTTATTATATTGAAATTCTGTGCAAAGTTAGGTATATTTCCAAAACCTACCAAACGCATTTAACACATATTATAATATATGAGAGTACAAAACAGCCAAAAAGAAAAGATATTCGACTATTAGAACCATTTCCCCATTGTCAATTCATGGAAAAGCCCTATCTTTGTGGTATAAAAGAATACATCTACATAAAAAAGACCCTTCATGGACAACACAAAAAAAACGGAAAAGCGCAGCTGTGGAGCTATAGCCTCACCTGCATCTGAAGAGGTGAAAAAGATTCCGTCATTCACCATCAATCATCTCGTCTTGAAACGCGGCATATACGTGAGCCGCCAGGACAAGGTTGGCGACGACACCGTCACCACATTCGACGTGCGCATGAAAGAGCCCAACAGAGAGCCTGCTCTCTCGCCTTCAGCCCTCCACACCATAGAGCATCTCGCAGCCACCTTCCTCCGTAACCACCCCGTCTGGAAGGACCGCGTCATATACTGGGGACCGATGGGATGCCTTACAGGCAACTACCTGCTCATGCGAGGCGACCTCACATCAAGCGATATTCTGGAGCTCATGCGAGAGACATTTGCCTTCATCGCCGACTTTGACGGTGATGTCCCTGGACAGTCACCACGCGATTGCGGCAACTATCTGCTGATGAACCTGCCCGAAGCTCGATGGGAGGCCAGCAAATACCTGCACGAAGTGCTGGAATGCGCCACGGACGAGAACCTTCATTATCCTGCCGACTAAGGTCGATGATGCACAAGGAAAAAGACATGACACTCTAGAAAAACCAGCAAAACAACAAAGGTGAAACACTTAAAAGTGTAGAAAATACACACATTTAGGGTGTGTGCTCGCACACAGGTGCTATCAAACATATTTTAAGATTTGGTTACATTCTGAAAAGTTTCTACCTTTGCACTATCCTAAAAACAATCTTTTTACCTTAAAAAGAATTAATACTTATTGAGAACGGAAAGCGCCAATCGAGATGATTCGCGCTTTTTCTTTTTTTATTCATACAAGTTTTTTTCGGGCCAGCGGATTTTCTCGGTTGGAAACTGCTGAATGATTATTTTTATAGCCTGCACTTGCGCAAGCTTCATCCTTTTCCACAGCCAAGAAGCGCCCTCTCCCATAGCAGCAAGTCCACAAGCCAACGCAGTCACGCCCAGGCCGTGTGCATCCCAGTGCCATCATATCCTCATGCCCCAAAAGACACGAGCTCGCCATTTGCTGTAGTTGATATCCACCTTGTCATCACCAAGCATAGACACCGTAGCCACAAGCGTGCCGCCTATGAAATGGGACGAGTTGATATTATACACCACGGCAAGGCGATTAGTGAAAATCACGTCGGGAAACTCCGTGGCCATGTCAGACCTCACGCCATCAAAGCGCATGTTACAGCGATTGGTGAACACCAGCGTAGGCAGGGACGACACATGCAAGAGCAGCCGCTTGCTCGCCACCCAATTGTAGCCATAGCCAGCGCCCAGTCCGAAGTGTCCCAGATACACGCGCATCTCCGGCATTCCAGCAGGCCTGCTGGACGTAGTCTTGACGCTGCCACCCATATACGAGGCCCCAACCAGGAAAGAGCCCACGCTCCTGCGCTGCACATACGACTGCGTGAAAGCCGCCGGAAAAGAGAATCGCCTGTAATTGAAGACGTAATAAGCATTTACATTCAGCATGCTGATAGACATGCCGCCCTCATCTATATGTATTTTCTTGTCGCCTATGCGCGTGTCGCCATAAAGAGTTTTGGAGTCAAGGTATGCCACGTCCACCCCATAGCGGTTGGCATACGCATTGAGGTTTAGCTCAAAGTTGTGCCCTTTTCCCACAAAGCGCATGGGGTTGAGAGCCACGCCAGCAGAGAGCCCGCGATAGTTGACGCCCACACTAAGCGTGGACTTGTATCCCGAGCGCAAGCGGCCCTTGTTTTTCAGGCCGCCATTGCGGTTGGCCATGTCGAGTATAGAGCCCGACACATTGGCCCGCACCTTCACAGTCCAGGCCTCCTTGGGGCGTGAGATGAAAGCCGTGTCATAATTGACCACATTATATCTTGCAGTGACGGCGCTGTCTATCATCGTCTTCACCTCCTCACGCTTTGCCCTCAGCTGCTCCTTTCTCATCTCGCGCCTTCCGCTCCCTGTCATCAGGCTGTCGGACTCCACGCCAACGCGCGCCAAGGCGGGCACGCATGCGCAAAGAGCGAGCATAAGCGCCAAGATGCGGCATGCGAGTGGATAATGCATCATTCCTGTCATAGTCTTTTCATGTCATTTGTCTCCGCAAAGATAACTCTTATTATCCCAACGGCCAACGCCAAAGAACACATATCCCTATTTTATTATTGTATAAACGCATGCATTCATATTTTTTTTGTAACTTTGCACGCTAAACAACACAATCCGTCAATGAACAAAAAGAAACTCAACATAGTGTTCCTCATCGCTGGCAGCGAGCCGCTTGGCAGCGCTGGCATGCAGGCCGACATCAAGGCCATAACCGCCTGCGGCGGCTATGCCGCATGCGCCGTGACCGGAATAGTGGACGAGGACACCCAGAGCGTGAAAAGCGTCACTCCGCTGCCAGCCGAACTGGTGGCGAGCCAGGCGCGTTCGTTTCTCAACGATGTCGGGGCGCAATGCATCAAGACAGGGGTGCTGCCGACAGCCGCCATCATAGACAGCGTGGCAGAAGTGCTCAAGGAGCATCCCGATGTGAAGAAGATAATAGACCCTGTCATCGTGGACAGCAACGGCGAGCAACTCGTGAACGACGACAGCATAGCCGCTTATAAAGACAAGCTGTTCTCCCTCGCCACACTCATCACCCCCAATAGGCGAGAAGCTGAAGTGCTCATAGGCCATCGCATCAGCAACATCGAGGAAGACATCAAGGAGCTGGCCCGATGGGGATGCAGCGTGATAGTGAAAAGCATAGAGGACGGCGACTGCCTCATCGACGCACTCTACAACGTTGAGACTAAAGAACTCAAGACATTCAGGAAAAAGCGCATCGACACTCATAACGTGAACGGCACAGGCGACTCTTTTTCATCGGCCATAGCCACCTATCTGGCGAAGGGCCACACGCTCGGACAGGCCGTAGAGAAGGGAGAGGAATTCATCAACAAGGCCATCGCACTCGGAGCGGAGTATGAGTTCGGCCACGGCTACGGCCCTGTGCACCCATGCTTCATGGAGGACAAGAACATACACGAGAGGATATACAATTAGAGTATTATAGGCGGCTTCACGCACTGCCGCTTCATGTCAGCAGCCGCTGGCATCCCCGCCCCTCATGCGGCTCCAGCATATCATGCGTGCCATGACAGGCCGGCGGATTCAGCGCCCTACACTCCATAGCCCGTGCGCCCCCACTTATCCATAAAAACTTTTAAAACAAGAAATAAAACACACTATGAAACTCAAAATCGCAGTTCTGGCCGGTGACGGCATCGGCCCGGAAATCATGGAACAAGGCGTGGCTGTATGCAACGCCATCGCAGAGAAGTTTGGACACGAAGTATCTTACAAGGAGGCTATCTGTGGAGCTCACGCCATCGATGAGGTGGGAGACCCATTCCCTGAAGAGACATTCCAGACATGTATGGACGCGGACGCTGTGCTCTTTGCATCGGTAGGCGACCCTAAGTTTGACAACAACCCCAACGCGAAGGTGCGTCCAGAACAGGGACTTCTCGCCATGAGAAAGAAGCTCGGACTCTTCGCCAACATACGCCCAGTCACCACATTCGACTGCCTCGTGCACAAGTCGCCCCTCAAGGACGAGCTGGTCAAGGGCGCAGACTTCATCTGCATCCGCGAGCTGACAGGCGGCATGTACTTCGGCGAGAAGAAGGAAGGCAACGACTACGCCTACGACACCAACGCATACTCACGCGCCGAAGTGGAGCGCATCCTCAAGGTAGCCTACCAGTATGCGCGCCAGAGAAGGAAGCACCTCACCGTGGTCGACAAGGCCAACGTACTTGCCTCAAGCCGCCTGTGGCGTGCTGTGGCACAGGAGATGGCTCCGCAGTATCCCGATGTGACTACAGACTTCATGTATGTAGACAACGCTTCTATGCGCATGATCCAGGAGCCTAAGTTCTTCGACGTGATGGTCACAGAAAACACATTCGGCGACATCCTCACAGACGAGGGCAGCTGCATCACAGGCTCTATGGGACTGCTCCCTTCAGCATCCACAGGCGAGCACACACCTGTCTTCGAGCCTATCCACGGCAGCTGGCCACAGGCTAAGGGCCTGAACATCGCCAACCCTCTCGCGCAGATTCTCTCTGTAGCCATGCTCTACGAGTATTTCGGACTCAAGGAGGAGGGCGCGCTCATCCGCAAGGCTGTCAACGAATCGCTCGACCAGAACGTGCGCACACCTGAGATACAGGTGGAAGGCGGAGCCAAGTACGGCACTAAGGAAGTGGGCGCATGGATCGTCGACTTCATCAAGAAGGCCTGAAACGCTTCAGACTGTAGCACGTCACACAAGCTGGCGCTCACGACATCAAAGGATGGCACATCCACACATCACGAGCGTCCGCATGCATAAATTAGAGAACCAGAGCGGCAAACGTCCTCTGTTCTCTAATTTTATTAGTTGGTTTTGCAAAGAATCATTTTTTATTAGTTGGTTTTACAAAGAATCATTCATCCAGACAACACATATTATAATTTATGCCACTAATTTTACCTGATCAGTTGCCAGCAATAGATGCCCTGAAACATGAGAACATCTTCACCATGGGATACAAGCGCGCAGACAGCCAGCAGATACGTCCGCTGCGCCTTGCCGTGCTCAACCTCATGCCGCTGAAGATTACCACAGAGACCGACTTCATACGCATCCTCTCCAACTCTGCGCTTCAGATAAAGGTAGACTTCATGAAGATAAAGTCACACACCAGCAAGAACACGCCCATGGAGCACATGATGGCCTTCTACCGCAACTTCGAGGATATGAAGAAGGAGAAGTATGACGGACTGCTCGTGACTGGAGCACCGCTGGAGTTTATGGAATATGAGGAAGTGACCTACTGGAAAGAGCTGCAGGATGTCTTCACATGGGCGCACCACAACGTGACAAGCACTATCTACGTGTGCTGGGCGGCCTTTGCCGGACTTTACCACTTCTATGGAGTGCCCAAGTACAACACGCCACACAAGGTCTTCGGTGTCTTCAACCACAAGATGCTCAACCCCGAGCTGCCCATCTTCCGCGGCTTCGACGACGAGTTCTTCGCTCCGCACAGCCGCCATTGCAGCGTGAGGCGCGAGGACATAGAGAAAGTGCCAGGACTGGACATAATAGCTGAAAGCGACGAGGCCGGAGTCACCATAGTGGAGGCACGCAACGGACGCGAGTTTTTCATCACATGCCATTTCGAGTACTCACCGCTCACACTCGACGGCGAGTACAAGCGCGACCTGGCCAAGGGACTCCCCATCAACATGCCGCAAAACTACTATCCGGGCAACGACGCTTCCAAGCGTCCTGTGGTGAGATGGCGCGCAGCAGCCAACCTTCTATACACCAACTGGCTCAACTACTATGTCTACCAGGAGACACCTTTCAACATCAACGAGATAAACTAAGGTAGAATCCTCGCAGCGCTATCATTCTCCCCGCCCCCCATTAACACCAAGGAGGCCACACAAAAGGAGCTATTCATAGCGCAAATTCTTCTGCACGACACCAGCGAGAGTATCCAAAGAGCTGTTGCGTACAGGAGACATGCCAGATACCGCCAGTACACCAGAAACGACAAAACGGACTACTGAGAATTCTGGCAACATTCCGAACGAATCCCGACGAAACCACGAACGGATCCCGACGGACGACGAAACAAAAAATAAGAGAAGCCCGTAGCTGCCACACATTGCTGCCACAGGCCGAGCACACAAATATCCACACCAATGAGAAGCATCGAACTCCTGGCACCAGCCAAGACAGCAGACATCGGCATAGAGGCCATCAAGCACGGAGCCGACGCCGTATACATCGGCGCCTCGGCCTACGGAGCAAGGGCCGCAGCCAGCAACAGCCTCAACGACATAGCGCGCCTCACAGCCTTCGCTCATCTCTACAAGGCCAAAGTCTACGTCACCGTCAACACCGTCATCTACAGCGATGAGATGAAAGAGGTGCAGCGGCTCATCTGGCAGCTGCACGACATACAGGTCGATGCCCTCATCGTGCAGGACCTGCGCATCTTGTCGCTTGACCTTCCGCCTATACCGCTTCACGCGAGCACGCAGATGGACAACCGCACAGTAGAGAAAGTGCAGGAGCTGCAGTCGCTCGGTTTTCCACAGGTGGTGCTGGCCAGGGAACTGACTACGGCTGAGATAGCCAAGATACATGAAGCCTGCCCCGACACGCTGCTTGAGGTGTTCGTCCACGGAGCGCTGTGCGTCAGCCTCAGCGGACGCTGCAACGCAAGCGAGGCTCTATTCGGCAGGAGCGCCAACAGGGGAGCATGCGCGCAAGTGTGCCGCATGCAGTTCGACCTCACCGCTGCCACAAACGGCCAGTCGGGCGAGGCAGCCCCACGTCTATGCCTGGCGCGAGGCAAGCACCTCCTGTCTCTCCGCGACAACTGCCAGATAGACCACCTGGAAAGCCTCATAGCGGCAGGAGCCTCATCGCTCAAGATAGAAGGCCGACTGAAAGACGCCGACTACGTGAAGAACATCACAGCCGCATACTCCGAAGCGCTCAACGCCGTCATAGCCAAGCATCCGCAGGAATATTGCAGGGCCTCATCCGGACGGAGCACGCTGAAGTTCACGCCCAATATATACAAGAGCTTCAACCGTGGCTTTGTCAAAGACGTGAGCCGTCCCGAGGCCAACTTCGACACGCCAAAGTCTCTGGGCGAGCCTGTATCCAAAGACACGGTGCTGCACAATGGCGACGGACTCTGCTACATAGAGAAAGGACAGCTCGCGGGCTTCCGCCTCAGCAACGCCGCCGCCTTCAAGCCTGTCAAGGGCGTGAGATATTTCCGCAACCAAGACACGGAATGGGACAAGATGATGGGCAAGCCTACAGCAGAGCGCAAGGTGGCTGTCGACATCACCGTGGACGACAACGGCATCACCATGACTGATGAAGATGGCTTCACAGCCACGGCAGCCTTCAGCGACCACTTCGAATTGGCGCACACCCACCAAACCGAAAACATAAGGCGGCAGCTCGGCAAGCTGGGAGACACCATCTTCGAGGCACGCAGCATAGACGTGCGGCTGAAGAAGAACTACTTCATACCGTCATCCATGCTCAGCTCATGGCGCAGGGAGATGACGGCAAGTCTGACCAATGATCGCATGCTGTACTATCCGCTACAGCGCCAGGAGCATGTGAGGATGTCTGTCACGGCAGACAAGCCCTTTGAGGAGACCCACGACCTGTCAGCGCCCGTGATGACATGCAAGCATTGCATACGCCGGCAGATGGGGCTGTGTCTCAAAGACAGCGCCGACCCGCGCGCACGCCGACTTCACGACATGCAGCTCCACATGGCCAACGGCACCGTGTTCCATCTGGAATTTGACTGCAACAACTGCTTGATGAAACTATATCTCCGCAAATGAAACACCTCATGTATATATTGGTGGTTCTCGCTGTCATGTCGTGCGTGGGCAACACCACCACACAGCCGAGCAACACCTCCACAGCCGACTCGGCGGCCACCATCGTAGTGGGAGGAGAGCCTGCCGACACTGGCGCTGCTGTGGACAGCAGTTTTGTCGACCTATCGCAGCAACAGGCCGACTCGATCATCTTCCGTCTCACACACCACTACTCACTCAACTTCAACTTCCTGGTGAAGTCTGACTCGCTCACACTCGTGCCGCGCGAGGGCGACATCATCATCGACACATGTACCGTCCACTCTGGCGACATAGTGGCTGTGGCAGACATCAAGATAGTGCCTGGCGACAGCATCGACTCGGTGTGGGTCAAGGTGGCAAGCAGCCAGATGAACATGGGATGGATACCCGAACACGAGTTGCTGAGGGGAGCCACCCCAGATGACGCCATATCCGAGATTATCGACGCACTCTCCAACAGCCGCATCGTCTGGATGTCATTGCTCGCCATGCTCGGAATAGCCGGACTCATCATCAAGAAGAAAAAGGAGAAGACTGGCTTCAAGAGGCTGCATGAACTGGCTTTTCTCCAAGACATGGACAGTCCCTATCCATGCATTTTCCTCATCATAACAGCAGTCATAGCATCCCTTTACGCCACTATACAGAATTTCATCCCAGAGTTCTGGCAGGAGTACTACTTCCATCCCACACTCAACCCTCTGGTTCTGCCTCCTGTCATGGCCTCTCTCGTCATCCTCGCATGGCTGCTCATCATCACATTCATCGCAGTCATCGACGAGGTCTACCACCATTTCTACTTCATGCCAGGCATCACGTTCCTTGCCAAGCTGGTGGGTATAGCCATGCTGATATATCTCATAGTATCGTGGTCAACGCTGATATATGCAGGCTACCCCATAGCGGTCATAATGATTGTATGGCTCACCAGAAAAATGGTTGGAGGAAAGAACAGACGGACATGAGAACCTGCCCGCGCAATCAAATAAAACCTTTATTAAGAAATGAACACACACGACATCATCATCCGCGACTGCACCACCGACGATGCAGAAGCGCTGGCAGCCATCTACTCCCCCTACGTGAGCAACACCGCCATCACATTCGAGTGCGTACCGCCGACAGCAGAAGAGTTTAGGCAACGCATAGAGACCACAAAGGCCCGCTTCCCCTACTTGGTGGCCGAGAACAAAGGCCGAGTGGTGGGCTACATATATGCAGGCGTATTCAACGCCCGCCGAGCCGCACGCCATTGTGCCACCACAAGCATCTACATAGCTGAGGACTTCCACGGACACGGTGTGGGCAAGGCCCTTTACCAGGCTCTGGAGGAACGACTCGCGGCACAGGGGGTCATCAACCTGATAGCTAGCATCACATGGGCCGAGACGCCCAACGAATATCTCACGCACAACAGTCCCGAATTTCACAGGCACATCGGATTCACCCAAGTGGCCCACCTGCACAGGGTAGGATACAAGTTCGGCCAATGGTTTGACATCCTTTTCTTTGAGAAACTGCTCGACACGAAATATTTCAGAGACGGGGATGAGTAGGTGGCTCTGAAGGATATTTGTGAGCAAGTGCTCATAATCATCTTTATAAACAAATGCCTATATTCATTAGCAGGCATCTTATTCACTTACAAACAAGAGCTCATATTTGTTGAACTTTAAGCATCATAAAGGGTCGCATCATTACTCAATACAGAGTTTGATACGACCCTTTTAAATGTCACACGTTACTTTCTACAACTTTTATGAGTAGTCATTTTTTGTGCAGACGATCCATTTCTCATATCCGCACATAGGATATCTCACATTTATTCATATATGCAGACATAAAAAATCTGGACATCTGACTGTCTTGACCTGACACTCTATTGCCTTCACAGCTCCGCAGCCATGAGCTGAGCCAGCAATACCTGATATTCATGCTCAGCCTCCAGCGCCTTGCCAACCGCATCATAGTAGGCTGCCGACTGTACAAGATAGTCTGTACGAGAGAGTTCACCTGCATCAAGGGCGCGCCTCAAGAGCGTGCGGTCAAACTGGCCAGCAGCCTTTTTGCATGTGTCGGCAATGTCGCGCATCAAGAGAGCGCGCGTGTGCAGTTTGCGCAGCTGCGAGCGCAATTGCACAACCTTGTCTTCCCTCATAGCCTCTGCCGCTATGACAGCCGCTCGCGCCTGGCGCACCTTGTTCCTGCCACTCCACAAAGGCAGGGAAACCCCTATAGTCAAGCCCTGAAAATGCTCGTCCCGAGTTTTCTCGCTCATATAACCAAGCGACACGTCTGGCATTCTCTCTGCCTTGGCGAGTGAGAGCTGGCGGCGGCTCACCTCTATGTCGGCAAGAGCACGCTCCATGTCGGGCAAATGCGACGAGACGCTGGCGTACCAAGACGTGAAATCGCAGTCGAACACGACCGCATCATAGATCTCTCCGCTGAACGCCACAGGCTTTCCACCATTGAGGCGCTCCAGCTCCTGAAGAGCCTGCTGACGGTCAGCCTCCATCTTCATTCTGTCAGCTTCTGCAGTCATGCGCGTCAACCGTGCGTCATTATAGTCCATCAGGTTGATCTCGCCTGCGTCAAGCATGCGCTTGGCCCCCTCTTCCAAGACAGAGGCATCAGCAAGACGTTCACCGAGGCTACGCAAGGCAGCATTGCAATAGACTATATCGACCAGGCACAGCTTTGCCTCAAGCAGGACGCTCATCCGCTCCGTGCGCAACGAGCAGTCGACAAGGGCATTAGCTGCATCCGCCGCTCTGTTTCTCGCACCAGAGAGCGTGGCCATGTCAAACGACTGCGAAATGCTTATGTCATGCCGATTGCCTGTCTCTGCCGGACGGCCAAAAAGGTAGTTGTAGCCCACTTCGGGCGCGTCAAGATATATTCCAGTCTTGTTGCCAAGCTTGTCAGCTTCCGACTGGCGGCTCAGAGCGGCGAGAGAACTGTTGTTGCGCTCTACCATAGCAAGCACATCTCTCATCGGAGTCTGGGCTTGGAGACTTAGCGTTGCAGTCATGAGCAACGCAAATAATATAGTTTTCTTTATCATTATATTTACGTTTTCCTTCACTTCTTACTTATATTTCAGTCAATTCTTTTGAATGAACAGACTCCATCACCATTCCATCCGTCCTTCCTCCTCCCTATGAGTCATCAGATACATCACAGGCACTATGAAGCCGTTGAGGAATGTAGAAGTGAAGAGTCCGCCCAATATGACCTTGGCCATAGGGCTTTGTATCTCGTTGCCTGGCAAGTCGCCATCCACCACCATCGGTATAAGCGCCAAAGCAGAAGTGAGGGCTGTCATCATTATTGGGTTGAGACGGTCGACAGAACCTGTCAGGACACTTTCCATAAGTGAGTGCCCAGCCTGACGCAGGTCGTTGTAGCGTGTAATGAGCAACATGCCGTTGCGTGTAGCTATGCCAAAGAGCGAGATGAAACCTATGACAGACGGAATGCTCACCACTCCGCCGCTCAGAGCCACAGCCACCACGCCGCCGATGAGAGCCAGAGGCAGGTTGACCATGACTACAGCCGATTGTTTCACGCTGCGAAACTGCTTCCACAGCAGCAGGAAGATGACAACAAGCGACAACAAGGAAGCTACCGACAGGGTACGCATCGCCGCCTCCTGACTCTCGAACTGTCCGCCATACTCCACATGATATTCCTCTGGCATAGCCACTCCATCGGCCACGCATGCCTTTATGTCGTCGACCACACTTCGCAAGTCGCGACCGGCCACATTGGCAGAGACCACCACCTTACGTGTCACATCCTCACGATTGATGGTGTTGGGACCTGCCGCAGACACTACATCAGCCACGCTGCCCAGCGGCACCTTGCCACCGTCGGCGGCATCAACCATCATGGTGCGTATGCGCTCCGCAGAGTTGCGGCTGGCCTCATCGACACGGAGTGTGAGATTGAAAGAGCGGTCGTCCTCGTACACCTGCGAGACGACCTCGCCTGCAAGGAGCACACTGACCATCTTGCCAAACTCCGGCATAGTGATGCCATAGCGCGCAAGAGCAGAGCGCCGCGGCACTATTTTCAGTTGCGGGCGCTCCACCTGCTGCTCCACATTGAGGTCGGCCACGCCTTCGACATGACTTATCTTTTCCTTTATGGAGGAACCTATCGCAAACAGGCGGTTGAGGTCGGGACCAAACACCTTGATGGCTATGCTGGCACGTGTGCCTGAGAGCATGGCGTCTATCCTGTGGCTTATGGGCGCACCCACCTCCACATTCACGCCAGGCAGCTGCCCCAGCTTATGCCGCACCTCTGCCACGACCTCATCCTTGGAGCGGTCTGCAAGCTCAAACGGTGCCTCTATCTCCGAGACGTTCACGCCAAGAGCATGCTCATCCAGTTCGGCGCGTCCTGTCTTGCGTCCCACAGTCTTTATCTCTGGCACACTCAGCAGGGCTTTCTCCGCCATCTGTCCGAGACGGTCGGACTCCTCAAGCGAGATGCCAGGGAGTGTGCTGACATTGACCGTGAACGACCCCTCGTTGAACGGCGGCAAGAAACTGCCGCCGAGCGTGAAGGACAGGGCTATGGCAGCCACAAGAGCCACGGCAGTGACCGCTATGACGGCACGCCCGTGAATGATGGTCTTGCGAAGCAGCAGCAGGTATATCTCTTTCAGTTTCCTCGCAACAAAAGGTTCAGAAGACCGTTTGCAAACTTCATCTGCCACCGTAGAGCTCTTGCCCCGAGCCAGCAGATAGCTGCACAGCACAGGAGTGAGCGTAAGCGCCACTACCGTAGACGAACCAAGCGCTACTATGAAAGCTATGCCAAGCGGCAGAAGCATACGGCCTTCCATACCGGAAAGGAAAAAGAGCGGGACGAAACTGGCCACAATGATGAGTGTGGAGTTGAGAATAGGCATTCGCACCTCACTTGAGGCATGGTATATGACATCAAGCGCACTCTTGCGCTGTCCATCAGGCAAGGCCCTGTTGTCTCTGAGTCGCCTGTACACATTCTCCACATCGACTATAGCGTCGTCAACCAGCGAGCCTATGGCTATACACAGGCCTCCCAGGCTCATGGTGTTGATGGTAAGCCCCATGAGATGGAGAACCACTATGGATGCCAGCAACGCCAGTGGAATAGCCACAAGCGAGATAGCAGTAGTACGGATGTTCATTAGGAAGAGGAACAGCACCACGACAACGAACACGCTGCCCTCCACCAGAGCATCCCTCACATTGTCTATACTGCTCTCGATGAAGCGCGACTGGCGGTAGACATCGGTGTGCAGCCTCACGTCGGCAGGCAGGCGCTGGCCTATATCTGCTATCACTCCATCCAACTGGCGTGTCAGTTCCATGGTGCTGGCGTCAGACTGCTTAGTGATGGTGAGCGTCACAGATGGCTGGCCATTGTAGGATGCCACCCCCATCTTTGGCGCACTATTTCCGACCTTCACCGTAGCTATGTCGCCCAAGGTGACATAACGGCCGCCAGGCGATGCCTTGACCACGCTGCCAGCCAGTTCGCTGACAGACGTGGCGGCCAGGATGCCACGTATGATGTATTCATTGCCATATTCATAGAGTATGCCTCCCGAGCTGTTGCGGTTCATGCCGTCCACCGCACCATACACCTCCGTGAGAGACACGCCCATGCTCTTCATGCGCTCTGGATGAAGCAGTATCTGATACTCTTTCACCTCGCCGCCGAGCACAGACACCTGGGCCACACCACCTGTGGCTAATATGCGCGGACGTATAGTCCAGTCGGCTATGGTGCGCAACTCTTGCAGAGATGTCGTGTCGGCCGTCAGGTTCACGGTCATCAGCTCGCCAAGGATTGACGACTGGGGGCCAAGCGTGGGAGCGCCCACACCCTGAGGAAGGGTCTCCGCCACCGCTGCAAGCTTCTCAGACACGATCTGCCTGGCACGGTAAATATCCGTGCCCCAGTTGAACTCAACCCACACAGCGGAGAAGCCCGTGGTGGATGTACTTCTCACTCTACGCACGCCTGCAGCGCCATTCACAGCTGTCTCCACGGGAAAAGTGACCAACCGCTCCACTTCCTCAGGGGCCATTCCGCTGGCCTCGGTCATCACGACCACAGTAGGAGCGTTAAGGTCGGGAAACACATCCACATCCATGTTGGAGGATGTGTACACCCCCACCAGCATCAGCAACACTGCTCCCACAAGCACAAGCACTCGGTTACGGAGCGAGAAACGAATTATTCTGTTCAGCATGTTTTCCTCCCTTCATCAATGAGCATGTGAATGACCTTCAGGAATGGCTCCAGACTGCGCAGCCAGTCGCACCTGATGTGCACCAGCCACCACTACCTGCTCTCCTGCCTTCAATCCCCTTTTTATCTCTACGCGCTTGCCGTCACTATCGCCAAGTGCGACCTCTCTCCTCACGTAAGCATCTTTTTCTCCATTCACCTTCAGGTATACATAGTAAAAGCCTTGACTCTCTGCGATGGCAGCTACAGGTACGGAGATGACGCTCTCGCGCCTCTGCCCCAGCAGCCACACCACGGCACAAGAGCCAGAGATGAACTCACCGCGATTGTCAAACTCGAACGTGACAGGCAGACATGCTGTGCCAGCATCGAGCGACTGGGCGCACGACAGCACTACGCCATTGAGTTGGCTGAGGCTAAAGACGGTGTCGGAAGTAGACGTGGCAAAGTTGGCTGACACCACATTCTGCGCATGACGCAGGTACTGCTCCGGCACATCAGCGCGCAGACGGAGACGTCTCGACTGTGTGATAGTGAAGAGTGGAGCGCCCACGCTTACATAGTCGCCTGGCTGCACCATCACCGACTTGACATAGCCGCTGATGCCAGCCGACACTCTCACGCCTCCTGCCCCTATGTGGGCGGCAAGTCCCATGTAGGCTGCCCGTGCTGTCTCATATCTCAGGCGCGCCTGCTCCAACTGTTTACGCGACACCACCTGGCCCTCAGCCAGCGACTCCGCGCGGCGGCAGTCACTCTCTGCCGCCTCATACTCAGCCTTGGCTTTCTTCACAGCATCACCATCCTGCAGCTGACTAGAGGATATCAACGCCAGTGTCTGGCCTGCTTTTACGGGGCATCCCTCAGCTAGGGACTCGCCAGCAAAAGCCACCACACCACCAGCTGTGGCCACCACCGTACGCTCGCCGCCCGCAGATGGCAGTATCTGCCCGCCAACCTCTATCACATTGACAAACTCGCCTGGACGCACGGTCTCTGTTCTCAGTCCCGCCGCCTTGGCCTGGGCCGGTGTGAAGATTATCTCACCGGCATGAAGCTCATGCTTATCCGCTTCCAGCTCATAGGCATGGCCATTGTGGCCGCAGCTGGCCATAGACAACGCCGCCGCAACCACAGAAAGCATGAATGGAATCTTTGATGATTTCATACTCTATAGTTTTCTTTCCAATAAGTTTATAATGTCTGCAACAATCATAAATCACTCATAGATTTTTCTCGCATACAAAGGTGCGGACATGGTTCCGCAACCGTGTTGCAAACATTTCTTTTCAAAAAAAATAATCCAAAGAAGGGCATTATCCTTCCCTAACACGCTTCACGCGCTGAAAACTATAGACAGTATGGTGGAGCACGCAACTGCCTCACAACATCCGTTGCATCCTGCAACGAACTTGCATCACGCATCACGAATATCGGACTGGCCTCTGCTGTCGCAAGTGTCCCTCTGTCGGGACAGAGGGCTGCATGAACAGCCTTAGATGCCCAAGGCGAGCGCCCTGCCCCGACTTTGGAGCTTTTCATCACCTGAAGCGCTATTACATGCTTCACGCAGTTGCTTGCATCATGGGCATCTTCCGCCTCATGGCCTGTGTGGCAGTCGTTGTATTCGTAGTCGTGCACGCACAGCACACGCTCCATGCACACCTCTCCATCGTGATGATGATGAGGTATGTATGGAACTACAAACAGCAGCAGCGTAGCTGTTAAGAGAATGCATGTGCGCAAGAATGATTTCATTTATTCGTTATATTCTGTCTCATATTCATAAAAGACCGTTTACTTCTTTACAAAAGGCAAACCTTTATAATAGTATTAAAAATTACAGTCTAATTACTTATATTGAATATCTGTCTTAATTGTATTGAATATCTGTCTTAATTGTATTGAATATCTGTCTTAATTGTATTGAATATCTGTCTTAATTATAAATTGTATTGAATATCTGTCTTAATTATAAATTGTATTGAGTTTCTGTCTTAATTATAAATTGTATTGAGTTTCTGTCTTAATTATAAAAAGATACTTCTATTTGACTTTTATAAAAGATAGAGCCTTTTTACGTGTATAAACACAAAAAATACTGTCATCTCAATTTATACAAAGTCTTCATATCACTTGTGATATATGCTACGTCAGCATAAGGAGCATCCATTCTTCCCCACTCCACACGCATACACTTTCTCACCTTGCGTTAGTGAAGGCAAAGTCGTGAATCTCGCAGAGTGACCTACCTTTCTTGGCTGCGTGAATGATGAAAAAAAGAGCATGCTTTCCTTTGAGCCGATTGACTTCCGAAACATCTGCAGTGAGTGAAGTGCGTGTCCTTGGCATAGATGAGCGCAGGGCTATGGAGCCAACCTTCACACCGCCGCGATCTGCGTACGGACTGTTGACATAGATGTCAATGATGCCATCTATGCCCTCAGGCACAAGTGTCATGTCAAGCCGAAGGTTCTGCACATCATTGGTCGCGTCGAAATTGAAGTATTTGTATCCAACCACGCTGCCATCGGTGTTGTTCACCACTGGGTTGTGATTCACACTCAGATCATAAACGTCGCCATCAGGCACCCCAGACAGGCGTAGCGGCTTCACGTACGAGCCATAATGAAAGTGCCGGGGCCACTCATGCTTGCCTGGCTTGGATCCGGTGTAGTAGCAGGCTATGCCAGCAGAATATCGCTTGAAAGGATTCAGTCCCTGTGTCATGAATCCCTCTGATGTGTATTCGCCCTCGCTGATGACCACCTTGCCGTCAGGACCCTCTGTCACCTTCACATCCACAGGAGCCACCATGGCCTGGCGCGAATACTCATCCAGTCCGCACTGGCGATGATAGAATACCCACCACTGGCCGTTTATCTCACATATGCTTCCATGAGTGTTACCGTCTGGCGTGGCAGTGAAGACAGGCTTTCCAGCCTCATCCACATCTCGTCCGCGCCCGTCTATGATGGTGCCGCCATAGGTAAAAGGTCCCATGGGCGAATTGCCGTAGGCATAGGCAAGCGTGTAGTTTGACATCGGCAATCCAAACTCGCCATCGCCTGTGAAGCGACTGTATATTAGCACATACTTGTCTTTTATCTTTCTTATTGACGAGGCCTCAAAGAAGCGGAACACACCTGGGCTCTCATAACCATTGATATAGTTTTTCCTTGGTTCTGTGCCTGGCTTGACCGTGGCCATGGTGACAGGGTCAAGCTCTGCCACGTAAGGTTCCTTGAACCCCCAATAACCATACACGCGCCCATCATCGTCAATGAAGACAGCCGGGTCGAAGCGGAGCACACCGTCTGTCTCAGCAGGCTTGCCTTCCACCCAGTTGATTACCTCAAATGGGCCGTCGGGCCTGTCAGACCGCGCCACCATACCATTGCGTCCACCATTCTGGTTGTTGGGATAAAGGTAATAGGCCTTCTTGCCGTCAGCTTGCTTCACCTCCACCACATCTGGCGCAAAAAGCACGTCGCCTGTCTTGTCTGGATGGAGATAACTGCCGTGGGCATCCTTCTTTGACTCAAAGATGACACCGTCATAGCGCCATTTGCCAAGGCTGTCGGTAGAGGCAGACCAGGTTACGAGCTCGAGCCCGCAATAATCATTGACACGCGAATCGTGCGACCCGTACACATACACTCGTTTCCGGCCTGGAGCGTCAGGATCGTCAAACACGTAAGGCTCGCCGTCTGGGATATACGCCCACAGCGGCAAGTATGGATTTTGTGCCAAGGCCGTGACATGAGCAGCCGCTCCCACCACAATAGCGGCCAGCACACGCTTTGCTATGATAGAAATATTTTTCATGTGTTTTGGATTATGATTGGTCTTTTAAGACTACTGACGGCACAAAGTTAGGCATTTTTTAATTATTCATATCATTATATTATGTTAAAGTTTCACTTTCCAAACAAAAAACTTTCACTTATTATTTGCCCTGTAAATAAAAAACCTTAACTTTGCATCGTTTTTGAAAAAGGGGGCAATCCTAAATCGGGATGTAGCGCAGTTGGTAGCGTACACGTCTGGGGGGCGTGTGGTCGCCAGTTCGAGTCTGGTCATCCCGACTACTTTCAGAATACAATCAGAGAAGAAGAGAAGAGCGGCTTTCCCCGCTCTTTCTTCGTTTTCAGAAGCAGCCTTTTATTAGTGCAGCGGTCACATCTGGCGCCAACAGCGCCAATGGCACTAAGTACGGCATCTCAAAAGACAAACAATGGAACGACCATGGCTGACAAGATGACACCGGAACAGCGTAGCAGATGCATGAGCATGATCAAGTCGGGCGACACCCGTCCGGAGATGATTGTGCGCCATTTTCTTTTCAAGCACGGCTATCGCTACCGCATACACGCCAAACCTCTGCCTGGCACACCCGACATAGCCCTGCCAGGACTGCGCACCTGCATCTTCGTCAACGGATGCTTCTGGCATGGCCATGAGGGATGCCCCATGTTCCGCTTGCCACAAACACGCACCGAATACTGGGCATCAAAGATTGAGCGCAACAAAGAGCGCGACCGCAGGGTGAGACTTCAGCTGAAAGCCCTAGGATGGCACACCGTAAGCGTCTGGGAATGTCAGCTAAAACCTAAGGTTCGTGAGGAGACCCTGCATGGCTTGCTGCGCACGCTCGACCGCATAGCCCTCAACAACAGCCATGCCGTGCTGAAGCCGCTGTACCAGACAGACGACGATGAGGACGCAAAGGGCTTCATGGCGGCTGAAGACACTATGGAGGAAAAGCCATAGGCATGGCGCACCATGCGCATGGCTATATCTTGCACAACACATGGCCGCATCGCACATGACTATACATATATAATATATACAAAGAAACACACATAATGTCAAAGGTAAAAATTTCCACATCATTAGGTGACATAGTCGTGAAACTATACGACGAGACACCACTCCACCGTGACAACTTCATCAAGTTGGCAAAGGAAGGATATTACAACGGAACCATCTTCCACCGTGTGATAAAGGACTTCATGATCCAAGGAGGCGACCCCAACTCAAAGAATCCCACTCCTGAAGCCAGCTACGGCACAGGAGGCCCTGACTACACCATCGAGGCCGAGATCAAGCCAGGCCTCATACACAAGCGCGGAGCCTTGGCCGCAGCCAGGCAGGGTGACGAGGTCAACCCGGAGAAACGAAGCAGCGGCTCGCAGTTCTACATCGTTTGGGGACAGCAGTATAAGCCCAACCAGATGGGGCAGCTCAGCAAGCAGATGGAGATGCAGGCACAGCAGCAGATATTCAATAAACTTGTGCAGGAAAACCGCTCACGCATCATGCAGCTGAGGCGCAACCGCGACCAGTCGGGACTGATGGAGCTGCAAGACGACCTTGTGGCACAGACACATGCCATCGCTGCACAGCAGGGGGTGAAGGGCCTAAGCGACCAGCAGAAGGAAGTGTACAGCACCATAGGCGGCACTCCACATCTCGACGGGCAGTATACTGTCTTCGGAGAAGTGGTTGACGGACTCGATGTGGTGGAGAAAATCCAGCAGGCAGCCACACGCCAGGGCGACCGTCCGAAAGATGACATATTCATGAATGTAAGCGTTGTGGAGGACTGAGGCATGGACGAAGTGCTGATGACACCAGATGTTTGCATGAGATTTCTCGTGTGGAGTTACTACTACCACGACATCATTCCGCAGAAGAGCCACAGCTACAGCGAGTGCGGTCTCTTCTCGGCAGATGATGCCAGGCGTCTGGACGAACTGAAGAGCATGCTCTTCAAATGCTTCACGGAAGATTCTGTCATAAACGCCACGCGTCATTTCCAGGAAGCCAAGATACGCAGAGAGCCATGTCCTTTCTCGCAAGAAGAGCTGGACATAATGTTCGCGAAGGCTCTGTAAGAGCGAGACATACAAAAGCCGGCGGCTCCAGCAACGCACATTCACATGCGTTGCTGGAGCCGCCGTTATTTCACTCCACGTGCCTTTTCTCCGCTTTCCGCCTCATGCCAGCCAATTCAGCCATGTCTCTCACCACCCTGAACTTGCCCAGCGGCTTGCCCTTACGGTCTATAAAGCCACGCAGCGTGACCTCCGTGTCATCTGTCATCCCGCCTCCATCATCCACACAGTAATGCCTGTCGGGATTGATTTGCCACGTCACCTCTCCCACTCCATTGACAAAGTGTTGCACCTCTGTGGGATAGACCGCACAGAGACTGTGAGCGCACTCTATGGCCTCGGCTGTCAATCCCTGCAGCGAGCGCCAGTCTATGTCGCCACGGTCTATTGTCCTCAGGCGAAACAGGCCATCAATAAACAAGAAAGCCTTCTCTGCCTTGTCATCGACCAAAAAGCTCTGTCTACAACCTTGCCCTGCCATACACTCCACCGCGCGCATCCCGTCGCCGATATCTCTCACGCCGCACACGCCCTTACACTCCGTGGCCTTTTGCAGCTTTCTATACAGCAGATGCGCTCCTGCCGCATCGGGAGAGACAAATCCCCTCCACAGGTCTGAGGCCATGTGAAGAATGACGTCTCTCATCTCCACTCCATCTACATAAAGCCCAGGCAGAGCTTCATATCCCATGGCTGCGCCAAGTATGTTGCCAAGAATAGCCCCTACAGAGTCGCTGTCACCACCATGATTGACTGCCGCGGTGACAGCTCTCTCAAAATGTCCAAAATGCTTCACAGCACAATAGAGAGCCATGGCCAAAGCCTCGTCAGCCACCCAACCGCCGCCTATAGACTCCAAGTCAGCCACATCCGGTCTGCTGCATCCATGCGCCATGTCTACAGCCCTGCCTATCATAAAGCGTAGTTGCTCCACCTCCGAGAGGTGCATCGGAAACATGTCCTCCAGTTCCGCAAAGCCATCTTCTATATGCGTGAGCAAAAGCTCAAGAGTAACGTCATCATCCTCCACCAGCTTATATATGACGTAGGCTTCCAGAGCAGATGGTATGAATCCCATTGGGTGCTTGTGTGTCAGTTCAGAGGCCTTAGCGGCCAGAGCCATGGCCTCTTCCGCACTCATGCGGCCATCCACAGCGGCATATAGCGGTATAGGAGCTATACGCATGACACCTCCGCAGCCCTTGCTGTTATTGACAGGCAGCATGCCTTTCATCATGTACCTGAGCGCGCTGAGGCATGTGTTGCCCGGAGCGCGCCGGTTGTGCAGTTCCTTTATCCTGTTAATCCAGCAACATCCACTGCCCTCAGCCATGTCTGATGTCTGCGTAAGGTACCAATCCTGGTAAGCCCTGCTTATTTCCTCCAGATAGGCCGGACGCGGTCCATGCTCCACTGCATTGAGCAAGCCATTGGCCGTGTACAGCGTCATCTGCGTGTCGTCCGACACGAGGGCCTTGCCTGTGAAAGCCGGAAAATCTCCATCCCATTCTTCCTCTATCCTGAGCTGCGACACGCCTCTTTCACCATAGCGACTGCGTATTTCCTGCATAGAGAGAAACTCCACTGGATAACCAAGGGCATCACCAATGGCTCCTCCAAGCATCGAGCCACATATCTTGTCAAGTTTCTTTTTTCTTTCCATAAGCTTTATCATGTTATTTGTCTGCATTCTCCAATACTCGCGACATTTCTTCCGCGCTGGCTTTAACTTTCCAGTCTGCGTTTCTTTTCCATTCATGCGGTATGGTGCAAGCAAGTAACCTTCCTCTTATTATTAAAAGAGACAAAGGGGCAATAAATTAAGCCGTCTGCTTACTTTTTCTCATTTTTTATTGTACATACACGCATATACATGGTAAATTACTTATGTCCGCGCTTATTATATAGAGTGAAAAGCGTATCTTTGTGCTATCATTAAAATTTCATAAAATATAATCATACTAACAAAAGACCTTAAAAAACATTATGAAGAAAACAGCTATGACCATTGCAGCCGTGCTGCTGTCGCTCGCCACCATGCAGGCGCAGACTGACGACATGGCAACATTCCGCACATGGGCGCAGACTCCGCCTATGGGCTGGAACTCCTGGGACTGCTACTACTCCTCCGTCACAGAGAATGAAGTGATGCAAAACGCCCAGTACCTCGTGGACCACGACCTGGTAAGACACGGATGGGAATATGTGGTTGTGGACATCAGGTGGTACTGCAACCATCCGTCGCTCGGCGGCGGCAACTACAACCAGAAAGGCACACAGGGATATGTGCTTGACGGGTATGGACGCTACCTGCCATCGCCCACTCGCTTTCCGTCAGCCATGAAAGACGGTGTGAATGAGGGTTTCAAGGCAATGGCAGACAAGCTGCACAGCATGGGCCTTAAGTTTGGAATACACATCATGCGAGGCGTGCCCAAGTCGGTGGTGGGGGCCAATGGCAAATACAAGCTGAAAGGAAGTGAGAGCACTCCATGGTCGAGCGTGTATAGCGGCACTACCTCTCCATGCACATGGCTCAAGGACAATCTGCTGGTGAAGAACAACCAATATGGCCAGCTATACTACAACAGCATCATGGACCTATATGCCAGCTGGGGTGTGGACTTCATAAAGATAGACGACCTGTCACGCCCGTTCTACACAGACGAGATACACATGATACGCAAAGCCATAGATCAGACAGGACGCCCGATGGTGCTGTCGCTCAGTCCAGGAAAGACGCAGTACAAGTATGCGCAGGAGTGTCTGGACAATGCCAACATGTGGAGAATGATGGACGACCTCTGGGACAATTGGAGCGCTGTGGACGCAGTCTTCAACGAAGCACACGAATGGAGCAAGTATGCGCGTCCAGGCAACTACGCTGACTGCGACATGCTGCCGCTCGGCCAAATAGCCATGACTATAGCGGACAAGGGCTACACCAACGCTGATGCCGGACGCTGGACGCAGCTGACGCAAAACGAGCAGCTCACCATGATGAGCCTGTGGGGCATCTGCCATTCACCGCTGTTCTTTGGCGGAGAGATGACAAAAAATGACGACTTCACCAACTCGCTGCTCACCAACGAGGAGTATCACCAGATGCACAAATATGGGACAGACGCACATCAGGTGGAGAACGATGAGGACCTGGGCCATGTGGCATGGACCTCGACAGACCCTGCCACTGGAAACAAGTATCTCGCCCTCTTCCAGCGTGACAACACAAGGTGGGTAGTGGGCAACAAGGCACTCTACAAGTCTGAGACAGTAGCATACACCACCGATGGACATGCCGTTGACGTGGACATAGAATGGCCTAAAGGCAGCAAGACCCTCGTGCTGGTGGTGGACGATGGAGGCGACAACTACAACTACGACCACGGCGACTGGCTCAACCCCACATTGGTGCTGAGCAACGGCGAGGAGGTGGCCCTCACAGGCAAGTACAAGACTCGTGCCTATACAAAATCGTACTTCAACAAAGTGACGGAGGACAAGAACGTGTCTAACGGAGGCAAGATGAAGGTTCTCGGCACAAGCTATGACAGAGGATTCTCCACCGATGCCAACGCCGCCATTTTCTTCACCATACCCGACGACATGGACGTGGCACGCTTCAAAGCCAAAGCCGCTGCCGATGACTCAGGCATAGGACAGACCAACGCCACCACAACCATACGTTTCATGGTGTTCGACCAGAACCCTCTGACCAGTGAGCAAGCTGACTATGTCTCTCACACCGGACTCATATCACGCAAGGGCACTAAGAGCATGGTACAGGAGTTTGACATCTCTGACGCAGAGCAACTCAAGATTGTGGTGAGCGACGGAGGAGACGGATTCGCCTATGACCGCGCCGACATCGTCAACCCTGTGCTGATAGACGACGAGGGCAACGAGACACCGCTCACTTCCATGAAGCATGCCTCTTACTCTTCCTCATGGGGGTCGCTGAATGTGAACAAGAATGTGGAAGGCAAGGCCCTAACCATTGAAGGCCAAACATACGAGACTGGTCTCGGCATGAACGCCCAGTGCACACTTGTGTACAACCTACCGGAGGGCCACAAATACAAGACCTTCCGTGCCCTGTGCGGCTACGACAGCAGCTGCGATGCCGACAACACAAGCTCTACAGGCACTACGATGGACTTCCAGTTCTATGTGACAAAGAGCACAAGCTACACCTTCGACCTCACGCAGCTCGGATACAGCGCCAACGAGACTGTGCCTGTGCACGACATCTGGGCAAAGGAGGACATTGGCACGGCCACAGGCACTATCAGCGCCAAAGTGCCAAGCCACGGAGTCAAGCTTTACCGCCTGGGCGACAACAAGGCATCTGGCATAGATGGCACAGAAGCAGAAACCCCTTCAGCCAACGGCTCACTAAGGCGCTACCTGAAGGAAGACACTTACTACAACGCCAGCGGACAGGCCGTGATGCCATGCTCAACCGGCATGTATATAAAGGATAACAAGAAGGTCATCATGCGATGAGCCTGTGACTTTTCTCTTATGGTTTCCCCAACGTTTTACGAGGAGCATTGTCAGGATAGACACACCTGTCTGACATGTCTTCACAAAACGCTGGGGAACTTTTTTTGCTGGCACATCGCCCGCACCGCACGGCCTCTGCCTTTTTGGAGTCAGCGGATTTTCCTGGTTGGCGACTGCTGAATAATCAGGACTCTTGCCATTGCAGGGCTAGGCATGCGCTACCTCACGTCAATCCGCCAAG
>CAKQRW010000030.1 GCA_934271655.1 uncultured Bacteroidaceae bacterium | reverse complement strand
CTGGTGCGTTAGTTCAGTAGGTTAGAATACATGCCTGTCACGCATGGGGTCACGAGTTCGAGTCTCGTACGCACCGCTGAAACAAAAAGCAGCCCACTCTCTCCAAGGGCTGGATAAAAAGGGAGAGAAACAAAATAAAGCATTCATGCTGGTGCGTTAGTTCAGTAGGTTAGAATACATGCCTGTCACGCATGGGGTCACGAGTTCGAGTCTCGTACGCACCGCGATATCATCTTTGTTATGTAAATAACATTCATGTTTGAATTTGGTTTTCATGTCCTCAGCTTACGCTTTGGACATATTTTTTTGTCTGTACTTGCATTTCCCCTTCATGCTTAGGAACATATTTTTGTATAGACTTTCCTCCCATGCTTAGGAACATAATATTTCTTTGTCTTTGCTTGCATTTCCATTCCCGCTGTGAACATATTTCTTTGTCTACACTTGCATTTCCCCTTCATGCATAGGACATATTTTTCATGTCCTCCTTAAACCTTCAGCACCCTCACTCAGTCTTACAAGGCAAACAACACCGTATACCAAATGAAAAACTTAACCAAAGCTCTCCTCGCCTTGCTTATATGCTGCGGCGCAGGAACGACACAAGCACAAACCCTTCTGAAAGGAAAAGTCATAGACAGCGAGAATGGCGACACTATGATAAAGAGCACCGTGATGGTCATGACATCCGACACCACACGCATGGTGACTGGAGCCACCACCAATGAGGATGGCGCATTCAGCATCAAGAACGTGAAGGACGGTGACTATGTGGTCAAAGTGTCATACATAGGCTACCACGACTTCTTCAGAAAGATAACGGTCAAGAAGGAAGAGAACAAAGGCTCTCTCGCCATCGGCACCATCATGCTCACACCAGGCAACATACAGCTGAAGCAGGCTGTGGTGACAGCCCAGGTGAAGGAGGTGGAGGTGAAGGAAGACACGCTCATCTTCAATGCAGCAGCATTCAAGGTGCCCGAGGGAAGCGTGCTCGAAGACCTCATTAAGAAACTGCCTGGAGTGGAGATCAACGACGGAGTGATCAAGGTGAACGGCAAGACGGTCAACAAGATTCTCGTGGGTGGAAAGGAGTTTTTCGGCAACGACAAAAACATGTCGCTGAAGAACCTTCCCTCGGAGATAGTGGACAAAGTGAAGACATACGACAAGCAGTCGGACTTCAGCCGCATCACAGGCATAGACGACGGTGAGGAGGAGACCGTGATAGACCTCACCATCAAGAAAGGAATGCAGCAGGGATGGTTTGGCAACATCAATGCTGGGGCCGGCACAGAGGAACGCTATTCCCTGCGCGGCATGCTCAACCGATTCAACGAGAAGATGCAGAGCAACGTGATGGGACAGCGCAACAACACAGGCAACAACGGCAACAGGACTGACAGCCAGGCTGGAGCACGACTGGTGTTTGACCTGGACAACTTCGAGTTTGGCGGCAACATAAGGTACAACGCCAGCAAGAACACATCTGCCAGCCGCAGCAGCTCGCAAAACTTCATCAGCTCCAACGCCTCATTCAGCAACCGCGCCAGCAACAGCGTGAGCCGAAGCAACAGCACAGGAGGCGACTTCAAGATAGAGTGGAAGATAGACTCGCTCACCACGCTCAACGTGCGCCCGCGATTTACGTTTGGCGACAGCAACAGCTCTTCCCGCAGCTCCTCCGCTACCTTCAACGACGACCCCTACCAGGAGGGCGTGACAGATCCGCTCAACCAGATGGATCTCATTGACAATAGCATAAAGGTGAATGAAAACTCATCGCAGAACTCCAGCGACGGAGACAGTTATGACGTGGGAGCCAACATGATGCTCAACCGCCGACTGGGCGGACGCCCGTGGTTCGGCCCAGCTGCTGTCAAGGGCGGCAGCGGACGCAACCTGACTCTGAGGCTGAACGGATCAAAGAGCAGCAACAAGAACAAGAACTTCAGCTACTCTAATGTCATCTATCACCAGAAGAACGACTCTACCGACCTCACATACCGTTTCCGCAACAGCCCTACAGACAGCAGGAGCTATAGCGCGGGGCTGTCATACTCTGAGCCTATCCTGCGCAACCTCTTCGCACAGGTCAACTATAGCTACAACTACTCTAAGCGCCATTCTGACGGACAGACATACGACTTCGGCAAGATAGACGAGACGGGCAAGGAACTGTGGGAGCAATACGGGCAGTTTGGACTCCTTGCGCCTAACTACTACGAGTTTCTGAGCGACTCGCTCTCGCGCTATACCGACAACATCAACAAGACACACAATATAGATGTGTCGCTGAGATATGTGACATCTCTGCTCAATATCAGCGCTGGCGTGCGCATAGAGGCGCAGAACCAGAAGATGGTGTACCAGTATCAGGGACTCGACACCATAGCCAGCCGCAACATTTCTCGCATCTCCCCCACCCTCAACGCCAGACTGAGATTCAGCCGACAGCACACGTTGAGATTCACATACCGCGGCACAACCAACCAGCCGAACATGACTGACCTCTTCACCCTGACGGACAACAGCAATCCGCTGAACATCCGAGAGGGCAACCCCAACCTGAAGCCGTCGTTCACCAACAGGTTCAACATCGACTACAACCGGTATTTCGAACTGACTCGCCAATCGCTCAACGGACGCATCAGCTTCACCAATACCAGCAACAACATTACCAACAAGACTGAGTATAACGATGCTACAGGCGGACAGCGTACCCGGCCGGAGAACATCAACGGCAAATGGGACATGTCGGGCGACATAGGCTTCACCACGCCTCTCTTCTGGGAAAAGCTCTCGCTCAGCGCCAACACCTCGGGCTCTTACAGCACCAACCCGAGCTACATATACCAGGACAAGAGCACGTTCAAGAACAACGTGAAGGAGACTTCGCTCAGCGAAAGGATGAGCCTGACCATGAGGCTGAACTATATCGACGTGAGGCTGAACGGCAACATCCGCTGGAACAAGTCGACAAGCGACTACTCTCTGGCCAACAGCCAGAACACATACAACTTCAGCTACGGACTCTCGTCGACGGGCAACTTCGACAACGGCTTCGGCTACAGCACGGACATCAACATGAGTTCGAGACGCGGCTACGCTTCGGCCAACATGAACACGAACGAGATGATATGGAACGCGCAGGTGAGCTACCGATTCCTCAACAAGAAGGCAGCCACTATCTCGCTCAACGCCTATGATATCCTCAACAAGCGCAGCAACATCAGCCGCACCATAAGCGCCTACTCGCGCCAGGATAGCGAGACCAACAGCATCTACAGCTACGTGATGCTCAACTTTGCCTACCGCTTCAACCTCTTTGGCTCGCAGGCCGCAAGGCAGAACATGCGCAATAACATGCAGTATATGCGTCCCGACTTTGGAGGCGACGGAGACCGCAACTTCGGTGGCGGCCGTGGCGATTTCGGAGGAAGAAGAGACTTATGAGCTGACAGGCTATAGTATAAAAAAGTGCCTCGCCCTGTAAAGGCAAAAGTCCCATACCATCAAAAGGTCAGACTTTTGCCTTTACAGGGCGAGGCGCTTTTTTATATATATGCATCATGTAATATATATATGTATCATGACACAAGACTCCAGCCTTGGGCTATGGAAGTATCACCTTTTTCATGGCGCACAAACCAGGATGCGCCAAATACAAGGCTTTCAGTAAAATCTGATGAATCTGTATTCAACAATTCATTCTTGTTCTTTTAGAACGTATTGGGCTTACAGGGCTGATTCCGTAGCATACTTATACGAGACACATATCAGCAAGCACACAGAACACGAAATGTCTTCTGTCATCGTCATCAGCCGAATAGGAGTCTACCCAACCGGTAAGAGCATAAAACCGCGCTATGAGAAGCATCGTCATCAGCCGAATATGGAGTCAACCTCCACCTCTGTCTGGTGATGGCCGTGAGACTCAGGCTTTTCTGCGGCTTTTTCCTCAATCTTCTTCTCTTCGAGCTCAATAGCCTCAACCACAGAATCTCCGGCAACGGAGTCTGCCGCATGAGTCTCCACTGGCAGAGGCTTCACTTCCTCCTCCCCAAGGGCACGCAGAGAATCCATGCAGCTATTGGCTCTTGCAGAGAAAAATCCATCTGGGTGCATAGAGAGAAAGGCTTCCAGTCCCTCTACCGTCATGTCCTTCTCCGTGTCCATCCAGTCCGTTTCCTCTGCCATCAGCCTGTCGCGCAGGCTCTTGACCTCAGAGTAATGGAAGGCGTCAGAATTGTATGTATCCAGATATTCGCCCAAACCCTCCTTGAGAGAGTCAAGCATCTGCTCCGACTCATACCGCTTGATATTCTCGTACATGCGGCTCTCGTCGGCATTGTCTCCCGCATTGAAAAACAAAAACCATGCGGCTGCGGCAGCCAGCACGACTATCAGGCACGACACAGACAATATAGTAGCCACAGCCCTTCCTGTGCCTCCAAGCGAAGGCACGTCGCCCTCGCCGTTCAGTCCGCCTATGTTGTCGGCTCTTCCCTCAGGCTTATTGCCCTTACCCATCTTCTCATCCTGATCCATCTTTCCATCCCGTTCTATCTTCTTGTCCTGTTCCATCCCCATCACTCAGATTTAGCTGTTGAGTCACTAACGGCGGCTTCTCCCTGTCCTTCAGCCGCCCCTTCTGCGGCCGTCTCAGTCTCGACGCTTGCGGTCGAGTCGACGGCAGACGAGTCGGGCTGCACACTGTCCTCCTTGGCCACAGGCGCCACTTCGAGTGTCTCCTCACGTGCGGCATAGTCGGCTATCGTGTCGCCCATGCCTTCAAAAGCATGCATCACAGGACGCTTGTTCTGGTCGAGCAGGGCCGATGCCGTCATAGCCACGAGCGACAGCACAAGAAAGGCTGTGGTGGAATGCTTCAGCCTGACATCATCCGACTTCATTTTCCACGACATGTACAGATACACACATGCCAGGACCAGCCACAGACTGTTGATCAGAGTGAAGCCAAACAGGAGGCTTTTGATAGCTACGCAAATGAACACTCCTACGGCTATGACAAGTCCTAAATCGCAATATGGTTTTCTTTGTTGCATACAAGAGAGCTTTTTATGTGAAAAAAATATTTTTACATCGCAAAATTACACATTATTGTTGGATTAGCTGCTATGTTGAAAAGAAAATCACTACCTTTGCGCCCGAAAAATTTAATAAATGGAGAAAAGGGTAATGATGTATGGCAAGAATATGATGCTGGCGGTATCGCTGGCTGCCGTCTTCTCAGCATGCGAACAAGGCAAGGAATGGAATCATCTGGAATTTTATAATGTTGCCAAGAGCGCCGTGCTGAGTGAAAAGCCAACAGCAAAAGACGCCGACAGGGACAGCGACGACTTCGCATCGCTGAGAGACAACGAGCAGCGTGAGCTGGACGTGAAGGTGAGCATGGAGTTTGTCAAGTCGGGCAGCGCAGCCAACGACAGCATCTGCCGCCTCATCAACGGAAAAATCATAGAGGAGACTCTCGGGCAGCCTGCCAGCATGCCTACAGGCAAGGCCATAGAGCGATTCATAGAAGAGGAGAAGAAGGAGTTTCGCTCGGACGACTACTCGTTCATTTACACCAACCATGTCACAGGACACGCCCAGTATGGCAAGAACAACATCATCAACTACTGGTTTCGCGAGGAGGTGTTCAATGGCGGCGCCCACCCTTCCACCACAACGACCATCCTCTGCTTCAATGCCACCACAGGCCAACTGATAGACTACAACAACGTCTTCACTCTCGCCAACAACAGGAAGCTGCGCGACGCTCTGCTCGACAAGCTCATGGCCGACAACCATGTCAGCTCCATCGAGGAACTGAACAAGCTGGGCATACTGGAGATGATGGACATGTTTGTCAGCAAAAACTTCGCGCTTGAGCCAGACAGCATCCTCTTCTACTACAACGAGTATGACATAGCCCCATACGCTCTAGGACCTACCACCATTAGCCTCGCCTACAGCGACCTGGAAGGCATCATCAACGACGAATACGCCAAATGAGCCGACGCTCCACATGCCACGCAAAGCCTTGATTCCAATGGACGAATAGGGAAAACATACGCCCCAATAGGCATTTCCCCTTCATGCGCCATCACGAAGCTACGTATCTTTGCATTGTAAAGAAAAGCTAACGGACAATAAAAAAGCGACCGCCCACCTATCTGACCATAGGGAAAAGCGACTGCGCCCGGACTATAAAGGCAACAAAAGCACAGAACAATAAAGGTAAAGAACAATATGAAGAAAATCATTCTCGCTATGCTCATGCTGACCATGACAGCAATGAGCTCACAGGCCCAAAGCCTCTACAAAACGGTGTTTGACAAGGCTACAGCCGTGGTCAACAACCCTGCTTCCTCCGACATGGAGGTGCAGATCAACCAGTTTAAGGTGACAGCCCTCAACTACATCACCATGATGGTGAAGAAGCGCGGACTGAACAAGGACTCCTATTTCTATGACAGCCAGGCTGTCAACATGGCTTCATTCATCACCGACTTCCAGGCCAACATGGAGAAGGCCAGAGCCATATCGCCCGCAAAGCGTAGTGAGATACTGAAGATCTATACCGACGCAAGCAAGTACAACCCGCTCTTTAAGGACACAGACAAAGAGAAGGTCAACTGCTACGTGAACGACAAGTCGACACTCACTCCGTTCTGTATCGACACCAACTGGGAGAAGGCTTACGACCAGGCTACCACTATGGCCAAGATGGCCCTGAGATAAGAGGCGGTCATGAAATAAGAATAGGAGGTATTGAGATTAGAAGGAGGTCATGAAAACAAGAAGAGGAGGTCTTGAAACAAGAATGCGGACACAAAAGCGACAAGCCTCCTTCAGATAAAGCCGACGGCTTCTAAACAACAGACATCCTTGGGTCAAAAGGCCAGCATAAGGTATAGGTAGCCTTGAGACAACAGGAAGCTTCATCCTTCCTTCACAAGCGCACTCCGACATGTGCCGCACGGACAATTTCGTGCGCCACATGAGAAATAAACTTTCCAGGCTATCAAAAAAATAACCAGAGACAAGAGTTTTCCGACCCTGATGTCCCTGGTTATTATTTTTTTTTGTAAATTTGCCCCAATAAACACCATATACTTGACATGAACAAACAAGAGATAATAAAAGTAGACCTGACACACTTCCCGTCAGACAAACGATTCGTGCAGATACCAGGAAAGATGGCGCTTACCGACAACATAGACGACAACTGCATAGAGCAAGAAAGCCAGCCAGGACCATCATTCCCTGTCCAGCTCGACATGAACGTCTGTTTCCTGTGCCTGTCAGGCAGCATGGAAATGGAAATAGACCTCCACAAGTACACGCTGCACGACGACGACGCGGCTATGGTCTTGACTGGCAGTTTCCTTCGTGTCATCAACATAGCAGAAGGCACACGTTGCGCTTTCATCGCCATCAACTCAGACTTCCTCAAGTATGTTGGCAACGCTAAAACCATCATCGAGCATGTCAACAAGGTGAAAAGAATGCCTGTCAGCCACATGAGCGAAGAGGACATGCAGGAGTGCATGATGATATACAACGAGATAAAGAAAAAACTTACAGACCCCGACTTCCGCTTCAAGGAGGAAGTGGCAAAGAGCTACACACAGATCATGCTCTGCAACTTCTTCAACAGATTCGTGCAAGATGCGGCCGCCACAGAGGCCGAGCAGCCAAAGAGCAGGAAGGAAGAGCTGTTCACCAACTTCATCAAAATTGTGAAAGACAACTATCTGGACAACCGCTCCATCACTTTCTATGCCGACAAACTCTGCATATCGCCCAAATATCTCTCAAGCGTGGTGCACGCGGTCAGCGGAAGATATGCCACCGACTGGATCAACCAGTTTGTCATCCTGGAAGCCAAGTCCATGCTCAGGATGGAGGAGACAAGCATAAAGGACGTGAGCAACCATCTCAACTTTGCCAACCAAAGTTTCTTTGCCAAATTCTTCAAGAAGTATACTGGATACACACCTAAGGAGTATAAGGCTCTGTAAGACAAGACACAAGAAACTTTATCAAGCAAAAAGGCCAAGCTCTATATAGCAGAATAAAGAACTCTTGTGGCAAAAAGCCAAGACTCTTTTGATGAAATCCCAAGGCTAACGAAACAGAAAACTAAGGTTGACAAAACGAAAACCTAAGGCTAACGAAACGGGAACCTAAGGTTAACAAAACGAAAACCTAAGGCTAACGAAACGGAAACCCTAGATTCTTGAGATGGAAGCTAAGGCTTACAAAACACAAACATCATCCTTACTACTATACAAGCACTCCATCACAATACTATCAAACGCATTGTGCGAAGCGACGTAAACATCATTCTTACTACGACGTAAACTTCATTTTTACTACTATACAAGCCCATGAAACTTATAAGAATAAACCCAGCGGACAATGTTGCCGTGGCCATAGAGCCACTCCACAAAGGCGACAAGGCTGAAGTAGACGGCATCGGCCTGACCATCAACAACGATGTGCCAGCCGGACACAAAGTGCTGCTCACCGACCTCAACGAAGGCGACAACGTGATAAAATACGGCTACCCAATAGGCCACATGAAGCAAAGCCACAAGAAGGGCGACTTCATCTGCCACGAAAACATAAGGACCAACCTGAGCGGACTCCTCGACTATGAATACCATCCCGTGGGCAAAGACGAGCTGACCAGCCCCGCCTACCATGAATGGTTCGTCTCCAAGCAGATGACCTTCAAGGGATACCGCAGGAAAAATGGAGACGTAGGCATCAGAAACGAAGTGTGGATTGTGCCTACTGTGGGCTGCGTCAACGGAGTAGTCAACCAGTTGGCCGACAGACTGAGAAAAGAGGCAGAGGACCCTGATTCAGAACTGGGCAAGCTCTTGCCACCCTCTGCCGAGAAGCTGCGCGTAGCGGCTTTTCCGCACAACTATGGCTGCTCGCAGCTGTCGGAAGACCATGAGAACACACGCAAGGTGCTGCACGACCTCGTACTTCACCCCAATGCCGGAGCCGTGCTTGTGGTGGGACTGGGATGCGAGAACAACCAGCCCGACCTCTTCGAGCAGACGCTTGGCGACTACGACCATGAGCGTATACAGTTCATGGTGAGCCAGAAAGTGGAAGGCGACGAGGTAGAGGAAGGCATGAGAATGCTCCGCGGCCTTTACGCCAAGGCGGCTAGAGACCAGCGAGAGGACGTGCCGCTGTCAGAACTGAGGGTGGGACTCAAGTGCGGAGGCTCCGACGGCTTCTCAGGCATCACAGCCAATCCGCTCCTCGGCGTGTTCAGCGACTTCATCGTGGCGCAAGGAGGCACCACCGTGCTGACAGAGGTGCCAGAAATGTTTGGCGCGGAAACAATCCTGATGAACAGGTGCGAGACGAGGCAACTGTTTGACCAGACCGTCAAACTCGTGAACGACTTCAAGCAATACTTCATATCACACGGCGAGCCCGTAGGAGAGAACCCCTCGCCTGGCAACAAGGCTGGAGGGATATCCACCCTGGAGGAGAAGGCACTCGGATGCACGCAGAAATGCGGCAAAAGCGCCGTCAAGGGAGTGGTCAGCTATGGCGAGCGCATCAGCGCCAAGGGGCTCAACCTCCTTTCCGCCCCGGGCAACGACCTTGTGGCCGCCACAGCCCTGGCCGCCTCGGGCTGCCACATAGTGCTGTTCACCACAGGCCGAGGCACACCTTTCGGCACCTTCGTCCCGACCATGAAGATAAGCACCAACACGCATCTTGCGTCAAGCAAGCCCACATGGATTGACTTCAACGCCGGCACCATCGTGGAAGGCGAGCACATGAGGGAGGCCTTCCGACGCTTCGCCGAGAAGGTAATAGCCGTGGCAAGTGGCGAACTGGCATGGAACGAGAAGAAGGGCTACCAAGAGATAGCCATCTTCAAGAACGGAGTGACTCTGTAAGCTGGAATCCGCTGTAGTCCATCTTCACCTGATAGCCATCTTCAAGAACGGAGTGACTCTGTAAGCCCTCCCCAAAAGGAAAGACGGGCATGACATGCCGCAGGCAAAAAGACATCTGCATAAAGGAGTGGCATTTGGCACATCACATTGTGCTGAATGCCACTCATACATATAAATAAGCGCTGCCACACAGACACAGAGACGCATTTTTTCAAACTATTGGCACATAAAGGAAGCTTGAATCAGAAAAAATCACTACCTTTGTACGAATTTATACGTTGAACAATAATAATCACGATTATTATATGGAAAATAGAAGCATTGTTTCAATAGCCGACTACAGCAAGGAAAAGATACAATATCTCCTTGACATGGCTACAGAGTTTGAGGCTCATCCCAACCGCCAGCTGCTCAAAGGAAAAGTGGTTGCCACACTCTTCTTTGAGCCATCCACACGCACAAGGCTCTCCTTCGAGACAGCTGCCAACAGGCTCGGAGCACGCGTCATAGGCTTCAGCGACCCCAAGGCGACAAGCTCGTCAAAGGGCGAGACGCTGAAGGATACCATCAAGATGGTGAGCAACTATGCCGACGTGATTGTGATGAGACACAAGCTGGAAGGCGCAGCCCTCTACGCAAGTGAAGTGACCAACGTGCCCATCATCAATGCTGGCGACGGCTCCAACCTGCACCCGTCACAGACAATGCTCGACCTCTACTCCATCTATAAGACACAGGGAACGCTGGAAGACCTGAACATCTACATGGTGGGCGACCTCAAGTATGGCCGAACCGTCCACTCGCTGCTCATGTCTATGCGCCAGTACAACCCCACATTCCACTTCATAGCGCCAAAGGAACTAGAGATGCCAGAAGAATACAAGCTCTACTGCAAGCAGAAGGGCATACGCTACGTGGAGCAGCAAGACTTCACCGAGGACACCATCTCCGACGCCGACATCCTCTACATGACACGCGTGCAGCGCGAGCGCTTCACCGACCTGATGGAATATGAGAGAGTGAAGGACGCCTATATCCTGAAGGCCGACATGCTCGGCAAGTGCAAGGACAACATGAAGATTCTCCACCCGCTGCCACGCGTCAACGAGATAGAGTATGACGTGGACGACAGCAAGCACGCCTACTACTTCGACCAGGCGCAGAACGGACTCTACGCACGCGAGGCCCTCATCTGCGACGTGCTCGGCATCACTCTCGACGACATCAGAAACGACAAGACTGTCATCGGATAAAATACACTTCAACAGGAAACACTCTGAACCCAACAGCCGGCTCGCACACAAGAAGCACCGGCCACAGAAACCATAAGAATAACGCACACACTATGGAGAACAACAAGGAACACATGATGGTGGCAGCCATTGAGAACGGCTCCGTCATCGATCACATACCGACAGACAAACTCTTCACCGTAGCACAGTTGCTCGACCTTGAGGACTGCAACGCAGAGGTGGTCATCGCCAACAACCTGAGAAGCCAGGTGATGGGACAAAAGGGACTGATAAAGATATCTGGCAAGTTCTTCTCGGAGGAAGAGATCAGCCAGCTGGCTGTGGTATGCCCCAACATCCGCGTGGTGGTCATCAAAGACTACAAGGTGGCAGAAAAGATTGAGGTCACCCTGCCAGAGGTGCTCACCAACATCGTGAAATGCGCCAACCCCGTCTGCATCACAAACAACGAGCCAATGAGGACAGTATTCTACCGCAAGGACCTCCAGACCCTGAAGTGCAGATACTGCGGCAAAGAACAACAACTGAAAGATATAAAACTGAAATAATGAAATTCACAGAAAGAACAAAACTAAACCTCTCCAACGTCAACAAGGAGGTGCTTGAAGAGTGGAACGCAGAAGACATGTTCCACAAGAGCATAGAGGAACGCGAGGGCTGCCCGCAGTTCATCTTCTTTGAGGGACCGCCATCGGCCAACGGACATCCCGGCATACACCACGTGATGGGACGAACCATCAAGGACACATTCCTGCGCTACAAGACCATGCTGGGATTCCAGGTGAAGCGCAAGGCCGGATGGGACACACACGGACTGCCAGTAGAGCTGTCTGTGGAAAAGTCACTTGGCATCACCAAGGAAGACATAGGCAAGAAAATCAGCGTGGACGACTACAACGACGCCTGCCGCAAGAACGTGATGATGTATACCAGCGAGTGGACCGAGCTGACCGACAAGATGGGCTACTGGGTAGACCTGGAACATCCATACATCACATACGACAACAAGTATATCGAGTCGCTCTGGTACCTGCTTAAGCAGCTCTACAACAAGGGACTCCTCTACAAGGGATACACCATACAGCCATATTCGCCTGCAGCAGGCACGGGACTCTCATCGCACGAGCTGAACCAGCCAGGCTGCTACAGGGACGTGAAGGACACTACGGTGACCGCGCAGTTCAGAGTGACCGACGAGGCCGCCAAAAGCGCAAGCTTGCCTGTCTACATCCTCGCGTGGACTACCACTCCATGGACCCTGCCTTCCAACACAGCCCTCTGCGTCGGACCCAAGATAGACTATGTGGCTGTCAAGGGCAAGAACCCATACAGCGGTGAAGAAGCCATATACGTGCTGGCCGAATCGCGCCTGGCTGCCTATTTCGCTCCTGAGAAAGATGAGGACGGAAACGAGAAGCCTGTCGACATCATCTGGCGAGGCAAGGGCACCGATCTCGTGGGCGTGCGATACGAGCAACTGATGCCTTGGGTCAAGCCATGCGCCCTGGAAGGCGACAAAGTGGTGGACAAGGAGGCCGAGGCCTTCAGAGTCATCCCCGGCGACTACGTGACAACGGAAGACGGCACAGGCATCGTGCACATCGCTCCTACATTCGGAGCCGACGACGCCAAGGTGGCTAAGGATGCGGGCATACCATCTCTCTTTGTCATCGACAAGGCTGGCGACACGCGCCCTATGGTCGACTTCACAGGCAAGTATTTCATAAAGGAAGACATGAACGAAGAGTTCGCATCTCTCTGTGTGAAAGACAGTTATTGGAAGCACGCTGGAGATTATGTCAAGAACGCCTATGACCCTAAATACAACAAGGACGGCAAGTATGACGAGAAGGCTGCCACTAAGGACATGGACCTCAACGTGGTGCTCTGTCTCGAGATGAAGGAAGCTGGCACAGCCTTCAAGATAGAAAAGCACGTGCACAACTATCCTCATTGCTGGCGCACAGACAAGCCTGTGCTCTACTATCCCCTCGACTCGTGGTTCATCCGCTCTACAGCGAAGAAGGACCGCATGTACGAACTGAACAAGACTATCAAGTGGAAGCCTGAGAGCACCGGCACAGGACGCTTTGGCAAATGGCTGGAGAACCTCAACGACTGGAATCTCTCGCGCTCTCGCTACTGGGGCACGCCTCTTCCTATCTGGCGCAACAGAGACACGCGCGAGGAACTGTGCATAGGCAGCGTGGAAGAGCTCTACAACGAGATAGAGAAAGCTGTGGCTGCTGGCGTGATGACATCCAATCCTCTTAAGGACAAGGGCTTTGTGCCAGGCGACATGTCACAGGCCAACTATGACAGGATAGACCTCCACCGCCCTTATGTGGACGACATAAAACTCGTGTCGGACAAGGGCAACGTGCTCACACGCGAGCTCGACCTCATCGACGTGTGGTTTGACTCGGGCGCCATGCCATATGCGCAGATACACTACCCGTTCGAGAACAAGGAGCTCATCGACGAGCGCAAATCATACCCAGCCGACTTCATAGCAGAGGGTGTGGACCAGACACGCGGATGGTTCTTCACGCTCCACGCCATAGCCACCATGGTGTTCGACTCCGTGGCATACAAGGCAGTTATCTCCAACGGTCTCGTGCTCGACAAGAACGGCATCAAGATGTCTAAGCGCATCGGCAATGTGATCAACCCGTTTGAGTGCATCGAAAAATACGGAGCCGACGCTGTAAGATGGTATATGATAACCAACTCATCTCCATGGGATAACCTCTCGTTCGATCCAGAAGGAGTCAAAGAGGTCACAAGCCAGTTCTTCATCAAGCTGCAGCAGGCCTACTCATTCTTCACCATGTACGCCAACGTGGACGGCTTCGAATACAAGGAGGCTGACATCGACTACAGCCAGCGCCCCGACTTCGACCGCTGGCTGCTCTCAGAACTCAACACGCTGGTGAAGAGCGTCAGGACATATCTCGACGACTTCGACCCCACTCCAGCGGGCCGACTCATCCAGTCGTTCGTCATCGACAAGCTCTCCAACTGGTACATACGCCTCAACAAGCAGAGGTTCTGGGGAGGCGAGATGACAGAGGACAAGCTCTCGGCCTACCAGACTCTCTACATCTGTCTCGACACCCTGAGCCGCCTCATAGCGCCAGTAGCGCCATTCTACGCCGACCAGCTGTTCCGCGACCTCAATGGAGCCACAGGCAAGGACAGCAGCAAGAGCGTCCACCTGGCCAAGTTCCCAGCATGCCACGAGGAACAGATAGACACCGAGCTTGAGGCAGCCATGGAGGCAGCCATGAAGGTCACATCCATGGGACTCTCCATCCGTAAGAAGGTGAGGATACCTGTGATACAGGCTCTCCACTCTATCGCCATACCAGACACCGACGCTGTGCTGAGCGCGCGCATAGAGCGCATGAAGTCTATCATCACCAAGGAGGTCAACGTGAAGGAGCTCCAGCTGATGGATGGCTCCATGCTCGTGAAGAACGTCAAGTGCGACTTCCGTGTGATGGGAAAGAAATTCGGCAAGCTGATGAAGGCCGTGAACAACGCCGTGAGCGACATGACACAAGAGCAGATAGCCGAACTGGAGGCCAAGGGCAGCATCACCCTCAGCACAGAGGGACAGGATGTGGTAGTGGAACTAAGCGACGTGAGCATCATGTCTCAAGACATCCCAGGATGGAGCGTAGCCAATGAGGGCTCCACCACCGTGGCTCTCGACATCACCATCACTCCTGAACTGAAGAACGAGGGAAATGCGCGCAAGCTCATCAAGCAGATACAGAACCTGCGCAAGACTCAGGGATTTGAGATCACAGACCGCATCAAGGTGGTCATCTCCGACACTCCAGAGACACAGGCTGTACTTGCTGCCTTCAAGAGCAACATAGCCTCGCAGGTTCTTGCCAACGACATCGAGCTGGGCAACCCAGAGGGCGAGCCTATCGACTTCGATGACTTCAAGGCAGCCATCAGCGTGGTCAAGGCTCAGGCTTGACGCAGCCGCAAGCTTGACACATCTACAAAATGCACACACATATACATATATGTCACAAAAGACTAAGTATATACTCTCTATCGCTATCTTCATCTCCGTCATTGTCATAGACCAGATCATAAAGGTCTCTGTCAAGACGGGGATGTATCTTGGCGAACGCGACGAGATAACAAGCTGGTTTAGCCTGCTGTTTGTGGAAAACAACGGTATGGCCTTCGGCTGGGAGATGATGGGAGGCAAACTGTTTCTCACACTCTTCCGCCTTATAGCAATAGGCTTAATCGGATGGTTCATATGCTCGGAGATAAAAAGCAGGCAGTCAACTGGTTACGTAATATGCCTTACACTCATAGCAGCAGGCGCAGCTGGCAACATCATCGACTGTGTGTTCTACGGAATGATATTCAACAATCCGCCGCGTCCCATGGTGGCACAGCTTGTGCCATGGGGAGAAGGCTATGGCGAACTGCTCTACGGCAAAGTGGTGGACATGTTCTACTTCCCGCTCATCGAATGGGACATGCCCGACTGGATGCCCATCTACAGCGGAGAGCATTGCGTGTTTTTCTCGCCTATATTCAATTTTGCCGACGCAGCCATATCATGTGGCATCATAGCCCTGCTCATCTTCTACAACAAGCGACTGTCTGGACTGCGCATAGGATTGGAAAGGATGCACGCCTCTAAGTGAGCAAGACATTCCGCAAATTGAACAGACCTGCATACAAGTGAGCAAGACACTTCTCAAACTGAGCCGACAGGCATCCAAGTGAGCATGCCATGACATCGCAAGGTGAGCAAGCCATGCCGCCGCAAGGCGGGCTCTCATGTTTCCACCCCAACTCAACCCCCAAGCAAGCACGTTTAGAAATGAAAAGATTTCTCCCTATCATTCTGCTGGCACTCGCCATCCTCAGCTCTTGCGATGAGCGTCCCAAGGACGTGATGTCAGAGAAGAAGATGGAAGACGTGCTCTACGACTACCACATCATGCAGGGAGTGATAGAGCAACTGCCATCAGAAGACAAGGAACAGAAGGCACAGGACTACATCAACGCCGTGTTCAAGAAGCACAACATCAGCCATGCCGACTTTGAGCGCGCGCTGGTCTACTACAACCGCCACCAGAAAGAACTGTACAGCATCTACGGCAACGTGAAAAATCGTCTGCAGGAAGAAAACGACAAGCTGCAGACGCTAAACGGAAGCAACAGCATGATGGCAGTCTTCACAGAGGGCGGCGACACGACCAACCTGTGGAACTCTGAGAGAGTGATTGTGCTTCGCAACAAAGCCATCATGAACAAGGAGAGCTTCATATTGAAGGCCGACACCAGTTTTCATCAAAACGACAAGTTCATCCTCACATTCTTCCCTGCCATCATTGGCGAAGACAAGGACGACTACCACGTGCACCTCGATTATGGGCTCAGCGTGATGTACGCCAATGGCAAGCACATCGGTGTGACACGCTCAACACGCAGTGGCGACCTGCAGCAACTGACGCTTGAGGCTGCCGATGCGGAGAAGATAAAGAGCGTGTCCGGCTTCTTCTATTTCTACGGAAAAAAAGGCTCGCGCAACCTGTGCGTAGTGGACGACATACAGCTCATCCGCATGCACTCGAAAGACACCGAGCCTAAGGAGAAGACCGACTCGCTGAAAGCCGACAGCACATCTGCCGATACATTGCCAGACTTGAAGGAAGAGAGGCTCAGCCCAGAACAGCTGCGCATGCTCAACAAGTCGGACAAGACCATCAAGATACAGGAAGCGCCCACGATGCGCCACCCGAACTCTATCGGGCCACGACGCCGCAGTCCGCATCCCGCATCACATCCGCAGACACTCAAGTTAAGCCCTGAATCAAGATGAGAAAAATAGCAGCATCAAAAGTTTACATACTGAATGACAAAAACACAACTGCTCCACATCCTTCACACAAGGATGTGGAGCAGCGTGTTATTGCAAACCAGAACAACCAAACAAAAGGTATGAATGACCAAGCAAGCCAAAGCAGCCAAGCAGAGCAAAGCGGCTCAGCAAGCCATCAAGTCACAGCCCTCGCCCAGGCAGAGACACCAGCCAGCATAGAGCAATACACCAACCATGTCGTCGTCATAGACCACGGACATGTGACATGCCATTTCCCCCTGACAGAAGAAATAGCCATGACAGAATGGCTCGGAGGCACCATCATGGTGCGCCACGGACAAGCCACCCACTACCCCGCAGTCTTATCTCCGTCTGAACTCAGCGCAGACGATGGCCGTGGCAATGGCCACATTCAATGACTCCGACGTGTGACGCCCCGCAGGATAGTTAGGGATATACAGACGTTCGCTGACATGCCGCGCCACCTGCGCCGACACGCCCTTACCCTCGTTGCCCATGACGATGACGCCATTGCTGCTCAGCGGCTTCTCATAAATATTCTCACCGTCAAGGAACGTGCCATACACAGGGACATCCCCCTCTATAGATGCCAGAGCCTGCTCCAGGTCGACATAATGCACCGACACACGAGCCATAGCCCCCATCGTGGCCTGTACAGTCTTCGGATTGTATATATCAGCGCAGCCACCCGAACAAAAGATGTGCTCTATGCCAAACCAGTCTGCCATGCGCACGATAGTGCCCAGATTGCCAGGATTCTGCACATCATCAAGCATCAGGCAGAGGTTGCGCCTCGCCACCTCACCGACATCCGCCGCCACAGCCCTCTGTCTGAAGACGGCAAGCACCTGCTGTGGATGCTCCTGAAGGCTCACCCTCTGCAGTTCCTCATCACTCACCTCGTCAATCTCTGCTCCCTGCAGACGGCCGTCCGACAGGAGGTCGCCATTGGCAGACAGCCATTCGTCCGTGGCAGCCAGGTAGCGGCACTCAAAATGCCCCATCAAATCGCCCACCAATTTATGGCCCTCAGCCACAAAGACACCTTCCGCCTTGCGATATTTCTTCATGTCAAGCGAGCGGATATATTTCACCTTGTTCTTGCTAATCACTTATTCCTTATTTTATAATGTAATTTATACTATTATTCCGTGCTGCATTTGGATTTTCAGCCATCACGCACAGACCTACGCCACATTAGCCATTCAGCCATCACGCACAGACCTGCGCCCCACATGCATGGCCACCGCATGCGCCAGCCACGGCAGCAGAAAAAAAGACGCTGCGCCTTGCCTCCTGCCGCATGTCACCGCAAAAAAGCCGTGCAAAAGTAATGATAATAAGCGGAAAAAACAAGCCATGGCAACAAAAACTTTTTCAATTCACACACCACGCAGCCTGGCAGCCTGGCAAAATAGCCCACATCTCTTTGCCATGTAGAAATAAATAAGTAACTTTGCATGAAAAACATACGTCTCACACAAGAACACGTCACACACAAGTGAAATACATACTAATACACATCATAGCATTCGTCACCCTGAGCATCCTGGCCGCCTCATGCTCCGTGAGCAAATATATACCCGAAGGAGAAAGCATGCTGACAGGCATCGAAGTGGAATGCGATAACAAAGAGGCGATGAAACGCTATCTCCTCAGCGACTACGTGACACAAAAGCCCAACACCAAGTGGTTCGGCATCAAGGTACCGCTCCACATCTACATGCTCTCAGGCGCCGACACCACCACCCGCCGCAGCCGCTTCTTCCGCCGCCTGGGCCAGGCACCCGTGCTCTACGACAGCGCCAAGACAGCCAAAGCCAAGGCCGACATCACACAAGTGCTGGCCAACGCTGGCTACATGAAGTCGCACGTGGATGAATGGCATCTGGACAAAGGCAAGAAGAGACAAGTGAGACTCAGCGTCCACCCTGGCGAGCAATACACCATCAGAACCCTCACACGCAACGTGGAAGACGACGGACTGCGGCGTTTCATCACCACCGACGACACAGCCTCGTCGCTCATCAGAGCAGGCGGAGCCTTCGACGTCAACCTGCTCAACAGCGAGCGCAACCGCATAGTATCCTATCTGCGCAACAACGGCTACTATATGTTCAACAAGGAAGACATACGCTTCAGCGCCGACACAGCAGCCCGCTCCACAGAAGCCGATGTCACCATGACACTCAAGCGCCACCAGAAGGACGGACGCACCGAAGCAAGAGACCACGTGCCCTTCACCGTGCGCAACGTCATCTTCCACGCCGACGCGCCAGCCACGAGCGCACATGCCGACACCACCTCCACAGGCGGCTTCCGCTTCATCACCAGCGGAAGCATGCACTTCAGGAAAAACCTGCTGATGAGCAACACGCTCCTCAAGCCAGGCGCTCTCTACAACGACCTCCTCATGAAGCGCTCCTACACCAACTTCACTCGTCTATCAGCCGTGTCCTACACAAGCATCAACATGTCTGAGACCGATGCGGCCGACTCGCTCGACTGCCACATCATCGTCAACCACTCCATGCCCCACTCCTTCGGCTTCGACGTCGAGGCCACCAACTCAGCTGGCGACATGGGAGCGGCCCTCTCAGCCTCATACCACAACAAGAACATTTTCCACGGCTCCGAGACATTCATGTTCAAAGTGCGCGGAGCCTACGAGGCCATCACAGGACTCGACGGATACGACGGCAACAACTACACAGAGATGGGAGCCGAAACATCGCTGGGCTTCCCCACCTTCCTGCTGCCCTATGTCAAGCGCACATGGGGCATAGTGCACGGAGCCTCATCCGAAATCAACCTGCAGTACAATCTGCAGAACCGACCCGAGTTTCACCGCCGCGTCTTCACCGCCGCATGGCGATACAAGTGGAGCAGCTCCAACCAGCGCACACAGCACCGCTTCGACCTGGCAGAGATCAACTACGTCTATATGCCCTGGATATCCAAGACATTCAAGGAACAGTATCTCGACTCGCTGGGCAAGACCAACGCCATCCTCAAATACAACTATGAGAACATACTCATCACCAAGATGGGCTACACATACACCTACAACTCGCTCGGCGCGCGCGAACAGACCTACGGCAAAGACGCCTACACCATCCGCTTCAACATAGAGACCTCTGGCAACATCCTCAGCGGTATCACACGCATGGTGGACGGCAAGAGAAACGAGTACGGACAACGCACCTTCTGCGGCATTGCCTATGCGCAATACGTGCGCGGCGACCTCGACTGCTCCAAGAGCATACGCACAGGCAACAACTCGTCCGTAGCCTTTCACGGAGCCTTGGGCATAGCCTGTCCCTACGGCAACTCCAGCCAGTTGCCCTTCGAGAAACGCTACTTCGCAGGCGGAGCCAACAGCGTGAGAGGATGGTCCGTGCGCTCGCTCGGCCCAGGCTCATACAACGGACAGGACAAGGGCATCAACTTCCTCAACCAGTCGGGCGACATCAAGCTCGACCTCTGTATGGAATACCGCGCCAAACTCTTCTGGAAGTTCAATGGAGCAGCCTTCATCGATGCAGGCAACATATGGACCATACGCAAGTACAAGGACCAGCCAGGAGGCGAGTTTAGGCTCGACAAGTTTCTCGACCAGATAGCCGTGAGCTACGGACTCGGACTGCGCATGGACGCCAACTTCTTCATAGTGCGATTCGACGCCGGCATGAAAGCCGTCAACCCAGCCTACACAGGAAAGAAGCATCTGCCACTCCTGCACCCCAACTTCGACCGCGACTTTGCCTTTCACTTCGCCGTGGGACTGCCCTTCTAAGCCCATACACGGCAGCCAGCCACACATTATCGGCAGTTTATACAGCACGGAAATAGCTTTTTCAAAAAAAAAACTTTATCTTTGCATTTTGAAAGACGACTTGAGGCAGCCACACCACAACGACATCAGCAAGCCACACGCAAGGCAGCCACCATGGACGCCAACAAGCGTCACAACATCTAAAAGCAACAAACAACATAAAACATATATTATACAATGTACAGAACACACACCAATGGAGAACTGCGCCTCAGCGACGCAGGCAAGCAGGTGACACTGGCAGGATGGGTACAGAGATCCCGCAAGATGGGTGCACTCATCTTCGTAGACCTGCGCGACCGCTACGGCATCACCCAGCTTGTCTTCAACGAAGACGCCAACAAAGAACTCTGTGACAAGGCCAACAAGCTCGGCCGCGAGTACGTCATCCAGATCGAAGGCAAAGTGGCAGAGCGCTACAGCAAGAACAAGAACATACCCACTGGCGACATCGAGATAGAGGTGTCAAAACTCACCGTGCTCAACGAGTCGGTCACACCGCCATTCACCATCGAGGACAACACCGACGGCGGCGACGACCTGCGCATGAAGTACCGCTATCTCGACCTGCGCCGCACAGCCGTGCGCAAAAACCTCGAGCTGCGCCACCGCTTCTGCATCGCCGTGCGCAACTACCTCTCCAACCTCGGCTTCCTTGAGGTGGAGACACCAATGCTCATCGGCTCCACCCCCGAAGGCGCACGCGACTTCATCGTGCCCTCGCGCATGAACCCGGGACAGTTCTATGCCCTTCCGCAGTCGCCACAGACTCTGAAGCAGCTCCTCATGGTGGCAGGATTTGACCGCTACTTCCAGATCGTCAAATGCTTCCGTGACGAAGACCTGCGCGCCGACCGCCAGCCTGAGTTCACACAGATAGACTGCGAGATGTCGTTCGTCACACAGGAAGACATCATCCAGACCTTCGAAGGCATGGCCAAGCACCTCTTCAAGGAGCTCCGCGGCGTGGAGATAGAAGGCGACTTCCTCCGCCTGCCATGGATAGAGTGCATGAAGCGCTTCGGCTCCGACAAGCCCGACATGCGCTTCGGCATGGAGTTTGTCGAGCTCGACGACATCATGAAGAAAGGCACCTTCACCGTCTTTGACGAAGCCAAATACATCGGCGGCATCTGCGCCCCAGGCTGCGCCTCCTACACCAGAAAAGACATCGACAAGCTCACCGAGTGGGTCAAGCGTCCACAGATAGGAGCCAAGGGCATGGTCTACGCCCGCGTGCAGCCAGACGGCACCGTCAAGTCGTCCGTCGACAAGTTCTACAGCCAGGACGACCTCCAGGCCCTCAAGGCCAAGATGCAGGCCAACCCAGGCGACCTCATACTCATTCTCTCTGGCGACGACGCCATGAAGACACGCAAGCAGCTCTGCGAGCTCCGCCTCGAAATGGGCGACCGCCTCGGACTGCGCGACAAGAACAAGTTCGCCCTCCTCTGGGTGACAGAATTCCCAATGTTCGAGTGGAGCGACGAGGAGCAGCGCCTCATGGCCATGCACCATCCGTTCACCCACCCTATGGACGAAGACATACACCTTCTCGACACCGACCCAGCAGCCGTGCGCGCTGATGCCTACGACATGGTCTGCAACGGCATTGAGGTGGGCGGCGGCTCCATCCGCATCCACGACCCTAAGCTCCAGGAGAAGATGTTCGAGATTCTCGGCTTCACACCAGAAAAGGCACAGGAACAGTTCGGCTTCCTCATGAACGCCTTCAAGTACGGCGCGCCACCACACGGTGGACTTGCCTACGGACTCGACCGCTGGGTGAGCATCTTCGCCGGACTCGACTCCATCCGCGACTGCATAGCATTCCCTAAGAACAACAGCGGACGCGACGTGATGCTCGACGCGCCATCGCCAGTCGACCAGAAGCAGCTCGACGAAGACTTCATCGCGCTCAACCTTCCATGCAACGACTGAACCCCAGGCATCACATACACATATATATAAGATGACATTTTTCAGTCTTGGAAGCGGCAGTTGCGGCAACTGCTACTACATATCTACCGACACCGACGCCATAATCATCGATTGTGGCGTCGGTATCAATTGTTTCAAGCGCACCGTGAGAAACTACGGCCTGAAGATAGGCCACGTGAAGGGCATACTCATCACGCACGACCACTCCGACCACGTCAAGGCCGCAGGCAAGGTGAGCGACCAGTACCACCTGCCCGTCTACGCCACCCCTGCCGTGCACAGCGGCATCGACAGCCGATGGCAGGCAGCCACCAAGGTGCCCAAGGAGAACAGGCGAAACATACAGTTTGGCGAGACATTCACCCTGGGCCCGTTCGCCATCACTCCATTCCCCATTCCCCACGATGCGTCGGAAAACACAGGCTACCACATCGTCTGCGGCGACGTGCGCCTCACCCTCATGACCGACGTGGGCAAGGCCACCGACGAGGTGAAGAGCTACATAGCCAAGAGCACACACCTCATCCTCGAGTCCAACTACGATGTCCAGATGCTCAGCAACGGCCCCTACCCCACCATACTCAAGCAGCGCATCAGCTGCGGCACAGGCCACCTCTCCAACACACAGGCGGCCACAGCACTGGCCGAGAACATGACAGACCAGCTCAAGAACGTATGGCTATGTCACCTGAGCGCAGACAACAACCGACCCGAGATAGCGCAAAAGACAATGACAGACGTGCTGCGCCAGCACGGAGTGGAAGTGGGACAGCAACTCACCATCGAACCGCTGAAACGCAAAGAGCCAAGCGGCCCATACCAGCTCTGACACAGCCTCCACGCACAGGGAACAGATTCAAGGCTCGCAGCGGAAACGACGTCCTCCTCGCAGCATAAAAATCCTGCGCAGCCACAAAACACAGCCACACTCCACAGGCAAGAAAAAGCCCGAAAACAGCTATCCATCAGGCAAAACGCCGTCACAAAATCATAATAAATACTAAAGAAAGCCCGTTGTTAGCGATAAATTTTGTATCTTTGCAATACTTTTCGTACCACAATCATAACCAACGGAAAGAACAACCAGAATGAAAGCCAAGAAAGTACTTTTTATCACATCAGAAATTGCGCCATTCGTGCCAGAAGAGAAGACTTCGCTGAAAGGACGCATTCTGCCACAGTCTATCCAGGAGTTAGGACATGAGATCAGAACATTCACTCCTAAGTGGGGAACCATCAACGAGCGCCGCAACCAGCTGCACGAAGTGATACGCCTCTCAGGCATGAACCTCATCATCGACGACACCGACCATCCACTCATCATCAAGGTAGCCTCGCTGGCATCATCACGCATGCAGATCTACTTCATCGACAACGACGACTACTTCAACAAGCGCGGCATCCTTGCCGACAAGGAAGGCAAAGAGTATGAGGACAACAGCGAGAGAGCCATCTTCTACGCACGCGGCGTGCTTGAGACAGTGAAGAAGCTGCGCTGGACTCCCGACGTGATACACTGCCACGGATGGGCAGCAGCACTCGCTCCGCTCTACATCAAGACAGCCTACCACGACGAGCCTTCATTCAAAGACGCTAAAGTCGTCATGGAAGTGTCGGCCAAAGAGTTCCAGCAAGACATGGGCGTAGAGAACGCCAAGTTTGTGGAATACAAAGACGCACACTATGACGACATCAAAGAGCTCTGCTCCAAGGCCTATGGACACACCGAACTGGAAAAGATAGCCGTAAAATTCTCCGACGGAGTTATCCTCGAAGACACTAACGTCGACCCATCCATAGCCGAATACGCCAAGTCCATCGGACTGCCAGTGCTCGACCCTGTGGAGGGCGACGACTTCAAGCAAGCCTACAGCGACTTCTACGAGACACTCTTCCAATAAAAACGGCATTCCTCCACACACAGGAGGCCCCGTACCAACACGTCAGAAAAAGACCGCATGATAAAACTAAGATATCTATGGGCTTTGTCCATCGCAGCCCTGACACTCGCATCGTGCGACGAAGACACCGACTCGCTCGGCATCGACATGATGCCCACGACCGACCTCGTCAGCCGCGAGTACAAGACCTACGATGTAGCCACAAGTTCCTACACGGTGGGCGACTCCGTGCTGGCGCGCACAGAGAAATCCTATTTCGGGCAATACACCGACTCAGAGACAGGCACCACAGTCAAGAGCGACTTCATGGCGCAGTTCGGATGCGACGAGAACTTCAGCCTGCCTGCCAAGATAGACAACGACTCTTGCTACCAGGTAGACCTGCGACTCTACATATCCGACTATGTGGGCGACTCGCTCGCCACCTTCAAGCTCAGCGTCTACGAACTCGACCAGCAGCTCGACCCTGAGAAGGACTACTACACCAACATCAACCCCGAAGACTACTGCGACACGTCTGCCAAGCCCATCGCCAGCAAGTGGTTCACCATCAACGACCGCACCATCACCGACTCTGTGCGGTGGTCCTCAAGCTACAACAACAACATACGCCTGAGCCTACCCACAGCCATCGGCACACAGATCATACGCGACTACCGCAGCCATCCGCAGCACTTTGCCAACACAGCCGCATGGCTGCAGAGCGGCAACCCATGCAGCCGCGGACTCTACTTCAAACTTGAGTACGGCGACGGAGCCATGGCCACCATCGACATCATACAGCTCAACATGTACTTCCGCTACTATGATGAAGACTACAAGAAGGACACCACAGGCGTCTGCTCCTTCGCCTCCACCGATGCTGTGGTACAGGCCACGCGATTCGACAACACGAACCTCGGGCGACTCACCAACGACCACAGCGCCACCTACCTGAAGAGCCCAGCCGGCATCTTCACCATGGCCACCATACCAGCCGAGCAGATAAGCACACAAGACACCATCAACTCGGCTAAACTGACCTTCACGCGCTACAACGACGTCACCAGCAGCCCCTTCAAGCTCAACATACCACAGACCGTCCTCCTCGTGCGCCTCGACGACTACCTCAACGGATTCTTCGAGAACTACAAGGTCAACGACTCCAAAGAGTCATACCTCGCCACCTTTGACAGCTCGACCAACACATACGTCTTCAGCAACGTGGCGCGACTCGTCACACGCATGGCCAACGAGAAGAGGCAAGGCACAGCATCGGCCAACTGGAACAAGGTGCTCATCATACCAGTAACGACCACCAAAGACTCCAACAGCAGCATAGTCAAGATCAACCACGACTTCAGCATGAGCTACGCCAAGCTGGTGGGAGGAGACAGCGACCCTGTCAAGCTGGAAGTGATCTACTCCAAGTACAAGAACAAATGACACAGGCTGCCGCCTGCGCACACGGCCGTCCACACGGCAACATAAAGTGAGAGCACCACACGCACCTCTCTCTCACCGCACACACGGCATTCTCACACAGAGCAATCGGCCCAGCGCAGCTGGCAGGAAAGCACACACATATGCGCGCATTCCAGCCCCTGTCCGCCAGGCCGATTGCTCTTTTTAACCCTTCCACCCTTCTTTCCCCCAGACAGACACCACGCTGCACCCCAGCGCAGCAGCCTCACACATTTTCCCGACTTCAAACGCAGGAAAGACTACTACAGACGCTGCACTACCCAGCGCAGCAGTCATTCTCTTTTCGCAAAACGCCTCAAACACCTACACACCCCAGCCTATGGAAATCCGCCATCTCAAGACATTCGTCATCGTAGCAGAAGCAGGCAACTTCAGCCTCGCCGCCCAGCGCAGCAGCCTCACCCAAAGCGCCGTGTCACAGCAAGTCAAAACTCTGGAACGCACACTCGGCACGAGCCTCTTCAAGCGCACCTCCCACAGCGTGCAACTCACCGAGGCAGGCAGAGCCCTGCTCCCCAAAGCCAAGGCAGCCCTGCAAGCCCTCGACGACTGCCGCACCAGCGTAGACGAAGTGGAAGGCCTCCTCAGAGGCGAGCTCAACATCGGCATCGGCTCATTCGTGGCTCCCTACATAGAGACAGCCGCCACCAGATTCATGTCGCTCCATCCAGGCATACGCGTCAACGCCATCTTCGCCCAGGCGCGCCAGCTCAACCACATGCTGCGCAACCAAGACATAGACATGGCCTTCACCATCAACACAGCCTACATCAACGAACCCATAGAGTCCGTCCCCTGCATCAGCTACCACCTGCGCGCCATCATGAACCACAGCCACCCTCTCGCCAGCCATGACGTAGTGACCAAGCACGACCTGCTCACACACGACATCATCCTGCCCGATGCCGGACAAAGAGTCTTCGACAGCATCAGCAAGTTCATCAGCATCGACTTCGCCAGTCTGCGCATACGTGCCACCGTCACCGACGCTACCGCAGCCATGACCATGGCCAACGACCTCGGACTCATCACCTTCCTGCCAGAGCTGTACGTGCGCACACGCCCATACCTCACAGCCCTGCCCATCGAGGGGCTGCTCTCTCCGCTCATCTCCAACGTCCATTTCCTCAAGGACTGCCCGCACAAGAAGAGTGCCGATGCCTTCCTCACCCTCGTCAAGGACTATTCCATACCGCTCCTCTCCTGCCTGTGACGCATTATGGGACAAGAAGGTTACAACTACACGAGCTTACGGAAAAACGGACTGTCATCGTCATCGCCCAGCCTCGCTGCGGAACGTCATCTTGCAGGAAGACCGAAGTGTCACCGTCACCATCATTCAGCCTCACCACATAGCCACGATGCACACGCAGTCCCACTGCGACCTTAATGCGCTTCGAGTTTTAGTAGCCGAAACACTCGGCACGTCTCACCCCTCACGCAGTCATCTCTCATAAACTTATCGGTCTATAGCGAGAGCAGACTCTTCAGTCCTCCAGGCGCCGTCTTAGAGAGTTTATCCTGCTCTCCGTCAGTGTCATAGAAAACATACCCATAGGATAACACAACACTATCCATAGGACAACACAGCACTATCCATAGGACAACGGTATCGCAAGCCATATACTCACAACAAAATCAGCCCAAAGAAAATAAATCACTATTTATTTCATCAATAGGAAAATAATCACTACTTTTGTATACGGATATTCCAAGCGACTGTTTTTGCCAGCAGCATCACGCCATCAATGCCGCTCGCGCAAGACTAAAAAATACAGACAATGAAGAACAAATCATTAAAAAAAACAATCATAAAGCTGTCACTGGCAATGACATGCCTTATCGCAGCCAATGCTAATGCTGCTGCCCAAGAACTGCATTTCGAGCCCAACCGGCCAATAGGCGAGGCAAAAGGCATCTTTCCTGGCAGAGTGACATGGATAAGAGACAGCAAGGCCGCCCTGTGGAACGGAAAGGACGGCCACTGGTGGGACGAAGGAAACATAGACCAGAAGAGACTGGACAGCATGTACGACAAGTCAGTATGTGCGCTGACTGGAGCAGCTACGCCAAAGAAAGCCTGGAAGAGCATCTTCGTGTATTTCAACAATCAGCACGGACGAGGCAGCAAGGGCTACAGAAAAGGAGAAAAGATAGCCATCAAGATAAATCTCAACAACACCTACGACGTCAACGATCGAGACAATGACATAGACCAGTCACCGCAAGCCACCATAGCCCTGTTGAGACAGCTGACTGAGCATGCTGGTGTGCCGCAAGAGTGCATCACCGTCTATGACGCCACCATAGGCTGGAAATCAAGGGCTATGCCAGACAGAATATACCAGCCTGTGCACAAGCTATTTCCCAAGGTGAAGTGGATGAGCGCCAACGGGTCGGAAGGCGTGGACTCAGCCCACTGGGTGAAAGATGCCATCAGCTATACCGACCCGAGCGTGAGGCTGGGCACCGTGCTGCCACAGGCTGTGGTGGACGCCACATACATCGTCAATGCGGCCTTGCTGAAGGGACACGAGATAACTGGAGCCACACTGTGCGCCAAGAATCATTTCGGCTCCATTCCTTTTCCTGCAAAGATGCACGGATCGCACACCGTGAGCCAGATGGACGGCAAGGAGGGCGACTACAGCGCATACGTAGATCTGATGGGCTGCCCCAACCTGGGAAAGAAGACCCTGCTGTACATTGTCGACGGCCTGTATGGCATGCAGACCAACGTGGGCGCACCGCGCAGCGACCGCGACAGATGGAAGATGTTCGGCGGTGAGTGGAGCGCAAGCTATTTCATGTCGCTCGACCCTGTGGCCATAGAGTCTGTATGCCTCGACTTCCTGTATGCCGAATTTGGCAAGGAGCTTGGCTTCAGCGGTGCTCCGCAGTTCAGGAAAGGCTCGAGCCAAAACTGCGACAACTACCTGAAGGAGGCGGCCAGGGGGCACAACGCCATGCTGGGCGACTATCGCCCCAACGGAGAGAGAACCGGCAGTCTGGGAGCCTTTGAACACTGGAACAACGCCAAGGAGAAGAAATACAGCCGCAACATGGGAAAGAGCGAGGGTGTGGAGCTGTACGAAATAAGCGGCTCCGATGATTAAGCGCAGAGCCGCATCTCTCATTCAGAGGTACACACAGAAAACAAGTAAAGGTTTAAGGAACCAAGACATACAGAGTTTTTCCCCTCACACAAGGGCGCACACAGAAAACAAGTAAAGGTTTAAGGAACCATGACATACAGAGTTTTTTCTCACACAAGGACGCGCACAGAACACAAGTAAAGGTTTAAGGAACCAAGACATACAGAGTTTTTCCCCTCACACAAGGGTGCGCGCGAAACATAATGTGGGCCATGAAATTCGTCTCTGCCGTCACCATGCACAATAAGCACGATGGCAAAGTCAAATTTCATGGCCCACCTTTATAGTTTTTCCGATGCTTCTTCCTATCCTCTCATCTGCTCAATGAGCGGAAGCAGCACCTTCTTGATGACCTTATCGTTCAACTGGTGCTCACCATCAAAGCGTATGACATGGTCAGCCTTGTAGTTCTTCTTGAAGACAGCCTCGGCATTGGTGACAGTAGTGTCTTTCAGACCGACGAGACACCAGCATGTCTCCTTCTCCTCTGGAGTGATGTTCTTAAACTGCTGACGCTCCATCTGGTTGTGATGCTGGATGATGTCCTTAGTTATCTTAAATGTCTTGGCGCCGTCATAGCGTCCGTTGAAGAACTTGTGCTCACCTGTTTTCAGTCCCTTTGACATGGTTGACATATTAAAGGCTGGGTTGACAAGTATACGCCTGTAGGCGCGCATCTGCTGTGCATACATGCCACCCATGCTGGTGCCGATGACAATGTCGGGTTGCTCGTCAGCACAAAGCTTCTGCAGATAAGGAAGCGCATCAACAGGGTCTACTGGAATGTCGGGAGCCACAATCTCATCGTTGGGCAACTCGCGACGGAGAATCTCCACCGTACCACTGGCATGCGAAGAACCAAATCCATGGAAATATATGATTTTCATATCTGTCTATTGTTTTTATTCTTCAATATAATAGAATGCCTTTTCTACGAAGAGGCAGAAAAATTATTTCTGATTCTTCAAAAGAACTTGTCATTTCTCAAGGGAAACAGAATGCCATCTCTCAAGGAAACCGCAATATCATTTCTCAAGAAAACCAGAATGTCATTTATCCGTAAAAAGAACTACACTTCTCTGTTTATCCCAGAAATAGACCGTTTTTTTTCAAAAAAGGCCAAACACTATTTCTGCTTCTTCAGGAAGATAGAATGGTCGATATTGTTCGGAAGTTCCTCCTTATAGTGAGTCACCATAATCATAGTCTTATTCTTGCGCATGCAGAACGTCTCGATGACATCCTTCACCAGACGGCGGTTCCTGAGGTCGAGGCCGTGCAGAGGCTCGTCAAGTATGAGCAACGCAGGGTCTTTGACAAAAGCGCGCGCCAGCAAGACAAGACGCTGCTCGCCACTGCTGAGCTTGAGGAATGTGGTGTCAGCCAACTGTCCGATGCCAAACACATCCATCCAAAACTGGCATATGCCCTTCTGCTCAGGCTTCGGCTTGCGGTAGAGGCCCGATGCGTCGCTGAGTCCGCTCGCCACGATGTCTATAGAAGGCAGGTCTTTGAGGAAAGCGCGGTGCATCTCTGGCGAGATATAGCCTATGTGCTTCTTGATGTCCCAGATGCTCTCGCCCTTGCCTCGCTGATGCCCGAAAAGGACTATGTCGTTGGCGTAGCTCTGCGGATTGTCCGCGCAGACAATACTGAGAAGCGTGGACTTGCCGGCTCCGTTCTCGCCGCCGAGAGCCCAATGCTCACCGTTCATGACTGTGAAGCTGAGGTCCTTCAAGATGGTGCGAGCGCCATAGCGTATGTTTACCTTGCGGAAATCTATCACCTGCTTAGTGCCTGGTGCATCATCTTGGAAATCGGACGCATACGGAAGATTTAATATGGCGTCGGCTTTCTCCTGGCTCAACACGTGAGACGGCACGGCAGGCATAGAGTCGCGATACTCCTGCAGCGTTATCTTGGGCTGCACAGCCATATCCTTCACAGGCACCACATGCGTGATGTAGTCTGGAATGTCGTCTGTCTTCGACAGCACAAGAACCACAGCCACGTTGGTCTCCTTAGTCAGGAGGGAAAGAAACTCCGACAGCTGGCGGCGAGCCTCAACATCGAGTCCGATGAAGGGATTGTCCATGATGAGCACACGCGGATTGGTGAGAAGCGTCTTGGTGAGCTGGAACTTTCTCAGTTCGCCGCTGCTCAGCAGTATGACATGCTTGTCCATCAGTTGGTCAAGATGGAAGATGTCGAAAAGATGCTTGCGCACCATCTCCAGCTCCTGGTGCATGGCCTGCCTGTCGGCCTCTTCCTCCGCCAGCCTCGCAGCCTCCTGCTCTGGTGTCTCATCGCGCACGAGAAACTTGTCATAGACAGATTTTCTCTTCAGTCCCTCCTCAGCTATGCGTGTGGCCTCAGCCAGCAGGTCAGAGACCAGTGGAGTCTCGGCTATGTCGTTCTGGTTCCAGCGCTGCTGGTAATAGTATACGCCCTCGCTTGTGCCGTATGAGTCGCGGAACGACAGGTACTTGATATTGTCGCTCACCATCTTGGCCTTGCTTGGAGCGAAGTCATACTTCACCTCGTTCATCGGCATCAGAGCGCACTTGCCCACAATGACATCTACCAGACGGCTCTTGCCGCTGCCGTTGTCACCCACTATGGCAATCTGCTCGCCCGCATTCAACTCGAAGTCAATAGGTGACGCCATCCTAAACAGAGGGTTTCTTATCACCCCTCTTTCAATCTTTATTATCTGTTGCATACCTTAAATAAATTATGTATCTCTCGCATGCCTGTTTTTTCATATCTTTGCATGCCAACATCCATTATTTTCCGCAAAGTTACGCTATTTTCTCGAAATAAGGCTGTTTCTTTGAAGATAATGCAGTATCTTTGTAGACACTTACACCAAAACATCTCAAAATGAAAAACAAACTCATCATCATATCAGCCATCGCGCTGGCTGCACTTCCATGCGCAGGACAGACATACCTCAATCCTGACGCACCGCTGGAAGACCGTGTAAGCGATGCCCTAAGCCGCATGACCACACATGAGAAAGTGGCTCTGCTGCACGCCCAAAGCAAGTTTACCAGCGCTGGAGTGCCTCGCCTCGGCATACGCCAGCTCAACATGGACGACGGCCCGCACGGAGTGCGCGAGGAACTGGAATGGAACACATGGAACGCGGCCCGATGGACCAACGACTCCATAGTGGCGTTTCCATCACTCACATGCCTGGCCGCCACATGGAACAGAGACCTCTCAAGCCTTTACGGAAAGGCTATCAGCGAGGAGTTCGCCTTCCGCGGAAAAGACATGATTCTCGGTCCCGGATGCAACATCGCACGCACTCCGCTCAATGGCCGCGCCTTCGAGTATATGGGTGAAGACCCCTTTCTGGCAGGCGAGATGATAGTGCCATACATCAGCGCGGCACAGGCCAACGGCGTGGCATGCTGCCTGAAGCACTTCGCGCTCAACGACCAAGAGACCGACCGATTCAGCGTCAACGTCAATGTGTCGGAGAGAGCGCTCAACGAGATTTACCTTGCTCCTTTCCGTCGTGCTGTGGAGAAAGCCCACGTGTGGAGCATCATGGGATCTTACAACCTGTGGAAGGGAGTGCATTGCTGCCACAATGACGAACTGCTCAACAAGATTCTGAAGCGCGACTGGCACTGGGACGGCGCTCTCGTCAGCGACTGGGGCGGCACTACCAACACCATGGAGGCTGCTCTCGGCGGGCTCGACATAGAGATGGGCACATATACCGATGGCAAGGTAAAAGAGAGCCAGTTTGGCTATAACCTCTATTATCTTGCAGACCCGTTCGAGAGACTCATCAACGACGGCACCATATCCATGGATGTGCTCAACGACAAGGCGGCGCGAGTGCTGCGCACCATCTTCCGCACATCCATGAACCCTAAGAAAGTCATCGGTTCGCAATGCTCAGAGGATCACTATGACGCATGCCTGCAGATAGGCGAGGAAGGAATAGTGATGCTGAAGAACAGCAGGAGGACGCTGCCACTCAGGACAGAGAGATACAAGAGGGTGCTCGTGGTGGGCGACAACGCCACACGCTCGCTCACCAAAGGCGGCGGCTCGTCAGAACTGAAGAGCCTGCGCGACATCACGCCGCTGGAAGCCCTTCGGAAACTGTTCGGCAGCGACAAGGTGGACTATGCGCAAGGCTACGAGGCAGGACAGGCCATCTACGACAAAGTGGACGAGGTAGATCCTGCACTGCAGGAGAGACTCAAGGCAGAGGCCATCAGCAAGGCCAAAGACGCCGACCTCGTCATCTTCATCGGCGGACTGAACAAGAACCACCGCCAGGACTGCGAGAACGGCGACCGCGAGTCGTACGACCTGCCCTATGGACAAAACGAGCTGATAGCCCACCTGGCCAAAGAGCAGAGCAACACCGTCGTGGTCACCTTCGGAGGCAACCCATACGCCATGCCATGGTTGGGCCAGGTGGCAGCCCTTGTCCATTGCTGGTATCTCGGCAGCGAATCGGGCAAGGCCTTAGCCAACGTGCTTGGCGGCAAGGTGTGCCCAAGCGGCAAGCTGCCTGTGTCTATAGCAGCCAGATATGAGGACTATCCATATGTCAAATACGGCAAGAGGGCCTATCCGGGGGAGAACAAGCAGGTCTTCTACGACGAAGGCATCTACGTCGGCTATCGCCACTTCGTCACCAACAATGTGAAGCCCCTCTTCCCGTTCGGCTACGGCTTGAGCTACACCACCTTCGCCTACGGCAAGCCTTCGGCCTGCGCCGATGGTGACAGCATCAGCATCTCGCTCAGCGTGAGCAACACAGGCAAGGCTGCAGGCAAGGAGACGGTGCAAGTCTATGCCAAGGCCCCGAAGAGCCACGTCGCGCGCCCGGCACGTGAGTTGAAGGCTTTCGCCAAGACCGCCCTGCTCCAGCCTGGAGAAAGCCAGACCGTCACCATGAATGTGGCCAAATCAGACCTGCGCTACTTCGATGAGAGCAAGCACGACTGGCTCCTCACGCCAGGCACATACACGATGCTTGTCGGAGCAAGTTCGGAGGACATCCGCGGCAAGGCTGCTGTGGAGATAAAGTGACGAACGCATCTGCCGCTTATAGGAAAAGGCACATCTCCAAAGAAGCCAACGCAGCCATTCAGGTTTCGAATCAAGTGACGTTGCCCAGATTCTCAATTATTGCCAAAGAAGCCAACGCAGCCATTCAGAAATTTTTGACATGAAAGAAATATATACGCAACATATGAAGAAGGCTGTCTCGGGCGGTCAGCCGCTCATGGCAGCCATGCTGCTCTCCATGCTCATGCCGGCCACAGCGACAGCACAAGAGAACATATGCTTCTCTCCGCAGATAAAGACCCTGCAAGTGAAAGTGGACGGCGAATGGGGCACAGACCCTGTGATGCAGCTCAGAAGGGGCAACTATGTGGAGATAAGCTTTGACGACCTGCAAGCCAGCTACCAGCGCTTCAGATACAGCATCACGCATTGCGACGCAGACTGGCAACCCAGCGACCTGACAGTCAGCGAATACATGACAGGATTCAACGACTGCCAACTCGATGACTACGAACCGGCCATGGGCACGGAGATGAACTACTGTCACTACACGCTCACCCTGCCCAACGAGGAGAACCAACTGCTCGTGTCGGGCAACTACAAGGTGTCTGTCTATTCCGACGAGACAGACAGCGTCGTAGCGCAGGCATGCTTCTCCGTCATAGAGCCGCATGTGGGAGTGGACATCAGCGTAAGCTCAAACACCGACATCGACACTTACGCACAGCACCAGCAGGTGAGCTTTGCCGTCAACTACAGCGGCTACCATATCAGCGACCCTGTGGGAGAGATGAAGTACATCGTCATGCAAAACCGCCGATGGGACAGCCATGCCAGCGGACTGCGCCCATCATCCATGCAGGTGAACAAGCTCATCTTTGAGCACAACCGCTCGCTCATCTTCCCTGCCGGCAACGAATACCGGCGCTTTGAGATGCTCGACGCCTACGTGCCCACTATGAACGTGGAGACTATGGAATATGACAACTCATACTACCATGCCCATATCTACACCGACAAGCAGCGCATCAACTATCTCTATGACGAGGACCAGGACGGGCGATTTCTCGTGAGAAACAGCGACGACACCAATCCCGACACAGAGAGCGACTATTTCATCACACACTTCACCCTGCAGATGCCACAGGCAGCGGGCGGAAGCGTCTATCTCTTCGGAGACATGACAGGCAACCGCATCGACGACGCATACGAGATGCAGTACAATCTCATTGACCATCAGTACGAACTCGCCATCCCTCTGAAACAGGGAGCGTACAACTACATGTACATGGTCAGCGGCGGCAACGGCCAACCGGCGCAGACCAGCCAGTGTGAAGGCAACTTCCACCTCGCGGAAAATGAATACTCTGTGTATGTGTACCACAGGCCCTTCGGCTCAAGATACGACAAGCTCGTAGGCTTCAAGACCATACGCTACAAAGAGCAATAAGGCTTACACAACAAATCACATAATGAAAAGATATCTTATATACATCATGCTGCTCGTAGCCAGCGTCCTCACAGCCGAGGCGCAAGAGCGGCAACTCAAGGAATGGGCCGCCAACTACAGCCGCAGCGATGCCGACCTGCGCCCTTCCTCACTCACGTCATACACAGTCAACGACGAGGACAAGACCGTGCACATAGTCATGGGCGGCGGTTTCCCCGAGCAATGCTTCACACCTGCCATAGTGGAGAAGATATACAAGCAGGTGAAACAACTGCTGCCCGAGAGCCAGCGCCGCTACGAACTGTCCATCGAGGCCGACGGGCGTCCAATAGAGGAGCTTATCCCAAACGCTTATGCCGAGGGCAAAAAAGACGAGAGACGACAGCTTCGCAGCATCTATAAAGGCACGCCATGGGTCACCAACACCTCACGCCCCTACACAGCCACACAAGGTCTCGACGGCAACCACATAGCCCTGTGGGCAAGCCACGGACGCTACTACAAGAGCGACAAGCGTGACTGGTACTGGCAGCGCCCGCGCCTGTTCTGCACCACAGAAGACCTGCTCTCGCAGTCTATCGTCATACCATACATCATTCCGATGCTGCAAAATGCCGGCGCCACAGTATTCACCCCACGAGAGAGAGACTACCAGCAGCATGAGGTCATCATCGACAATGACCACCCTACCCGGCGCGGCACCTATCTTGAGAGTGTCAGCCGCCGCCACCGCGAGATGAAGTGGAAGACAAGCCCCATCAACGGTTTTGCTCAGGTGAAAGACATCTACGAACCGTGCGACTCGCCCTTCACCGATGGCTCAGCCCGATACATACCTGCCACCTCGTCCACACGCGACGAGGCTGTGGCACAATGGATTCCGAACATCCCGGCTGAGGGGGAATATGCTGTCTACGTGAGCTACCAGACATTTCAGAACTCTGTGACAGACGCCCACTACACGGTGCGTCACAAGGGCGGAATGACAGAGTTCAGCGTCAACCAGCAGATGGGCGGAGGCACATGGGTATATCTCGGCACATTCCACTTTGACGCAGGCGAGCATGACTATGGCATGGTCACGCTCTCCAACGTGTGCCAGGACAAGGGCATAGTGAGTGCGGACGCTGTACGCTTCGGCGGCGGCATGGGCAACATTGCACCAGCCTCATACACCGGAGCTGCGCCGCTGTCTGGCCTGCCACGATGGGCTGAGGCAGCCAAATACAGTTGCCAATGGTATGGCTTCCCATACAGCATACACACCGAGCCGTTTGGCACCAACGACTACAACAACGACATCAACTCGCGCTCTGCCGCTGTCAACTACCTCTCAGGAGGCTCTGTCTACAACACACAGAAGAAGAACGGACTGCGTGTGCCGCTCGACCTCACCGTGGCTTTCCACACCGATGCCGGCATCTCAAAGACAGACAGCACATACGGCTCGCTGAGCATCTACATGACCAACCACAACGGACAGAAGACAGGAGCTGGCGAAGACCGCTACGTCTCACGCGACCTCTCGTCGATGTTCATCACCAACCTGCACAGAGACCTCAAGCGATACAAGTGGCACGTGCGGCAGATATGGAACCGCAACTATGGCGAAGCGCGCGAGCCGCTCACACCGGCCTGCATCCTGGAGATGCTCTCACACCAGAACTTCAACGACATGCGTCTGGCATACGACCCGCAGTTCAAGTTTGACATGGCACGCTCCATATACAAGACCATCGTCAAGTTCATCGCCACACAGTATCGCCGCAGCTACACCATACAGCCTCTGCCGGTCAACAACTTCTCCATAGCGCTCAATGAGAAGAAACGCACAGCCACACTCACATGGGACGCTGTCAGCGACCCTCTCGAACCGACCGCCAAGGCCAAGGAATACATCGTGTACACCCGACGCGGCTATCAGGACTTTGACAACGGCACCATAGTGAAAGGCACATCATTCACCACCGAACTCTACACCGACCAGACATACTCGTTCCGCGTGGCGGCTGTCAACGAGGGCGGCGAAAGCTTTCCGTCTGAGACTCTATCGTGCGGCATCTCTTCCAAGAGCCGCGGCACCATACTCATCATGAATGGCTTCACACGCCTCGAAGGACCTAAAGTCATCGACACCCCTACACGCGCAGGCTTTGACATAGATGCCGACCCAGGTGTGCCCTACGGAGCATTCACAGCCTTCTGCGGCCCACAGACAAGTTTCGACCGCAGCAAAGCCGGAAGCGAGGCCAAGGATGGGCTGGGAGCCAGCACCGCCGGACTGGAAGGACAGGTCATGATGGGCAACACCTTCGACTACACGGCCATACACGGCCAAGCCATCATGCTTGAGGGTCACCACTCGTTCACATCTGCCAGCGAGCAGGCTGTGGCTAGCGGCAAGGTCAGCCTGTTCCACTTCCAGATAGTGGACCTCATCTACGGCACACAGAAGGCTTTCAGCCAGCGCACCAACCAGCTCGTCGAGCAATATTTCCAGAAGGGAGGCAAGATTCTGATGAGCGCGGCCAACGCTGGCACTCCGCAGATAGGAGGCAAGATAACATCTGCCGTAAAGGACAAGACAAAGAGCCAGGTATCTGGCTGCGGACTACACTTCAGCATCTACCGCACCATCAACGCACAGAGCTACTGTGTGCCGGCTCCATCTGTGCTGGCCGCCACTGGAAAAGCGTTCCCCATCCTGACATATGCCGATGGCAGCTACGCCGCCATAGCTCTGCCAGGCCGCTACGTGCGCCTCGGCTTCCCGCTGGAGAGCATCCAAGAAAGAAACAAGCTCAATGCTCTGACCGGAGCATTCATAAAGTTTCTTGACAAATAAATGAGAAAGGAACAGGAAAGATAGCTATTATAGCTGCTATAAGTAGTGTTTGCTGAATAATATTCAACCAACTGATGATTAAGTTTTTATAATAGTATTTGCTTGCGTATTTAACAAAAA
>CAKQRW010000029.1 GCA_934271655.1 uncultured Bacteroidaceae bacterium | reverse complement strand
CTGAGCGCTATATATGCGAGAAGCTTACTGCCTTGGCAAAATGCTCGAAGTCGATATTTGCATACCCAAAGCGGAAGGGTGTTTGTGTGTTACACAAATAGGTTTCCAGTTTCACGCCAAAACATGACAAAAGAATGAAAGGCACAATAACGCACGTTATGGTATAAAAGAAAGCAAACGGCACTAACAACAACGTTTTCACCTTCCGCTTCACAAACTCCAGCATCCCTGATTTCACGTTAAACAGGCAGCCTGATATCATGACAAAAGTCGGCAGACGGAACAAAGTTAACACATCCCTTTCATTTAGAGGTATGAAATCTGCAAGATGAAATATCATTACAAGAATAATGCATATACCTTTTGCAAGATAAAGATATTCTATTTTTTTCATTCTAAAAGATTTTTTCATTCTACGGCATTGCGGTTGCGAAGTTTTTCGTATAGACTTTTTCATTTACACAACTTGGCATCCACTACATTCCCGCCGCCATGCTTTCCCTCCATTACCTCACCTGCCTCTCCCAAAGCCAAGGACAAGATGGAATGTAAAGCCATATTGGTATATTTTTTCGTACAAAGATAGCGCTTATTTTAAAGATACCATAATTTTTAGCCATATAAAATAAAACAATCCCTCTGTATGTTCCAGTTTAGAGCACAGACTTAACATCTTTTAATGCATTTCCTTAATTTATCTTACTTATTTTAACTAACTTTGCAAACAAAGGCTAACTTGTTTGCAAACAAAGGTTAACTTAGCCTTGGTATCTAATAAGATACATCCAACTACACACAAAATGATTTAACTGAAAGACCATAATGAAACGAATACTGTTTATCACAGCTTTCAACCCCAGCAAAGAGGACGCGGGCTCTAATTACACCAGGCAGCTGCTTTCCGAACTGGGAAAAACACATAAGTTGGACCTCATAATCTTCAAATACAGTAGCCAAAAGCTGTACAATCCATCATGCGACAACATAAGGATTCTGGACTCAGTCGACATCTCCACCATATCCAAACTAATAGGATTGCTGTCATTGCCGCCAATCTTCCCATTGTTTACAGCCCGCTTCTCCTACAGCATTCTGAAGAGGATAAAGTCACACATGCTACAAACAGAATATGATGTGGTGTATTTTGATTTCAGCCAGACATTCGCCTACTCTCTCTTCATCAGCCACAAGAGGAAACTGCTGATGGCCCATGACATTATCCAGCAAAGGTACGCAAGGCGAAGCAAGGCATTGGCCTGGTGGGCACAGCGCAGCGAGAGGATACTGCTGGGCACAGCCAGCAAAATATTCACATTCAGCGAGAAAGACTGCAACATAATCAAGCGTCTGTATTCACTTGACAGCGAGAGCACTTCCTTTTTCATCCAAGCAGAGGCAATAAAGGCTGTGCCAAATACAGTGTCTGATTACTATCTATTCTACGGTAACTGGAACCGTCCCGACAACTATGAATCTCTGGAATGGTTTCTTGACAATGTGTATGACACGCTGGACAAGAGCCTACAGTTTAAGATTATAGGCATGAGGCTTCCTCAAGCGTATGTCGACAGAGTGGCGAGTCTCAGCAACGTGGAATACCTCGGTTTTGTAGACGACCCCTATCAGATGATAGCCGACGCAAAAGCCCTGATCACACCGCTACACAACGGAGCTGGCGTGAAAGTAAAGGTGATAGAAGCCCTGGCATGCGGCACCCCCGTCATCGGCACAGACATAGCTTTCGAAGGCATAGACAGCAAGTACAAAAAACTGATGATTGAGGCCATCACCCCCTCGGAATACAAAGAGAGCATCGAGCACATGTCTATCACCATGGAAGAGCGAAAAACATACAAGGAAATGTTTGTGAAAAATTACGTTGACAAACCTGTATTAAAGTATTTATCTGATTAGGAAATAAAAAAAAGGAAAGAATGGTCTCCATTGTAGTTATTGAGTTCAACTCTTTAGATGACATAAAAAAGTGCGTTGATACAGTCAAAAAGAACAGCACAGACATAGAATATGAAATAATTGTCTCTTCCAATTCATGCTACCCAATAAAAAAGCAAGAAGAGATAGTGAAAGACATGCCAGATGTCAGGTGGTCTTTCAACGAGAAGAATGGCGGTTTCGGCTACGGCATGAACCAGGGTCTGAAGATGGCAAGAGGAGAATACCTGGTCATCATGAATCCAGATGTGGAAATCAGAAGTTCCCTGTCGGTACTGACCGACTTTCTATCAAAGCACAAGGAAGTGGGAGCTATAGCCCCCCAGATAGTGGGACACGATGGCGAGATACAGGACAGTTGCAGGGAGTTTGTCACGCCACGGCGTTTCATCATGCGCCAAGTGAGAAGACTCTTCACCAAGGAAGTGTCGGTAAGGGCAAAAAGATTTGACTATTCCAAGACGCAGACAGTGGACTGCGTGATAGGAGCCTTCATCATGGTCACTCGCGATGTCTACAAGAAAGTGGGCGGCCTGGACGACAACTATTTCATGTATGCCGAAGATATAGACTGGTGCACAAGAATATGGCAGAACGGCTACCAGGTGGTCTACTGCCCCATGGCTAAAGTAGAATATGAGGGGTCGCGCAACGCAAGAACCAAGAGCAAGTATGCAAAGATTTTCATGGAGAGCCACATTAAGTACTGGAAGAAATTCGGTTTCGTGTGGGGATATCCCAAGTACCAGCCAGTAGTGTTTGACTAACACACCACATATAAGCATGCGCTCCTTTTCAATGTCCCATTACCGTGTGGACTATTGAAAAGGAGCGCATGCATACTCTTATGACTCCTTACTGAGCCATGACAGAGACGCTTTCGCTAACATTCACAAAAGGCATGCGCTACGCGTTCTGCGCAGTACATGGCATGACCTCCATCACCTGCCATTGATAGTATTCATCGCGCCTTCTATCCTTTCAGCAAGATTGGCCACAGAAAAGTGAGACTGAAACAGCTTATACGCCGCATTCGGGTCATACACATGCCCGACTGTGCTGCGCAACGCCACCTTAAAGCTTTCGGCATCATCGTATTCATGGATGAACCCTGCTTTCACCAGAGGTTCGTAGCCATAGGCAGACACACGATGGCAAATGACCGGCTTGCCTTCTCTCAGACCATCCATCACACGCAGTTTTATCCCGCTACCCGCACAAATAGGGCTTACATATATGCTGCCCTCGTTTATAATGTCCGACATCTCTTTCGGATTAGGCACTATGCGGATGTCCTTCCAAGGCTCACATACCCTATATAACACTTCCGAAGGATTACGCCCCGCTATGATGAGAGTCGCGCCCGGACATATGTCCCTCATGACAGGATAATAGTTGCGGACAAAATCCACTATAGGCTCAAGCGATTGCTTGAAACACAACGAGCCGCTTATCACAAAACTCGTCCCTACTATCCCTGGCTCAAACGATTTGTCGGGCACTCCCCTATACTCACATATGCCGACATCGTGCAGATGCAGGTCCTTGCCTGGATACCACGACTGGAAAGTATCAGCGTCTTTCTTGGTCAGAGTAAAATTCAGGTCGCTTTTGAGCAGAGCGTCCCTTTCCGCCTTTTTAGAAAAATACAGCATTGGGAAACGGTATGGCAAAGAAGGCATATTGTCTTTCAGATAGTCGCGCTCCACATTGTGGTGTATCGTGACTATTTTTGCGCCTGTAGCCATGACATACCCCAAAATGCTTGCAGCCGTGACGCTGTGGTCGAGCACGACGATGTCGTAATCGGCGCTTTCACGCAAATAATCCCTGACGTAGTCAGTCAGCCTGTGCAAGCGTCCACGATAGACATCCAGTCCCTTGCGCACTTTGGAACGATGGTCGTAGCATGGCAGCAAGTGGCAGTTGGATGGCACAAAAGAAGAGCTGTCCTCGCCATCATGCTCAGAATAAATGACCCACAAGTCATCATACAATCTGGCCAGGGCGTGCACAAATCCTTTTGTCGCATTAGAGCCTCCATTATTATCACTCAAATAGTGTCTCGTAATAAACAATACTTTTCTCATCGTACTTTTCCCATTACAACATTATAAATAGACTTGACATACCACTTAACGAACAGCACCGGAGAGAAATGGAATCTCTCAAGCTTCTTCCGCCAAAACGGAATCCTGAAAGGATTTCCCATCAAGTCGTCCGCGCAATTTTTTCCCAAAGACTTGTAGTAATACGTGTTCTTCACGCCATTGATAGTCTCCAGATACCGCCTGTCACCCGCAGACACATTTGACACATCGAGGTGTGCGATGAACGACTCAAACCAGTCACAGGCCGCAAGAGAAGCCTCCAACTTGGTGCGGGCATTGCAGCTGCTCGTTATGGTATACCTATTCCTCCTGTATTCAAAAGCTGGCACACTCATGTTGGCCACGCCTTTTTTCTCAGCCGCCCTTACAGCTGTCACATCATCGCTGCCCCACGCCAATGGCAGCTTGTAATAGCCGCCTTCCTGCTTCAACATTCTTGCGTCGTAACAAAAATCGCCTATATACTGATCCTCACGATGATCCCAGCGATTCCATAGCAAGGACAGGGCAGACTCCCACTCGGGACGCTCTTCCTGAAGATGAACCGGGCAGCCGTTCTCATCGATGATTTCTGCACGCGCATGATACACCCCAAGGCCAGGAAACCTCTCAATCAAATTCCTGTACTCTTGCAGACAGCATGACTTCAGCCTGTCATCATCCCCCATGCAGACCACATAGTCGCCTGTGCAACGCTCCAGACAGATGTTCCAGTTGTCAACCACATTCACAGCTCCGCAATTGCTGGCGTTGCGGTAATAACGGACTCTGGAATCTGCCAGATATGGCTCCAGCAGTCCTCTCAGGTCTTCGGGCGAGCAGTCGTCCACTATAATAAGTTCCCAATCCTCATAGGTTTGAGACATCACGCTTTCCACAGCTTCTTTCAGATAGCGTGATTTGTAAGAAGGTATTGTAACAGAAAACTTCATTGTATATCCTTTTGTTTTTTCCATACGTTCAGAGACATCATGCGCTGCTTGAGATTGTCATAACAGTATGACCACAGCAAAGGGACCATAACGCCCACAAAGAAATAGGCCACGCACCACCCTCTTGAAGCATACTCATCAATGACTGGAAACTCTGCGATTCGTTTCCATGGCAAGTCATAAACGTATATTATGACGACAGACACAAGCTTGAACGACAGCATGTGCCATGTGAGAACATTAAATGTTTTCCCTCCTGCGAAAACAAGCATAGACTTGACGACAGGACTACCAGACATGTTGATGTGCTGGCCTATGCCAAACAACATGAACGAGCCCAGCACCGCCAGCACCAGGTAAGGCATGACATCCCAGAAGCCAAACTCAAGAAAGTTGCTATGCCAAAATGCGCTGACTACAGCAATCAGCACAAACACCACAACCACATACAGCCATGATTTCTCAAAATGGAAATCACGCTCCTTATAAAAATGGCCTATAGCGATAAAGCATGCGGCAAACGCTGTGCGAGGATAGCACAGATAGTAGAGCTCTATGCCAAACCAGCTCATAAGCAAGGTCATGACCAGCAGCAGGACAATGGCCACATATGTTTTCTTCACAGTTCTCAGAACGAAATAGAACAGAACAGACCCCCAGAACAAGTCGTGTAGAAACCAAAAACCGCCTACCAGCTGCTCGTTGGGCACAAGAAACAGAAACATCGTGGCGCAACGGCGCAATGTCTGGACAATAGTGAATGGGGCACCATTGACAGGATTGGTGACAAAATCGACGCTGTACAGCCCTGTGGCACAGAACACATTATGCAACAGGAGGAAAAAGATGCTCCATTTCACACATGGCACATACACGCCCGTGACACGCCTCTTCAAATATGTCTTGCCATCAACAAGATACTTGCTCTTGAAGCAATATCCGCTCATCAGAAAGAAAAGAGGCATGCGCATGATGCCAAGCATGTGGTTCATCCAGTCGGGAGAGCCCGAATGTCCCAAGACCATAAGCATGATAGCTATGGCCTTGGCTATGGTCACCCCATGGTTGCGCTGTTTTTTATTATCAGTAATATTCAGATTTATGTATCCCATCGTTTTTCACATCATACTTAATCTTTAACGCCGAGAGACACAACATATCATCATGTCCCATCATCATTTCACTCTTCCGGAATGTATAAAGCGAAAGGACTGTCAATGGCATGGCGGACACACAGCTTGGCCATAGACAATTCTGCCGCATCATAATCCCCTTTCGGACAAGCCATGTTATCCTCCATGGCTGTGCCAAAGACAGGAGCCACCATCTTCTCATACCATGTGAGAGCCGCTATGTACCTGCCAATACCCTCATTCAGATGCCACTTGTCACGAGTCATGTACATGTCGTCATTCAAGTTTGTCTGCCTTGCATTCTGCACAGCCACTCCCGTAGGGATGACGCATCCAGGCCCCAGCACCTCCTCCATTCTTTTGCTTATACTCACATTGGCCCGGAATACATACGGGTCTTCCTTCGACGTGTGGCTCCACACCTGCTGAAAGAACACGCAAAGTCTCTTGTTGGGACACTGGCTTTTTATCATCTCTACATATTCCGACACACACTTGTATGAGGACAGCCTGTATGACACATCACTTGCCTGCTGGATGACGACCACATCCCATGGCTGGCTCAGCAGTTGGCGCATAGTTCCCTTGCTTTCCATTTCCACCCCCTTGACATTAGCCGTCAGTTCCACTTCCTCGCCAGATTTTATCACATCCAGCCATTGGTCAAGACGCATGCTTCTGCCTGTAGCACTATACACACATATACGGTCTCGCCCTATATGGGCTGAATCTATGAGGCAAGGGAAATAATACAAAGCGTCTGTGGTGAAGCTGTTTCCTATAGCAAGAATCCTCAGCATCCCTGCTTGCTGGGGATACGTCGGATTGGGATGACTTACAAACTCCACATCATCATCTTGCTGGCACGACATCACAATGAGTGAGAAAAAGAACAAGGATGCGAGACATAAAGCCCGCAGCATCCCAGTTGAAGCCAGCACACGCAGCATGATCTTATTCTTCTTCATGGTTCTCTCCTAATATTCGCATGACATTTCTCCTAAGTATCCTGACAGGACTGCCACCCATCACGCAGTAAGGCTCCTTTGCGCATCCAGGCGTCACGATAGTGCCCATGGCAAAGACACAATGCTCTGGAGTGACAGTGCTATGCAAAATCCTGCAATCTGTACTGAACCAATTATCCGGACCAATAACAATCTTGCCGCTGGCACGCCTGAACTGCTTCTTCTCCATGTCATACAGAGCATGGAAATTTGTGTCCATTATCATTGTGTTCCATCCGAAGCGCGTCCTGTCTCCAAACACGATGCCTCTGTATGACACACATTTCCACGAGGCAGAGGCACAAAATCTGTCGCCAAACTCCACAACGGTGTTTTTTCCGAACGACACGGCAGAGTCGCCTCCTATAAGGCACTCTCCATGGAAAACGACCTTTCCTCCATGCTGGTCCCACACTATGCCCCTGTCTGGATAAAGCGATACCATATTCACGCCCAACTGTATCATGCCCGTCCTCACATCAGCCGCGTCAATCTCCACCTGCCCTTTGGCAGCCACTATCTTCATCTTGTGCACCAATATCGGCAGTTTGACAGCCTGCCGAACAGGCAGATAGTGGAAATTGAAGTATATGCTTTGAAATATGTACTGGAGAAAGCTCCTGTATTTCCATAATTTACTTATAGTGTTCATAAAGCGTCTATCATTCATTTAGCATTCATAAATTTAAGTCTGTCTGCAATCTTTAGCATTGCTTTCCTTATTTCTGTATCAGGAAGAATGTACATCTGCACTATCGCAAAGTATACCAAAGAGGTGACTATAGCTATAGTAAAAATGGTGTATTCATTATCAAACAAGACATACAGCAATCCCCCAAACAAAACTAAAGGCAGATAAACAACGACGGTCTTCAGCAGAGGCATGAGAGGAAATTTTATGCCATACAAGCGTGTCACCTGCACCTGAGAAAGCACAAGAACAAGGCATTCAGACACAACCCACACTATTGCCGAGCCAACAGCCCCCAGACTGGGAACAGCAGCAACATTGAGCACGACACCAATCACAGCTCCTGCCACAGCATTGCGGAACACAACCTTGTCCTGCTTGGAAGGCATCAAGACTTGAATAACCATTATCTGTTCATACCCAATAACAAACAACAGAGGCATGACAATTATGGCTGGAACAATAGCGCCATCATATCCTCCACCTGCAAGTATGTGGATAATCTGCGAGCTATACATTGTGCACAAGACGACAGCTGGCACACCTAATGAAACAAGTATCCTCACAGCCTTTTCCACCATCTGCAGAAACTCTTCCCTTCGATTTTCCGACAGCAACGAACTCATCCTCGGCAACATCACGCTGGTGAAAGCTGTAAAGAAAGCCACTATAATTGTATAAAGTTTAGTAGCAGTAGTGTAATAGCCCACCTCTACAGGTCCTCTAACAAATCCCAAATAAATAATATTGAAACTTGTGTACATATTAGTGAGCAACATATAAAAGCCCAAAAAACAAAATGGCTTCACATACTTTCTCAGCTGAATTTTTCCAATGGGGAAGCTAATCACTCTTATAGAATAAAAAACATTTATCAATGCGTTGACCAACACCATCAGCATAGTCAGTACATAGTACATCACGTAATCATCCTGTTCCCTCACACAGACGAACACAGCCACCACGTACCCAATCTTTACTATGATAGTACGGTTTGTTATGTATTTAAAGTTCTCCAAACCTTTGAAGAACCACTCTATGAGCAGGAAATTTCCCAACAACTTGAACATACTCACATATAGCAACTGCCTGTATACTTGCAACGAAGCTACCGTCAACGTAATGACCCAAAGTGTCACAAAAGCCACTATAGTGAAGATGCCATTGAGCACCAGCAACGAACAAAACGTCCTGCTCATCTCCATTCTGTTACCCTTAGACAAAGATATTTCCCTTATGCCCATTACAGATATGCCCATCATGGAGAAAAGCATGAAGTAGTTAACTATACTGTCCACAAAATTGCACATGCCAATGTTTTCCACTCCAAGTACACGCGACACGTATGGAAACACAAGCATAGGGAACAGGTAGTTAGACACTGTCAGTATACTGCTGTATAAGAAATTTTTCTTTAAACTGTGCGATTCAATCATCTTGATCATCATCTTTAAAACTCTGCCTACTGAATATATACAGCCTTTCTTCATATGATTGTATACCTGTCAATAGGTTATCATATCTGTAAACAACATTTCTCATCGGCATTATTGTTCTGTATATACAATACACAAAAACAAAAGAAGCAAACAAGAGTCTATTATTGGGTATCTTAAAACCATTTATCAAATCTCCATACAGCACCCAATATGAAAACACAAAAAGTATTCCCATACGTGTGCTTATTTCAGAGAATTCTGTAAGGAGGAATGTTCCACCCAGATAAAACAAGAAAGAATTTACAAATAGAGGCGTCTCCTTTCTTTTTTCATGAAGTTTTTCCCAATAGCAATATATCAACAGAGCCGTAACAATTCTCTCTATAAATACCGGACTGAAACGTACGCTGTGACTCAACTCAGAATACACATCAACCATTTTAGCCAAAGGAGAACTTTCGCCAAGCACTATCTCTGCCATTTCAGTAATAAATTTTATATCACACAAGTAAAACGCCGTCAACAATCCGACAATAGCAAGAAAAACGTATTTGTTCATCCTCTTATGCAAGAAAAAATACAATGGAAGATATATCGTAGCTGAATAATGAAAGCTCACAGCAGCAAAACATATGATATAATATTTCAAAGGCTGTCGGCTATAAAGAAAAGGCAGCGCATTCAGAAACAGAAGAATGGCTATGCTATTTCTCATCAAATTAAAAGAAATGCCGAAGCCATTAAAAGCGAAGAACAAAGCAAATCCCAAAATTGGATTGTCCGTATACGTTCTCAAGAAGCGCCATAGAAGATATAAAATCAACAGGCTATGAACAAAAACAAAAAAATGGTAGTTATTCCATATTGCTTTGCAGACAACGATGAACACATGCCATCCTGGCTCTCGGTTGACACCGAAAACATTCTCATCTGACTCTAGCGAATTGGCGTCATAGAACTCTGAGTAATAATTCACCCAGTCAAACATAACAAATCCTCTAAGACCCAAAAAGACCTGCAGCACAACCATACAGACCAAGACTATAACGCTTCGCCAATATATGTCTTCTTGCTTCTTCTCATAGAGAAAAGCCAAGAGCAAGATAAAGAGTATGAGAATTAAATATGGAACAGCAAACATTATATTGTTCTAAAGTTTTTTTATTCTTTTCTTCGTAAGAAGTATCCGCAATGAACCAATAAAACACCCGAGCAACACATAGGATATGAGAGTTATAATCTTGGGCCTGCTAGAAGGTTTATGTGGCATTTTAGAACTTTTTATGACCGTAAAGGCAGGAGTCTTCTCTTGTATCTGCGCCCTTGCCTGATCACGAAGTTTTAGAATTCCAGAATATGCAGTACTCAAGTCACTAACACGATTCTCCAGTGTTGATGATTTTGTTATTATAGAAGTAAGCACAGGATTCCTATGGCTGTCAGTATATGAAGAATACTCAGTCTGCGCCTTTCTCAGTTCATCTCTTGTCTGAACCGACAACTTCTCATAGAATTCATAGTCGTTCCTTGCCTTTTGTGTACGGTATGAAGTAATATAAGCTTGCAGGCGATGCTGCACACTATCAGCTAAGATAGCAGCCACCATCGGATCCTGGTCAGTCACCGAAATCGTTATTTCACCAGTTTTTTTGTCTACGACACAACCTATGGCATCAGCAATGCCTTCACATATTTCAGCATCTTTCCTCGACATTCTGAAAGGATCCACAAAAGTGCTGTCATTATTCAAAGGCTTCTTTTCTGGGCTTTTCACAATCTTCAGCAACCATAATTTGGGATATTCCCAAAAAGGAATTTTCGTATCACGAGCCAGATGCTTTATGTAAGTACGTGCAGTATTATCATCCTGCAACCTTACTGGCACTTCAAAAAGCTCATGCACAAAGTCTTGCGATGATATTATGTCTGGATATATTTCTGGAAATATAGCATCGACAGAAGCCTTTCCATCGATGTCTAGCCCAACAGCAGAAGCCATACTTGCAAGGCTACCACCAAGACCACTACCCCCCGACGAGGACTCTGGTGCAAGAACCACGGTTGCAGTATAGTACTTGGGAGTTGAAAAAGCCACCACAAGTCCGACTATACATCCTATTCCTGCATATACACCTAATGTCTTGATGTTGTGATATAGCTTTTTGCATATTCCTATGACATCAATCTCATTGCTTCTTTTTACAGTATCCATATATTTATTTAAACTATAAACAAAAATATCCGTAACGTTTTCTTATTCATACAGACTATACATCTGCTTTCACTACATGCATCACATCATGGTTTCTACAATGCATTTTCCACCATCTCCATCGCGCTCATTATGACCTTGTCCATGTCATAATACCTATACTCAGCCAGTCGTCCGCCAAAGACTATCTTGTCCTGGGTGTCGGCCAACTGTCTGTAGCGGGCATAGAGAGCGGAGTTCTTATCATCGTTGACAGGATAGTAAGGCTCGTCGCCTGGCTGCCACTCCTTGCTGTACTCGCGCGAGATGACCGTGTCCTTGCATGCCTCCACATCATCGCCAAACATCTCGAAATGCTTGTGTTCTATGATGCGCGTGTAGGGCACTTCGGCATCTGTGTAGTTGACCACCGCGTTGCCCTGATAGTTGGATACGCCCTCAAGCACCTCTGTCTCGAAAGATACTGTGCGATACTGGAGATGTCCATACCTGTAACCGAAGAAGCGGTCTATCTCGCCCGTGTAGATGACCTTTTCACACATCGAGTCGAAAGATTCCCGGTCCTCAAGGTAGTCAATGCCAAGCCTCACGTCGCATCCCTCTATCATCTTCTCCACGAGAGCAGTGTATCCTCCCTCAGGGATGCCTTGATACTTGTCATTGAAATAGTTGTTGTCAAACGTGAAGCGCACAGGCAACCGCTTGATGATGAAGGCAGGAAGTTCGGTGCACGCCCTGCCCCACTGCTTCTGCGTGTAGCCCTTGATGAGCGCCTCATATATATCCTTACCTATCAGGCTGATGGCCTGCTCCTCCAGGTTGCGCGGCTCAGCTATATGGCGCGAGGCCTTCTGCTCCTCTATCTTTGCCTTAGCCTCAGCAGGAGTCCTCACCCCCCACATCTGATAGAAAGTGTTCATGTTGAACGGGAGATTGTAGAGTCTGCCCTTGCAGTTTGCCACAGGCGAGTTGGTGTAGCGGTTGAACTCCACAAAGCTGTTGACATAGCTCCACACCAGCTTGTTGCTTGTATGGAAGATATGCGCGCCATACTTGTGCACATTGATGCCATGCACACACTCCGTGTAGACATTGCCGCCTATATGGCTGCGTTTGTCTATAATGAGCACCGTCTTTCCCTTCTTTCTGAGAAGATTGGCACAAACGGCGCCATACAGTCCAGCGCCCACGATAAGATAATCATAAGTCTTTTCCATGCAGAGCCTTATCATTTAAGAATGTTAGCGATAGTCACCATCATTGTGGCGATAGAAGCGGCCGATGTGCCCATTGCCGCATACTCGGCAGTAGTCATCTTGTTCTTCTTGTTCTTTGACGGCACCACGATGGTGCATCCTGGCTGCACAGCCTTGCTGCTGCTGTGGCTTATCAGCTCTACCGCGCCATTCATATATATGGCATACACCCTGCTCTTGCGCGCATTGTCGCCATAGCCGCCTGCATGCTTGATGTAGTACTTCAGCGACTCGCCCTTCCTGTAGTTCATGGATATAGGGTGCATCACGTCGCCTGATATCTTCACAGTAGAAGAATACTGAGGCACCACGAGACGGTCGTTCTGTCGCAACTGTATATCATCTATCGAGCCAGGGTTCTTCATGGCTTCCTCAAGGTCAATGGCCACAGGGAATGTGGTGCCTACATCCAGCTTCATCTGGAGCAGAGAGTCGGCACGCTGCAAGTCAAAGTTCTTGCCCTCACTCTGCATGGCTTCCTCATAGAGAGCTATCTGCGAAGCTCTGAGAGAAGCCTCCTGCTGTTTGCGCTCGTCCTCTGTCATGACACGCTCCAGACGCGCTCCCTTAGCATAGGCCAATGAGCTGAGTCCGCCAGCCGCATTGACTAGGTCGCTGAGGCGGTAGCTCTTGTTGGTCATGGCATAAGAGCCGGAGAAGTTCACGGCTCCAGTCACAGACACATTTCTCTGTTCTGTGTAGGTAGGCGACCTGCGCACCACAATCTGGTCGTAAGGCTCCAAGACGAAGCCAGCCTTTCCATCCACAACGAAACCGTCCTTCAAGGCGAAAGTAAAATTCTCTGTCAAGGTGTTGTCATCCTCCATTGCACCAGAGTTGTTTATGCGTCGATACACATCCACCTTCACCGTAGAGGCAGCCTCCGTGAGTCCGCCAGCCTGAAGGACTATGTCTTCAAGAGTGGTGTTGTCGGCATAAACATACACGCCAGGATAGTTGACCTCGCCAGTTATGTTCAGCGTGCGCTCTCCCTGCATGTCAGTCTTGCTCGGTATGAAGAGCACATCGTTCTTGCGCAATGGCACGTCAGCCACACTGCCTTCCATGAGTCCCTTGATGTCTATAGGCAGCACCTCAAGAGAGAGATCGTCCTTCTGCCTGTGCATCACGGCGCGCGCCGTGAACGCATCCTCTCGCAGTCCCTCAGCAGCCCTCACCAGCTCGCGCACAGTGTTGATGCTGCCGTCCATCTGGAACATGCCAGGATGGAACACAGCTCCGCGTATCTCCACCATATTGGAATAGCGAGCTATGACACTGTCCACATATACAGAGTCGCCGTCATCCATAGTGAAGTTGGTCCAGTCAAACTCCCCCACTGTATGTATTGAGTACTCTGCCCCATTCTTGCGCGTCACCCTAATGTTCTTCTTGTAAGCATCACCTGTGAATCCGCCCGAGTATCCAAGCAGCGTCGACAAGCTCTCGTTCTTCTTCATCTCATAGAACATGGGTCGCTTCACCTTGCCTCTGACCTCCACAAGGGCGTCATAAGGCCCCACTACAATTATGTCATTGTCGGATAGAAGGATGTTTCCCTTAGACTTTCCATTGAGCAGCAGGTCGTACACGTCTATAGAGGCCACATGGCGGCCGCCGCGATACACCTTGATGTCGCGCAGAGTACCAATGTCGCTGATGCCTCCTGCGGCATACAGGGCATTGAAAGCTGAGGAGAGCGAGCTGAGTGTATACGTGCCAGGCACCTTCACCTCGCCCATCACCTGCACCTGAATGCTGCGTGTGCTTCCCACTGACAGTTGTATGTTGCAGTCGGAATAGAAGCGTCCGAGGCGCGAGCGCAGGTAGGCCGAAGCCTCATTGACACTCATTCCGCCTATCTTGCATGGGCCCACCCCCTCTATCACCACGACTCCGTCGGGCGATATGGTCTCTGTAAATGTCTGCTGTGAAGCTCCCCACACATCTATTATCACCTCATCGCCTGCACCCAGAGAGTAATTGGACGGTGTGGCCATATTCATGTTTGGCTGGAATGTGAGCATCTGGTTGTTGAAGATGTCACGGCCGAAGACGCGGTTCTCGTCAGCGAAGTAGTTCTTGTAATATATGAGCGAGTCAATGTCCATGAAGCCAATCTCGTCATTGAGATCCTGCATGCGGTCGGTCCGTGTTCCGTAACTGCGGTTGTTGATACGGTACTGAGGCTGAACCATATACTGGTTCTGCCTCTGATAGTCCTCGCCTTTCTCCTGGCGCTGCATTCTGAGACGCTCCTGTGTCTTTCCACTGTTTTTGCCTGTGACATCAGAAGCTCCAAGAGTAGACTTCTCTGCGTCATACTTCTTGCGTATGCGGCGCAGCTGATCTGTAGTCACGCCCTTCTGGAGCAACTTTGTCACTATCTGCTGGCTCTGCCCTTTCTCCTGTTCCCTCTTCACAAACTCCACCACCTGCTCGTCAGACATCGACTGAGCCTGGGCTGAGACAGAGGCCATCATCATCGCCAAGGCAAGCAGCATTATCTTTATAAATGAGATTCTCATATTTTATTGTTAATTTTATTTTTCATAAAAGTGTATTTCCTTACATGTGCCGGCAAAGGCTTTTCCACTGGCAGAGACATGACACATCCGAGCCAGCCAGCTCGCAAGCTACGCAAATATTCCTGCGACCGTCTTGGCCATTATCTTCAGGTCGAGCGGAATGCTCCTGTGACGCACATAGTCCAGGTCCATGTCAAGACGCTTGAGCATCTTCTCCATCGTGTCGGTGTAGCCATTCTCTATGGTAGCCATAGATGTCACGCCAGGCGAAGTCTGGTAAAGCAGCCTGTAATCAGGGTTCACCTTCATTATCTTGTCTATGAAATACTGCCTCTCCGGTCTGTATCCCACAAAAGACATGTCTCCTCTCAAGACATTCCATATCTGCGGCAGCTCGTCAAGATGCTTTCTGCGCAGGCATTTGCCAAAAGGCGTCAAGCGTGGGTCGTCAGTCTGTTCAAGCATAGGTTGTCCATCCTTCTCAGCATCTACCACCATTGTTCTGAACTTGTATATTCGGAATGGCTTTCCTCCCCTACCGATGCGTTCCTGGCTGTATATGGCTGGGCCTGGAGCGCAGACTTTCTGTTTCAGGTATATCCATAAGAAAACAGGAGAAAGAACTATAAGCAGCAACACCGCCCCCACAATATCTCCAAGTCTTTTCAGTCCCCTTTCAAAGCCATTCATACCGTCTATACTATCTATATTATTAGATTCCATTTATTATTATTTATTGTCCCTTGTCAGTCATTAGCAATCACGGTGCCGATTAGCGCAGCCAACAGGAATGAAGCAATTCTTCGACAGGTTATACTCCCAGAAGGCTTACTCACACAATGAATTAACGACAAACCCAAGATTTTATTACCATGCAATCATAATTTTTGACAAAGTTAGCAAGAATTATTGAATAAACATTAGCTTTCTTATAATTTTTGAGTAAATTCGCAGCACGTAAGGCTTTTAGATATTTTTCACACATTTATCAACAGCCCGAACAGACACATATGCCAGCATATAAACAACAAAAGCTACAATATATCTCAAGGATGAAAAAGAACTTACTCACACTTTCGCTGCTCGGCCTGTCGGCAGTGGCCTCGGCGCAAGGCATCAGCAGCGAGATGCTCAGCCGCATGGCCCAGCAGAACAAGATTGAAGGAAGCGAGAAAGCCATAAAGAACGCTCTCGCCGCAGGGCCTGTGTCGAGCATAGCGCTCAACCAGGACAACCAGACTGAAAGAGACACTTATTTCTCCAACAGCGTGCCTTCAAAAGGCATCACAGACCAGAAATCGTCGGGCCGGTGCTGGCTGTTCAGCGGGCTGAACGTGCTGCGCGCGAAGATGATCAAGGAGCAGAACCTAAGCTCTGGCATGCAGTTCTCACAGAACTACCTTTTCTTCTATGACCAGCTGGAAAAGGCCAACCTCTTCCTGCAAGCCATAATAGACACACGCAAGAAGGATGCCGACGACCGCACCGTGACATGGCTGTTCAACAATCCGCTGTCGGATGGAGGCACATTCACAGGCGTGGCCGACCTGGTGATGAAATATGGTCTGGTGCCAAGCGGCGTGATGCCAGAGACTTATGCCTCCAACAACACGGGACAGTTCACCTCTTTCATCAAGCGCAAGCTGCGCGAAGACGCGCTCCTGCTGAGGGCCAACAGTAAGAAGAGCGACAAGGAGCTGGAGGCGATGAAAGAGAAGCAGCTGTCTGAGATATACAAGATGCTGTCGCTCACACTTGGCACCCCCACCGAACAGTTCACATGGGCCCCAAAAGATGCCAGCGGCAAGACCATAGGCAAGCCAGAGACATACACTCCGCAGTCGTTCTACAAGAAGTTCTTCAACCTCAACCTTCATGACGACTTTGTAATGCTCATGAACGATCCTTCAAGGGAATACTGGAAGACCTACGAGATTGAATATGACAGGCATACCTACGACGGTCACAACTGGAAATATGTCAATGTGCCAATGGAAGACATCAAGCAGGCCGCTATAGCCTCCATCAAGGACAGCACCATGATGTACTTCTCGTGCGACGTGAACAAATATCTCGACAGCCGCGGCATAGCCGACCTCAACAACTACAACTACGAGGAGATATTCGGCGTGAAGTTTGGCATGGACAAGGCACAGCGCATCAAGTCATACGACTCTGGCTCCACACACGCCATGACACTCATGGCTGTTGACCTCAACGAGGAAGGCAAACCCACGAAGTGGAAGGTGGAGAACTCCTGGGGAGCGTCCAGCGGACAACATGGCCACATCATCATGACAGACGAATGGTTTGACAACTATATGTTCCGCCTTGTGGTGAACAAGAAATACGTGTCTGACAAAATCATCAAGGCAAACGACACCAAGCCCGTCATGCTTCCATGCTGGGATCCCATGTTCTGTGCGGAACAGTAAGCATGCCTTCATAAACACTACATGGCCGCACGCAACATGAGGCCACGCAAAAGGAACAACACACATTATAACATTACACACGACACTACACCACATTACATACAATACAACATCACACGCCACAAGCAACACATATTATATATATAATACGCACGCGCCATATAGTCGATGAAGTGCCTACTCTGGCATATCGCGCGCGCCATACCACAGCATGAGCGCCCCCACAAGGCGCACATCCACTGTAACATAAACACATCAGCAGCGAAATGAATATTGTAGAAAGATTTCTCAACTACGTCTCTTACGACACGCAGTCGTCTGAAGAGACCGACACCACGCCATCTACTCCAAAGCAGATGGAATTTGCCAAAGCGCTCAAGGAAGAACTCATAGCCGAGGGCTTGCAGGATGTAGAACTGGACGATATGGGCTACCTCTACGCCACCCTGCCGGCCAACACCGACAAGCCTTTGCCTGTCATCGGCTTCATTGCGCACATGGACACAAGTCCCGACGCTTCTGGCCGCAACGTGAGGCCACGCATCATAAAAGGCTATGACGGCTCAGACATCACACTCGACAACGGTCTCGTCACATCGCCCTCCGTCTTTCCCGAACTCCTCGACCACAAAGGCGAGGACCTCATTGTCACCGACGGCAACACGCTCCTTGGAGCAGACGACAAGGCTGGAATAGCTGAGATAGTGCAGGCCATGGCATACCTGAAGCAGCATCCCGACATCAAGCACGGCAAGATACGCATTGGGTTCAATCCCGACGAGGAGATAGGACTCGGCGCACACCATTTCGACGTGAAGAAGTTTGGCTGCGACTTTGCGTACACTATGGACGGAAGCGAGACCGGAGAAATAGAATACGAAAACTTCAATGCCGCCTCAGCCAAGATAACCATCACAGGCTGTTCTGTCCATCCGGGCTATGCCAAAGGCAAGATGATCAATGCGGCGCGAGTGGCCACAGAGATTGTCGGCAAGCTTCCTGCAAACGAGACACCAGAGACGACCGAAGGCTATGAAGGCTTTTTCCACTTGACTGGCATCAGCGGCAACTGCGAGAAAGCGCAGCTCTCTTTCATCATACGCGACCACGACCGCGAGTATTTCGAGAGCCGCAAGGCTGAGATGGAAGACATTGTGGCCATCATCAACGAGGACTATGGCGACATAGCCACCCTGGAGATCAAAGACCAATACTACAACATGAAAGAGAAGGTCGAGCCAATGATGTACATCATCGACATAGCCAAGCAAGCCATCAGCGATGCTGGCATGAAACCTAAGGTACGGGCCATCAGAGGCGGAACAGACGGAGCACAACTCTCATTCATGGGACTGCCATGCCCCAACATCTTCGCTGGCGGCATCAACTTCCACGGGCCTCATGAGTTCTGCCCTGTGCAGAGCATGGAAAAGGCCATGATGACAGTGGTGAATATATGTAAGATTGCTGCGGAGAAACTGTAGGACTGGCATACAGAGGATGACCGACGATTGGAGATTCAGAATGTAACCCATCCTACTTATATGAATCTCATACAATTAACAGTAATAAAATTTGTTCCAGTCCGCCAGTTAAGGCTGCACTTTCCGAAGAAGCGCATTAGCAAAAGTTAAAGGAGCGCTTCCTTAGATAATGAAGAAGCGCTTCGTAAAAAAGCGAAAAAACGCTTCATTAAAAAGGCCAAGATATGCCTCATTAAAAGGCGAAGAGAGCATCACTCACAACAGGAGGAAGCATCGCTCAAAGCATGATGGCGCATCAAGCGCCTACTTGCTAAAACATGACCACCTGCACACACTCCCCCCAAAAAGAAGAAGACGAGGAGTAGGCTGCCATGCGGCCTACTCCTCGTCTTCTTCATCATCATCCCAATCGAAATCAAAATCGCCAAAGAATGCAGGCTGAATGAAATCATCCAGCTCTCGGCGCTCCTTCTTCGTAGGGCGACCCGTGCCACGCGCCCTGTCCACAAAACCGCTTATGCGGTTCATCTCAAGCAGTTCAAGCTGCTCCTTAGGCGTGACATTCTCCAGCACTTCCGGCACAAGTTTGGCACCCACCCTGTTCTGGATGGCCTTAAGTACCTTGAATGAATAAGTGACAGGAGGCTTGCGCACCTCTACCACGTCACCTTCCTTTATCATCTTTGACGCTTTCTGCTTCACGCCGCCCATGGTCACACGGCCATTCTTGCAAGCGTCGGCAGCTATGCTGCGCGTCTTGTATATGCGCGCTGCCCATAGCCATTTATCTAATCTTGCTTCCATATGTTCCTGACTTTCCTACATGCTATCCTATGGTTTGCCACATGCTATTCTATGGTTTGCCACATGCTATCCTATGGTTTGCCACATGCCATCCTATGGTTTGCCACATGCTATCCTATGGTTTGCCACATGCTATCCTATGGTTTGCCACATGCTATCCTATGGTTTGCCACATGCTATCCTATGGTTTCCTACATGCCATCCTATGGCCTTTCACATGTTTTCCTTAGTTATCACATGCCTTCATTGCCTTTCTGACGCACAAGAGTTATTTCCATACATATATAAAGAATGCTTGTCAAACACTTCACGGCACCAGAGTTACACTTCTCATTTCTTATTATACTGGTTCATGGTTCGTTCCAGTCCTTGCAGGCAAAAGCTCTTTATCATCTCGCCTACATATTCGGCCTTTTCATCTATTATCTTATTGTCCTCGTCAGAGAAAGAGCCAAGAACAAAATCAACCTGGCCGCCGCGAGGGAAATCATTGCCAATGCCAAACTTGACACGAGCATATGCCGATGTCATCAGGCACGACTCGATGTTCTTCAGTCCGTTGTGTCCTCCTGCACTGCCAGAGCCACGCATGCGTATCTTGCCTACAGGCAAGCTCAGGTCATCCACAAGCACGAGGATATTCTCTACGGGAATCTTCTCCTGCTGCGCCCAATAGCGCACAGCCTGCCCTGAGAGGTTCATATACGTGGAAGGCTTCAACAGCAGCATCTCCGCATTCTTCACACGTGTGGTGGCTACAGCGCCATAACGTTTGTCCATCCATGTGGCATTTTGCTTCTCCGCAAAAGCGTCAATGAGACGGAAGCCTATGTTGTGGCGAGTGCCTACATATTCGTTTCCTATATTGCCAAGTCCTACTATAAGATATTTCATATTTTCATCATCAGCGGTGAGCAGATGTTTGCGTCGAAACAAATCCAGCAACCACATTTTGTATATTTTTTTACTGTCACTTAACTAAAAACAATGTTTGCAGACACGTAGCGGCCAACAGAATCATGCCGGGCGGACATGGCCCATGTCCCATATGGCATAGCCCATGCTACCTTATGGCATTGCCTATGCTCCCATGCGGCATTGCCTATGCATGTTCTTCCATGCCGCATCTCGCCAGACTGCAAACAAAAAAATGAGGGTACACCAAAGCCTTTCGGCAAACGGTGACCCCCATAGATGCTTGTCTCTTATGACTGAATTACTTAGCAGCCTCAGCCTGTGCAGCGCGTGCGGCACGAGTCATACGAACAGCGCATACAACGACTTCCTTAGAAGTGATGATCTCAAGACCATCGTATGAGAGAGCGCCGACCTTCATTGACTTGCCAAGGCCAAGGTTTGTAACGTCGATGTCAAGAACGTCTGGGAACTGAGTGTAGCAAGCCTTGACAGCGAGCTTGCGCACGTTGAGCGCGAGCTTACCACCGGCACGTACGCCCTCAGCGAGACCGTTGAGCTTGACAGGAATCTCGAATACAACAGGCTTGTCCTCTGTCACCTGGTAGAAGTCCACGTGAACTGGACGGTCTGTCACATAGTCACACTGGAGGTCCTTGAGGATAGCCTTCACTGGTGTGCCGTCAACCACGAGGTTAACGATGTATACGTTTGGTGTGTAAAGGAGCTTAGAGAGTTCCTTCTCAGAAATCTTGATAGACTTTGATACAGGAAGACCATTCTCATCCTTCTCTACTCCATAGAATACTGCGGGAACGAGACCTGCGCGACGAAGCTCACGGCTTGCCTTCTTGCCGAACTCCGAGCGAGTCTCAGCGTTAAGTGTAATTTCCTTCATTTGTTTTTTGTGTTACTATAAATTAAGTATTGATCGCTTAATTCGCCATCACACGTTCATCCGCATATAAGCATACGAACCTATGTGCTGCATTTTAAAGCGGTGCAAAGGTACTACTTTTATGGCATACGGCAAAACATTTTCAGACAAAATATTCCATGCAGCCACAAATATTCTCCCCATGCCGCCTTCTTTACAGCATAAGGGACATAGAAACGACGGCTTTGCATTCACGCGCCCGTTTCCCTGCTGCACACTTCAGCACACGCCGCGCGGCATGCTGCCAGCACGCCGGCATGCCCGTCATCTGTCATCAGAAGATGCCCTTCATCTTGTCAAGGAAGCTCTTCTTCTCTGCCTTTGGCTCCTCAGCTGGCTTTGCCTCAGCCACAGCGGCATCGGCAGCCTCGACCTTTCCTCCATCCACTACAGCTACAGACTCATTTCCCTCCTGCGCCACTTCTATGACCTTCTTCAAGGCGTCAACAAACTTGCTGTAGTCCTCCTTGTAGAGAAAAAGCTTATGCTTCTCAAACACCACACGTGGATTTTCCGGCGTGCCCTCGTTGCTTTTCTTGCTCTCCGTGATGGTGACATACTTGTCGCCATTCCTACTCTGCTTCACGTCGAAATAATAGACGCGCTTCCCCGCTTTGACGCTTTCAGAGAAGATTAACTCTTTACCTGTCTCACTCATAATTGTCTCTTTTTAGTTTACAACATTGAATTTGCATACAAAATTGTCAAAAAAAAATCAAACAAGCAAGAAAACCCACTCTTTTTTGCAAAAAAAACTAATCATTCTACAAAAACAAGACTGTTTTCAAAGAAATTCACTATATTTGCACTCGAATTATGAGACAAGAGGAACAGACCTCGCCAACCTGGTGTTTTTATCCAGACATATATTAATGACATTACAAAAAAAGAGTTTTTTGAAATATGATCAACAGAACACTAATACGTATCAAGACCATACAAGTCTTGTACGCATACTATCAGAACAGCGGTAAAAACATCGACACTGCGGAGAAAGAGCTGCTATTCAGCCTCTCCAAATCCTACGAACTTTACAACTACATGCTTTGGCTTATGGTCAGCGTGTCGCGCTACGCCATCACAGACGTGGAGCACAAAGAGCACATGAACCAGGTCGGACACCTCGACGAGGAGATAAGCCACAGATTCATCAACAACCAATTTATAGCGCAGCTTGAGATAAACAGCTCGCTCAAGGAGTATATAGAGACAAACAACATCTCTTGGAACAACGAGATAGCCTACCTGAAGCGCCTCTACAACGACATAACACAGAGCCCTTACTACCAGAACTACATGGCGAAAGAGTCTGTCACATACGACGACGACCGCGAGCTGTGGAGAGCCATCTACAAGAACATCATCATGAAGGACGAGCGCATAGACGACATCCTTGAGGAGCAGAGCCTCTACTGGAACGACGACCGCGCCATCATCGACACCTTCGTGCTGAAGACCATCAAGAAGTTTGACAAGAAGAAAGGGGCCAACCAGGAGCTTATTCCCGAATACAAAGACTCGGAAGACAGGGCTTTCGCCACACGTCTGTACCGAAGCACCATCATCAACTCAGACGAGTACCGCTCACTCATAAGCAAGTATCTCCGCAACTGGGACCTCAGCCGCCTCGCCTACATGGACATTGTCATCATGCAGACAGCCATAGCTGAGTTCATCACATTCCCAAACATACCAGTGTGTGTGACAATAAACGAGTATGTGGAGATAGCCAAATGGTACAGCACCCCCAAGAGCGCGTCGTATATCAACGGCATACTCGACACGGTGGCTAAGAAGCTCAAAGAAGAGAAACGCATCATAAAAGAATAAAAACTAAAAACCAATTAAGACTATGTTACAACTCATCCAGGCTGCCGGAGCAGCTAAAGGCGGATTCGACTGGAGCATGATCATCATGATTGTCGCAATGTTCGCCATCGTCTACTTCTTCATGATACGCCCTCAGCGCAAGCGCCAGAAGGAAATCGAGAACTTCCGCAAGAGCCTCGCCATAGGCAGCCGCGTCATCACTGCCAGCGGTGTGTATGGCACAGTGAAATCGCTCAACGAAGGAGAGCCTTATCTCACCATCGAGATAGCAAAGGGCGTGACCATCCAGATAGACCGCAACTACGTCTACGCAGAGGGAAGCCAGCAGCAACAGCAGCAGTAAGCCCCAGAGAGAAACATCACACAGTTTTGGACAGGAAGAACCAAGGCTAACGACACGCTCTCTGAGAAGCGCAAGCCGCTCCGCTTCCTTTCATAACGGAGAAACATCATGATTACAGACTTTGCAAGAGTTATAATCAGAAGATTGCGGTTGGTAAAAATCAACCGCAATCTTCTTGTATTCCTTGTGTTCCTGCTCATCTCCATCATCTTTTGGTTCATGCAGACCATCAAGGAGACTACAGAAGTGAGCTTAGTCTACAAGCTGAACGTAGTGAACATGCCAAAAAACGCCATCTTCACCACCAAGCTGCCAGAAGAGGTAAGCATCGTATACAGCAGCAAAGGATGGAACGCCTTCTACTACAAGTTCATGAAGAACAATGACCAGGCTCTGACCATCAATTTCAAGGACATAGACAACAGCGACGGAAAAGTAATCATAGACGCGGCGCACCTGCGGCGCGCTGCCATCAAGCAAACGCCTGAGGGAATGTCCTTCAAGAGCACGGTGCCAAACAAGATGGAGGCCTACTACTCCAATGGACAGCACAAGCGAGTGCCCGTAGTGTTCAACGGACACGTGACCACCAGTCCTGGACGTTACCTGTGCGGCATCAAGCTCAGCCCTGATTCTGTCGACTTGTACGCGCCAGAACTGACATTCAACAGCATCACCAGCATCAAAACTGAGAATGTCCATTATAACAATGTGGAAGACACCATCAACACCGAACTGTCGCTGGTTGTTCCCAAGGGTGCCAAAGTGCTGCCGGAAAAGACACAGGCTGAGATATGTGTGGACATCTTCACAGACAAGACCATCGAGGTGCCGATATACAGCGAGAACGTGCCACGCAACACTGTGCTGCGAACATTCCCGCTGAGGGCTAAAGTGACTGTGCTGGTAAGCTCAGCACTCTACAATGAAATCACAGCCAACGACTTTCTTGTGGTGGTCGACTTCAACGACACCAAGAAGGGACAGAGACGCTGCAAACTGTATGTGCGCCAGCAGCCATACAGCATACGACATCTGCGCATGTCGCCAGAAAGCGTCGAGTATGTCATTGAGCAAGAGACTGAATAGACAGGCCAAAGGCACTGCACGACAAAGTCCAAAGGCACTGCACGGTAAAGTCCAAAGGCACCGCACAGCAAAAGCCAAAGGCACCGCACAGCAAAAGCCTAAGATACTGCACAGCAAAGTCCAAATGTACCATGGGAAAAGGCCAAGGATGCCAGAAACAAATGAGACCATATGATCAAGATAGGAATAACAGGCGGCATAGGCAGCGGCAAGTCGTTCGTGTGCCAAAGGCTCCAGTCGAGAGGTGTGCCTGTGTATAACTGCGACGCCGAAGCCAAGCGGCTGATGACAGAAAGCGGCGAGATAGTCGAAGCAGTCAAAAGACTTGTCGGTGATGACGCCTACACAGCAGAAGGAAGACTGAACAGAGAGCGCATAGCAGCCTTTCTCTTTCTCAACGAGGAAAACGCGCGCAAGATAAATGCCATCGTGCACCCTGCCGTGAAGAAAGACTTCCTGGCATGGGCAGAGCGTCAGGACTCGGACATCGTGGCGCAGGAATGCGCCATCCTGTTCGAATCGGGCTTTGACGACACTGTAGACATGACAGTGGAAGTGTACGCACCACAACCACTGCGTATCCGCCGAGCCATGAGGAGGGACTCTGCCACTGAGCAGCAGATTGAAGCGCGCATGGCGCAACAGATGGACGAGGAAGAGAAGCGTGAAAGAGCCGACGTGTGCATCATGAACGATGAAGTGCATGACACAGACTCTGAGATAGAACGCATGCTCGCAGCCATTACAGGCCATGCCACACACTGCGGGAGACAGAATCACTCCCATGGTCATCTGTGACAGGAGGCTACGCTACTGCGTATGTGCCACCTGCCGTTGACTGAATAGCTCCGAGGTCTATCAGTGCCACCGCAAGAAGAGACATTCACGATTACAAGAAAAGTCATTCACGATAACAAGAAAAGACATTCACAATAAACTAAATAAAAAAAGAAAGAATAATATGATCAGACAGATTTTAGCCATCTCTGGCAAACCAGGGCTTTACAAGCTCATCTCAAGAGGCAATAGAAACCTCATCGTTGAGACCGTAGACGAAAAGAAGAAGCGCATCCCTGCTTTTGGAGCAGACCAAGTGGTGTCGCTCGCAGACATCTCTATCTACACCAACGATGACAAGGAAGTGAGCCTCACTTCTGTGTTTGAGTCTATCAAGAACAACTATGAGGGCAAGCCTGTAGACCTCTCTCCAAAGAAGGCTGACCAGGAAGACATCATCGCCTTCTTCGCAAAGGTGCTCCCTAACTACGATACCGACCGCGTGAGAGTGTCAGACATGCGCAAGGTGCTCTCATGGTACAACATCCTCATCAACAATGGCATCAATGAGTTTGAGCCTAAAGTTGAGGAAGGCAACACAGAAGAGGCTGCATCGGAGGCTTCAGCAGAATGACAACAGCAACGCAGCCATAAACAAGCAAATGCCATTGACAAGCGACAGCCTTTAACGAGCAACCGCTATCAAAGCAATGGCCATCAACAAGCAATGGCCATTGACAAGCAACAGCCTTTAACGAGCAACCGCTATCAAAGCAATGGCCATCAACAAGCAATTTCTACTGCTTAAAATAAATCTACATGAAACACAAGCAGCGGGATGCACACTCCATAACAGAGCGCGCATCCCGTTGCCACATTTATGCCGACCGTATTGCAGGAACACGTACATACGGCATCCTAACAATCTTTCCCCTTATTTATATTATCATCATTCACACATTTTACCGAAACACACACACTTCTTCAGTCCTGACGTAACAGTCATCAGCGCCAAAGACATGCTTGGCCTTGTCAGACCAATTGGAGCGCTCGCCTGTCACCTCCACACTCAGCACGTATTTTCCACGAGACAATTTGGGAGTAATCACCCTGATGCCATGCTGAGGCACCTTGCTATAGAAATCTATCAATGAGGAATAGACCTTACGTCCTCTTTTGTCATAAATAGAAACCAACCCATATCCTCCATGGCAATCAGTCTTTCCGATCAAGGCCACATGTGTGCCACTAAAAGTGACCCTGACTGCATCGCCCTTTGTTCTGGAATCAAGGACCAAAGCCTTTCTTGCAACAGATTGGCTCAAAGCATCCGCCTCTGCATGAGACACTGGCGCAATACCTTTCGCTAATCCGAGCGCAGGCCTCCAAGCTTGCCAGTAGTCAGGAATGGAAAGCCTCTCTCCATCCACCTGCATCGGCATCCATACATAGGTGGCGCACGACGCTTGATGAGGATATGACCATCGGTCGCCCATGTACATAGGCGTGCCATCGGGGAGCATCAGGACGAAAGTGCTCTGAGAGTTCCATGTCAAAGTGCCCTTTGGGCAAAACGTGCCTTGCCTCTTCCACGGGCCAGCAATGTTTGATGCCGTAAAATAATAGTTGTCATTCCGTTCCCAACTGGTAAGGTTTGAAGTAAGAAGATAATACATGCCATCTTTCTTGAACATGGCAGGAGACTCCCCCATACCCTTAATGTCGGCAATCATAGTGTCCACACTAAGGTAGTCATCACTCAGTCTGTAAACAGGTCCATGATGTATGAGCAGGTATCCCTTTCCGTCATCATCCTGGAACACCCCCATGTCCCAGCGCTTGACAGGCCGCCCATTATATTTCAGCGCGCCCCTCATCTTATAGTCGCCATTGATGGTCTTGCATGTGGCTATACCTATATAAGGGTCGTTGTACCCCATGTCATCGGCATGCATCAGCATCACATACTCTCCTGTCTTAGGGCAGCGCATCACCTTCACGCGTTCCCCCACCCTGTCTGGTCCGAGAAAGCCGTCCTTCTGCACAGGAAGAACCACACGCTCAAACTGCCAGTTCACCAAGTCAACAGATGAATAGCAGCCGAATCCAGGAAAGGCATTCGACGTGTCACTCTTGTATTCGCCAAAGAGCCAATACTTTCCGCCATCCCTTACGATGCCCGCGCCATGGGCATTGACAGGATTGTTATTCTGGTCATACCATGGCACGCCATTCACTACAGTTTGTGCATCTGCACATGACACTGCGCGAAGCATACATCCATAAAGAAACAGTAAAAAACCAAATCTTCTCATTGCTTGTGTTTTCTTTTATTATTTTATTTAACGGCTTTATTTTTTATTTAACGGCAAAGATACATCTTATCACACAAAGCCTACGACTTTTATAGTCCAAACGCAGCTGATAATCTGCCAAATACATCCCAGGCAACGCTTTTCTGTCAAACTTTGACGATTTTAGTTCAAATGAATCCATTCGTATTGAGCGTCTCATTTGTTTTTAGTAACTTTACCGCACCAAACATCAGAGCGCGAAACATAAAAGCATCAGCCACCAAGGCATTAGATATCAAAACAGCAAACATCAAGGCATCAGATATCAAAACAGCAAACATCAAGGCATCAGATATAAAAGCTGCAAACATCAGGGCGCCAGACATGCGCTCTCAACATACAGGGTATTCATCATGAAGAAGACACTTCTCACTTATCCAATACTCGTCATGCATATGACAGCCATGGCACAGGTGTATCTGACTATCAGCCCGCCTGATGCACCAACACATGTGGATTCTGACCTACTGTTCATGTATTTGCGGATGGTTCTTGTGCTGTTTTTTGCGACATTTTCACTATTTTTGCACCACGCTTCTGTGCCAGGCTATCAGAAGACAAGCCCAAGGTTCACCAGCTTGGCATATCCTTACAGTTAAAACACAATACTCCTATGACAAGAAAGATACTGCTTATATTATGTCTGTTGGCAGGAGCCATCTACTTGCGCGCAGGTTCGCCAAGATTCAGCAACATCGGGCTGAAGCAAGGGCTTTCCAATGGATTTGTCAATGACATGGCCATTGACGGCCAGGGATTCCTGTGGATTGCCACAGAAGGCGGAGTCAACAGAATCGCCGGCAACAAATGTTCTGTCTTCAAGACAAACAACTCTGACGTCTCGTCAGACAGCTACATCGGTTTGCTATACGACAAAGCCACCAACGCTGTCTGGATGCTGTCCAAGGAAGGACACATAGACATATACCATTGCAAGACACAAAGAATAGAGCATTTCTGCTCTGAAGCGAGAATGAAAGGCGCGAGCGTGGCAGCCATCAACGTCAGCAGCAGCGGCAAAATATGGATAGCATACTATAATGGTTACGTCCAGCTCTACGACCAGAAGAGCAAGAAATGCTCCACCACCATCAGCAACAGACTCTTCCCTCACAATAAAAACGGAGCACGCTTTATCGCAGACGACGGCAAAGGACACCTTTACATCGGCATGCGCATGGACGGATTATACATATACAATCTCAAGACACAGAAAAGCAAGCTTTACGTCCACCAATCAGCAGACACCAGCAGTCTGCCAGGAAACAATGTAAGAAGTGTCTGCGTGGACCATATGCAAAACATCTGGGTCGGCACCAACAACGGGTTGGCCATCTTTGACAACGCCAATGGCAAATTCAGGGTTTTCAAGCACCATGACAGAGATTCTCTCTCATTGGCAGGCGACAACATCCACCAAATAACAGAGATGGATGACCATACTCTGTGGATTTCATCCGACATAGGTGGCATCAGCGTGCTTGACCTTGACAAATACAGAAAGCCTCTCATAGAGCAGCCCACATTCAGGCAAATAATAAAAGAGAACAGCGAACTGTCATCCAACAGCACAAGAAGGGTGCTTCAGGACTCCTTCGGCAACATTTGGATAGGCAACTTCAGTTCTGGCATAGACTTCATGTCAAACAGCGAGGCAGGGTTTCACACATTGTCATATAAGGGCAACGCCTTTGAAGACGTGAACGGAATATACTTCGACCAAGACAGAAATTGCCTGTGGCTTGGACAAGATGGCAATATAGTCCAATACACTGGCGAGAAGGCCAAGCGTGACTTCAATTTTTCGTCATGCCTCTCCAACTCCTCCGCATCGGTGTATTTTCTCGAAAAAGACCACCTCGGCAATATATGGTTTGGAACGAACGACAATGGCGTGCTGACATACAATCCGTCGAGCGGCACATTCTTCCGTCTCAGCCATCTGCGCAACATTGATGTGCACGCGCTCCACGAGGACAAACACGGGAAGATGTGGATAGGCTGCGAGGAAGGACTCTATTCAGTGGAGAACAGGATAGAGAAAGAAGAAAAGGAGATAAACAGCAAAATCATAAAGGAGATAAACAGTAAAACAGAAAAAGGGATAAACAGAAAAACAGGCAAGCAGAAAGCCGCTATCATATACACTATCACAGAAGACTGCAACGGGCAACTCTGGATTGGCACTTTTTCTTCTGGAGTCTTTGTCTTCAACAGCAACAAGAGACTGGTAATCCACCTGGACGACAGCAACTATCTTAAAAGCAACACCATCAACCACATCATCTGCGACAAAGATGGCGGTATATGGATAGGCACAGCCAAGGGACTGGCCTATGTCGCCAATCCACTGAAGCCACAAGACATCCGCATCTATGATGAGCGACACGGAATAAAAGACAGCCATATCAGGGCCATATGCCAAGACAGGCAGGGAAACATGTGGGTCAGCATGTTTTCGGGTATAGCCTGCCTCGACATGCGCAGGCAGCGCTTCCACAACTACGACTACCACAATGGCATCCCCACAGGAAACTTTGTGGAAGCCTCTGCCGCCATATCACCTGACGGCGCCATCTACTTCGGCTCACCAAGCGGCGTGTGCTATTTCACTCCGCAAACAATCAACAGCCCCCAAAGCGTGCCGCAAGTGCAAATCATCAGCTGCGAAAGGATTGGCCGAATATCGGAGCAAGCATTTTCCAGCATCATATCTCCCGACAGCAATGGAGCCTTAAAGCTGGAATACAACGACAACACATTCAAAATAACGTTCACAGTACAGGACTTTGGACAGAAAAGCGATGTGGACTATTCATACATGATGAAAGGTCTTGATGACCAATGGTATGAGACTGAGGGTGACGATGAGGTCTCCTTCCGAAACATAAAGCCAGGCGACTACACTTTCATGATACGTGCCAAACTGAAGAGCCAAGACTGGGACGAAGCGAGCGTGGCTGAAATGCCTATCACGGTATGTCCGCCACTGTGGCTCACATGGTGGGCCAAACTCGCGTACCTGATCTCGTTCATAGGGCTGGCTTACTATTTTGCTCGTTCCTACCAGAAGCAGATAACGCTACGCAACTCATTGAAACGCACGCAATGGGAAAGCGAGCAGAGACATATGCTGAACGAGGAGCGCATGCGCTTCTTCACCAACATCACACATGAGCTGCGCACTCCGCTCACTCTCATACTGGGACCTCTGGAAGACCTCATGGCCGAGAAGGCACTGCCACCAAGAGCTGCAAAGAAAATAAGCAGCATACATGCCAGCGCTGAAAGGCTTCTTGAACTCATCAACGACATATTGGAATTCCGAAAGACACAGACGCAACACAGGAAGCTGACCGTGGCAAAAGACAATATAGTGACATTCGTGAGGGGGATAGGATCACGCTTCCAAGAACTAAGCGTCAATAAGAACGTGCAGATAGTGATGGACATGGACGAACAGACGCCAGAGATATACTTTGACTCGGAGGTCATAACCATTGTAGTCAACAATCTGATGTCTAACGCCATCAAGTACACTCCACACGGGTTCATCACATTGTCTGTGAAACAGGTTCCTGAAGACAAGATAGCCATTTCTGTGAAAGACACAGGATATGGCATCAACAAAGCCGACCTGCCACATATATGCGAGCGGTACTACCAGGAAAACAGCAAGCACCAGGCTTCTGGCACAGGCATCGGACTGGCTTTGGTCAAGGCACTGGCGCTGCTGCACGACGCCGAACTGAATATAGAGAGCACGCAAGGGGAAGGCAGCACATTCTCCTTTGTCCTGAAGAAGGACAGCACCTACCCCAACGCACTCCACAAAGACGATGAGCCAATCCGCATAGGCACAGGCTGCAATGAGGAGCCAAACTGTGACGCCAGCAAAGGAATGGAAAAGGAATGCCAGCCACCTCTCGTGCTTGTTGTGGAAGACAACGCCGATATCAGACAATACATTCACGAGTCGCTGAGCGAAGACTACCGCATTCTCCAGGCCTGCAACGGAAAGACAGGCAGAGACATGGCCCTGGAGCAGATGCCAGACATAATAGTGAGCGACATCATGATGCCAGAGATGGACGGCATAGAAATGACCCGACTGCTGAAGGAGGACATACGCACCAGTCATGTGCCTATCATCTTGCTCACCGCAAAGACAAGCTCCAACGACCAGGAAGAAGGCTACAACAGCGGGGCAGACTCTTACCTGATGAAGCCTTTCAGCGCCAAGCTGCTGCTCAGCCGCATAAGAAACATACTGTCGGGCAGAAGGCGGCTGGCTGAATACATCGTCAAGCACAGCACAGCTGACATTCAAGAGAGAAACGACACAGCTGACGAAGAGAGGGAGGAGACAACCTCATTGCTGAGCGAGCTGGACAGGAGGTTTATGGAAAAGCTGAACAAGCTCATCGCAGACAATATAGCCACGGAAAACCTCGACATGGCATTCATGACTGACAAGATGGCCATGAGCCACTCCACATTCTACCGCAAAGTGAAGGCCCTCACAGGCATGAGCGCCAATGAATACATCAAGAAGGCCAAACTGCGCCACAGCATGGCTCTGCTGCAGACCAAGAAATACAGCGTGACGGATGTTGCGCAAATGGCAGGCTTCAACAGCCTGGGAAATTTCAGGGAAAGCTTCAAGAAAGAATTCGGACTGATGCCATCAGAGGTTATAAAAGGAACGTTAAACCATAATTAAGTAGGTGCTCATAATTATAAGCCCTACTTATAATTATGAGCACCTACTTATATTATAGCTGTGGATGCCAGGCATGCCGCCTTCTTACATAAGTAACACCCGACGGACCTTGTGCAGCATAATGTCTCTCTGCTGCGCAACTCGCATCATTCCTTAACGAGTGTCATCACCACCTTGCCGCTCTTGTCAAGCACCTTAGCGCTCTTGCCTTCTATCTTTATTGTGGCAGACTTGTCAAGAGCTTCTGAGATGGTTCGCTCCACATCCATGCTTGCACCGAGCTTGCGCGTCATGCCCATGTTGCCAAGAGTCAACTTCTTGCCGTCAAACTTATAGTCGCCGAAGAACAGGTTGACAGAGGCGTTGCCATTCATCTTGCCATTTTTGTCAAAATTGATGAACGGTCTCTCTTCCGCTCCTACGGTACTGGCGCTCATGGCCTCTTCGATAAACCACTTGCCATAAAGGTTGTTAACGTCACCCTCCACTTTCTTGTCTGAGCCACAGCTACAGATGAGTGCGCATAAAAGCGCAAGCACAAAAAACTTTTTCATCATAATTGTTTTACGTTTTATTTGTTTCTTGTGCAAAGATAAGAAGACTTCCTCACATGGCAAAGCAGAAAAGCCCTACACTACAAGGGGGAAACTCCTACAAGCATCACATAGTGGCACCAACAGGACTTCTTCTCTACCTTGGTGCCAGATATTACTTTGTCTACAAGCATCGCATAGTGGCACCAACTGGGAAACACTACAGACGCGCACCTGCCAAAGGCAGCCCCAACGCATATCTTGCCAGCCATTTCACAACAAGAAGACGCAGGGGCTGTCACAATGGGCAATCCCTGCGTCTCTATTTCACTATATATTTCTTGAGCACGGCTTGGCAAGAGCACCATGGCTACTGACAAAATCACTCGCCCGCAGCATCTCCGCCATCCACAATCTTTCTGACCGGATGGGTGAAGACAAACCGCGCTCCGCCTGTATAGTCTGTGTCTACCCATATCTTGCCACCAAGCGACTCCACTATAGAGCGGCACACAGCCAGTCCGAGACCTGTGCCCTGCTTAAACTCGTCCACCTTAGCAAAACGCTCAAAGATGACCTCAGCCTTGTCCTTCGGTATACCGCATCCGGTATCCTTCACGCTGATCTCAACCATGTTCTCTCCCGAAACGTTGTCACGGAAGACTGAGCCGACAAAGATTACGATAGAACCTTTTTCCGTAAACTTCTTTGCGTTGTTCAGAAGATTGCTGAACACCTGAAGCAGCTTGTCCTTGTCCGACATGATGAGAAGCTCATCGTTGACACTCTCTATGGAGATAGTGACATCGGCCGAAAGATTGACCTTGGCTGCCTCAGCAGCAGCTGACGCCAGAGCAACGATATCTATAGGAAGGAACTTGAACTTGACATGTCCAGCGTCGATGCGCGACAGCTCAAGAGAATCATTGACAAGGTTGAGAAGCAAGTCGGTGTTCATCTTGATGATAGAGCCAAACTCCTTCTTCTCATCTGGCGACATCTCCATGTTAGGGTCGGCCAGCAACTGGGCAAAACCTACCACGGCATTCAGCGGAGTGCGTATCTCATGACTCATGTTTGCGATGAAGTTTGACTTCATGACACTTGCCTCTTCCGCATTCCTGCGCGCTATGTCAAGCTGGATGCTGTGAAGCTTCAGCTGCTCACCGAGCACATGGCTCTTTCTGAGGTAATGCAGCGAAACGCCCAGACAGCCAGAAAGGAACACCACAATCACTATCACCCATATGATTATGTCGCTATACTCCTCCCACGGGTCGATAGGCCCATGGAGCAACTCATACTTATATGGGAAGCCCTCGGCCGTCAGCCTCAGCTCGTTCAGTTTCTCATAGTCAATCGTATACTTGTTCTCCAGCAGCTGCGGCTTCTGTCCCTTTCCCGTCTTGAGGTATTCCACGAGCTGCTTTGCCACGTCTCCGCCTGTACACCTGAAATCAGGTCCATAATTAGCCAAGCACCAGTATCCCAGTCCTATGGCAGAAGGTGAGAACATTGGCAGACCCGGACTGTTCTTTGCAAACGTGTATGTCGTGTTCTTGACCACAAAGCGGTTGGTGCGGTCTATACGCCACGTGCCCACTATGAGCGCCTTGTCTGTCGGAATATTTGCCAAGCTGTCATTGACCTCTATGAAAGTCATGTCGCGTCCGTCTATATAATCAATGTCATACTCAGGATGCTTCTTCATGACCGTAACGAACTCCGACTTCATTGTGAGTCCGCCCCACGAGTTGTCGGACAGGAACACAAGCGAGCGGCATGAAGGATAGAAGAACTTGATGAGGTCAAGATTGGTCTCTATGTCATAGTCAAACAACATACCGCCCACTATGTTGTAGTCGGAGAAGTCGTCTATCAAATCATAGGAGCGAGGCAGCCACGTCCTCAGGTCTATGTCATTTTTATTAGGCAGCTTTATCATAGAGCGTCCTCTCATGGACATGAGCACAGGTGTCTTCTTCACCTCTGGCTTGTTGAGCGAGAAGAACGCCGAACTGGCCTCAGTGCCAAGCAGCAAGATGGCAGCTGGCGACTTGCCGTTCTCATAATACTTGCTCAGCAGTCCCCATAGCCTGTCTTTCCATTCGAAGCATTCCGGAAGATTCTGGCATGCCATGTCTTCCACAACGACTTCGATGTCAAGGCCACTATTCATCAGAACAGAAGAGAATGCGTAGATATTCTCACTCACTCTGTTCACATCGGGATTGTACGATGAGACAATGACAACTTGTCCTCCCGTACGATTCTTCTGTGCGCACAGCGGCAATGCCGCAAGTGCCAACAACGTCAAAATAACAACCTTTCTTACTATATACATTTATTTATATTAGCCTGTCTTTTTCTTTTATTTTCCTTCAATCGCAGACCCGCTCATAGAGCCGCTCCACACTTGCCACGCTCACAGCAGCTTTTTGTGTTGCGTCACTCACAGAGCTTTCATAGAGCCTTCCACATACTGGAACTCAGCCTTGCCAACGACCTTGTACTCGATGGTGTAGCGTGCCTCGCTTGATGTCTTGGCCGAGAAATTGACTGTGTATATCACGTCCAGCCCCTGAACAGTCTCCGCAGCGGGATAAAGCTTTGAGAGAGCATGGCCAAGCACCTGGATGAAATTCTTCTGCATGGCGGCAGTAATCTCCTCGTCGGTCATGTCCTTGTATGCGCCAGCGCATTGCTTCCTTGCATCCTCTGCCTTCCAGTCCACCACGCAGTCATAAGCTGTGGCTCCTGTATAGAAATCTGTGTCGCCATACTTGGCCACATATCCTGTACCCTTGCTGCTGACACCGGCTGGCTTGTCCACATTCTCCCATACCCAGTCAACCATAGCCTGGTATACTCTCACGCTCGCCGGGTCTTTCTTCACAGCAGGCAAGCCTACAGTCACACTTGGGTCATAACGCCATTCGCCGGCTGCAAGCACAAACGGGTCGATGTTCTGCACCTTGGTCTGCTTGAACGACTCGCCAGTCTTCACCCACGCTCCATCCTCAAAGACGTACTTCAGCGCACCAACATCCTTATACTTATTATAATAGTATGCCACCGTGTGCGTGTCGCCCTCTTTGGCATACGGGTAGGTCAAGCCAAGATACTTAGGCATCATTTCCTCGCCCTTCTCTATGAACTTAGCACCTATGGAATTGTAGACGCTCGGAGAGATTGGCACTATATTCTCCGCAGAAGAGAGCTCCTTCCAGGAGTTGCCATCGTAGGTGAAAAGCCTTGACGCAGTGAAGCCTGCCACCGCATTTCCCGACGAGAGTCCACTGCCATCACCGCCGTCATTGTAGTTCACCATGACAATGTCGCCATCATTAGCTCCAGGCATCTTGTCTGCCAGCAGCCTTGCCACCTTCTCCCACGCCGAGAGCGAAGAGGCCTCATCCTCCTCATCCCCGTATACATAGCCATAGTCATCTGCCGTCAAAGTGTAGCTTTTAGCCTTTCTCAAGCGAGTGAGGCAAGAGGCAGCATCGTCTATGACATCATATCCTACTCTGATAGTGGAGCCATTGTCTGCCACAGGATACACATCCTTGAGCAAGAACGGTATGTATGTATGAGCCTGCTCTGCATTATCAAAGGCCTTGTTTGTGGATATAGCAGCGGCATCAGCCTGCACAGCCATCTTGGCATAGTCATTGGACGTGACAACATATTTTTCATTCTTGATGTCCACAGGCCTGGCCACATCCTCGTCATAGCCATCAAGCTTGTCGTTGAAATCGTCACATGCTGCAAGCACACACATGGCAGCCGCCGCATATATATAATGTTTGAGTCTCATTGTCTTATTGTTTTAAACAGTTATAATCTTTTGACACCCGAGCCTACACAGTCAGCGGGCATCCAAATCATCATTCCCCAGCATTTCCGGCCTTCACAGCGCACAGTCCTGTGGGTGGCGCATTCTCCCTGCAAGCCTCCCTGTGGCCATCGGCCCCAGGACATCCCTCGCATCAATGCGCTGCATCAGAACTCAAGCCTCATCTTCACGCTGTAAGTGCGTCCGAAGGCATAAAAGACTCTGTATGAATCGCGCCAACTGGTGTGAGTGCCGTCATAGAAGGCATCAACGATATACTCATAATTGAACAGGTTGTTCACATTGCCAATGAGCACAGCGTTGCAGTTGCCCAATCTGAACCTGTATCTTGCGTTCAGGTCAAGCTGACCGGCATCAGGAATCTTCCATGGCTCCTGAAGAGTAAACTCGCCCGTAGATGTGTTGCTTGGCAGGGTAAAGTCGGCGTAGTTGCGCGCATTGTACGTGAAGTCTGCGCCAAGAGACAGAGCCCTTGACGGACGCACATTGACACCAAGCGACATAGTGGTCTGCGGCGATCCGCCCACATGCACGCCCTTCTGGTTGAGCGTAAACTTGACATGGTCTGGAGCTCCGACACCGCTTGCGATAGCGCCTGTGGCGATGTCGGCCAATGGCTGGCTGGCAGAGTTGTAGAAATATGCCGTGGCATTGCTGTTCCACTTCCAGTTGCCCAAAGAGAGCATTCCATTGACGTCAATCCATGAGGCAGGCTTCACCGTGACCTCAAACTCCAGGCCCATGTGCTTGGCGTCCACGCCGCTCATGTTCATTATGTAGCGGTCTTTACTTTGGTCTATCTCACCGTTCTTGGTCGTTGTCTTGTCGAGCCAAAGAGTGTAGTAGGCATTTACGCGAGCGTTCACCCAGTTGTTCTTGAACGCATATCCGAGTTCGGCTGAGAAAGTCTTCTCGTTCACCGCTCCAGAATTAAGCTCATTGCTTGTGTTAGGCATCAAGAAGACACCTCCTGAGAAGAACGGCGCGCGGCTGATGTAGCCCACATTGGCATACACATTCTGATAGTCATCTATATTATAGTTGGCTCCGCCCTTCAGGGTGTAGCCTACAAAGTCGATGGACTTGGACTTGGCGTGCGCCTTGTCGTAATAGAAGCGGTCATACTTCCAGTAGTGCGAGTTGGAGACAGAGCCTGCAATGAAGGCTGAGATGTTGTCATCATCGTTGTATTCCACCTGGCCGAACACGCCCTGCTGAGTGATGTGGCTGTCGTAGTCGCGGTACACCTTGTCGCCTACCACCAGCTTCTCATATTTCCACATAGGGTCTGCCGCCTTGCTGTTGTTCTCTGGGTCGACGGTGCTCCTGTATCTCAAGTCGGTGAAATACGCTCCATTGTAAAGGTCAGAGAGCTTGTTGAAGTGTGTGCCCTTATAGTTGCGGAAGTCCACGCCCACATAAGCGTTGACTTTCTCAAGGAGCTTTGTGGTGTAAGTGGATATGAGTCCATACCATATATGGTTGTTATACGTTTCGCTCATAGCCATCAGCGAGCCGCTTGTGCTTTTCTCGTTGAGATCCTGCACCTGGTCATAGGCATAGGTGCCGTCGGCATTTCTGAACTTCATGTTCAGCACGCCATTGCTTGCGCCATACCAGTAGTTGCCATAAGTGCTGTTCACGCCCAAGCCCGAATTGCCGAAGCCATGTCCGATAGACATGTAGAGGGCAGAGCTGAGTGTAGACTTGGAGTCTATCTCCCATGTATGGTTGAGCGATATCTGCGGCTTGTGGTAATAGTTATAGCTTGATGTCTTGCGCTCGCCATTCTTGCCATAGCCAAAAGTGGCGTTGTATCTGTAAGGGCTCTTACCCTTCATATAGTTGCGCACACCCTGCCATCCCTCTATGGTGAGACCGTCATATTGGTTGCGCTGATTGTGCGACTGTGGGGCCCCGAATGCTGTCAGAGCCAGCATGTGATTAAAGTTCAGTCTTTTGTATACCGACACAAAATAATTGTATGCCTCAAATTCTGTGCCCTGCACATACCCGTCGCCCCATGACTTTCCGCCAAGGACAGTGAAGCCCCAGCCTTTCTTCGACAATCCAGAAGAGAGCACCAGCGACATATAGTTTCTTCCATTGTCGCCAAGTCCATAGCTGACGCTGCCGCCCTTTTCCTGCTCGACAGTGCGGGTGACTATGTTGACAGATCCTCCCACAGAAGGGGCTGACACCTTGCTTGCGCCCAGGCCTCTCTGTGCCTGCAGGCTGCGGGTCACATCACTCAAGCCTGCCCAGTTGCTCCAGTAGACGCCTCCCCACTCCATGTCATTCATAGGCACTCCATTGACCATCACAGCCACATTGGCGCTTTGGAATCCGCGGACGTTCAGTTTTGAGTCGCCATATCCTCCTGCTCCCTTAGTGGCGCTTATGCCTGGTGTGGCCTTCAGTATTTCAGGAAACTCCTGAAATCCCAGTTTCTCGTCCACATGTGTGCTGTTGATCGAGCTCATGGCTATAGGAGTCTTGCGTGCCATACCGAGCGAAGATGATATGATGACGTCGTTCATCAGCACCACATCCATCTCCATTTCCACGACACCTACATTTACTTTTTCGTCCTTAGCAAGATTGGCATATCCGTTTTTTGTAGGAACGATGCGCTGCTCTACAGGCTTGTATCCAAGGCATTCCACGCGTATCTGGTTGTGCGCTGCATCCGACTGCACCGTGAACTTTCCATCATCATCCGTAGAAGCGGTGAAACTTGTTCCAGGCACCGTGACCACTGCACCAATGACTGGCGCCTTTGTTTCTACATCCATCACCACACCTGTCACCTTCTGTGCATACGACATGGCAGAAAACGAGAGGGAAAGAACAACACAGGCTGTTCTGCGAAGCCTCTTCAAACCATCAGCATTCATTATTTACGTCTTTTTAATTTTTGAATATGCAAATATACATATTTCAAACAAACGAGCCTTTATAACATATAAAAAAAGTGCAGCGAGCCACTAATATTTCACAAAATAGAATCATGTTGACCTTCTTTTTTGTTTCATACATTACAATTTTGTAGGGTGTCCAGTTATATGTTCCGAAAAACAGATGCTGAAATCATCCGTTAAGTTGTTAATATAACGCTCTGATAT
>CAKQRW010000028.1 GCA_934271655.1 uncultured Bacteroidaceae bacterium | reverse complement strand
TTTGCGGCGCTTATAGAGGACACGTGGTCTCTGATACACAAATGGCTTATTGATAATTCAGCAAACACTAAGTAAGAAAAAGTTGTACATTTGTAGTACTTTAATGAAGATAAATCTTATGTGTAAAATATTATACAGGCTATTGCTTTTCTTGTGTGCAGTTGTTAGTCCTTTGTTGGTTGGTGCTTCTGCGCGTGAAAGTCTAATGATGGGAGAATGTGTAGATTCTTCTTTAAAATATTATACCGATATTTTGTCAAAGAATGACAGTACGACTGTTATAGGCTCTGAATTGAAAATCATTAGTGAGGTGAAGGACCATCTAACACATAATGCGGTAAGAGTAAGCAAGGCGAAGTTGCTTAGAGCTACTGACAGTTCTTTTGTTGATACGGTAGAGGCAAAGTTTTATGATGATTCGGGTTACAAAGCTTCGTATGTATCGTTTAAGATTAAAAATCCAGGCAATTATATTCTATGTGTCAGGGCAGACAGTTTCATGACCGCCTTTGTCCCTATTGTGGTAAAGAAAATCTACAAGCGGGAACTCGTGCGCACTATACCTGCAGTCTTCATGCGGAGGTTGCCTAAAAGAAATGAGATGGAGCTTGATGAGGTTGTGGTAAAGCCTACAAAGTTGAGGTTTTATATGGATGGCGACACCCTTGTGTATGATGCAGATGCCTTTAATTTGTCGGAAGGATCTATGATAAATGCTTTGCTGAAGAAATTGCCGGGTGTGACGTTGGATAAGGGTGGCGTGATAAAAGTGAATGGACGAAAGGTCGATGCTTTGCTGCTGAATGGAAAGGATTTTTTTGACAACAACAGAGAATTGCTCTTGGAAAACATGCCTGCCTATATGGTAAATAAAATCAGATCGTATGAGCGCGTGCCCGACAGACTGAGAGGTACTCCGATGGAGAAGAATGCCAGAAAGGAACTGGTGATGGACGTGAAACTGAAGCGTGATTATGCTGCGGGATGGCTGTATAGTGCAGATGCGGGTGGCGGCAGCACTTTCTTCAGAAACGATGAGGGAAAACTGGACGGGAAGTTTCTTGGCAGATTATTTGGCATGAGATATTCCGATAGGTATAGCCTTGTGGCGTTTGTCAATGCAAACAATCTAAATGACGAGAGTCGTCCAGGTCAAGAAGGGGAATGGAGTCCGTTCTCGCAGAGTGGGGGGCTTACTACCGCATATATGGGTGGCATAGTGTATTCATCCAATAAAGATGGAGTGTACAACTACAATGGGTCCTTGGATGGCGCATATCATGAATATGATGAGAGAAACAACATCAATGCGGCAACGTTTCTTGATGATGGTGATGCATACTCGCGCTCTTTCTTCAAAAAACGAAGTTATGAGTGGAGTGTCTCGTCCAATCATATTGTCAACTACATGCATACTGACAATTGGAAAAATCTGGCTAAATACATATATATGTTTGCCAATCCATCCTTCTCCATGAGGAAATGGAACAATCACGCCTTGTCAGCCAGTGTGGGACTTACTGACGATGTCTCTGCTCAGATGGGCAAGGCGTGGATGGACAGTATAATGTCTCCAGGAGGATGTGAAATATTAAAGCGATATGCTATCAACAGGAACATCAGCCAAAGCAAGGGTATAGGGCATTCTGTGAATGAGAGCATAGGAATCATGGGCTCTTTCAGCCCTGCGCATAATGACTATGTGTCCCTGTCGTTCACGTTGCGCCAGTCCATGTCCGATGAAAAAAATGAGCAGTTTGAGCATTACCTATTGGACTATCCAGCCACAGCTTCTGCGTCAAGCGATTTCCGTAATAAATATATGCCTGTAACGAACGCAAACAACAGTTTGGAGTTTGCTCCACGTGCGGAATTTCGCCTTGACAGGGAGAATATCCATACTCTGTATGCCAATGTAGAATTATCTCATAGTTATTCCCGCAGCAATAATCCTATATACCTCTTGCACAAGCTTGAGGAATGGAATTTGAGTGATGAAGGCAGAAGCTCCCATCCGCTTGGCACCCTGCCTTCAATGGAGGAAATGCTCAAGACCCAGGACAGGGAAAACAGCTCGTTGTCCAGGTCGACAAGGAACGGATATAGCCCGACTCTAGGATTTCGTCGCAGCAAGGATTCTGGAGACATCTACAGCCAGATAGAGTTGCGGCTGGACATGCCGGTTGAGCATGAAAGACTCGATTACGCTTGTGGCGCACAGATAGACACACTCGCACGCCGCACCATGACGTTTCTCAATCCGTCTGTGAGCTTTTACCGCAGCTGCTACAAGAGTGGCTTTAGCCTTGCCTTAGACTACAGCATGAGTCATTCCGCTCCGTCAATGGTTAATATGTTTAATATTCACAATGACAGCGATCCTCTCAATGTGACTTTGGGCAATCCTGATTTGGAAAGCTCTGTGTCACATTCCTTCAGCGTGTCATATAATGACAGATATGGCAAGGCCAACTTCAACAGCTATTCAAGCTTCAATGTGACGGACAATGCTGTAGCCTCAGGATTCGTCTATAACAAGGAGACTGGCGTGCGCACAGTAAAGCCACAGAATGTGGATGGCAACTGGTCGGCAAACGTGGGCGCAGGACTCGACATGCCTCTCATTGGCGATTACAAATTGAGTATGAACCAATCGCTTTCCTGCCAGTATGTGCAGAGTGTTGACATCAGCGGCACAGACAGGACGCAAGCGTCACGCTCAGTGGTGAATACAAGCAGCATCACGGAGTCTCTATCGTTTATATGGCGTCCTACAGACAAGATGGAGTATGAGCTTGACGGAAATGTAGACTATCAGAATTCCTCAAGCCGTCGAGCGGATTTCAGCGCCATCAAGGCCTATACATTCCATTATGGAGTTAAGGCCAATGTTGAGTTGCCGTGGGGAGTAGAGTTGGCAACCGACGTGACTATGTACAGTCGCCGCGGTTATAGCGAGTCTTCAATGAATACCAATGAGCTGGTGTGGAACGCGCATGTGTCCAAAAAAATGCCAAAGATTGGCCTCACGCTCATGTTCGATGGTTTCGACCTGTTGGGCAATATGTCTAATGTGCAGCGTTATGTCAACGCTCAGGGCCGCACAGAGACTTTCTATAATGTCATTCCGTCTTATGGGCTGTTCCATGTGTTGTGGCGGCCTGTGAGCAAGAAAAAGGCGGCTGGCGCAAATATCTCCCAATGAGCTATGGCATAAGCTCCTTATATGAAAAGAAAAGCAAAGCAGGCATGCCAACATGCCTGCTTTGCTTGTTTGCTATCCAATTATCTTGAATAGGGTAGTCCATCTATGTCATATTTGGTAAACGGACATGCTGGAAACTGTTATCGACGACTATTTTGTAGTCCATCTATGTCATATTGGGTAAACTTGCGGCCGCTCCCCATGACCGTCGCTCCCTATATTCCTTATGGCCCAAAAGAATGAGAATACAAATCCTTAAGTCATCGGACGTAGAAGCATAAAAATCTCTCAAGCCAATTCTGACTATAATTGCATCTATGTTGTATTGTCTATACTTGCGGCTGGCTGGTCATAGCATACCCGCTTAGGAATGCTATAAAAGACGCAAGTTTTTTCAGTTGCCCTCTTTAAACTTGGCAGGTGTGCATCCGTATTGCTTCTGGAAGCATTTCGCGAAGTATGAGGGACTGGAGAACCCGACCATGTAGCAGACCTCATTCACGCGGTAGTTATTTGTTTGGAGCAGGGACGCTGCATGTCGCAGGCGTATGATCTGTATCATCTCGTTAGGAGTGACATCGGCCAGCACCTTTATCTTTGAGAACAGGCCGGAACGTGACACGCCGAGCTCGCTGGCCAGATTGTCCACAGAGAATTCAGGGTTGGAGAAATTATTCTCTATTATTCTCTCGATATTGTCGAGGAATTCCTGCTCTTTGTCTGTGATGGTAAGCATCTTGATGCGTGCGTCATGCACCTCTTGTTCCATTCGGTTGCTTATCTCTTTAATCTCGTTTTCCTTCTGTTTGTTTATCTCGTGTATCTCCAGCTCCTTCTTCTCATGCACTTCCTGTATCTCCTGCTCCTTCTTTACATTTATCTCTTCTATTTCAGCTTCATGTCGTCTTTCGTTCTTCAAGAGCAGGTGACGTATGAAGAAGAACAGAAAGAGCAGTATGGCTATGACATAGAGTGTCTGCGAGATGGCGTTCCAATAGAACGGCGGAGTGATGATGATGCGCAGCGTAGACTCCTCTGACTCCATCCCCTCGTTGGTGGTTGCCTTCACGTGCAGCGTGTATGTTCCTGGCGACAGATTGGTGTAAGTGACCTTGTTGTTGGAGGTCTCATTCCATTTGGAGTCAAATCCCTCAAGGTAATAGCTATATGAGATATCAGGCGTGTTCATGAAGCTCATGGCAGAGAATAGGATAGAGAACACGTTGTCCTTGTAGCTCAGTTTGATGTGGTCCAAGTATGGCAGCGCCTCTGGCAGAAGGTCGCTGCCAACAGCCACAGGCTTGTTGAGCACATTGAGTTCTGTGAACACAACCTCAGGCCTGACGTCATTTGCCCTCATGTTTTCAGGCTCAAATGTGATGAACCCGTCTGATGTCCCCATATACACTCTTCCATTCCTGTTGTATATAGCTTCAGGCATGAAATTGATGCTTGCTATGTTTCCTCCTGTTTTGTACACTCTCAGCACCTTGTCGAGCGAAAGGGAATAGCATATTATGCCGCTTGAAGTGGCCATCCACATTCTCTTGCCTATGGTGGTAATGCCAAGGATGTTTGTCACTCCGTTCATGTTTATCTTCTCAAAAAAGTCCTGCACGTAGTGATATTTGTACAGGCCGTTGCTGGTGCCAATCCACAGCACCCCATCTTCATCCTCATGGATGCAGTTTATTGCCAGTACAGGTTCCGCATTGGGCTTGTTTGAGTTGAGATAGACATATTGCTTCCATTCTCCCTTATTGTTGTAGGCCCACAGTCCGTTGCCATTAGTGGCCACCCACACTTTGCCATAACAGTCTTGCAGTATGTCCGCCACAGGCACACCCGTGTTCTTCATCTTGGTGAAGACACGTGTGACTGGATTGTATAAGGTGATGCTTCTGAAAGCTCCCACCCATATCCTGTTCTGGCGGTCTTTGTATATGCTGTAGGATGTTCTGTCTATGGGTGTGCCTTTGGCATCAGTAAAGGTGGGTATGTTTGTCACCTGCATTGTCTTTGTGTTGACGATGTCCATGCCGTTGGCGTATGTTCCCACATAGAGCAGGTCCTTGTCGATGCATAGCGCTTGGGTGTTGTGCTCGACTCCGTCTGTCTGCAGGCTTACCTTTGTGAAAGTCCCCGTCTCGGGCGATAAATAAGACAGTCCACCGTCATCGCTCGAAATCCACAGTTTCCCGCTGTTGTCCTCACAGAACCCGTTGATGACATTGCCCGACACCGAGTTTCTGTATATGGAGTGCGTGTAAGACATGAAATTGGCCGATGTAGGATGGGTGTAGTTTAGTCCGCCGAAGTATGTTCCGATCCATGTGCCGCCTTCATGGTCTTTCATCATTGGATAAATGAAGTTGTCGCTAAGCGAGGTCAGCATGCCGTTGTCGCGCGTGTACACCTTGATGAATCTGTTTGCGGCATTGACGCTGGCTATGCCTCTGTCGCTGCCAACGAAGATTGTCCCTGGCTCATATTCGATGATGCTGTGCACGTTCTGCATCTGGGTTTCTGCGGCTGTGTATATGCGTATCGCTTTGCGTGATTCTGGGTTGAGGCATATCAGCATGCCGTCCCATTGCGCTATCCACATGTTCCCGTCCGAATCCTCAGTCATGGCTATGCTGTGGATCTTTTCTGTCATAGCATTGTCAAAAATGATGTGGAAAGGCTCAAATGTGTCCCTCTGGGCGTTGTACAGAATCAGGTTTGACTTGAGCCAGTTGCTTGATGCCCACACTCGCTTCCTCTTGTCGATATAGACGCAACCATACAGTTTCTCACCGTGTGGAGTCTTGATGCATTGCGCTTCACATGTATGTGTGTCCATCTTGATTATGCCGTTTCCCATTGTGGCAATCCACAGGTTGTTGGTGCCGTCATATTTGATGTCAGAGATGTTAGCGCCGTTGAGGTCTTCTTCCTCATTGTGCAGCTGCACAGGGCTAAGGCTATCTTTCCTGATGGAATAGAGATAAAGTCCGTTGCCTGTGCCCAACCATAGAGAGTCGCCATCCAGTTGCATGCAGGTTACGCTGAGTCTGTTTGCCTTCGATAGATTCAATATGGAGTGTCCGTCATATCGGTTCAGTCCCTTGTCTGTGCCTATCCAGATGAACCCTTTCCTGTCCTGTGCCAAGGCTCTTATGCAGTTGTCCGACAGCCCTTGCTCAATGGTGATGTGCGAGAAAGATGCCGTGGGCATAAAAGGGGTGTGAATCTGCGCTTTTAGACTTTGGCAAAGCGTCATCAAGCATAGAACAAGTGTGAATAATATGCGTGTGTTTAGCATTGTGGTATGTTGATTATTCTTGCAGACTTTAGCGGATAAAGCCTGTATATGTATTTATTTATTATGCAAAGATAATAAAAAAATTGTACTACAGAGCATTTGTTGTCTGTAAAAAGCAACGACAAATGTATATTTGTATTATATTAGCATCTGTTTGTACTATTGTTGTATTGCAAATTGAATAAAAGCTGTTACTTTGCAACAAAATCCAAAGGGATTGTTTAAAATCCTAAAGGATGGCATCGAAAATCTTCTAACGGACATTTCATGATGAAAGAAAATGCCGAAGTAAAATAGGAGATGAAGAAGTAAGGATTTAGATGTAAATGATAATATAGAATTTGTTTGATTATCCCTATGAAAGTGTATTGCTGGGTGTTGATGCTCTGTAGTGCATGAAAGCAAAGACAGGTTTCATGTCTTTCTTGGTAGGGATTGCTTTTAAAGACATAAAGTCTGTGAAGACTGGTTAACTACTGACTAAGGAATTTGTTAATATGGAATGATTAGATAGTAATATATAATAGGTGAAAATTCTTTGAAAGAGAGCCGAACGTGAGTTTAGCTCTCTTTTTTTTGTACGTATGCTTGTGAGGCTTGAAAATAATTGCGTACTTTGTGGCTGATAATGAATGAGACCTCATATGTGGCCGTGTGAAGGTGAAAACAGAAGTATAATGTCAGACGCATGTTTAAATGAGAAATACAATACATGCATGTGGCTCCTGCGTAGCACGCGGAGCATGTTGTCTACATGTCCTTATGCATGTGGAATCTGAGTGCGCTCTTATATCATGCAGAATGCGCTTCTTATATCATGCAGAATGCGCTTCTTGTATTATGCTATACATATATTTATATAAGTGCGAGCAGGCTGTGCTTCATGTGAAAGTGGAAGGGTAGGTCGTGCCAGAATAGAAGGCTGCTTGCATATGTGTATTGGCGTGATGTTGACTGCATCCATGGTTACAGAGAATACGAACAAGTTGATAAAGCAAGAAAAACATAAAAAGGATATGATGAAAAGAACATTGATAGTAGGCGGAGCCAACGGCATTGGACTGTCAATAGCCAAGGAGCTGGCGAGGCGTCCGGAATGTGAGAAAGTATATATCGTGGACAGGGCTCCTCTTGCAGAGCAATACAGGGAAGAGCGTATAGAGAGTTTTCTCTTTGACATCACCAGCAGAGACTACTCTTTCTTCGACCGCTTCGCGGATATAGACTCGCTTATGATCACAGCGGGCTTTGGACATCTTTCGCTTTTTGCTGATGTGGACGATGACTATATCATAAATTCATTCAATGTCAACGCCATTGCCAACATACGTGTCATAAAGCATTTCTACAGTAAACTCCTGTCTGGTGCCGATTTCTATTGTGGAGTCATGGACAGCATCGCGGGTTTCATGTCATCTCCATTCTTTGCGGTGTATGGAGCGACCAAGGCAGCGCTGAAGATATTCATAGAGAGTGTGAATGTGGAACTCATCAAGTCAGGTTCTGCCAACCGCATCTTGAATGTTTCTCCAGGCTCGATAAAGGGTACATGCTTCAGCAAGGGCAAGACAAATCTGTTGATGACGCAGCCGCTTGCCAAAGAAATAATAAGGCATCTGGAAGCAAAGGACGATCTGTTCATTCCTCAGTATGAGGAGGTCTTCAAACATGTGTTGGCCAGGTATCATGATGACTTTCGGGCCGAGGGTATCCATTCCTATGAGTACAAGGTTGACAGCGGCAGAGTGCGATGATATATGAATATGCGTCCTGAATGCTTGTGAAAACGCATTCCGAATGCTTGTTGGGGATGATCAAACGAGAGTTTTCGTGTGTTACAATTTGGCGGGTTTGTTTCAGTTTGGCGAGAAAAATAAGTGTATTGTATGATATCCAGATAGAAATACATACTTTTGTTCTCAGAAAACGTAAAACAGAAAGATGAAAATGAGAAATGCTGTAAAGTTATGTGCGGTTGTGCTGACGGCAATGCAAGTTGTTATGACCTCTTGCCGCGCTCAGAGCAAGCCTCTCCCTGCTGTGACGTGTGACAGTCTGCGTGAGACACCAGTTGTGACGACCGAATGTGGTGATGTCGTTGGCGTTTATACCGAAGACATGAAAGTGCGTGTCTATGCCGGAATTCCTTATGCCAGTCCACCTGTAGGTGAACTGCGATGGAAAGCTCCGCAGGCGGCTGAGAAGTGGAAAGGTGTATTGAAAGCCACACACTTCTCCCCTATAGCCATGCAGCCACGGATGCCTCTGCCACTTGCCAACAAGATTGCCGAAGCGTTAGGTCTGCCGACCAAAGGGGCTGAAGAGCCAATGTCTGAGGACTGCCTTTATCTTAATGTGTGGACTCCTGAATCTGCCGGGGGTGACGGGAAGAGTGCGGATAAAAGTATGTCCTCCAAAGAAACAGGCAGAGAACTCCATCCTGTGTTGGTGTATTTCCATGGCGGCTCCTTACGCACAGGAGCAGGAAGCGAAGCCTATTGCCGTGGCGAGTCTGCCGCTCGTGCAGGAGTGGTAATGGTGACGGTCAACTACCGTTTGGGTGTCTTTGGCTTCCTCTCTTTGCCAGAGTTGAGCGCAGAGTCGGGGCTTGGTAGCGGCAACTATGGACTTTTAGATCAGATTTTTGCCTTGCAGTGGGTGAGACGAAATATAAAAGCCTTTGGTGGCGATCCTGCTAGGGTCACAATAGCAGGCGAGTCTGCAGGTAGTCAATGTGTGAGCGCTCTGTGTGTTTCACCTTTGGCCAAGGGACTGTTTTGTTCAGCTATAGGTGAGAGCGCCACGTTCGCATGTCCTTGGCTCGCTTCAGATACGTTCACTCAAGAAAAATCTGAGAGGCTGGGGCTTGAATATATGAAATCTTTGGGAAAGTTGACGTTGGAACAGATGAGAGCACTTCCGGCAGAAGTTCTTGTAAAGAAAGAACTCAGTGAGGTGAGCCTCACGGTAGACGGCTTTGTCCTGCCCGAAAGTGTTTATCAGCTGTATCAAAAAGGAAGACAGAATGATGTGCCGCTGTTGATAGGATATAATGCCAAGGAAGGAGGCCTGTTTACCATAGGAATGTCATTCAAACCGCAAGAATGCGTTGATAAGGTGAAAGCCCTCTTTGGTGATGAGTCTGGCGAGAAGATACTTCAACTGTATCCATGCGGCAATGAGTCGGAGGCAAGGCAGTCCATGAACAAGCTTGTAGGCGCGTTTGCTATTGGATGGCCCACAGATTGCTGGGCCAGAATCCAATGCAGCACGGGCAAGAGCGATGTATACAAATACTATTACACCTATAAGCAAAACGAAGGGCTTGGAGCTAATCATGGAACAGAAATGGAATATGCTTATCACAATCCCAATGCACAAAGCCTCTGGAAAGAATCCGACTACGCCTTTTCGGAGAAGATGTTTAGTTACTGGATGAATTTTGTGAAGTGGGGCACTCCAAACGGGAAGGAAGGTGGGTGCCCGAAAGAATGTGGAGAGACAGCGCTACCTGTGTGGAAAAGCTATAAAGAGTCTCCACATGAAATAATGGAGATAGGAGATGGCATAGGTATGATGGGCGAACCCAACCAATCTCTGTATGACATACTTAACACAATGAAGAGATGAGCATGCATGACAACATAAATACAGAAGTGCGCTCGTGCATCACTACAGCATTGCTGGACATGATGTACGAGCGCTCTTTGACCGAAATAAGCATTTGCGACATAGCCAAGCGTGCCGGTGTTGCACGTGTCACGTTCTACCGCAATTTCTCCAGCAAGGAGGATGTGCTTGTTTGCCACATGAACGAATTGAGTGAAAAGTGGTATGGCAACTACATGAAGCATCCAGAGGAAGACATCATATGCAGCTTGTTTCACTTTTTGTATAGCATACGCGACACGCTTGCCCTGCTATACAGGTCGAATCTGTCGGAAATAATCCACCGCAGCTTCTACATCTCTTGCGGGCCACGTAGAGAACACAGCAACGAAGATGCGTATCGCAGAGCAATTCTTTATGGCATGCTTACTTCATGGTGTGACGAGTGGTTCCGCAGAGGCATGAAGGAATCGCCAGAACAGCTTGCGGCATTTTATTTGAAGATTTACAATCACGAGATAACCCTGCGCTGAACATCCGTTGGCGCGGTTATACCACACCTTGAGCCATCATGGCATTTGCCACCTTCATGAATCCTGCGATGTTGGCTCCCTTCACATAGTCTATGTATCCGCTTTCCTGCTTGCCATACTTCACACATTGTTCATGAATGTTGTGCATGATGCTGTGCAGCTTCTCGTCCACCTCGCTCTCACTCCAGCTGAGCCGCATGGAGTTCTGTGTCATCTCCAGTCCAGATGTCGCCACACCTCCAGCGTTGACAGCCTTGCCAGGGGCAAAGAGTTGGCCGCTGGCTACAAACATCTCGGCCGCCTCTGCTGTGCAGCCCATGTTGGAGACCTCAGCTATGCAGACAGGCTTGTTGGCAAGAAGCATCTTGGCGTCCTCGCCATTCAGTTCATTTTGGGTGGCGCATGGCAGGGCTATGTCGCACTTCACCTCCCACGGTCTCTTGCCAGCCACAAACTTTGCGTTGGTAAACTTCTCAGCGTATGGTGCGCATACATCATTGCCCGAAGCGCGCAGCTCAAGCATGTAAGCTATCTTCTCTTCGTCCAGTCCGTCCGTGTCGAGTATGTAGCCATCGGGGCCAGAGATGGTGATCACCTTGGCGCCCAGTTCCGTGGCTTTCTTCGCTGCGCCCCATGCCACGTTGCCGAATCCGCTTATAGCCACAGTCTTTCCCTTGATGTCGTGCCCGTGAGTCTGCAGCATCTCGTTGACAAAGTACAGGGCGCCATATCCTGTAGCCTCAGGACGTATCCTTGATCCGCCCCATTCTATGCCCTTGCCTGTCAGCACACCAGAGTATTCGCGTGTCAGTTTCTTGTACATGCCGAAGAGATAGCCTATCTCCCTTGCTCCCACGCCTATGTCTCCAGCAGGTATGTCCTCATCCGGACCGATGTAGTGGTATAGTTCTGTCATGAATGCCTGGCAGAAACGCATCACCTCTCCTGCCGACCTGCCTCTAATGGAGAAATCTGAGCCGCCCTTGCCGCCGCCCATAGGCAGGGTGGTGAGAGCGTTCTTGAATGTCTGCTCAAAGCCCAGAAACTTCAGTATGGACAGGTTGACCGATGGGTGGAAGCGAAGTCCGCCCTTGTATGGGCCTATGGCGCTATTGAACTGCACACGATAGCCCAGGTTGACATGTATCTCTCCCTTGTCGTCCACCCATGGCACACGGAAGGTGATGATGCGCTCTGGTTCCACAAGGCGCTCTATGATTTTGGCTTTCTCAAATTCAGGGTGCTGGTCGTACACGTCCTTCACAGAGATAAGCACTTCTCTGACAGCCTGAAGATATTCAAGCTCGCCTGGATGCTTGCGCTCCAGTTCTTGCATGATTTTCTCAACATCCATAGTACAATAGTTTTTTAGGTTAATAATAAAGTTATGGTGCTGTAAAATTATGCAAAATGTAAGTTGCGAACAAACATTTAGCCTTGTATTTCATTCTGTGCTGTCGATTTGCAATTGCTGGGCATGGACATAGAGCTATAATTGCAATCTGCGCTTGACATTATTGCGTTATGCCCTGCTCAGCTATATGCGGCCTGTAGTGAAGATGACGCTCTGTGACGCAGCCGTCCAGCTTTTCCCTGCGCCCACTATTGGTCCTGCGCTCAGACGCAAGATAATTTGCATGCGTCGTGTCGTTCCGCCATCACCTGTCAGCCGAAGCAATCGTTTGCCGATATCTTTATGATAGAATGGGGAATGTCTGCACGGACAGACGGCGCTGTTCCGTCCAAACGTTAACAACAGCAGAGGTCAAGGTAATTGCCGATACATTTATAAGTTGTACCTTTGCCGCAGATTCAGCGCCACAAGCACTGGCTGATTGCATCTTTCAGACAAACACAGGCTTGCCTGTCTAAGGGTTAATAAAATGTAAAATGCCGAAATCAGCTATCTGTTAGCCAATATTTCTTTGTTGGTGTGGTGAAAAGGCGTTATCTTTGCAAAAGAAAAAAATGGGAAGTTAACACCTAAAAATATAGTTATTATGGCAAACAAGTATTCAGGAACACAGACAGAAAAGAATCTGGAAGCAGCCTTTGCTGGCGAGTCGCAAGCACGCAACAAGTACAACTACTTTGCTTCTGTGGCAAAGAAGGAGGGTTTTGAGCAGATGGCTGAAATCTTCAACAAGACAGCCGACAATGAGAAAGAGCACGCCAAGCTGTGGCTGAAGGAGCTGAAGGGCATAGGCAACACAGCAGAGAACCTGGCTCATGCAGCCGATGGCGAGAACTACGAGTGGACCGACATGTATGAGGGCTTTGCCAAGACAGCGGAAGAGGAAGGCTTCACAGCCCTGGCCAAGAAATTCCGCATGGTGGCTGCTATAGAGAAGAGGCATGAGGAGCGTTACCGCGCCTTGCTGCACAACATCGAGGCTCAGGAAGTCTTTGCCAAGAGCGAGGTGAAAGTGTGGGAGTGCCGCAACTGCGGACATATCGTGGTTGGCGAGAAAGCTCCGGAGGTATGTCCAGTATGCGCTCATCCGCAGGCATATTTTGAGGTGCATGTGGATAACTTCTAAGAAGAGAAGCCGAACGGCAACAATATAAATAGACGAAACAAGAAAATCTTTTCTGTGCCTTCCGCCACGCTGGACGCAGTGGGGCGGAAGTACTTTTGTCGCTGTAGGAAGACTTGTGTGTACATATATTTAATATATATACAAGCGCTCATATATTATAGTAAGCAAGCACTCATATTTATATATGCGAGCATTCATATTATGAAAGGCAGGTACACATGTTCATATATACAGGTGCACATATTATGATATGCATGCCCTCAAGTCAGAGAGAATCATGCTTTGATACTCAAAAAAAATGATATTGATAGTATAGCTGAGAGCAATTGAGGCACAAGAGAACCCTTGGCGAAACAGAAAAAGCATAATGCATGGATTACAACATGATAGGCACAGCGTGGTCGCTGTTGCCCCCTATAGTGGCCATTGCGCTGGCCCTCAAGACCAAAGAGGTCTATTCTTCACTTTTCATTGGCATAGTCCTTGGAGCCATACTCTACAGCATGTCTGTAGGTTCAGGCTTTGAGGGCTTCTTGGTGCATTTGACCAACCACACCGTAGAGGATGGCGGAGAGTCCAAAGGCTATGGACTTATCCATTGCCTGTCCGACCCCTGGAACGTAGGCATCCTGGTATTCCTTGTGGTGCTGGGCTCCATAGTGTCGCTGATGAACAAGGCTGGAGGCTCGGCTGCGTTCGGACGGTGGGCCTCACGGCATGTGAAGTCGAAGGCCGGTGTCCAGCTTGCCACCATCTGTCTCGGTGTGCTGATATTCATCGACGACTATTTCAACTGCCTCACTGTAGGCTCGGTGATGCGTCCGATAGCCATGCGCAATGGAGTGACGAGAGAAAAACTGGCATATCTCATAGACTCCACGGCAGCTCCCGTGTGCATCATCTCCCCCATATCCAGTTGGGCGGCAGCGGTGTCAGGCTTCGTGTCGGGCGATGAGAATGGGCTTGCTCTCTTCTGCCGCGCTATCCCATTCAATTTCTACGCCTTCTTCACCATCATCTTTATGACAGGAGTGGTGCTGCTGAGATTTGACTTCAAGGCCATGAGCAAGTATGACACAGGGGCGGAAGGCATTGACAAGGATGGCGGCGACGGGCATCTCAACGAGGTGAGCGACGCTAAGCTAAGAGTGGTGGAACATGGCGTAGACGCGAATAAAAGCAAGGAAAACAGAGAGAAAGGCTCTGTGCTCGACCTCGTGGTGCCCATCATCATGCTCATCCTTTTCTGCACAGCCGGCATGATATACTCTGGCGGATTCTTCGACCCTGCCAGTGACTATTACCTCAATTTCGTGGATGCCTTCGGAGCCAGCGATGCCTCTATAGGCCTGGTGCTTGGCTCGCTCGCCACACTCATCTTGACCATCGCGCTGTTCACAGCACGCCGCACCCTTCCTTTTGATGAGGCCATGAGCAGTATCATCAAGGGCTTTGAAGCCATGGTGCCAGCCGTGCTCATACTCACTCTGGCATGGACGCTGAAGAGCATGACAGACTCTCTTGGAGCGGCAGAGTATGTGTCGGGCGTGGTGGCCGGGTGCGCCTCAGGCCTGCAGATGCTCCTGCCTGCCATCATCTTCATCGTGGCGGCATTCCTCGCCTTTGCCACGGGCACGTCGTGGGGCACGTTCGGCATACTCATACCTATATGCATAGCCGTGTTCATGCCAGGCGACCCGCTGCGCGTCATCTCCATCTCGGCCTGCATGGCTGGAGCTGTGTGTGGCGATCACATATCACCCATATCCGACACTACCATCATGGCGAGTGCGGGAGCTGAGTGCAAGCATGTGCAGCATGTGTCATCGCAGATGCCGTATGCCCTCACGGTGGCCGTTGTGTCGTGCCTTACCTTTGCGGTGGCCGGACTCACCCACTCACTTGGCATGGCAGCCAGCGCAGCCATCTCATGGGCAGCTGGCATGTTGCTGATGGCCGCAACCATGTATATCCTCAAGAGAAGGCAGGCCGCCCGCTCATGACAGCGAGGCGCGGAGCCTATTATAGGCGATAAGCGGTAACATTATGAATAGGAAAAAAACATATATATACAATGCGACTAATTAACAATACTGAGTTTGGAGGCGAGCGCCCTTTGTTCGCCTCACACGACCTGCATCTCGACAATGTCACTATCAGGGAAGGCGAGTCGGCTATAAAGGAATGCAGCAACATCATTGCCACCAACTGCCGCTTTGAGGGCAATTATCCCTTCTGGCATGTGCATGGCTTTGTCATAGACCGCTGCTACTTCGATGTGGGCGGACGTTCTGCCCTGTGGTATTCCGACCATCTGAAGATGACAAACACACGCATCGACGCGCCTAAGATGTTCAGGGAAATGAGCGACATCGAGATAGAGAATGTGGAGATGAACGATGCCGACGAGGTGTTCTGGCGCTGCAAAGACCTGCGCATCAAGGACCTCAAGCTGCATGGCGGCACTTATCCCTTCATGTTCAGCAGCAATATACGTGTCGACGGACTGGTGGCAGACAGCAAGTATGTCTTCCAGTATGTGAAGGACGTGGAGATACACAATGCCAAGATAACCACTAAAGATGCTTTCTGGGAAGTGGAGAATGTGACAGTCTATGACTCTGAACTGAATGGCGAGTATCTCGGCTGGCATTCGCGCAACCTGCGCCTGGTCAATTGCCACATCACGGGAGAGCAGCCTCTCTGCTATGCGCACGACCTCATCCTGGAAAACTGCACCTTCGGCCCAGACTGTGACCGTGCTTTCGAATACAGCACGCTCCATGCCGACATACGTGGAAGCATAACTAACATAAAGAATCCTACGTCGGGCAGCATAGTGGCAGACGAGATAGGCTCTGTGACTATCGACGAGAATATCGCTGCTCCTGCCGACTGCAAGGTGACTGTAAGAGGCAAGTGATCATACGCATGAGGCGAGGAGAGCCTTGCGTACAGCGCCTCTCACAACAACAGCAAACTTATGAAGCATGATTGACTTATGAAGTATAATTTCGACAACCAGCCATCGCGCCGCCATACCAGTTCATATAAATGGGACAGCTCTGACGACAGCACGCTCCTTCCACTGTGGGTGGCAGACATGGACTTTACCACTTGCCCGTCCATCACGGAGGCTCTGGAGAGAAGGGTTAGGCATGGCATTTTCGGCTACACGAAGGTGGGCGATGACTACTATAGCGCCGTGACAGGGTGGTTTGCCCGCCAGCATGCGTTCAGCATTGACAAGGAATGGGTCATATACACGTCGGGCGTAGTCCCTGCCATCTCTGCCGCCATCAAGGCTCTCACACGCCCAGGCGACAAGGTGCTGGTGCAGACACCTGTGTACAACTGCTTCTTCTCGTCCATACGCAACAATGGCTGCGGCATGGTGAGCAGTCCGCTTGTGCGTACAGGCAACACGTATGCCATTGACTTCACAGACCTTGAGGACAAGGCGGCCGACCCGGCGGTAAAGGTCATGCTGCTGTGCAATCCTCACAATCCGGCTTGCCGTGTGTGGACCAGGGACGAGCTTACGAGGATAGGCGACATCTGCTTGCGCCACGGCGTGACGGTCATAGCGGACGAGATTCATTGCGAACTGGTGTATGCCCCGCACTCTTACACACCGTTTGCCTCCATCAGCGAGGAGTTTCTCCGTCATTCTGTCACCTGTGTCTCTCCAAGCAAGGCCTTCAACATAGCCGGACTGCAGATAGCCAGTATCATCGCTGCCGATGCCGACGTGCGCCGCAAGATAGACCGCGCCATCAACGACAATGAGGTATGCGATGTCAATCCTTTCGGAGTCATTGCCACCATCGCCGCTTACAATGAGGGTGAGGAATGGCTCAGCCAACTTCTTGACTATATATGGGGCAACTATATCTTTATGAAGGACTATTGCAAGAAGCATCTGCCCGACTTTCCTGTCTTCGACCTTGAGGGCACATATCTGGCATGGATGGACTGCTCTGCCCTTGCGATGAGTTCTGCCACACTTGAGGAGGACTTGAAAGAAAAGGCGCATCTGTGGCTCAATGCCGGCACCATGTATGGCGAGGATGGCGAGGGCTTCATGCGGTGGAATCTTGCATGCCCGCGTGCCACTCTCGAAGAGGCGTTGCGACGATTCTCCGCATTCTTGTGAGTCGCCGCCCGGATTTGTCGTGCACAGGATGCTGCTGTGACAACTTAGGCATGCTGCCTGATGCCTGCGAATACCGTATGAGTGCCTGCATGAATAAAACAGCGAAGCCAAGCATCGCAAGATGCTTGGCTTTGTCGTCTTTAGGATAATTGTCAGGGAGGCCAAGGATGGATAATCAACAAGCCTAAGGATAGCGAATGACAAGCCTAAGGATAGCGAATGACAATCCTAAGGGTAGCGATTGACAAACCTAAGGGTAGCGATTGACAAACCTAAGGGTAGCGAATGACAAACCTAAGGGTAGCAGCTGGCTGTCCTTAGAGCGCATTGCATCCTTTCTGCTTGGGGCATCCTTGTGGCGTGCGGTCTGGCATGTATGTCAAGGTCAAATCACATAGTCGCAGTTGTTCCACAGCAGCAGCTTGTCCATGAAATAGACTATCTGCTTGCGCCACCATGCCCAGTCGTGTGCCACATCGTGTCCCCAATAGTCCACCCAGGCAGGGATGCCTTTAGCCTTCAGCAGCGCATCTGTCTTGCGTGTGCTGTCGAGCAACTCCTCTTCCCAAGCTCCCTGGCCTACGCAGAGGATAATCTCTTTCTTGCGGTAGAGGTCCATGTATGGATGGTCGGCTGGCATGTTGCTCAGGTAGTCGTATGGAGAGTTGTTGTACACCAGAGGGTCGTGATAGTTGGGGAAGAAATAGCTGGCATAGTATATTCCGCTGAGCGACAGCAGGGTGTCAAACAGGTCGGGACGGCGGAAGAAAAAGTTGGCGGCATGGAATCCGCCCATGCTGCACCCCGTCACTATGAGCGTCTCGCTTGGATCCTTCACCTCTGGTATGAGTTCGTCAACGATATAGTGGAACCATCGCTCATGCAGTTCTATGCGCCTGTGCTCATCGCCCCCCATGTCAGACCATGTCTCACGGTCTATGCTGTCCACACATATGAGATGTATGCGGCCGGCATCAATGTGCTGGGAGAGCGAGGCCACCATGTCGAAGTCCTGGTAGTCGTAGAAACGGCCGTCTTGCGACGGGAAGACGAGCACGCCTCGTCCGCGGTTGCCATAAATCTTGTATTCCATGTCACGCCCAAGGGCATGGCTGTATTTTTTCACATATCTTGTTTCCATTGCAAAGTTTGTAGTGTGTCATTGTTCCGGAGCTGTAAGGACTGCGAGCGCTCCTGTGTTTGTGTTTCCCTCGTAGCCAGAGGATCTCTTTCATGCCTTCTGGTGGACATATGTCACAAACTCCCTCACCTCCTCAAGGCTGTCGAGCTTGACGGTATACATCTGTTGTCCCATGGCATCCTTGAAAATGTCGGGCATGCGCTCGCACATCACCATCTGTTTGCCATACCTGGCGAGCACTTCCTCATGGCTGTGCGCGTAGTTGTATATGTCTCTGCGACTGGCAAAGGCGCAGTAGTGCTGCTCGCCTATGCTGGCGTGGCTCTCGCCATAGGTCACCATGTCGGCCCATATCTTGTAGATGTCGGTGGAGTGGGCATAGTTGATCATGTCGGGTGTGTAGCCTCCGGCCGGGCGCATGTTTACCTCAAGTGCCACAAAGTCGCCCTCATCTCCCAGCCCGTCGCGCTTGCGGTCCAGACGGAAAAATTCCAGATGCACGAAGCGGTTGCTCACTCCGAACGTCTTCACGGTGCGCCGTCCCAACTCGCGCAGGCTGTCGGGCATAGTCTTGTCCACATAGTAGGCAAGGTCGAGCTTCTTGTTCACTATGTCCATGATGGAGGGAGGCCAGACGGTCATTGACTCGAAAAGCGGCTGTGAGTCGCGTCCGATGACTGCGTCATACGAGCATATCTCGCCTGTGATGAATTCCTCAATCACATAGTTGGAGCTGGCAGAGGCACCGTCGGTCGCCGTCTGGAGCTTGCTGGCGAGGAATGCCCTCAGCTCGTTCTCGTCATGCAGCTTGTGCGTGTCGCTTGCGCCCACTCCCACATTAGGTTTGGCGATGAGCGGATAGCCTGTCTTGCTCGCAAAGTCCAGGACAGCGTCTGCGCCCTCCTGAATCTTTATCTGCCTTGCGGCAGGAATGTGCCCCTTGGCGTAATACTCGTTCATCTGCGACTTCTCCTTGATGCGCTCCACATGCTCGAAGTCTATTCCTGTGGTGACGTGAAAGTCGGTTCTCAGCCTCGCGTCTTGCTGCAGCCAATACTCGTTGTTGGACTCTATCCAGTCTATCTTTCCGTGCTTGAAGGCGAGAAAGGCCACTGCGCGGTATACTTGGTCGTAGTCCTCAAGCGAACCTACACGGTAATATTCTGTGAGAGAGTCTCGCAGACGTGGGTCCAGCTCTTCGTATGGCGTGTCGGCTATGCCAAGCACATTGGCTCCATTCTGGTGGAGCCGTTGGCAAAACTCCCAATAAGTGTGTGGAAAATTGGGAGAGATAAATACAAAATTCATGTTTTCCCTTTTTCTTGTTGCAGATGTATTTTCCGTTTTCGGCTGCAAAGTTACGAAATGTTTTTTGTTTTGCCTTTAACATGAATGTGGTATTTTAGCACGCCGCTGGTGTGGCAAAGCGGCTTGACGGTGTGTTTGGACATAGAACCACGCTATCTTTCCCGGTCAAGATGGTTCCTTAATAGTTTCTCGATTTTCTTATTGTGCAGTGGATTGCCTACCAATGCTATCTTGTTGCTTCCGTCTAAAAGGAATGTATGATAGATAATGCTTGAAGGAATGTGAGGATTTTCATTTAGAAAACAATAGGACGTGTCTACGTATATGGGATGATTCAACTCTGTACGGAAAAAGTGATTTTGAAGACTGTGCCTGTTTGCTAATGGCGGAGCGAATATGAAACAGAGGGAGAAACATGAATCCTCTTCTAATGCCACAAAATCGTGCCATTGGTACATCTCGTTAAGATAGCATGTGGAACAAGCAGCTGAATCTACATAGACCACAAGTTTGTATTTGGCTCGCTGGGTAATAGTGTCATGAATAATGCTGTCATTGAGCCAGCACACCATTTTGTCGAATGGGATGACTGTAGTTTTCCCACGCATGGAACGTAGCACTTCTTTGCAGTCTTGTGGTGAAAATGTGCATGACACAAATAATACACAAATGGTTAGAAATGGGAAAAAACGCATTTACTTGATTTTTATAGACAATATAAGTGGAAAATCATACATGTTGTCAAACATATTACGGACGACAGAGCTCGTGTCGCGCAAGTTTCTCTTCAGTTCATCTGGTGACATGCTGTCTTTGATCAAACTCACATCTTCTTTTGTTATCAGGAAGTAGATCTTGTCATCTTTCACGTAAAGATTGCATGGCGGAAAAAGTCCTTCAAAGGGAACAGACGAGAAACAGTACTGCTTGTTGGTATTCTTGTCTATCAAAGTGCTTAATGCTAAGATGGATTTTTTGTATTTTATAAATCTGTATTTCCCCGTCTCATAATATTCCATTATGGTTTTAATCCCTTTAAAGCTATGGTATTCGTCCATGTCTTCTTTATATATGTCTTTTTTAATACGGTCAGGTACAAAGTCGCAGTCGAAACTAAGCCTAATTACTTTGGTTATGCTGTCTTCATGAAATACCAATATTGAATCGGATAAGTTAGGGACATGGTAGATGATATCGTCGCATTTAAAGAATGTTCTGTCTGACGTGACATATTTGTAGTTGCCGTCTAAGTGCAGGTAGCCTTTTAAGATATTCTCGTCAGGGGATATTAGAGCTAATTGTAGGCCGTCTTTTGCTTCTTTGTGATTAAGTGCGCATAGATAATTATTGCTGTCGGTGACGCATAAGGAATATGGAAACATTTTAAATCGAGTCATGTCTGTTAATTCTCCTGACATGGAAAATGTAAGGACTCTCCTTGATTCTCGTTCAAACACGCACACTTGCTTGTCGGCTCTTACAAAATAATCTGTAGGTGCCTGTACGTACTCATTCTTTGCCCGGCCGCGGGATCCTAATCGGGATATAAAATTACCTGTAGAGTCGAAAACAAGGACACAGCTGTTGGCTTTGCCATCCATGATGAGGAAATGGTCCTGCTCAAATGTGAATTTTGTGCTGGCGATGCTCTGTATGTCTTTGGGCAGCTTCAAAGAAGTCACATATTCCATCTCTATTTCAGATGTGTCCAAAAGGTTGTCGTTGGAGACTGTGGAAACAAGGACTGTCTCAGATATATGTCTTGGCAAATTGTTGCCAGGGTTATTGCAAGCCACTGTCAATGCGGAAAAAAGTAAAAAGAGTAGTTTTTTCATGCTTGGAAAAGGTCTTTGTGTGTTGAGGTATGCAGGAGAAAGAAAAAACGTATGTAATTGCTTCACCTTGTCATTTGATTTCATGACATAATGTTATTGCGTCTGGATTGCATGTTGCAAATGGCCAAAAACTGCAATCTTTTTTGGTGCCGTCGACTTCATAGGAGGCGTGTGGCGCAATGGTGACACCGTCTATGGTGATGGATACATCGCCATTTATTTTTTTAATAGTGCATGATTCCTCACCAAGAGCTTTCCATGGAATGTCGTATTTGCTGTCTTCGCTTAGGGCTAAGGCATTTTCTGCAATTAGCAAGTCTTCTTCTGGAGTGTTTTGTGTGTAAGATGAAATGGATGCCTTGTAAGCGCAGGTACATGCTGCGGCTGTTGCAATAAAGGCACAAAATGCTTTGGATTTTTTCTTTCTCATGATGTTCTTGATTGTTTTATTTTTATCACGGCATGACCGTAGATAAGGTTGGAAGATATTGTTAATAATCTCATTGTTATTGCCGTGTTCTTAGTCGGTGTTTATGTGCAAACTCAGAAACAGTACAATAGTGCTCGCCTTTTCGGGGGTGGGCTATGTGGTGACCATATGCTTTTATTCCAGTAGATTTAGCTGTTGTATTGCATCACTTACCAAAACATGTCTGTGACATGTGTATGTTTATGGAAACATACAAAAAGAATGAACACGATGCAAAGATAAAAAAAAATATCCGAAGAGGCAAGAAAAAGTAATAAAAATGATATGTGAATAGAAAAAAATATGAGCATGGCGATGGGAAAAGGTAAGAAACTATTGGGAGATGAATTGATGCTTGCATGCCAAGAAGAAGTGCCGATTCATCGTGATTTTAGCTCTCTAAGGATAAAAAATGAAGGAATTTTATGTTATTGTGCTGATGGAAATGAGTAACTTTGCGCATCCAAATGATGGCCGTTTGGCGGGCTGTGCTTGGATTATCATTTGGAATAGAATAAAAAAAACTGGAAAAGACTATAAGGAGAAAATAAAAATGACAACAGACGAAAGGTTTATGGCCATGGCTCTTGATGAGGCTCGGGCGGCAATGGCTCAGGATGAGATACCTGTGGGGGCTGTAGTAGTGGCTCCCGACGGCAGGGTGATAGGCAAAGGGCATAACCTGACTGAGACACTGCGTGACGTGACAGCACATGCTGAGATGCAGGCCATCACGGCTGCGGCGGGAGAGCAGGGAGGCAAGTATCTGACAGGCTGCACGCTCTATGTCACGGTAGAGCCGTGTGTGATGTGTGCCGGAGCCATTGCCTGGAGCCAGTTGGGCAGGCTGGTCTTTGGCGCTTCCGATGAGAAAAGGGGCTACTGCAAGTATGCGCCAGAGGCCTTGCACCCCAAGACTGTGGTGGAGCGGGGCGTGATGGGGGAGGAGTGCGCGCAGCTGATGAAGGATTTCTTTAAGGATAAAAGGAAATGAAGGCAAAATGCGAGTGCCCTTTGGACTATGTATCCAAAGGACACTCGCATTTTGTTAATAAGACAATTGTTTAACCAATTGTGTTCTGTAGACTGTGTGTCCAAAGGAACAACTCACAACTTGCGATGTGTATATCGAATCATATATGTATGTATGATTGCATGTCTGTCGATGGATGACCCACAACCGTCCAGGAGGCTATGTCTTGACTGACTGGCAGAGCCGCATGCCTGTCGATGGACAGCTCATGACCAGGCACGGGCAAAATAAGTTGCAGCACAATGTGGGTGTTAACTATACAAGAACCTCTTGATATTGCGCTTCGGCGTCTTCTCAAACTCCTGGTCTCGCACCTCAATGGCAGAGATGGCTGCGTAGGCAGGCAGGAGTGAGTTGATCTGTCGCTTGTATGTGGCGAGATTCTCCAGCAAGTATTCACGCGAGAGTCCGTGATGCTGTAGCGCAGGGTCGCTCACATAGACGAGAGCCACAAGCTTCTGCCCTCTCTGCACCACCACGGTTTCCTCAAAGATGGTGTGCGCCATGATAGTGTCCTCTATCTCTTCTGGATAGATGTTCTGCCCGTTTGAGCCAAGAAGCATGTTCTTTTTGCGTCCGCGGATGTAGATGTAGCCGTCGCTGTCTATCACGCCAAGGTCGCCTGTGTGCAGCCATCCCTCGTCGTCGATGGCGAGAAGTGTCTCAGACTCATTCTTGTAGTAGCCCAGCATGAGGTTCATGCCGCGTGTCACAATCTCTCCAGGCACGTGCTCAGGATCGGGCGACAGTACCTTCACTTCCATGCGAGGGGCTGCCTTGCCGCATGAACCCTTCTTGAATGTGGCCCAGTCGTCGTAGCCGATGAGCGGCCCGCATTCGGTCATGCCGTAGCCTACGGTATACGGAAACTTGATGAGGCTCAGGAAGTCTTCTACATCGCGGCTGAGTGCGGCTCCACCTATGACAGTCTCGTAGAGGTTGCCACCGAGGGCCTTGCGCAGTTTGTCGCGTACCAGCCGATAGACCACCTGGCGGAGCATCGGGATGGATGTGAGTGCCCGCATGTGCGGTGTGCGCATGATGGGGAAGATGATGCCGCGGACTATCTTCTCGATGATGAGTGGCACCACAACCACTATGACGGGCTTGATGCGTGAGAAGGCGGCCGTGACGATGTGTGGCGAGGGTGTCTTGGTGAGGAAGTGCACGTGGCAGCCAAGCAGGAACTCAGCCATGAAGTCGAATGAGAAACCATACATGTGTGCCAGCGGCAGCAGGGCAAACGTGTTGTCGCCAGGGTTGATGTCGAGCAACTCATCCGCGAAGTGGGCGTTTGACCATATCGAACGGTATGGAAGCATCACTCCCTTGCTGCGGCCGGTAGAGCCGCTGGTGTAGCTGATGACAGCCAGGTCTTCTGGGATCTCTCGGAAATAGGACACGTCGCCGGGCTGCATGGCAGAGTGGGCAGACATGTCGATGGAGAGAGAGTCGTCGCGCATGGTGAAGTCGTCCATATGGAGCACACGCCCCTGTAGGCCAGCGGAGTAGCGTCGGCCGCAGATGATTAGGCTTGAGTCGGAATGGATGCAGATGTTCTGTATCTGGTCTATGCTGAACTCTGAGAGTATGGGCACCACTACAGCCCCGTAGCTGAAGGCTGCGAGGAATGCTATGGCCCAGTGGGCGCTGTTCTTATCGCACAGGGCGATCTTGCTGCCCGGCTCTATGTCCAAGGAACGGAACAGGTCGTGCAGGCGTGCTATCATCTTGGCCACATCGCCGTAGGTGTAGGTGAGGTCTGTCCCGTAGTTGGTGTAGGCGGGTTGGTCCCAATTGGCTATGATGGCTTTTTCCATCATGCTGGTCACCGAAGTGTCTTTGGGATCGAATTTTCTTGTGTGTGGTTTTCTCAAAGTTCAGTTGTTTTTATTTGCTGGCGCTAAGGTTTGCTGTAAGCGCCTTTTTGCGTTATGATGGTAGGTGGGGCTGTGCGACTGTCCATGGAGAATGGCGCAGCCTCTACATACTTTTTTACGTTATGATGGTAGGTGGGGTTGTGGTGAAATGGGGAAGTGGAACAGGCTGTCAGTCCATGTGGAACATCTCTGGCAGGGGGATGGATATCGGGCTGTTGTCGGGATTGGTCTCCATGATGTCGGCCATATAGGCCCACCACTTCTGGCAGATGTCCGTGCCGCCAAGGTCTTGGCTGCCTCCGTTGCCCTCCAGCTCCTGGTAGGCAAACAGGGTGTTGGTGTCTTCGTCAAGGTAGATGCTGTAGTTGCGCACGCCGCTCTCACTGAGCAGCGCCTTGAGTTCGGGGAATAGATTGGCATGGCGGCGCTTGTATTCCTCCTTGCAGCCTGGCTTTAGGTACATCTTGAATGCTTCTCTTTTCATAGTCTATGGGGTTAAGAATTGTTGACAGGGTTTATTTGTCACTTCACGTTCCTCCTTCTTCTTCAAGTGTATGGGGCTAAGAGTTGTTGACCGTACCTCATGGACATAGGGACACTCGTGTCGCTACGTATTGGATTTCTGTGCCATGGCTAAGTTGCCATGGGAGACTTCCCTTATGCCACTTCTGCTTGTAGTAACGCTATTCCCTTTGTGTGTGCAGGCTCAGTCACTCATTGATGGGAAGTGCTTGATTCAGTGTATGGTGACCATTGTGGCTCCGAAACCATACTGCTGGAAGGAAGCGTCTTGGTAGTCGCACGATTTGTAACGGTATTTCAACTCGTCGATTACTGCTTTGCGCAGCACTCCATCGCCTTTGCCGTGTATGAACACAATCTTGCGTCCTTTGTCACCAAGGTGCTCCTGCATAATGCGGTTGAACACTTCCAGTTGATACTCCTTGATGTGCGCTGCGCTCATGCCAGCTGTGGTCTCCAGTATCTCGCTGGCGTGAAGGTCCACTTCCAGCGGCTCGTCCTTTTCCTTGCGGCGCGCCTGCTTTGCCATCACCTTCGCCTTTTCTTTCGCAGCCTTTGCGTCTTCCAGGCGTGCGAGGCGCATCTCAAGCTGGCGTATGGTCATCTCAAGGCGCACCACTCGGGCCTCAAGGTTCTCGTCTGTCTCGCTGTCTTCAGTCATGGAAGCGGCCTTGGAACGCAGATAGGCCTTGCCGTCCATGCTCTCTGCTGCCTTCTGCTCTGTGTGCTGCTTGCGCTCTGTGGCCGATGGCGAGTGATGCTGGCGCTCTGCTGTTGGCGCGGCACTCTGTTTCTTCTTGATGTTAAGGGAGTCGGTCTCCACAACCACCACCTCATCGACTGGCACTGGCATCTCAAACCCATCCTCATCTTCCACCACTACAAGTCCGCCCTGACGGAATCCGGTCACTTTGCCTCCGCCAACATCGCTGAGGAATCTTACTGTATCTCCTATTTCCATAGTGTTTCTCGCTTTTTTAGTGCGTATGGCAAATGTCCGTTATGAGAGCATGCTCTTGCTGCTGCCAGCATTGCCATACTGTCTTGGATAAAACTTGCAGCATTGTGGCATGTGTGCTGTCTCTGTATAAAGGACCTTAGTTGCCTATATATATAATTATGTGGACTGCCGTTTGCGCGACCTTATGGCATCTGCGCTCACGACATGTTTCTTGTGCAAATATAGGCAAAATCTTTCTAATATGTGGGTAAGTGCAGGCTTTTTTGTGTTGTAAGCCATTTCAAAAGACTAAAAACGTATGTTTTGCCGACATGGAAACGCATTTTGAGGTAATAGGAGCGCCAAAAAACTGACTAATGCGAAAAAAAAAGCAAAAAGTAAGGCTAAAGTTTTGTGGTTTAATTATTTTGCAGTAATTTTGCACCTCGTTAGGTCTGACATGGCCTACAATGGTGCTGGCCGCGTGTCTTAGGGACGTTGATGCCTGAAAGAGCGCATGTTGGCGCCGCACAAATGTAATGTAACACTTTTATAAACTTTCAAAAACAAAAAACTGAAATGATCATCGTTCCTGTAAAAGAAGGTGAGAACATTGAGAGAGCTCTCAAGAAGTTCAAGAGAAAAGCCGAGAAGACTGGCGTTATTAAGGAGGTTCGTAACCGCAAGCAGTATGACAAGCCATCTGTTGTTAAGCGCATCAAGATGCAGCACGCTGTTTACGTGAACAAGCTCCACCTTGAGGAGGAGTAATCTCGGCAAACGGTGCAAAAACCGCTAGTCAAGGCGGATTTTTCAAGAAAAAACAAAGTTTTCAGTCGAAATATTTTGTCGTTTGACTAAAACATCCTAAATTAGTCGCAGAAAAACGATAAGGTCATGAAAGCATGGACTGATTTGTTCCTCGACTACCTGAGGGCAGAGCGTAACGACTCTCCAGCCACGGTCGAAGTCTATGGGCGCGATATAGCGGAGTTCCGCAAGTACCTTGATGGCTTAGGCATAGAGAAAGGCTGGGAGGAAGTGAAAGCAGACGATGTGAGGGAATGGATTATATATTTGTTCGACGAACAAAAATTGTCGCCCGCATCGGTCGCGCGCAAGATGAGCGCGTTGCGCTCCTTCTACCGCTACCTTAGAATGGTGAAGCTGGTGAAGGCCAACCCGATGGAAAAAGTGACAGTGCCTAAGCATACAAGGCCGTTGCCTTCGTTCGTGAGGGAGACGGAAATGGATAGGCTGCTGGACATGATGGAGGAAGACCGCTCGTTCAATGGGGTGAGAGACCGGCTGGTCCTTATGATGTTCTACGAGACGGGAATCAGATGTGCAGAGCTGATAGGCATGGAAGATGCTGATGTTGACCTCGCTGCCATGCAGGTGAAGGTCATAGGCAAGCGCAACAAACAGCGCATAGTGCCTTTTGGCGACGAACTGAAGGACGAGGTAAAACTCTATCTCGGGCTTCGCGCGCAGCAATGCGGTGAGAGGTCCTTCAGCAAGTTCTTCGTGACCGATAAGGGAAATGCTCTTACAGCGGCGCAAGTCGCACGTATAGTGAAGACAAATCTCTCGAAGGTGACAACCATCAAGAAGCGCAGCCCGCACGTGCTGAGGCATTCTTTCGCCACAGCTATGCTGAACAACAAGGCTGACCTCACTTCCATACAGAAGCTGTTAGGGCATGAGAGCGTAGCCACTACGGAGATTTACACGCATGTGTCGTTTGAGGAGCTGAAGAGCGAGTACAAGAATGCGCATCCGCGCAAATGACTAAAAATGTTCAACCTTAAAATTTAAGTGACTTATGGATGTAAACATCAAGGCAATCAAGTTCGACGCAACAGAAAAGTTGCAGGATTTCATTCAGAAGAAAGTAAGTAAGCTGGATAAGCATTGCAACGATATAAAGAAGGTGGAGGTGTCACTGAAGGTCGTGAAGCCGGAAACCGCTCTCAACAAGCAGGCTTGCATCACTGCAACACTGCCAGGAACAGAGCTGTATGCCGACAAGATTTGCGACACATTTGAAGAAGCAGTAGTAGAGTCTTTGGCTGCAATAGACAAGCAGCTGGGCAAATATAAAGAAAAACAGGCTAATATTTAAAAAAAAGTCTGGAAAATATTTCGCATTTGAAAAATAATGCCTAAATTTGCACCCGTTTCGCACGGACAAGTCCATGCTGACGGATTTGTAAGCCTCTAACGCTCAACCACGGAGGAGAAATGACATGCTGTTTCTTGCTGTGGAAGGGGGCTGGATAAGTGTGCAAATGACAAATGTGCTTGTAGACACAGATACAGATTGTGTGTGAGCATGTTTGTATACAATATAAAAAGAAGAGAAGCAGAGAACGGCACTACAATGCCCATACTGCAATTTGCTGTTATAGCTCAGTGGTAGAGCACTTCCTTGGTAAGGAAGAGGTCACGAGTTCAATCCTCGTTAACAGCTCTCTTCGCAACAGGGAAACAGAAACATTAGTAACTCTAAAGAATATTTTTTAGCTATGGCAAAAGAAACTTTCGTACGTACCAAACCACACGTAAACATTGGTACAATCGGTCACGTTGACCACGGTAAGACTACTCTTACTGCAGCAATTTCTAAGGTTCTCCACGAGAAGGGATTCGGTGGTGAGGAAGCTAAGTCTTTCGACCAGATCGATAACGCACCTGAGGAGAAGGAGCGCGGTATCACTATCAACACTGCCCACATCGAGTATGAGACAGCTAACCGTCACTATGCACACGTAGACTGCCCAGGACACGCCGACTACGTAAAGAACATGGTAACTGGTGCCGCTCAGATGGACGGAGCCATCATCGTGGTTGCTGCTACTGATGGTCCTATGCCTCAGACTCGTGAGCACATCCTTCTCGCTCGTCAGGTGAACGTGCCACGCCTTGTTGTGTTCTTGAACAAGTGTGATATGGTGGACGATGAGGAAATGCTTGAGCTCGTTGAGATGGACATGCAGGACCTCCTCGCTCAGTACGACTTCGAGCCTGAGACTCCAATCATCCGTGGTTCAGCTCTTGGTGCCCTCAATGGTGTTCCAGAGTGGGAAGACAAGATCATGGAGCTCATGGACGCTTGCGACACATGGATTCAGGAGCCTGTTCGTGACATCGATAAGCCATTCCTTATGCCTGTTGAGGACGTGTTCTCTATCACAGGTCGTGGTACAGTCGCAACTGGCCGTATCGAGACAGGTGTGGTTAAGGTTGGTGACGAGGTTCAGCTCCTTGGTCTCGGTGAGGACAAGAAGTCTGTCGTTACAGGTGTCGAGATGTTCCGTAAGATCCTTGAGGTAGGTGAGGCTGGTGATAACGTAGGTCTTCTCCTCCGTGGTATCGATAAGAAGGAAGTTAAGCGTGGTATGGTTATCACACACCCAGGTGTGATCACTCCACACAAGGGCTTCAAGGCTTCTATCTACGTCCTCAAGAAGGAAGAGGGTGGACGTCACACTCCATTCAAGAATCACTATCGTCCACAGTTCTACCTCCGTACAATGGACTGTACAGGTGAGATCTCTCTCCCAGAAGGAATTGAGATGGTAATGCCAGGTGACAACGTTGAGATCAAGGTTGAGCTCATCTACCCAGTTGCTATCAACGTAGGTCTTCGTTTCGCTATCCGCGAGGGTGGACGTACTGTAGGTTCTGGTCAGATCACTGAGATCTTCGACTAATCATAGGCGAAACCAACAAATCAGAATATGGTGCCAGGAGGCTTTTTGCTTCCCGGCACCAACTACGGGAATAGCTCAGTTGGCAGAGCACTGGTCTCCAAAACCAGGTGTCGGGAGTTCGAGCCTCTCTTCCCGTGCTATAAAGAAGGACAAATGAATAGTATTGTAACATATTGCAAAGAATCCTACGATGAGCTTGTTCACAAGGTTACTTGGCCAAGTAGCAAGGAGCTGACCTCTCAGGCGATACTGGTATTATCTGCTTCCATCATTATCGCGCTGCTGGTCTTTGTCGTGGATACTGCTTTCGAGGAGCTCATGAAGCTCGTATACTCACTCTTTAACTAATAAAGGATAAGTAATATGGCAGAATCAGAATTCAGAATTGATGAGAAGACAGGACTCAAGATTTTGAGCCGTAAGTCTGCTGACAAACCTAAACTCAGATGGTATGTCCTCAAGGCCATCAGTGGCAAAGAGGCTCGTGTGAAGGAATATATAGACCTTGACATGAAGAACCATGGATACGAGGATAGGGTTGCTCAGGTGCTCATCCCTCAGGAGGCCGTAATCAAGGTGGGCGCAAACAATAAGCGTGTGCCTACAAAGAGAAATCTCTTGCCTGGTTATGTTCTCGTGGAGGCTGCTCTCGATGGCGAGATCACACATATGCTCCGAAACACGCCTAATGTGCTCGGATTCCTCGGAGAGGGCGACAAGCCTGTGCCTGTGCGTCAGGCAGAGGTGAACGCTATGCTCGGACTTGGGGAAAATGACTCTATCACAGACGTGGAGACTGTTGTCAAGGCTGACTTCTTGGTTGGTGAGTCTATCAAGGTGAATGATGGACCTTTCACTGGTTTCGACGGTATAGTCGAGGAAGTTGACGCTGAGAAACAGAAACTCAAGGTTTCAGTCAAGATTTTCGGAAGGGTCACACCTCTCGAGCTTAACTTTACACAAGTCTCAAAGGAACTCGCTTGATGTTACGCGGGCAGTTCTTTTATTATCGTTAAATTTTAAAATACAGAATTAAAAAAATGGCTAAAGAAGTTGCTGGATTAATCAAATTGCAGATTAAGGGCGGTGCAGCAAATCCATCACCTCCAGTAGGACCTGCACTGGGTTCTAAGGGTATCAACATCATGGATTTCTGCAAAGCATTCAACGCCAGAACTCAGGATAAGGCAGGAAAGATTCTTCCTGTTGTTATCACTTATTACGCTGACAAGTCATACGATTTCGTTGTTAAGACTCCACCTGCAGCAGTGCAGCTCATGGAAGTTGCCAAGGTTAAGAAAGGTTCTGCTGAGCCTAACCGCAAGAAGGTGGCTGAGGTAACATGGGATCAGATCCGCTCTATCGCAGAGGACAAGATGCCAGACCTCAACTGCTTCACAGTAGAGTCTGCAATGTCTATGATTGCAGGTACAGCAAGAAGTATGGGTATCACAGTAAAAGGAGAATTCCCTGGTAAATAATTAAAACATTCAATCAAATGAGTAAACTTACAAAAAATCAAAAAGCAGTTGCTGACAAGGTTGAAGCAGGGAAGGAGTATTCACTCGCAGAGGCATCACAGTTGGTGAAGGACATCACTTATACTAAGTTTGACGCTTCTCTCGACATCGACATCCGTCTTGGTGTTGACCCACGTAAGGCCAATCAGATGGTACGCGGTGTGGTTTCTCTCCCTAACGGTACAGGTAAGGAAGTTCGTGTTCTCGCACTTGTTCCTTCTGACCAGGCTGCTGCTGCCACTGAGGCTGGAGCTGACTATGTAGGTCTTGAGGAGTATATCGACAAGATCAAGAGCGGCTGGACAGATATCGACGTCATCATCACTATGCCTTCATGCATGGGCAAGATTGGTGCTCTCGGTCGTGTGCTCGGCCCACGCGGACTCATGCCAAACCCAAAGAGCGGCACTGTGACTATGGATGTCGCAAAGGCTATTCGCGAGGTTAAGCAGGGCAAGATTGATTTCAAGGTTGATAAGTCTGGTATCGTTCACGCATCAATCGGCAAGGTGTCTTTCGACGCTGAGAAGATTGCTCAGAACGCTCAGGAGTTCATCAACACTATCATCAAGCTCAAGCCTGCCACAGCTAAGGGTACGTATATCAAGAGCATTTATCTTTCAAGTACTATGAGCAAGGGTGTAAAGATTGACCCAAAGTCTGTTGAATAATAATTAATCCAGAATCATGAAGAAAGAAGATAAAGCTTTACATATTGATAGCCTCGTCGAGACACTTGGCAGCTATCCACATTTTTACATTGTAGATGTCACTGCCCTCAACTCACAGGCCACAAGCGATTTGCGTCGTGAGTGCTTCAAGAACGAGATTAAGCTTCAGGTTGTCAAGAACAAGCTCTTCATCAAGGCTCTCGCTAAGGTGGGACAGGATGTAGAGGCTTTGACACCAGCTCTCAAGCAGAATACAGCAGTCATGTTCTGCAACACTGCCAACAAGCCTGCACGTCTTATCAAGAGCTTTGGCAAGAAGAACAATGGCATGCCAGCTCTGAAGGCTGCTTTTGCTGAGGATGCTCTCTATGTTGGTGCAGATAAGCTTGAAACTCTCTGCGCTCTCAAGAGCAAGAACGAACTCATTGCTGATGTTATTGCAGCTCTCGAGTCTCCTATCATGAACGTAGTAAGCGCTCTGGAGAACCGCGAGGAGTCTGCTGCTGCAGCTGAGTAAAAATATTTTTGGAATCAAAACAATTAATAACTTTTAATACATTTTTATAAAAATGGCTGATATTAAAGCTATTGCTGCTGAGCTCGTAGCGCTCACAGTACAGGAAGTTATCGATCTTAAGAACGAACTTAAGGAGACTTACGGAATCGAGCCTGCAGCTGCTGCAGTTGTTGTAGCAGGTGGTGCAGAGGGTGGTGCTGCCGCTGAGGAGAAGACATCATTCGATGTTGTCCTCAAGAGCGTAGGCGGTGCTAAGCTCCAGGTAGTTAAGGCTGCTAAGGAGGCTCTCGGTGTAGGCCTTAAGGAAGCTAAGGACCTCGTTGACGGTGCACCATGCAACGTTAAGGAAGGCGTAGACAAGGCTACAGCAGAGGCTATCAAGACTGCTCTTGAGGCTGCTGGTGCTGAGGTAGAAATCAAGTAATTTGTACTTTAGGATAATGATGGTTAAGAATCCTCAGGTTGGGGGTTCTTAACCTTTTTGTGTCTATATGGTTGCGCTGCTTTGCATGAAGCGGCTTTGACTGTCTTAACAGCTGTCATGTCAAGGCAGAATCGAAATAGGATTAATAAATACAAAACATTTTAAGATGTCTCAAATCATCAATAACCGAGTCAACTTTGCGACGGTAAAGAACCCGATGCCTTATCCTGACTTCCTGGATGTGCAGCTGAAGTCATTCAGAGATTTCCTTCAGCTGGACACGCCGCCAGAGAAGCGCAAGAATGACGGTCTTTACAAGGTCTTCGCAGAGAATTTTCCAATTGCTGACACTCGCAACAACTTTGTGCTTGAGTTTCTGGACTATTATCTTGATGCTCCGCGCTATTCCATCGAGGAGTGCCTTGAGCGTGGTCTGACATATAATGTGCCATTGAAGGCCAAGCTGAAACTTTATTGCTCTGACCCTGACCACGAGGAGTTTGACACTCAGGTGGAGGAGGTGTTCCTTGGCTCTATACCATACATGACTGATAACGGAACGTTCATCATCAATGGTGCTGAACGTGTCGTTGTCTCACAGCTGCACCGCTCTCCGGGCGTGTTCTTCGGATCAAGCGTGCACGCTAACGGTAAGCCGCTGTTCTCTGCGCGTATCATTCCTTTCAAGGGATCGTGGATAGAGTTTGCCACAGACATCAACAACGTGATGTATGCTTACATCGACCGTAAGAAGAAGTTGCCTGTGACTACTTTGCTCCGAGCTATCGGTTTTGAGAATGATAAGGACATCCTTGATATCTTCAACCTTTCAGAAGAGGTGAAGGCAACGGAGGCGGAACTTAAGAAGAAGGTAGGCCGCAAGCTGGCGGCGCGCATTCTCCACTCATGGAACGAGGATTTTGTGGATGAGGATACAGGTGAGGTCGTTTCTATCGAGAGAAATGAGATTGTCGTGGACCGTGACAGCGAGCTGACAGAGGATGTGATAGAGAAGATACTGGACGCTGGCGTTGAGAATGTGTTGCTGCAGCGTGAGGATGCCAACTCAGCGGATTTCTCGATCATCTTCAACACTCTGCAGAAAGACCCGAGCAACTCCGAGAAGGAGGCCATCACTTATGTGTACCGCCAGTTGCGCAACACTGACCCTGCCGATGACGCTTCGGCCAGGGAGGTCATCAACGGACTCTTCTTCTCAGACAAGCGTTATGACCTGGGAGAGGTGGGACGTTTCCGCATCAACAGGAAGCTCAACCTTTCCATCGATCCAGACACTCGTGTGCTGACAAAGGAGGATATCATTGAGATTATCAAGTATCTTGTGGAGCTTGCCAACTCTAAGGCTGTGGTTGATGATATTGACAACCTGTCAAATCGTCGCGTGCGCACTGTTGGCGAGCAGCTGTCTAACCAGTTTGCCAACGGTCTCTCGCGCATGAGCCGCACTATCCGCGAGCGCATGAATGTGCGTGACAGTGAGGTGTTCGCTCCTACAGACCTTATCAATGCCAAGACAATCTCAAGTGTTGTCAATGGCTTCTTCGGCACAAACCCTCTGTCGCAGTTCATGGACCAGACCAATCCTCTGGCAGAGGTGACACACAAGCGCCGTCTTTCAGCTCTTGGCCCTGGCGGTCTTTCGCGTGAGCGCGCTGGATTCGAGGTGCGAGACGTGCACTACACTCACTACGGTCGTCTTTGCCCTATCGAGTCTCCTGAGGGTCCTAACATTGGACTTATCTCATCTCTCTGCGTCTACGCTAAGATAAATGACCTCGGCTTCATCGAGACACCATACCGCAAGGTGAACAATGGCGTGGCAGATATTGACATTGACCATATCGTTTATCTCTCTGCAGAGGAAGAGGAGAACATGATCATAGGCCAGGGTAATGCGCCGCTTACAGACGATGGACATTTCATCCGCAAGGTGGTGAAGTGCCGTCAGGACGCAGACTATCCTGTAGTGCCTCCTACAGAAGTTGACTACATGGACGTCGCTCCGCAGCAGATTGCCTCCATCGCCGCAGCGCTCATCCCGTTCCTGGAGCATGACGACGCTCACCGCGCGCTGATGGGATCGAACATGATGAGACAGGCCGTTCCGCTCATTCGCACAGAGGCTCCTATCGTGGGTACAGGCATAGAGAAGCAGGTATGTGAGGACTCCCGCACTATGATTGTCGCTGAGGGCGCAGGAGTGGTGGACTATGTAGACGCCACTACTATCCGCATCCTTTACGACCGCACAGAGGAAGAGGAGTTTGTCAGCTTCGAGCCAGCGCTCAAGGAGTATAAGATACCTAAGTTCCGTCGCACCAACCAGAGCATGACCATCGACCTGCGTCCTATCTGTGACCGCGGACAGAGGGTGAAGAAGGGCGATATCCTTACAGAGGGATATGCCACAGAGGCTGGTGAGCTTGCGCTCGGACGCAACCTGCTCGTGGCTTACATGCCATGGAAGGGCTACAACTATGAGGACGCCATCGTGCTTAACGAGCGCGTGGTGCGTGAGGACCTGCTCACATCTGTGCATGTCGACGAATACTCACTGGAGGTGCGTGAGACCAAGCGTGGTGTTGAGGAACTCACATCCGATATTCCAAACGTGAGCGAGGACGCTACAAAGGACCTTGACGAGAACGGCATCGTGCGTGTCGGCGCTCGCATCGAGCCAGGCGACATCCTCATCGGAAAGATCACTCCTAAGGGAGAGTCAGATCCTACTCCGGAAGAGAAGTTGCTCCGTGCCATCTTCGGTGACAAGGCAGGCGACGTTAAGGATGCTTCGCTCAAGGCTACTCCTTCTCTCGCAGGTGTGGTTATTGACAAGAAACTCTTCAAGAGAGTCATCAAGACACGTGCTTCTAAGGCTGAGGACAGAAAGATTCTGCCACAGTATGACAAGGAGTATCAGGACAAGGTGGACAGCTTGAAGGAGATACTCGTGGACAAGCTGCTTGAGCTCACAGAGGGCAAGCTTTCCAAGGGTGTTAAGGACTATATGGGTGCCGACATCATTCCTAATGGCGCGCGCTTTATAGCAGGAGCTCTCCACAACATCAACTATACAGAGGTGCAGCTGTCTGGCTGGACAGACGATGAGCACATCAACGGTCTCATCCGCCAGCTGGTGGTCAACTTCCTCAAGCAGTACAAGATTCTCGACGCAGAGCTGCACCGCAAGAAGTTTGCCCTCACCATCGGTGACGAGCTGCCATCCGGCATCATACAGATGGCAAAGGTATACATTGCCAAGAAGAGAAAGATTGGTGTCGGCGACAAGATGGCGGGACGCCACGGCAACAAGGGTATTGTTTCGAAAGTGGTGCGCCAGGAAGACATGCCGTTCCTTGAGGACGGAACTCCTGTGGACATTGTGCTCAACCCGCTGGGTGTGCCTTCACGAATGAACATCGGACAGATCTTCGAGACTGTGCTCGGAGCTGCCGGCAAGAAGCTCGGCGTGAAGTTTGCCACTCCTATCTTCGACGGCGCACGCCTCGACGACCTGTGCGAGTGGACAGACAAGGCAGGGCTGCCACGTTTCGGCCGCACATACCTCTACAATGGAGAGACAGGCATGCGTTTCGACCAGCCAGCTACAGTGGGTGTGACATACATGCTTAAGCTCGGCCACATGGTGGAGGACAAGATGCATGCGCGTTCTATCGGTCCTTACTCGCTCATCACTCAGCAGCCGCTGGGAGGTAAGGCGCAGTTTGGTGGACAGCGTTTCGGAGAGATGGAGGTCTGGGCTCTTGAGGCCTTTGGAGCCTCACACGTGCTCCAAGAGGTGCTCACCATCAAGTCGGACGATGTCAACGGCCGCAGCAAGGCTTACGAGGCCATCGTCAAGGGCGACCCAATGCCTACACCAGGCATACCGGAGTCTCTCAACGTGCTCCTTCATGAGCTTCGCGGTCTCGGTCTTAGCATCACATTGGAATAATACAGCAAATTCACATAAAAGACATGGCTTTTAAGAAAGATACAAAAATAAAGAGCAACTTCACAAAAATCACCATCAGCCTTGCTTCTCCAGAGGAAATCCTGGAGAACAGCTGTGGTGAGGTGCTGAAGCCAGAGACAATCAACTACCGCACGTACAAGCCTGAGCGTGACGGTCTCTTCTGCGAGCGCATCTTCGGTCCTACCAAGGACTATGAGTGCCATTGCGGCAAGTATAAGAGAATCCGCTACAAAGGCATCGTCTGTGACCGATGCGGAGTAGAGGTGGCTGAGAAGAAGGTGCGCCGCGAGCGCACCGGACACATCGCGCTTGTAGTGCCAGTGGCGCACATCTGGTATTTCCGTTCACTTCCGAACAAGATTGGATACCTGCTGGGCTTGCCAACAAAGAAGCTTGACGCAGTCATCTATTATGAGAAGTACATCATCATCCAGGCTGGTGTGGCTGAGAACGCTGAGGCCAATATCTTGAATGGTGAGCTGCTCACAGAGGATGAATACTACGACATAGTCGACAATCTCGACCCAAACAACGAGCTCCTTCCAGACGAGGATCCTAACAAGTTCATCGCCATGATGGGAGCTGAGGCCATCGAATACATGCTCAAGCGCATAGACCTCGACCACCTTGCCAACGAGCTCCGTGCAGCTGCCGACAAGGATGGTTCTGTGCAGCGCAAGACAGAGGCCCTGAAGCGTCTTCAGGTGGTGGAGGCATTCCGCTCAAGCAACGGCAAGAGCCGTCCTGAGTGGATGATCATGCACAATATACCGGTCACTCCTCCAGACCTTCGTCCGCTTGTGCCACTTGACGGTGGACGTTTCGCCACTTCCGACCTCAACGACCTCTATCGCCGCGTCATCATTCGCAACAACCGTCTGAAGCGCCTCATAGAGATCAAGGCACCAGACGTGATCCTCCGCAATGAGAAGCGCATGCTCCAGGAGGCTGTCGACTCACTCTTCGACAACTCGCGCAAGAGCAGCGCTGTGAAGAGCGAGAGCAACCGTCCGCTCAAGTCACTCTCCGACGCATTGAAGGGAAAGCAGGGACGTTTCCGCCAGAACCTTCTCGGTAAGCGTGTCGACTATTCAGCTCGTTCCGTCATCGTCGTCGGCCCAGAGCTCAATATGGGCGAGTGCGGTATTCCAAAGCTCATGGCAGCCGAACTCTACAAGCCGTTCGTCATCCGCAAGCTCATCGAGCGCGGCATCGTCAAGACTGTCAAGTCTGCCAAGAAGATTGTTGACCGCCGCGACCCTGTCGTTTGGGACATCCTTGAGTATGTGATGAAGGGACATCCTGTACTCCTCAACCGTGCGCCTACTCTTCACCGACTCGGTATCCAGGCTTTCCAGCCACGCATGATCGAGGGCAAGGCTATCCAGCTCCACCCGCTGGCTTGTACAGCGTTCAACGCCGACTTCGACGGTGACCAGATGGCCGTTCACCTCCCATTGTCAAACGAGGCTATACTTGAAGCTCAGCTGCTGATGCTTCAGTCACACAATATCCTTTCTCCTGCCAGTGGAGAGCCTATCACAGTGCCTTCACAGGATATGGTCCTCGGACTGTATTACACATCAAAGATACGTCCGGGAGCAAAGGGAGAAGGACTCAAGTTCTACGGCCCAGAAGAGGCCATCATCGCATACAATGAGGGACGTGTCGACGTGCACGCACTCATCAGCTGTATCGTGAAGGATGTCGACTCAGAGGGCACTCCTATCCGCCACATGGTGGAGACTACTGTAGGACGTATCATCATCAACGATGTCATTCCAGATGAAATCGGCTACGTCAATGAGGTCATTGGTAAGAAGGCCCTGAAGAAGGTCATTACACGTGTCATCAAGGGCGTCGGTATGGCTCGCGCCTGCGAGTTCCTCGATGGCATCAAGAACCTCGGCTACCGCAAGGCATACGAGGGCGGTCTGTCTTTCGTGCTTGACGATATCATCATCCCTAAGGAGAAGGAGCAGATCGTACAGGACGGACACGACACCGTAGACCAGATAACGATGAACTACCAGATGGGTCTCATCACAGACAAGGACCGCTACCAGCAGGTGGTGGAGACTTGGACTAAGGTGAACGAGAACATCAAGAAGACTCTGATGAAGCAGATGACAGAGGCCGACCAGGGATTCAACGCCGTCTTCATGATGCTTGACTCAGGAGCCCGTGGTTCTGCCGACCAGATCGCACAGCTCGCAGGTATGCGTGGACTGATGGCCAAGCCTCAGAAGGCCGGTGCCTCAGACAACAATATCATTGAGAACCCTATCCTCTCCAACTTCAAGGAGGGCATGTCCGTGCTTGAGTACTTCATCTCTACACACGGTGCACGTAAGGGTCTTGCCGATACAGCCCTCAAGACAGCCGACGCTGGTTACCTGACTCGCCGTCTTGTCGATGTGTCACACGATGTCATCATCACAGAGGAAGACTGCGGCACTCTGCGTGGCCTGGTATGCACAGCTCTCAAGGACGGCGACCGCGTCGTAGCTTCTCTTTCAGAGCGCATCCTCGGACGCGTGTCTGTCCACGACATCGTCAACCCACAGACAAATGAGCTCATTGTGGCCAGCGGCGAGGAGATAACGGACCGCATAGCTGCCGAGATAGAGGCATGCGGCATAGAGAGCGTAGAGATTCGTTCAGTGCTCACTTGCGAGAGCAAGAAGGGCGTCTGCATGAAGTGCTACGGACGCAACCTTGCCACACAGCGTATGGTGCAGAAGGGCGAGGCTGTCGGTGTCATCGCCGCTCAGGCCATCGGTGAGCCTGGTACACAGCTTACGCTCCGTACGTTCCACGCAGGTGGTGTGGCAGGTAACGCTGCTGCCAACGCTCAGATAAAGGCAAAGAACCGTTCAAAGATAGAGATAGACGAGCTTCGTACAGTGGCGCGTCCAACAGAAGAGCACCCAGACGGGCAGATCGTCGTTGGCCGTCTTGCCGAGCTTCGCTTTGTCGACATCAACACCAATATAGTCCTTTCCACTGTGCCTGTTCCTTACGGAGCAAGCCTGTACGCTAACTCTGGCGACACTGTTGAAGCAGGCCAGGTGATAGCAGAGTGGGACCCATTCAACTCTGTCATCGTTACCGAGTTCGATGGTGTGGCACAGTTTGAGGGCGTGAAGGAAGGTCTCACTTACCGTGTTGAGGTCGATGACACCACAGGTCTTCGCGACCTCATCGTCACAGAGTCCAAGGACCGCGCGGCTGTGCCTTACTGCCACATCCTCACAGGTCCAGACGGAGAGCTCCTCCGCACATATTCGTTCCCTATCAACGGTCACATCGTTGTTGAGGACGGACAGAAGCTCAAAGCCGGTGACGTGCTCGTCAAGATACCTCGCTCAGTAGCCAAGGCAGGCGATATCACGGGTGGTCTCCCACGTGTGACAGAGCTCTTCGAAGCACGCAATCCTTCCAACCCAGCCATCGTCGCAGAGATTGACGGTGAGGTTACAATGGGTAAGGTCAAGCGAGGCAACCGCGAGATCATCCTCACATCCAAGGTGGGCGACGTGCGCAAGTACCTCGTGCCGCTGTCAAAGCAGATCCTCGTGCAGGAGAACGACTACGTGCGTGCTGGTACACCACTTTCTGATGGCGCCATCACACCAGCTGACATCCTTGCCATCAAGGGCCCTACAGCTGTGCAGGAGTACATCGTCAACGAGGTTCAGGACGTTTACCGCATGCAGGGTGTGTCTATCAACGACAAGCACTTCGAGATCATTGTGCGTCAGATGATGCGCAAGGTACGCATCGAGGATGCAGGCGACACACGCTTCCTTGAGCAGGGACTTGTCGACAAGCTCGACTTCATCGAGGAGAACGACCGCATCTGGGGCAAGAAGTTTGTCACCGATGCCGGCGACTCAGAGACGCTCGAACCGGGTATGATCATCACAGCCCGCCGTCTGCGTGACGAGAACTCCATGCTGAAGCGTCGCGACCTCAAGCTCGTGCAGACACGCGATGCCATCCCTGCCACATCTGTGCAGGTGCTTCAGGGTATCACACGCGCTGGTCTCGGTTCCAAGAGCTTCATGTCTTCTGCATCATTCCAGGAGACAACAAAGGTGCTCAACGAGGCAGCCATCCGCGGCAAGAGCGACCCACTCGAGGGAATGAAGGAAAATGTCATCGCCGGCCACCTCATCCCAGCAGGTACAGGTCTGCGCGATTTCGAGAAGATCATTGTTGGCTCTAAGGAAGACTTCCAGACAGCAGAGCGCCGTCCGTTCGACGCAGACATGATATTCTCTTCATTCGACCATGGATTCTAAAGAGAAGCGTGGCGTGTCTGGCTGGCGAGTACGCTTCAAGGACTAATCAGCAAGCATGCTGCAAGATGCAGTTCCTCAACATACAGGGACTCGCAGACATAAATCATACGTAAAAGGAGAGGACTCTTCTGGACAATGGTACCAGATGCAGGTCCTCTCCTTTTTTTGTCCGGTTCTGCTAGAAAGAGTGTGGGTTATAAGCAGGTGCTCATAATTATTTTGTAACCATCCGAAAATAGCCGACTTTCCCACCACATTTGAATTGCATAACTTTGCAGCAAAAAAGTCATGTTCAAT
>CAKQRW010000027.1 GCA_934271655.1 uncultured Bacteroidaceae bacterium | reverse complement strand
CATCATAGACAGAAAATTCTTCTTGTTTAGACTTACGAGAATCTATGCTTAATCCACACGCTTTTGCAGGTGATCCGTTTTCCTGCCAGGGTGAGTCGAATGTTACTACTATGACGCCTAATCTTCAAGATGGCATAGAAGATGAAACTTCAGGAAGCTCTTCATCGATTGAGATCCCTGATAAACCGATGAGCACTCGTTCTGAGAGCATCGGCTTTACCGTTCGTTTTCCTGATGGAACGGTTGTGCAACGCAAAAATGCTAAGGAGACAATGATTGCGACCTTGAAAGTAATAGGGCTTCATCGAGCTGCTGCTTTTCGGGGGCGTTTGTTCAAAGGTTTCCCTTTGGTGAGTCGCAATGAAAGAATTGATGCTGGGTTCAAGTGTCAGGAATTGGTTGATGGCTGGTTTATCTATGTCAATATGTCTAATGACACCAAGATAGAAATTCTTCGACAGATTTCAGACGAGTTAAGCCTTGGCTTGGTTATCAAGGATGAGACTGGGAATGATGTAACTTTTGGTTCGGATTCTTCTCAGTCGAATAATAAGTCAACAGGGAAAAGAACGTTGTATAAACTCAATGGCGATGGCCCTTACAGCAAGCGAGAATTGGTATTGTTGGCTGTAACCCAATATGTGATGGAACATCCTGACTTTACCTATGCTCAAATTGAACAGGTATTTCCCAAGAGCCTACAGGGAAGCTATGGTGTTATTCGTCCGATGAGTTGGGTAAAGGAAAAAGCCTCTTTGGGTACAGACCATCTCAATCGTTACTATACCGAGGAAAAAGACTTGCTGACTACTTCAGACGGCATCAAGTTTGCCGTATGCAAGGAGTGGGGCGACAACTTTGCTGATTTTGTAAGTCAAGTGAAGAGACTTGGATGGGATGTGTGTGTGGGATAAAAAAGGAATGCGGGGATGCCAAATATGGCATCCCCGTATCCGTTCTCATGATATGCTTCTCGTGTGACAAACATAAGAGATGTCAATGTCCAGATATCAGGGGTCAGTGAATTTTCCCGGTTAGCGACAGCTGAAAATGCAGTAAACATAACGATGCACAGACCTTAGAATAACGATGCATAAAGTGCAGGGTAACGAAACGCAAACCTTAGGATAAGGACATGTAAGCCTTAGGATGACGGATGCGTAAAGCATAGTGTATTGCAATGTCTGAAAAACAGGGTGAGACAATATGCGTGCCAAGCCATCAATCGACAATATGTGACGAATGTTGCAGTGCTCGACCATTAGACTTTGCAGACACAACAAACTGTCTTATGAATCAGTCTCCTCATTTTCATCACGACATCCGCAATATGTATAGCCACCAAAGGGGCTAAAGGTAGAAAGGGACAGAAGGGACAAAGGGACAAGGGACAAATCCTTGTCTAATTAGTCTAAAATGCTTATTTTATTACTTTTTACTATGTTTTGTCCCTTTGTCCCTTTTGTCCCTTTGTCCCTTCTGTCCCTTTCGTGCAATATTTGTGCATGTCTCGCAACACCATTTCCCATGCCTTCAGGCAACATTTTTGGGGGGTGTCACAGCCTGTGGCATGGTCAAGCGGAACTGATTCAGCACAGAGGATGACAGTAATGCACGCCTCGCTCTGTAATGGCAAAAGTCCTGATTGTTCATCAGTCGCCAACCGGGAAAATCAGCTGACCAAAAAAGAAGCGGTTGGTGGTATAGGCCGGAAGAAAAGAGAAGAGTTGGAAGTGATTCCAACTCTTCTCCTATGTGATGTCACAGAAAAGCAGCCTCGGCATCAGTGTCAGCCAATCCAGTTGAGGAACATGGTGATGACGCCTGTGTTGAGCAGGTCGACGAACATGGCTCCTATGATAGGCACGAGCAGGAAAGGCTTCACGCTGTAGTGGTACTTATAGCACACGGCGCTCATGTTGGCCATGGCGTTGGGCGTGGCGCCCAGTCCGAAACCGCAGATGCCAGCCACCAGCACCGCAGCGTCGTAGTCGCTGCCCAGCAGCTTGAAGGCGATGAAGTATGTGAGGATCATCATCATGATCACCTGGACAATCAGTATGGTGACCAGAGGCAGGGCGAGGCTCTGGAGCTGCCAGAGCTTGAGTGATATCATGGCCATGCCAAGGAACACTGACAGCGATATGTTGCCCAAGCTGACAATCTTGTCCATTTCCAGTTTCTTTGCCCAGGGTGTGGCCTCAATCAGGTTTCTCACGACGGCGGCCATGATGAGAGCGCCAAAGTAGGTGGGGAAAGTGACTCCTGTGTCTTGTAGGAGCTTGCTCATGATGGTGCCAAGAGCCATGACTATCAGCAGCGTGTAGGTGGCGTTGGCGTAGTGCTGGAACTCTATCTCATGGCTGCTGAGACGCTTCTCGCGGCCAGCTGGAGAAGCCTCGTCGCTCTCGATGCCGGCCATGGCAGGGTCTACCGTGAAGTCCTTCTCTATCTCGTGCTCAAAGGTGAGCTTGGTGCGTATCAGTTTTTCCGCTACAGGTCCGCCTATCACAGAGCCGGCTATGAGACCGAAGGTGGCGGCAGCCATAGAGATGCTTCCCGCGCCCTCCAGGCCGAGGCCCTCAAGCACAGAGGCAAAACCGCCGGCTGTGCCGTGTCCGCCAGCCATGGAGATGGAGCCGGCGGCCATGCCGATGAGAGGGTTGACGCCCATCAGCTTGGTGATGAGCAGCGGCACGGCATTTTGCAGGATGATGATTCCTACCAGCAGGCACAGCATCGTAATCAGCGTGCGTCCGCCCTGCTTCAGCACCTTCAGGTTGGACTGGAAGCCGACGGAGGTGAAGAATGCCAGCATGAACACGTCTTTCAGCGTGCCGTCAAACTCCAATTCGATGTGGAAGACTTTGTATAGTATGAGGCCAATGATGGAGAACACCAGTCCTCCTGATACGGGAGACGGGATGCAGAACTTCTGCAGCCATTTTATGTTTCGGGTCATAAACATTCCTAATACCAGGGCCAAAGCTCCAATGCCTGTTGACTGCAACAGGTCTAAAGAAATAATGTGTTCCATTTCCATAAAATAGATTCGTGATTTTTTATACGTCGAGCGTCATTGCTTTGCTATTGCTGTGCAAAGGTAAGCAAAAATAATGATATGGGTGTGAAAAAGTAAGGGAAAATATGATAACGATGACTTTTTGGATAAAGGATGGGGCTGTTGGCGCTCTTGTGGGAGCAAGCTGAAGCCGATGGAGACAAAAAACGGCAATAGAGACAATCCGCAAGCTGCGTGCGGATTGTCTCTATTGTCGTCTTCAGATGATTGGGATGCTCCGATTGTGGAAAGTCTCAGCGGTAGCAGTCCTGTTGTCATTCTTTAGGGCCATACATGAGGTCGCCAGCGTCGCCCAGTCCTGGAACGATGTATTGGCGCTCATTGAGCACAGGGTCGATGGCTCCGCAGAAGAGCACCACGTCATCCTCGGGGAAGAGCTCTTTGAGATGGTTCACTCCTGCCTTTGACGCTATGACGCATGCCAGGATGAGCTTCTTGGGCTTACCTTTGGTGATGAAGGCGCGGTAGGCCAGTTCCATGCTCTCGCCAGTGGCGAGCATGGGGTCTACGATGATGAGAGTCTTGCCGTCGAGGTGTGGAGATGCCATGTACTCTATCTTCACGTCCACCTTAGTGCACTCCTTGTCTGTGTAGTAGCGGAAGGCAGAGAGGAAGGAGTTGCCCGCCTCGTCGTAGAAGTCGAGGAAGCCCTGGTGGAGTGGCAGTCCGGCACGGAACACGGTGCCTATGACCACCTTGTCGTCGTAAGTGCTCATCTGGCTCATGGCCAGAGGTGTCTGCACGTCCTTTACTGAGTAGCTGAGATATTTGCTTGCCTCATAGGCCTCGATGTGCCCTATGCGGCGTATGTTCTCGCGGAAGCGCATGCGGTCTTTCTGTATGTTCACGTCGCGCAGTTCGCTCATGAACTTGTTGACTATGCTGTTGGCTTTGCCTAAATTGATCACTTTCATAATAAAGAATAATGAGTAATTAGTAATGGATAATTAGTAATGGATGATGTGCAATTTATTATATCAGTCATTCTCTTCCTCAGCCATTCTTTCCTTGCGGTAAGACTTGTCCTTGCCGTTGAAGCTCTTCACCTTCATGCCGAGCTGTCCTGGCAGCACAGCGTTGAGGAAAATGCCCACAAGGGCAGCGAGCGCCAGTCCGGAGATGGTGACAGGGCCTATCTGCACGCCGCCGTTGGTGCCATACTGCACGCCGATAGATACCACGAGGATGAGTGCGGCCACGAAGACATTGCGTGATGAAGAGAAGTCGACCGATGTCTCCACCAGGTTTCTCACTCCCACAGCCGATATCATGCCGTAGAGGATGAGGCTCACACCGCCGATGGTGGCGGCAGGCATCAGTCCGATGAGGCATGCGAACTTAGGGCAGAAGCTGAGTATGATGGCGAAGACGGCCGCCATGCGTATGACGGCAGGGTCGAAGACCTTGGTGAGGTTGAGCACGCCAGTGTTCTCGCCGTAGGTGGTGTTGGCTGGAGCGCCGAAGAGAGAGGCGAGGAGGGTGGCGAGTCCGTCGCCAGAGAGTGTGCGGTGCAGTCCTGGGTCCTTGATGAAGTTCTTGCCCACGGTGCTCTGTATGGCGCACATGTCTCCGATGTGCTCCATGATGGTGGCGAAGGCTATGGGGAAGATGGCTATGATGGACGTGAGGATGAGGTCGAAGTCTGGGTCTTTGGCCACAGCCACCACGGTGCGGTCCATGTTGACAGGCAGTCCCACCCATGCAGCCTTGTCGAGCTGTGTGAAGTCGACCTCGCCCATGGCTGCAGCCAGCACGTATGATCCGAGCACGCCGAGCAGTATGGGCACAATCTTTATGATGCCCTTGCCCCAGATGGACGATCCGATGACGATGACGATGGCCGCTATGGCGAGCAGCCAGTTTTGCTGGCAGTTGCTGATGGCAGAGCCGGAGAGTGTGAGTCCGATGGCTATGACCATAGGGCCTGTCACCACAGGTGGGAAGAAGCGCATGACTTTCTCTGTGCCGAACATCTTGAGGAGGAAGGCCATGACAAAATACAGCAATGACGCTGCAGCCACACCCAGACAAGCGTAGTTCAGCGCCATTTCGTCAGTCAGTCCCTGTGCCACGCACAGCTGCTTCACGGAAGCGTAGCCGCCAAGGAAGGCGAAGCTGGAGCCAAGGAAGGCTGGCACCTTCATTTTTGACACGAGGTGGAAGATAAGTGTGCCGATGCCGGCGAAGAGCAGGGTGGCGCTCACGTCGAGTCCGGTGATGAGTGGCACGAGGATGGTGGCTCCGAACATTGCGAAGAGATGCTGTATGCCGAGCACTACAAATTTGGGCTTGCCCAATGTCCGGGCATCGTAGATGCCCTGGTTAGCTGTGTCCATGGTTTTTGTGAAATTTTAGTTATGATTATTTTGCAGATTCGTTGCGTCTGCGTAAAATTGTGCAAAAGTAATCAAAAGCACTTAATGAAACAAGAATTTTTTTGTTTTTTTGTGTGGCCATAGAACAAAAATCTTGTGTGAAAAGTGAAATAATCTTTGTTTTGTTGTATGTGAATTGCTAACTTTGCATTGTGCATGCGCTGTGGCCTGGGCAAGAAGGGCGCTGCTGGCGCGTATGGCTTTGGTGGCGGCATGTATATATATATATATGTATATAGGAATAATGTTATAGGCAAATTGTAAAAGTAAAAAAAACAGAGTGGAATGAAAACGCAAGATGTGCATGAAGAACCCAAGGTAGGAGGAGAGCATAAGGAAAAGTTGTGGAACGCAAACTATGTGAAGGTGTGGCTTGCCAACTTCATGATATTTTTCTCATTCATGATAGTGACGCCATTGCTGCCGCTGTATCTGAGCGACACGTACCAGGCCGACAAGGACACGATAGGTTTTGTGCTGTCGGGCTACACGCTGACGGCCTTGCTGGCGCGTCCGCTGGCTGGATACATGGTGGACAGCTACAAGAGGAAGGTGGTGCTGCTGACATGCTATTTCCTCTTCTTCGCCTTTTTCGCCGGCTACCTCATAGCCGGCACCATGACGCTCTTCACGATGGTGCGCACGCTGCATGGCGCGCCCATGGGCTCGGTGACTGTGGCCAACAGCACGTGTGCCATAGATGTGCTGGCTCCGTCGCGCAGGGCAGAGGGCATAGGCTACTACGGCCTGTCCAACAATCTGGCCACGAGCATAGCCCCCACAGTGGGGCTGATGGTGTATGAGTGGGTGGGCAATTACGACACGCTCTTCGTCATAGCGCTGTGTGCGGCAGGGCTGGGACTGGCCATCAACGCCAGCGTGAAGTTTCCCGACAAGGAGATAGTGCCCAACAAGTCGCCGCTGTCGCTCGACCGCTTCTTCCTGCTTGGCGGATGGAGCGAGGGCCTGGTGATGGTGTGCATAGGTCTGTCGTATGGAGTGCTCTCCACCTACCTGGCCATATACGGCAAGGAGGAGCTGGGCATGGCGGCAGGCACAGGAGCGTGGTTTGCCGTGCTGAGCGGCGGACTGATACTCTCCCGCCTTGTGGGCGCGAGGACTCTGAGGCGCGGCAAGGTGGTGGAGAATGTGAACCACGGCATTCTGGTGAGCGTGTTTGGCTACTTGCTCTTCGCCGCGGTGAAGCATCCCATAGGCTTCTATGGAGCTGCCATCATCATAGGCCTTGGCAATGGACATATATGGCCTGGCATGCAGACCATGTTCATCAATCTGGCTCCCAACAACAAGAGGGGCACGGCCAACTCCTCGCAGCTGACGTGCTGGGACGTGGGCATGGGACTTGGCGTGGTGCTCGGCGGAGTGGCCATACATGCCATGGGCTATTCGGCTGCTTTCTGGCTGGCTTTCGCTGTCAATGTGGCTGGGGTGCTCTTTTATTTCGGCTATGTGAAGAGGCATTACCTGGAGCACAGGCTGAGATGAGTGGGTGTGGCAATACAGGGCATGAAACGAAAAAAGCGTGCTGCGTGAGTGTTGAAACGGATAAAATGAGGCAGATGAATGGTTAAATTCTGTAAACAAACTTGCATATTCATGGTTTTATAGTATTTTTGCATCAAAATTTGTAAAATATATTACAAATCCATTAACATTGCATTAAAATAAAGTAACAACAAAAAGTTGTATGGTAATTTGGATCTTTTTGAGGCTCATAGGAGCCTTGGCTCTGCTGATGTTCGGAATGAAATCGATGAGCGACAGTTTGCAGAAGATGGCTGGTCCGCAGTTGCGCCACGTGTTGGGCACAATGACCACCAATCGTTTCACAGGCATCATATCGGGTGCGCTCATCACGGCGGCGGTGCAGTCATCAACAGCCACGACGGTCATGACCGTGTCGTTTGTCAACGCGGGTCTGCTGACATTGGCCCAGGCCATATCCGTCATCATGGGCGCCAACATCGGTACCACGCTTACGGCGTGGATAATGAGTGCGGGCTTCTCGTTCAACATCACAGATTTCGTCTGGCCAGCCTTCTTCTTGGCCATCATTCTTATATATAGCAGGAAGCACAAGATAATAGGTGATTTCCTCTTCGGTATATCTTTCATGTTCCTTGGCTTAGGAACACTTCGTCAAGCAGGCGTAGACCTTGACCTTGCGCACAACCAGCCTGTGCTTGACTTTTTCGCAAGTTTCGACCCCAACAGTTTCTTCACCACAATCACATTCCTTGTCATCGGCAGCATCCTGACCATGTGCGTGCAGAGTTCTGCAGCTGTGATGGCCATCACGATGATACTGTGTGCCACAGGCGTGCTGCCTATCTACCAGGGCATAGCTCTCGTGATGGGCGAGAACATAGGCACTACGGTCACTTCCAACATTGCTGCCCTGACAGCCAACACCCAGGCTCGCCGTGCCGCTCTGGCCCACATGCTCTTCAATGTGTTTGGCGTCCTGTGGATACTGTGCGTGTTCCATCCCTTCATCGACCTGGTATGCAGGATAGTGGGCTATGACGTGGCTATGGAGCAGAGCGACCCGCATTTTGCCGCCAATGCCGCCAAGCTGTCGTTTGTGCTGGCAGCCTTCCACACCATGTTCAACCTGGTGAACACGTTCATCCTTGTGTGGTTTGTCCCTCAGATGGAGAAGATAGTGTGCCTTATCATCAAGCCAAAGAAGAATGTGGATGAGGACGATTTCCGCTTGCGCTTCATACAGTCGGGCATCATGAAGACCCCGGAGCTGTCTGTGCTTGAGGCTCAGAAGGAGATACACTCGTTTGCTGAGCGCATACAGAGGATGTTCGGCATGGTGATGTCTCTTCTGACGGAGAAGAATCTGGACAAGTTCAACAAGCTGTACAGCCGTGTGGAGAAGTATGAGAGCATCTCCGACAACATGGAGATAGAGATAGCCAAGTATCTGGACAGTGTGAGCAACGCCCACCTGAGCGACGAGACAAAGGCCAAGATACGTGCCATGCTGCGTGAGATATCAGAACTGGAGAGCATTGGCGACAGCTGCTTCAACATAGCGCGCACGCTCAACAGACGCATCAACGGCAAGGAGGATTTCACTCCTCAGCAGTATGAGCACATCAACCAGATGATGGAGCTTACCAACATGTCGCTGACGCAGATGAACACCATCCTGGTCAGCCACAGGTCGGACAACGATGTCAACCGCTCTTTCAATATTGAGAACGAGATAAACAACTACCGCAACCAGCTGAAGAAGCAGAACATCAATGATGTGAACAATCATGTCTACACCTATGCGCTCGGCACTATGTACATAGACGTGATACAGGAGTGCGAGAAGCTGGGCGACTATGTGGTGAATGTGGTTGAGGCTCGCATGGGCGTGAGACAGAGAGAGGCATAGAGACATCAATAATGATGCGGGCCGCGATGCACATGGCGGCGCATCATGATATGGGCAAAGTGCCAATGAGAGAAACAAAGGCGTGCTCATGAGAGGCTCAAAGGCAAGTTGCTCATGAGAGTATATGAGAAATGAAGCGGCTGGCAGTCTGAATGACTGCCAGCCGCTTCATTTCATATTGTGTCAGTTTGTTCTAATTATATCCATTTCTGCCCATGCGTTTCTGAATGTGCAGATGTGTGTCATGACAGTGTGCTGTGCCTATTTCTTGCCTTCAGGCTTGAGCGCGAAGGAGTATTTAGACTTCTCGTAGTTGTATTTGACATAGAGCGTAGGAGTCTTTGACTCGAAATAGAATGTGAGTGTGAAGCCGCTCATCCAGTCTACGAAATGCGTCTTTGTCTCCAGCACGTTGGTGTCTTTCCATCCGTAGCTGCTGGCAGCGGTGAAAGGCTTGCTGAATCCTGAGAAAGCCCCTTGAGTGGTCGAGCGGGAATAGGGAGGGAAGGCCACAGGCACACTTGATGTGGTCCAGGTCTTGTGGCCGCAGCGCAGTCGCACCGTGCCATGCTTCTCTGTGTTGATGCTCACTATGAGGTTCTGTCCTTCGGGAGCAATGGAGATGGTCTTCCATCCCAGCCTGTTCTTGGAAAGCTGGTAGGTGGTAGAGCTGATGGTAGCCTGCCGTGCGGAAGAGGCTTTGCCCGGAGCGTATGGCAACACGTATGATGCCTGCTTGCGCGCCAGGTTCTTGTAGCCGCGCTCGTCGGGGATGTATGTCTCTTTGATGCCAGGCAGCACAAGTCTGTAGAGCATTTCCTGCTCCCTTCTGCCAGCATCGCCAGTCATGCTCTGTGTGATGACAGCTACCATGTCCTCCTTTGGCATCACGATGATGTATTGGCCAAAGGCGCCGTCGGCCTTGGCTGTGCCTGGGTTGCTGCATATCCACATCTGGTAGCCGTAGTTGCTGCTCTTGACCTGCAGCTTCATCATCTCTTCAACCCACGATGCCGGTATGAGCTGCTTGCCTCCCCACTTGCCTTTGTTGAGCAGGAGCTGTCCGAACTTGGCCATGGATTCAGGCTGCAGGTACAGTCCCCAGCCGCCGCAGCTGATGCCCTCTGGACTCCATTCCCAGTTGACCTTGGTGATGTGCAGCGGTTCGAAGAGTCGTGGCTTGAGATATTCGAAGAGGGTGGAGCGTGTCACCTTGGTGAGTATGGCAGATATGAGATAAGTGTCCATGGAGTCGTAGGCAAAGCGTGAGCCAGGCTTGGCGGCCATGCTGTTGTTGATGCATCCCTTCACCCATTTGGTCTGGTATGTGCGCACGTCGTCAGTCACCTTGAAGCCCGACTGCATGGTGAGCAGGTCTCTGAGGTCGATGTCGGCCAGTTCCTTGGGTATGGGGTCTGGCAGCAATTCGGGATAGAAGGCGGCGAGGCGGTCTGTGAGACGCAGGCGGTTCTCGTCTATGGCCATGCCGATGGCTGCCGATGTGAATGTCTTGGAGCAAGAGAACAGCGTCTGTCCGTATTCCGCTTTGAATGGCTTTGGATATGTCTCGGCTATCACCTTGCCGTGGCGCATGATGATGACAGAGTGTATCTCTGCTGTTGGGAGGTTGGTTATTGAGTCCAGAAAGGATATTATTGACTTGGATGGCACTCCCTGTGACTCGGGAGTGGCGCGCTCGATCTCATTGATTTGTCCGAATGTTGCCGCTGGCAAGAAGGCTGTCGCAATGAGCACGGCCTTCTTCATTTTCATGATGCAATCTTTCATAGTGCAATTTTTATTATGTCTTTAAAGCAATCTTTTTATTCGTCCTTTATGATTAGTGCGCATCTACTGCATGTGATTGGAAAATAGGTGCTCTCTTATTGACAACGGTGCAAAGTTACAGCTTTTTTTTGACAGAGATGTGTACAGGTGACGATTTTTAAATGATATGTTACATAAGTGCAAGGCAAAAGCCATAAAAGTGGTGGCGTGGATATATAGATAAAATCTTTGTCGTTTTTCTTGCCAAGTGTCATCAGAAAGTTTCGTACTTTTGCAGAGCGTTTCTCATTCACGCTCATGTGCACTTATATATGCTGAGGTGTGCGGATAGCGAAGCGTGATGAGCTGGCAGAAGGATATAATCAATATGACAGAAGAAACTAATCAATATGACAAAGGAACTAATCAATATGACAAGTAAAAAAGAGACCGACATGAAAAAGAACAAAGGAAAAGTGGCCTTGGCCGAAGTGAGGCGAGGTGCGGAAAGATGGCTGGCAGCGGGAGCGCTGTCTGTTGTGGCATTGGGCATGAGAGCGCAGAACCCTATAGTGCAGACGGCATTCACGACCGACCCTGCTCCTATGGTGCACGATGGCAGGCTGTATGTGTATACTGGCCATGACGAGGACGGGGCCGACTTCTTCTGGATGCAGGAATGGCGAGTGTACAGCACGACAGACATGGTCAACTGGACAGACCACGGCACTCCGCTGGCCTTGGAGAGCTTCTCTTGGGCTGACGACCGCGCATGGGCTGCGCAGACGATAGAGCGCGGTGGCAAGTTCTACTGGTATGTGTGCGCCCATTCCAAGTTGAGCGGCGGCATGGCCATAGGCGTGGCAGTGGCCGACTCGCCCACAGGACCTTTCAGAGACGCCATAGGCAAGCCGCTCTATGAAGATGGCAGCTGGGACTATATAGACCCTACGGTGATGGTGGATGATGATGGCCAGGCTTGGCTCTACTGGGGCAATCCTCGTTGCTATTATGCCCAGCTCAATGACGACATGATAAGTCTGAAGGGTGAGGTGCACAAGCTGGATATGACAGAGGAAGGTTTTGGCGCTCCCGACCCCTCGTTGAGAAAGAAGGATGTCAAGTATAAGGACATGTACACGGAAGGACCTTGGATAATGAAGAAACCTCAGGTGGCTCCTGTGGGCAAGAAAGGCAAGGCAGGGAAAAAGGCTGGGAAGGACGCAGGCTATTACTTGCTGTATGCTGCGGGCGGAGTGCCAGAGCATATAGCCTATTCTTGGTCGCCTACGCCTACGGGACCATGGAAATATATGGGTGTGATAATGCCGGAAGGAGGCACTTCATCGTTTACCAACCACTGCGGCTATGAGCGCTACAAGGGTCACGACTATTTCTTCTACCACACGGGCAAGCTTCCCAAGGGAGGCGGCTTTGGACGCAGTGTGGCTGTGGAGGAGTTCAAGTTTAATGCTGATGGCACTTTCCCTCTCATCCACCCTACGGACAAAGGCGTGGCGCCTATAGGCACGCTCAGCCCCTATGAGCGTGTGGAAGCTGAGACAATGGCCTTCTCCAATGGCGTGAAGACAGAGGTGAACAGCAAGACTGGCGTGTATGTGTCGGAGATTCATGACGGCGACTACATCAAACTGCAGGCTGTGGACTTTGGCGCCGCTGCTCCAAAGACATTTGAGGCCAGTGTGGCTTGCGCCCTGCGCGGAGGCACTATAGAAATTCATGCCGACAGCATTGGTGGCGTGAAGATGGCCGAAGTGAAGGTGCCTGGCACAGGTGGCTGGGAAGAGTGGCAGACTGTTGCGGCAAGCATTCAGCAAGGCGTGTCGGGAGTGCACGACATATACTTCGTCTTCAAGGGGAGGAAAGGTGTGAAGCTCATGAATTTTGACTGGTGGAAATTTGGGAGATAAGCAGATCCTATAGCTTCAATAGTCTCTATAGCTTCAATAGTCTCGGAGCGTCTGGCAACCTTGGAGACAGACTCTATAGCTTCAATAGTCTCTATTGCTTCTATAGCCCCTATAATCTATAAAGAAAGAACAATGAAAAAGATAATAAGCATATTTAGTGTGTTTGTGCTTGGAACTTCCATATCATGGGCACAGCGTGTGTCCTCGCCAGACGGCAGGGTGGTGGTGGAGCGCCAAGACGGCATCTATGAGGTGAGCTACGCAGGCACGAAGGTCTTAGACTTGACATCGGGCGGTGTGCTCACTGCCAATCACTCAGCAGCACCTGCATACAGGCGCATGGAGAAATGCGGCAAGGTGAAAGCAGACTACCACATGCTGCAGGGCAAGCGGCTCGACTGCCACAACCGTGGCAACGAGTATGCTTTTGTGTATGAGTATGCAGACGGAGCGCCTATGCGGCTTGTGATGCGTGTGTTTGACAATGGCTTGGCGTTCAGGTACGAGTTGTCTGGCCTCGATGACGACCGTCTCAAAGGCGAGCTCACATCTTATAATATAGGCAAGGGCACACGCCGGTGGATACAGAAATGGTCTGAAGGCTATGAAGAGTTCTTTCCGCAGACCACCAGCGGTGAGGGTGCCAACCGCCATTGGGGGTATCCCGCTCTGGTGCAGAAAGCGGACGATGTCTATGCTCTCATCTCAGAGGCTAACATAGAAAGACGCCAGAGCGCCTCGTCAATGCGAAATGATGAGGACGGCGATATCTACCGGGTGTGGCCCGACTTGAACGAGTCGGAGCTCAATGGCGACTGGCACACGCCGTGGCGAGTGGTGATGATGGGCTCGCTTGCCGATGTGGTGGAGTCTACACTCGTGACCGATGTGTCCGACCCAAGCAAGTTGGACGACACCAGTTGGATAAAGCCTGGAGTGGTGTCGTGGGTCTACTGGGCCTATAATCATGGCTCTAACGACTTTGGCATAATAAAGAAATATGTAGACTTGGCTGTGGCCCTCAAACTGCCGTATGTGCTCATCGACGCTGAGTGGGACGAGTTCAAGGATGGCAAGAGTGTGGAGGATGCCATTGGATATGCCAAGCAATGCGGGGTGAAGCCGATGATATGGTACAACTCGTCTGTGGGATGGATCAATGGAGCGCCAGGCCCCAAGTTCAGGCTCAACAAGCCCGAAGACCGTGAAAAGGAATTCGCTTGGTGCGAGAGCTTGGGCGTGGCTGGAGTGAAGATAGACTTCTTCTCGGGCGACAACCAGGCGAACATGGACTATTGCATCGACTTGCTGGAAAGTGCCGCACGCCATCATCTCTTGGTCAATTTCCATGGAGCCACCATACCGAGGGGATGGCAGCGCACATATCCCAACCTCCTGTCAACCGAGGGTGTGTATGGCGCCGAATGGTACAACAATGTGCCCACATTCACGACTAAGGCGGCAAGGCACAATGCCACCCTGCCCTTCACACGCAATGTGGTGGGGCCGATGGACTACACGCCGTGCGCCTTCTCCGACTCGCAGCATCCACACATCACCACCCATGCTCATGAGTTGGCTCTGACGGTGCTGTTTGAGTCTGGGTTGCAGCATCTGGCCGACCGTCCGGAGAGTTTTCTGGCACAGCCGCAGAATGTCAAGGACTTCCTTTCGAAATTGCCAAATGTGTGGGAAGACACCAAGCTCATAGCCGGCTATCCGGGCGACTTCGTGGTCATGGCACGCAAGAGCGGCGGCAAATGGTATGTGGCCGCCATCAACGGCACGGACGAGGAGCGAGATGTGGCTGTGGACTGGGCGCGGCTCAAGGTGAAGAAACCGCGCTTCTCTGTGATTGGCGACAGCGGCAAGAACGACTCGCCATGGATGTTTGAGGACATAGCCGAACTGCCATCGACGCTTCACCTGCTTCCGCGCGGCGGAGTGGTGATGGTGGAGAAATGATGTGGGACGCTTCTGACGAAAAAAGTGACAGAGTCAGGCGCGCTGCGGCTAAGCTCTTCAAAAGTCGCTGCATAAGCTTTGGGGAGTAAGTGCTCATGATAAGAGAGTGGCTTGCTTAGACATTGCAAAATGATTTTGACATCTACTTAATAGTTGCCAAGAGGGGCATTCATGCGTGACAGCATGAGGCCCCTCTTTTGTGTGATGATAAAAAAATGACCGCAACCTATAAAAAAGAAACAGAACTCTTGTCGCTAATATTATTTTTTTGTTACCTTTGCGCTTGAAACACATGAATTAACCTACATTAAAGTATAACTAACACAACTTGTATTAACTCTATGAGAAGACTTTTACTCCTCCCTCTATGCGCATTCTCCATGGCGGGCAATGCGCAGGTGACGCCAAAGGTGGCGCCTGAGATTCCTGTAGCAGGACAGAAGTACATCCTTGTCAACAAGGCGCAGACGGCATCGCAGTACATGTCGCGCACGTCGTGGGACGGCTCGCTTTATTTCTTGGGCAAGGAAGCGTCGGCATATGCTGACAACGCTTTTACGCCTATCGACAATGGCGACGGCACATGGTCGTTTGCCAGAGTGGTGAAAGAAGAGCGTGAGACAGGCGATGTCGATGATGACGGCAACGCCATCAAGGAGACTGTAGACGTGACTTACTATATGGGCATTCCTGATGGAACAGCCAATGTGAGAGGCAATTTTACCGAACCAGCCAAGTGGAAACTGTGGGCGGTGAAAGACTCTGAAGGCAAGGCAACAGGCTTCTTCAACCTCATACTCGGCGAGGGCAACAACAGCGCCGCGCTGGACATGGGAGCTATGACGCCTACTGGCGACTTGCGCATGCACCTTAATAATGGCAGCCAGTATTTTGTAGCTACATACTATGGAGGCCCTTGGTATCCCGACTGTGTGGGCGGCATCAAGGAGACTGAGGATGAGGCCAGTGGCAATGTCTATTTCGAAGCCAACGACTCCACGTCCTTCAACTGGGGATTTGTCTCTCTCGACAAGGTGGACGACTACTACAGAGACATGCAGTACTCTGGAACCATCAACAGCTTCTATGAGAAATACTGCAACATGGAGGGCTATGAGACTGGTTTCATGGCCACATACAAGGCGGTGGCAGATGCTTATGCCAAGGCCGAGGACTATGACGAACTCGCCGAACTCGACATCGAAGGCATGATAAACGCCAAAATCAACCTTCAGAAAGAGATAGACGCGGCCATCGCCCTCAACGAAAATGACGACAAGGTGCTTGCGGCAGCTATACAGAACGCTATGGCATCCTTCGACACCAAGACAAGCAAGCTGGATGTGGAAAATGCTACAGCCACACTCAAGAAGGCCGAGGCAGACTATTCGCTCGGCACAGGTGACATCACATCGCTGGGCACCAACATGTCGTTTGAGGACCTTTCTTCACAGGGAGGCGCTACCACTACAGGCGTAGGCCCCGCTCCGTATGGATGGAATGTCTACATTAACGGAAAGAAGACCAACACAGTGGAAGAGCTGAAGGCTGCTGGCATGAGCGCTTGGCACGGCGTGAATGAAGACAGTGAGGGTGACATCAAGGACGGACAGATGACGTTCGGAATATGGAACGCAAGCATACCAGACTATGAGCTCTCGCAGACCATCACAGGACTTGCCAACGGAACATATGAGATAACAGCAGGTCTGATGGCCGGAAACAACAGCGGACCTCGCCTCACCACACAGCGCATCTTCGGCAACCTCAACTCAACATACTATGCCAGCGAGACTGACTACGACCCTGAGCAGCTCGACAAGTCGGAGGTGAGCGCATTTGCCGGCAATGAGATACTTGTCACAGACCGTGAGATGCGCCCTGTCACTGTGCGCGCTTTTGTCTATGACGGCACTCTTACCTTTGGCGTGCGCACAGACAACAACCTTGCTGCCACATTCAACACTGTGTCTAACGCAGGTGCGGGATGGTTCAAGGTAGACAACTTCACCATCAAGTCGCTGGGCTATGAGGCTGCCGACGCCATTGCCATCTACAACCATTATGCCGACGCTCTCTCGGAATGGACGGATGAGCCTATGGGAAAAGGTGTGTCAAGCAAGCTTGATGAGTTTATCGGCTCAAAGGGCAGCATCACAGAGGCAAGTTCGCAGGAAGACATCATTGCTGGCATCAAGTCGGCAAAGGAAGTGACTGATGAGGTGATTGCATCTGTGGACATGTATAAGCAACTCTACGCTCTGCTTGAACAGCACTTCACTAATCTGGAGACATATGGCAACAAGCCTGGATCGGGCGATTACGCTGATGTGATCTATAGCGTGCAGGACCGCTATGACGAGCGCACAGTGGCAGACGCTGCTGAACTGGAGTCTATCAAAGAGGAACTTGAGGCTGCGCTCGACGCATGCATACAGTCGGACGACATTGAGCCAGGCTCTGTGCTGACAGACTATGTAAAGAACGCTTCCTTTGAGGACCTCTCTAACCAGAATAACGCCAAGACAGACGGCGTGGCCAATGCTCCTAAGGGATGGAACCTCTACATCAATGGCAAGCAGACTCAGACTGCTGCCGAGATTTCTGCCGCAGGTGTGGCCAACTGGTGCGCTATCAACAGCGGAGATAACATTGAGGTGGAACTGGAGGACGGCACTACGGCCACACACCAGTATACAGACGGCGAATATCTCTGGGGCATCTGGACTAATCAGATTCCGGAGGTGGAGCTCTCGCAGACTATCAAGGGCATGCCTGAAGGCACATACACAGCTACATGCGATGTGCTTGTGCAGTACAACTGGGCTGGATATTGCATCACCACGCAGCGCATCTTTGCCAACGACTATGTGGCTATGTACTCATACGAGGGCAATTATGAGAACAACCTTCCAGAGGATGCTCGCATAGCTCAGGAGATTGACGCTCTCGCTCCAGACGCTACGCTGAAGCACCTCACATATGCAGGTCATGAGTGTGAGGCTCCACGCTCAAACTATCCTAACAAGGTCTCTCTCACATTCGGACTCGCAAAGAAGGGTGACATCAAACTTGGTTTCCGCACCAACAACGTAGACCGTGACGGTGTGGCTCAAGGCAAAGGAAAGGGATGGTTCAAACTTGACAACTGGACTCTCACTTACGATTCAGCCACTGTTCCGGCTGGCGCAGAGATAGGCGCTGGAGCTACGGGCGTGGACTCTGTAGTGGAGAATGCTGGTTCTGCTCCTGTAGAGTTCTACTCTGTAGGAGGCGTGCGCCGCTCTTCTCTCCAGCCAGGCATCAACATCGTCAAGATTGGCGACAAGGTGTCAAAGGTGATTGTGAAGTGATTGCTCGCTTGTGAAAATAAAAATGCTCGCTTGCGAAAATAGATTGGTAAAGGATAAATATAAAAGGATGCGCTCACGGATATGTGGGCGCATCCTTTTTTTCTTTTGTTTGAAGTTGCTCTGTGAAAGTCGGGGAATAGTAGGCGTGAAAACCTGCGTTAGCCTTGGCTAAGTGAGCCACTCGTGCTTGTTAAGTGAGTCACTTATTATTGCTAAGTGAGCCACTCGTGCTTGTTAAGTGAGTCACTTATTATTGCTAAGTGAGCCACTTGCGCTTGTTAAGTGAGTCACTTATTATTGCTAAGTGAGTCACTTGCGCTTGTTAAATGAGTCACTTGCGCTTGTTAAGTGAGTCACTTATACATGCTAAATGAGTCGTTTGCGCAGTCATGCTCAGCAGAGGACTGAGTCTATGATGTCAGTCCAGTCTGTGGCAGGAGGCGCAATGACCTTGCCGTCTCTTGTGCTGGACACGTCGGCATGGATGGTGTGGAAGCCAAGTGCTCTGGCTGCCTCAACATTTGGAGTGGAATCGTCGATGAAGAGGCACTCGTTTGCTGGCGCGCCAATCACCTTCAGCACAGAGGTGTAGATATCGTCGTTGGGCTTTGCCATGTGCATCTCCTGAGAGAGAAATGTATGGTCAAATAGGTCATCGACAGCTTTCTGTCCTCCGAAGCATCTGGCCACGATGTCTTGCCAATGAGCGTCGTTGGTGTTGGAAAGCATGTAGATGCGGTAGCCCTTGTCACGCAGTTGGCGAACTTTGTCGAGGCGATATTGCGGAATGTCTATGCAGCATGTGTTCCAGGCATCTACCACTTGCTGCATGGTGATGCCTGGAGTGCAGAGCGAATGCACCGCGCTGAGAAAGTCGGGCGTGCTCACTGTGCCTATCTGATACTGGTGGAGCATGCCGCTGGCAACAACGCCTTCACCCATTACAGCCGGCTTCATGTCTGCGTCTTCTTTGGCGCTTGCAGGCTGGGGAAGGGTGTTGAGGTCTATGCCGAGGGCTTGCATGCTGCGCATGCAGAAGGGGAGGTCTATGTCGAGAAGGACGCCTCCAAGGTCGAAGATGATGTTTTTTATCATGATGAGTGTATGGAGATTATAGAGGCTATAGTAGCTGTAGAGTTTTGCGTTTTCCGCCCTTTTACAGCCAGGGCTATAGTAGCTGTAGAGGTTATAGTAGCTGTAGAGTAAAAAGTCACATCCCAATTCTTTATGGGCTATAGTAGCTATAGAGGCTATATAGCTATTCTACTTTCTTTATTCTTAAATTTTCCTTATTGATTATTCATTCTTGATGTGCACGTCCATCTGTGGGAATGGAATCTCTATGCCCGATTCGGTAAGTGTCTTGTACACTTTCTCGGTAGTCTCGAACTTCACATTCCAGTAGTCGGAAGCTTTAGTCCACATGCGCATCTGGAAGATGATGCTGCTTGACGACATGGTGGTCATGGGGATGGATGGCGCATAGGCTCCCTCCTTGAAGATACGGGCGTCGGCTCCGATGATGCTTTGCAGGGCATCGCGCACTTCCTCCGGGTGTGTGCCATAGGCCACCTCCACGTCAAGGTCCACGCGGCGCATGTCTGCTGCGGTGGAGTTCTTGAGACAACCTGTGGCAAGCGGACCGTTGGGGATGATGATGATCTGGTTGTCCACAGTGCCGAGGATTGTGCTGAATATCTGTATCTCCTTGACTGTTCCGGCAAATCCTTGCGCCTCGATGTAGTCGCCCACTTTGTAGGGGCGAAGGATGAGGATGAGCACCCCGCCGGCGAAGTTTTGCAGTGTGCCGCTCAACGCCATGCCGACAGCGATGCCGGCAGAGGCGAAGACAGCGAGGAAAGAGCTGGTGTCGATGCCCATGATGCCGATGATGACGATGCCGAGCAGTATGTTGAGCGAGATGGAGACGAGGCTGTTGACGAATGATGTGAGCGAGGCCTCAAACTTGCGCTTCTGTGTTATGGCATGCACGGCCTTGGTGGCGTACTTGATGATGAAACGTCCTGCCAGGTAGACAATGATGGCTGTGATGATGTTCTTGCCAAATGTGATGGCGTAGTTGAACAGAAGGCTCAGGTCGATGTGCTGCCAGTCGATGTTGGCCAGAGCCGAAACTTTTTCTTGTGTGTCCATGTAGTAAGCTTTTTTGTTTGTTGTTTCCCTTTCAAGACGGAAAAGCGTGCTTCTCTGACAGGAGAAATCTTTTCCGCAGGGTGTCTGCAAAATGCAAAGTAGGATAATGATATAATGTCGCCAAAAGGCTTTATCAGTTGCAAAGGTACGAAAAAAATAGGCACAGAGGGTGAAAATACGGTTCTGTTCCTCTGTTTTATGCAAAAAAGTCGTAACTTTGCACCATGGCTTGGTGTGTGTGCCGCGCGCAGGAAGGCAGCAAGGTCTTCTGTGGGTGCGCTGGCAAGAGGCATGCAGGCCTGCGAATCGATTAAACAAAATATACATATAAAGATGAACGTACTCGAACTTTCCGAGCAGGAGATTAACCGCAGAAGCAATCTCCAGGCATTGAAGGATATGGGCATCAACCCTTACCCTGCTGCCGAATACCCTACAAACGCATTCTCTACCGACATCATAGCAGAGTTTAAGGACCCTGCGACAGATGCCGACGGCAACCCGACGGAGCCGCTCCGCGAGGTGTGCATTGCCGGACGCATGATGAGCCGCCGCGTGATGGGCAAGGCCAGCTTTGTTGAACTTCAGGACTCGAAGGGCAGGATACAGGTGTACATCACACGTGATGACATCTGCCCCGAAGAAAACAAGGATATGTACAACCAGGTGTTCAAGAAACTGCTTGACCTTGGCGATTTCATTGGTGTGAAGGGCTTCGTGTTCCGCACACAGACAGGCGAGATAAGCGTGCATGCCAAATCGCTCACAGTGCTGGCCAAGAGCCTCAAGCCACTGCCTATCGTGAAGGAGAAGGACGGCCAGGTGTTTGATGCCTTTGAGGATCCAGAGCTCCGCTACCGCCAGCGCTATGTTGACCTCATCGTCAACAATGGCGTGAAGGACACTTTCCTCAAGCGCGCCACTATCCTCCGCACTATGCGACAGGTGTTTGACGAGGCTGGCTTCACAGAGGTGGAGACACCAATCCTCCAGCAGATAGCCGGTGGAGCGTCGGCACGCCCATTCATCACGCACCACAATGCGCTCAACGTGGACCTCTATCTGCGTATAGCCACAGAGCTGTACCTGAAGCGCCTCATTGTGGGAGGCTTCGAGGGTGTGTATGAGATAGGACGCAACTTCCGCAACGAGGGCATGGACAAGAGCCACAACCCTGAGTTCACATGCATGGAGCTTTATGTGTCGTACAAGGACTACAACTGGATGATGACGTTCACAGAGCAGCTGCTGGAGAAGATCTGCGTGGCTGTCAACGGCTCTACAGAGGTGAAGGTAGGCGACAACGTGATAAGCTTCAAGGCTCCATTCCGCCGTCTGCCTATCCTTGATGCCATCAAGGAGAAGACTGGCTATGACCTGGAAAGCATGTCGGAGGACGAGATGCGCGAGGCCGCAAAGAAGGTGGGCGTTGAGGTAGACGAGACTATGGGCCGTGGCAAACTCATCGACGAGATATTCGGAGAGACATGCGAGGGCACATTCATCCAGCCTACATTCATCACAGACTATCCGGTGGAGATGTCGCCGCTGACTAAGATGCACCGCTCTAAGCCAGGACTGACAGAGCGCTTCGAGCTGATGGTCAACGGCAAGGAGCTGGCCAACGCATACTCTGAGCTCAATGACCCTATCGACCAGGAAGAGCGTTTCGTGGAGCAGATGAAGCTTGCGGACAAGGGTGATGACGAGGCTATGGTCATCGACCACGACTTCCTGCGTGCCCTGCAGTATGGCATGCCTCCAACATCGGGCATCGGCATCGGCATAGACCGTCTTGCCATTCTCATGACAGGACAGCCTACCATACAGGAGGTGCTCCTCTTCCCGACTATGAAGCCAGAGAAGAAGGCTCCAAGAGACGCCGCACAGAAGTTTGTCGACCTTGGCTTTGCTGAGGACATCGTGCCTGTGCTCTATAAGGTGGGCTACAACCTTGTGGCTGACCTTGAGGGCGTGAACGCCCAGAAGCTCCAGCAGCAGATAGGCGAGGTGCTCAAGAAGTACAAGCTCGACATCAAGAAGCCTTCTGTCGACGAGCTGGCAGCCATATTGTCTAAGATAAGCAATGAGTAAGTGGCGCGGAGAGGCCATGCCTATATGTGTGGTATCTCCCGTCTGGTGACATGATGCAAGCGGCGCTGCGCTGGGACTGCCCGGCGCGCTGGCGCAGCCGCATCGGGATGAGGCTTTACTTATACTTATATATAATAATAGAAGAGCACCATGCAATTTAAATGTACAGGCAAGGTGGCAGTCTTGGGCGGAGGCAGCTGGGCAACAGCTATAGCGAAGATTGTCATGCACCATGAGGACAAGATAACGTGGTATATGCGCAGGGATGACCGCATAGAGGATTTCAAGCGCCTGCACCACAATCCGGCTTATCTCACCGGACTGCACTTTGACGTGGACAGGATACATTTCTCAAGCGACATCAATGAGGTGGTCCGCGAGAACGACACGCTCATCTTTGTCGTGCCGTCTCCTTACATAAAAGGTCACTTGAAACGACTGAAGGCCAACATGAGGGAGAAGATGGTGGTGACAGCCATCAAGGGCATTGTGCCAGATGAGAGCATCACGGTGAGCCGCTATTTCCAGCGCATGTTCAATGTGCCTGAGGAACAGGTGGCCTGCATCGGCGGACCCAGCCATGCGGAGGAGGTGGCTCTCGACCGATTGTGCTACCTGACGGTGGGATGCCGTGACTTGGAAAACGCGCAGGTGGTGGCAGACCTGTTCACCAACAAGTATGTGAAGACCAGCATATCTACCGACATAGAGGGCATTGAGTTCTCGTCGGTGCTGAAGAACGTGTACGCCATAGCTGCGGGTATATGCCACGGACTGAAGATGGGAGACAACTTCCAGGCGGTGCTGGTGGCCAATGCCGTGCAGGAGATGAAGCGCTTCCTCACAGCTGTGCAGCCTGAGGAGAGGCATGTGAGCGACTCGGCTTATCTTGGCGACTTGCTTGTGACGATGTACTCCAACTTCTCGCGCAACCGTGTCTTCGGCACGATGGTGGGGCAGGGCTACAGCGTGAAGACTGCCCAACTCGAGATGGAGATGATAGCGGAGGGATATTACGGCACCAACTGCATGAAGATACTCAATAAGCGGTATCATGTCAACATGCCTATCCTTGACGCTGTCTATAGCATCCTGTATGAGAAAATAGCTCCAAGTGTGGAGATAAAGATACTGAGCGACTCGCTCAGGTGAGAAAGCGGGAAATCAAATAAGCTTTGGAAGCCTGCTTGGACTGGAAGCAGGACTTTTCGTTTGGAAAAATGAGGGGTCTTGCTTCTGGCTTTTATCGGATAAGATATAATTATTAACATATTATGCTGTTCTGCCCCAGTCGAACGGCGCATCTCCAGGGTTTCCATTGGCAAAATAAGCCTGGGTGTACTTTATGGAAGGTAAAGATGTTCAGAAGGCGTATGCCATGGAAGGAAAAGGGGATGGGGGCTTGATACATGAAGATAAACATTAGCAAAGCATCGCAGTTCTTGGCTGCGGGCACTATCGAGGCCATGGAGCCTCAGGTGAAGGAAGCTCAGGCAGCTCTTGAGCAGGGTACATGTGCTGGAAACGATTTCCTTGGCTGGTTGCACCTCCCAAGCTCAATCACTCCAGAGTTCATAGCGGAAATCAACGCTACAGCTAAGGTAATGCAGGAAAACTGCGAGGCAGTAGTGGTGGCAGGCATCGGAGGCTCATACCTCGGCGCCCGCATGGTCATCGACGCACTGTCAAACACTTTCGGCTGGCTGCAGCCAGCCAAGGCTCCACGCATCCTTTTTGCTGGAAACAACATAGGCGAGGACTATCTCTCAGAGCTTATCGGATACCTGAAGACTGTCAAGTTTGGTGTCATCAACATCTCTAAGTCGGGCACTACAACAGAGACTGCCATCACATTCCGTCTCCTGAAGAAGATGTGCGAGGACCAGCGTGGCAAGGAAGAGGCAAAGAAGGTTATCGTGGCTGTCACAGACGCAAAGAAGGGCGCTGCGCGCACCACTGCCGATAAGGAAGGCTACAAGTCTTTCATCATCCCAGACAATGTGGGCGGACGCTTCTCTGTGCTCACTCCTGTAGGACTCCTCCCAATAGCTGTGGCTGGATTTGACATCGCAGCTCTCGTGAAGGGCGCTCAGGACATGGAGGCACAGTGTGCTGAGGCTGTTCCATTCGCTGAGAATCCTGCTGCTATCTATGCTACCACACGCAACGCCATCTACCAGAGCGGCAAGAAGATTGAGATTATTGCCAACTATCAGCCTAAGCTCCACAACCTGGGCGAGTGGTGGAAGCAGCTCTATGGCGAGAGCGAGGGCAAGGACGGCAAGGGCATCTTCCCTGCTGCTGTAGACCTCACCACAGACCTTCACTCTATGGGTCAGTGGATTCAGGAAGGTGAGCGCACTATCTTCGAGACTGTTGTCTCTGTGGAGAAGCCAAACACTACACTCGCTGTGCCATCAGACGAGGAGAACCTTGACGGACTCAACTTCCTTGCTGGCAAGCGCATCGACGAGGTCAACAAGATGGCAGAGCTTGGCACACAGCTGGCTCATGTAGATGGAGGCGTGCCAAATATCAAGGTGTCTGTCGAGAAACTTGACGAGTACAATCTTGGACAGCTCATCTACTTCTTCGAGAAGGCATGCGGCATCTCAGGACTTATCCTTGGTGTCAACCCATTCAACCAGCCAGGTGTGGAGGCTTACAAGAAGAACATGTTCGCTCTTCTCAACAAGCCCGGCTATGAGGCTGAGAGTGCTGCCATCCAGCAGAAACTGAAGTAAAAAACATCTAAGGGAGAGTGGGGCTATGGAAACTTACTCTTGTTTCCGTAGCCCACAGGCTCCAAGTGGTAAACTGCTGCCTCATTGGGAAGAGGAACAAGTGTTGTGTTCCATCACTCCTGATGTTCCCTTGCAATAAGAAAAGAAAAATGAAATATGATTTTGTTGCCCCCGGCATCAAGTATATTGGCGTAGACGATCTCGACATAGACTTGTTCGAGGGACAGTATGAGGTGCCAGAAGGCATGTCGTACAATTCTTACGTAGTCCTTGACGACATGGTGGCTGTGATGGATACGGCCGACGTGCGCAAGGAGGCTGAGTGGATGAAGAATCTGGAGGAAGCCCTTGCAGGCAGGACACCAGACTACATCGTTGTGCAGCACTTTGAGCCAGACCATTCGGGATGCGTGAAGAAGGTGCTTGACAAATATCCTGGCGCAAAGGCTGTCTGCTCGCAAAAGGCTGTGCCAATGTTCAAGAGGTTCTTCGACATTGAGCTTGGCGAGCGTGTCATCGTGGTGAAGGAAGGCGATACCCTTGTGCTTGGCGAGCACACGCTGCAGTTCTTTATGGCTCCGATGGTGCACTGGCCAGAGGTGATGGTCACATACGAGCAGACTACCAAGACTCTCTTCACAGCCGATGGCTTCGGCAAGTTTGGCGCACTCTGCAAGGAAGAGGAGAATGAGGAAGGCTGGGCATGCGAGGCACGCCGCTATTATTTTAATATTGTGGGCAAGTATGGCGCCATGGTACAGAAGCTCCTGGCCAAAGCAGCCACGCTTGACATCAAGACTATCTGTCCTCTCCATGGTCCTGTGCTCACAGGCGACCTTGGCCAATACATCGGGCTCTACGACACATGGAGCAAGTATGAGGCAGAAACGAAGGGCGTGTTTGTCGCTTACTGCTCTATCTACGGCAACACAGCAAAGGCAGCCCTGCTGCTGGCGGAGATACTCCGCGAGAAGGGCGTGAAGGTCTCTACCTCTGACATAGCACGTGAAGACCTTCATGAGGCTGTGGAAGATGCTTTCCGCTATGACCGCATGGTGCTATGCGCTCCTACGTATGATGGCGGCGTGATGCCAGTCATGGAGGATTTCATCAATCACCTGCGCATCAAGACTTACCAGAACCGCAAGGTGGCTTTCGTGGAGAACGGCACATGGGCCCCTGTGGCAGGTAAGAGAATGCGTGAGGCTATGGAGGCGATGAAGAACATCACAGTTGTGGAGCCTATTGTGACGGTTGAATCGGCTGTCAAGCCTAAGACTGTGGAGGAACTTAAAGTGCTTGCAGGTGCTCTCGCAAAGTGATTATTGATGGGTTAAAAGCTGTCCAAAACAGCCTTTGACTGAAAAAAAACGGATGGAAGGAAAAATATTTCGATGAAACGTTGTGTGAATCGAATATTTTTCCTACCTTTGCACCCGCAAATCGCTCAGAGGTATGTCTGAGTGAAGAGCGGCACGCTTCTAAGCGTGTATCCCTTAAAGGATGGTTCGGTAGCTCAGCTGGATAGAGCAACAGCCTTCTAAGCTGTGGGTCTTGGGTTCGAATCCCAACCGAATCACAAATAAAAACGATTAAGAACACCCCTAATTTTCAAATTAAAAAGGGTTAAGCGATTCCAATTTCGCAAAGCGGGCATTGCGGGCTCGCAGGAACGTGGCAACCTGTACTTCTCCAAGTAAAATTAGATTGAAAATTAAAAAGAATAACAAAGAAAATGTCAAAAGTTTGTCAGATTACAGGTAAAAAGGCAATGGTGGGAAATAACGTGTCTCACTCACTGCGCAGAACAAAAAGACAGTTCAATGTCAACTTGTTCACTAAGAAATTCTACTATGTAGAGGAAGATTGCTGGATCGTGCTCAAGGTGAGCGCTGCAGGTCTGCGTATCATCAACCGCATCGGTCTTGATGCAGCTATCAAGCAGGCTGTCGCAAAGGGATTTTGCGAGTGGAAAGATATCCAGGTAATAGGCTAATAACATTAAAGTAAGGAGAACGAAACAATGGCAAAGAAAGCTAAAGGCAATCGCGTACAGGTAATCCTCGAGTGCACAGAGATGAAGGATAGCGGTCTTCCAGGAACATCAAGATATATCACTACAAAGAACCGCAAGAACACTCCAGACCGTCTGGAGCTCAAGAAGTATAACCCAATCCTTAAGAGAATGACAATTCACAAGGAGATTAAATAATATTAGTAAACTATGGCAAAGAAAGTAGTCGCAACTCTGAAGAATAAGGACGGACGTTCTTATACTAAGGTTATTAAGATGGTAAAGTCTCCTAAGACAGGCGCTTACGCTTTTGAGGAGCAGATGGTTCCTTCTGAGTCTGCTAAGGATTTCTTCAAGAACTAATCTTGGCATCTTAAGATTCGTTATAGCATAGACATGTGACAATGGCTCGTGAAATGGGCCATACAACATAAAATGATAGCCTCTCCATCTGTTTTGGAGAGGTTTTTTTGTTTCATTAGCTGAAAAAGTGTAACTTTGTATCATCATCGGCAAGGGTGATGTGCAACGAGAATATTAACACGTAAAATAGGTGACATTATGGGTTTCTTCGATTTGTTTAAGAAAAAGAATAAGGAAACGCTCGACAATGGTCTGGCAAAGACAAAGGAAAGCGTGTTTGGAAAGATTGCTCGCGCTGTGGCAGGCAAGTCAAAGGTGGATGATGAGGTGCTGGACAATCTGGAGGAAGTTCTTATCACCAGTGATGTTGGCGTGGACACAACCTTGAAGATCATTCAGCGCATTGAGGAGCGTGTGGCGCGCGACAAGTATGTCGGCACGGATGAGCTCAACAAGATACTGCGCGAGGAGATAGCGGCGCTGCTCACTGAGAACAACTCTGACGACACGGAGGGATTCCGCATTCCTCAGAATGGACATAAGCCATATGTCATCCTTGTGGTAGGCGTGAATGGAGTAGGCAAGACGACCACCATCGGCAAGTTGGCCTACCAGTTCAAGCAGGCAGGACTTAGCGTTTATCTCGGAGCGGCAGACACCTTCCGTGCTGCGGCCGTGGAGCAGATATGCATCTGGGGCGATAGAGTGGGTGTGCCTGTGGTGAAACAGCAGATGGGCAGCGACCCGGCCAGTGTGGCTTTCGACTCAGTAAGCTCGGCAAAGGCCAATGGTGCGGATGTTGTCATCATTGACACGGCTGGACGCCTGCATAACAAGGTTGGCTTGATGAATGAGCTGACAAAGATAAAGAATGCTGTCAAGAAGGCTGCTGGTCATGAGGCCGACGATGTGATGCTCGTGCTCGATGGCTCCACAGGGCAGAATGCCTTTGAGCAGGCCAAGCAGTTTACTGCAGCTACTGATGTCACTTCCATGGCCATAACCAAACTTGACGGCACAGCCAAAGGCGGTGTGGTGATAGGCATCAGCGACCAGCTGAAAGTGCCCGTGCGCTACATCGGTCTCGGCGAGGGCATGGAGGATCTCCAGCCGTTCAACAGGAAGGCTTTTGTGGATAGCCTGTTTGGATAATGTCAATCCAGGCGAACATGCGTGCTTGCATGGCAAGAGCCTTGCAGGTCAGTGCGTGTGCAGCGCATCCGGTCATTGCTTTATGGCTGCTATGGCTTGTGTCGCACATGCAACCGGCCATGTGAAAAATAAGAATACAGTTTGTAAGATGAGAAAAAATACAATAGATATAATAACGCTCGGATGCTCGAAGAATCTTGTGGACTCTGAGAGGCTTATCCGCCAGCTTGAGCTGAATGGCTATAAGGTGACTCATGACAGCGACAATCCGCAGGGAGAGATTGTAGTGGTGAACACCTGCGGCTTCATTGCTGACGCGCAGGAAGAGAGTGTGAATATGATTCTTGAGCTGTGCCAGGCAAAGGAGGAAGGCAGAGTGAAGGCTGTGTATGTGATGGGTTGCCTCTCGCAGCGGTTTATGAAAGACCTGGGGCATGAGATACCGCAGGTGGACAAGTTCTATGGCAAGTTCAACTGGAACGAGCTGCTGACCGACCTTGGCAAGGCTTATCATGACGAATGCCGCTATGAGCGCAGGTTGACCACTCCAGGGCATTATGCTTACCTGAAGATAGCGGAGGGCTGTGACCGCCACTGCGCTTACTGCGCCATACCTATCATCACGGGCCGTTACCAGAGCCGTCCTATGGAGGACATCGTGGCTGAGGTGGAGCATCTTGTCTCAGAGGGAGTCAAGGAATTTCAGGTCATAGCTCAGGAGCTGACTTATTATGGCATAGACCTTTACGGCAAGCAGAAGATAACCGAGCTGATAGAGCGCATAAGTGATGTCAAGGGTGTCAAGTGGATTCGTCTGCACTATGCTTATCCTATGAATTTCCCATGGGACTTGCTTCGTGTGATCAGGGAGCGGAAGAATGTGTGCAAGTATCTCGACATAGCTCTCCAGCATGTGAGCACCAAGGTGCTCGACAACATGCAGCGCCATGTGGACAAAGAGCAGACCTATGCCTTTGTGCAGCGTCTGAGAGACGAGGTGCCTGGCATCTGTCTCCGCACCACGCTGATGGTAGGTTTCCCAGGTGAGGGCGAGGCTGAGTATGAAGAACTGAAGGATTTTGTCAAATGGGCCAAGTTTGACAGAATGGGAGCTTTCGCCTATTCGGAAGAAGAGGGCACGCCTGCCCAGAAAAACTTCTCTGATGACATTCCTGATGATGTCAAGCAGAAACGTCTGGCTGAGCTGATGGACATACAGCAGGGCATATCGGCTGAGGTGCAGGCTCAGAAAGTGGGCAAGGTGCTCAAGGTCATCATAGACCGCAAGGAGGGTGAGTACTATGTGGGACGCACTGAGTTCGACTCTCCTGAAGTGGATCCAGAAGTGCTTATACCTGTGAAGGAGCGCACTCTCAGAAGGGGCTGCTTCTATGATGTGAACATTGTCGATTCTGACGATTTCGATTTGTATGGCAGCGTTGTGGATTGACAAACTGATAATTTGTTGCAGAACTATTAAACTTATTTTGAGCACCTGCTTATATGAACAACCAAGAGTTTGTCGAAAGATTATCACGCAAGATAGGCATAGGAGCAGACGAGGCAGCTAACCTCTCGTCTGCTTTTGTTGCATCCATGGTTGAGGAACTGGAAGAAGGCAACAGCATCAGCATACAGGGATTTGGCAACTTTGAGTCCAAGGAGAAGGGCGGCAGGAAAATCTATAACCCGTCGTCAAAGGCATTTATTGATGTGCCTTCCAAGGTTACTGTTGCTTATAAAATGAGCGGTGTGCTCAAGGACCGATTAAATGGATAGCAGCAGATGAACGAGAAATTATCATTCCAGTATTTCGTCGAGGCCCTGTCTCGTAAGGGACATGTGCAGAGGAAGGTGTCTGAGGCCTTCATAAAGGCTTTCTTTGATACGGTGTCTGAAGCCGTGAGAGAAGGTGCCGACACCGTGAAGATTGATGGCTTCGGCACGTTCAAGTGTGTGGATGTGGGAAGCCGCGAGAGCGTGAATGTGTCTAATGGAGAGCGCATTGTCATCCCTGGATACAGGAAACTTACCTTTGTTCCAGACGATTCGGTGACGCAAAGGCTGGGACGAAGTGTCGCTGGCGATGAAAGCATGAATGAAGTACGGAAGAAAGAAAACCAACATGAAAGAATGGAAGAGAAGAATGTAGAGAAGCCTGAGGTGAAGAATGTGGAGAAACTTGAGGTAAAGAATATAGTGAAGCCTGAGGGAAAGAATATAGTGAAGCCTGAAGGAAAGAATATAGTGAAGCCTGAGGGAAGGAATGTTGAGAGGACTGAAGAAAAAAGATCGTGTGGCGAGATGAGTCAGACTGGATACGAGAATGTTTCTTCATGTTCTGCGGAACAGGCGTTTGTTGACGGACTGATAGAGGTAGAAGAGCCTTCATGTGTGGAGATGTCCAAGGATGAGTTTTCTGGCATAGACATGATAATATCCACACCGGAAAGTGTGGCTGATGTGCGGCTTCAACTTGAGGAGGCCACAGCAAGGGTGGCTGAAGCCATAGAGCAGGCCAAGAAGGCGAGCGCGGAGAAGACCAGGCTGGAACGTCTGCTGGAGCGTTTGGAAAAGAATGTGGAGCCAGAGAAGTTGGCGGACAAAACGGCTTCGAAGGGAGTAACAAGCATGGGGACCGAAGAGCCGTCGGGTGAAAGTGGTGCTTTGGCACGCGTGCTCTCAGACGTGCGTACGTGCGAATCTTCGCGGCAGTCATCAGGCGATGATGCAGTGGAAGAATCCTCGCGGCAGTCATCAGGCGACCGCTCTAACGGAAAGAGAAGGTCGAGGTGGGTGTTTGTGGCTGCATGCGTGGCAATAGTGGCTGCGCTGGCAAGTGGCATAGTCTATTTGGTGTACGGCACTTTCTTGTCCATTGAGTCGGTGGAGACTGTTCCGTGTGTTAAGCCAGATAGTGAGGCGCACAATGCCCAACTGAAAAAGGAAACACGTGAGGCTAAGGCGCAGAAAAAGGCCGCTGCCGATGATGCGGAGCATGCAGATGCACCCCTTGTAGAATCGGCGCCACACTCGGGCGACATTCAGGTGGAATCTGATAAAGGAGCGTCTGAAGAGGTGAAGGCTGATGAGAGTGCACCGGCAAATGTTGAGTTGCCGGCCAATGTGGGAAAGGCGAAAGACGGCAATAATAAGGCTGAAACGCCAGCCCGTCCAAAGACTTACGTCCTGAAGAAGGGAGAGTCGCTCACTCGCATATCACAGCGTTTCTATGGCACAAAAGATTCAGTCAGGGCCATCATTCGAGTGAACACATTTGCCAATCCCAATAATGTTCCGGCGGGAGCTGTCATAAAGTTGCCATAAACAATGTATGGCATGTGAACAACCTATCCTGGAGCCTCAATGAGACTTCGGGATAGTTCGTTTATTCATTAAACATGAACGGAAGTTATAATAACTCTTAAATAAGGAGAGCGACATCATATTTTTTACATTCTTTAAGACGAATAATAGAGAATAAATTGTAATTTTGTGGTCAAAAAGTAAGATGCAGTGTCATTTGGGTATGATATGTGTCTTCATCACAAAAGAAAAACGATTAAAATATAATTGATAAAAACATAAATAAATATGGCAGAATCAATTGATATCCGTGAATTGAATGAACGGATAGAGCGCCACAGCGCTTTTGTGACAAATATAATGGCAGGCATGGATCAGGCCATTGTAGGACAGAAACATCTTGTTGAGTCGTTGCTGCTCGGACTGCTCTCAGACGGACATGTGCTGTTGGAGGGTGTGCCGGGATTGGCCAAGACAAAGGCCATCAAGACTCTTGCCTCGCTCATTGAGGCACAGTTCAGCCGCATACAGTTCACTCCCGACCTTCTTCCTGCCGATGTCATCGGTACAATGATTTACAGCCAGAAGGATGGCGAGTTCAAGTCAAAGAAAGGTCCTATCTTCGCCAATTTCATATTGGCCGATGAGATAAACCGTGCGCCAGCCAAGGTGCAGTCTGCTTTGCTGGAGGCTATGCAGGAGCGCCAGGTGACAATATCTACCAACACGTTCGAGCTTCCTAAGCCGTTTCTGGTGCTTGCCACGCAGAACCCTATAGAGCAGGAGGGCACCTATCCTCTGCCAGAAGCGCAGGTGGACCGTTTCATGCTTAAGGTTGTCATCGATTATCCTAAGATAGAGGAGGAGAAGAAGATTATCCGCCAGAACATCACGGGAGAGAAGCAGGTCATCCGCCCTATCATGACCACAGCTGAGATAGAGAGCGCACGCGAGGTGGTGCGTGAGGTGTATATAGACGAGAAGATAGAGCAGTATATAGCAGACATCGTCTTTGCCACACGCTATCCGGAAAAGTATAATCTCAAGGAACTGAAGGGACTGATTGGTTTTGGCGGCTCACCGCGCGCATCCATCAATCTGGCTCTCGCTTCGCGCTCTTATGCCTTCATCAAGCATCGTGGCTATGTCATACCAGAAGATGTGCGCGCTGTGGCTCAGGATGTGCTCCGCCACCGCATCGGCCTTACATATGAGGCTGAAGCAAGCAACGTGACATCGGAGGAAATCATCAGCAAGATTCTTAATAAGGTAGAGGTGCCATAATCGCAGCTCAAAAGCGCATGCGCCGTTCGTTGCCTCATGGAGGCACAAACACTCTGGCTCTGTCTTGACATTTCTATGAAGGATACTTGATATGAAGTAAGCTTGATATGAAGTAAGCTTGATATGAAGGAGACTTGATATGAAGTAAGCTTGAGCCTCGCTTGTGGATGGATTGGGGCGCAATGGCGAGTCGGGGGGATTCCCGTATGGTGCGGAATCCGTGAGAAGCATGTGACGCGAAGAGGCAGCTTGGACACAGGCTGTCTCCCAATATGGCAAAAAACCTTGTAAAATAAAAAAAACGATAGTCTGATGGAGACGGAAGAGCTTTTGCAGAAAGTAAGGAAGATAGAGATCAAGACCAAGGGACTCTCCAACAATATCTTCGCAGGTGAGTACCATTCGGCTTTCAAGGGAAGGGGAATGGCATTCAGCGAGGTGCGTGAGTACCAGTATGGCGATGACGTGCGTGACATCGACTGGAATGTGACAGCCCGCCTGGGCAAACCGTATGTGAAAGTCTTTGAGGAGGAGCGCGAGCTGACGGTGATGCTCCTTGTGGACGTGTCTGGCTCGCTCGACTTTGGCACGCAGTGCCAGACCAAACGCCAGCTGCTCACTGAGATAGCTGCCACGCTTGCTTTTTCTGCCATACAGAACAACGACAAGATTGGAGTGATATTCTTCTCCGACAGAATAGAGAAATTCATTCCTCCGAAGAAGGGAAGGAAGCACATCCTTTTCATCATCCGTGAGCTGCTTGGCTTCCAGCCAGCAAGCAAAAAGACCGATGTGGGCCTGGCTGTGGAGTTTATGACCAATGCTATAAAGAAACGTTGCACAGTGTTTCTGCTGAGCGACTTCTTTGACAGCAAGGACTATGCCAACCAGCTGACTGTGGCCAACAGACGGCATGACGTGGTGGCCTTGCAGATATACGACCCTCGGATGGTAGAGTTGCCAAATGTAGGCATAGTCAAGATGCTTGACGCCGAAACGGGACGAGACATTTTTGTCGACACATCGTCAAGCGCTGTCAGAAAGGCTCATCATGAGTGGTGGCGCGAGCATCAGGCATGGCTGAGGACGGCTTTCACAAAGTCAAATGTAGATAATGTGTCTGTCAGGACAGATGAGGATTATGTGCGCTCACTTATGAACCTGTTCCGTCACAGGGAGTGACGGGCGTGTGTGTTCATGCTAATGAAGGGCTCCGACACTGGTGCCTTGACAGGAAAATGATATTTTTGACCACATGGTTAGACTTATGGATAAAATTAGATACATCACTGCGCTTGTGCTCATGCTGTGTTGTGCAGGCCATGTGCGGGCACAGGTGACTGTGGACGCCAAGCTTGATTCAGCTTCGATATTCATCGGGCAGCGAATAGGCATGACGCTTGAGGTGGCGGCTGATGCCAAGAAAACGGTGGAGCTGCCTGAATGGGACTCTTTGCAGCAGGTGACTCCAGGAGTGGAGTTCGTCAGGGCTGAGAAGCCTGACACGAGCTTCCTTGACGAGGGAAGGCGCATAATGCTGAAGAGACGCTACTATTTCACATCGTTTGATTCAGCTCTCTATCTTATGCCCGAGATGCAGGTGAAGGTGGACGGCAAGGCCTACTCGTCTGGAAAGATGGCGCTGAAGGTACTCACATTTGACATTGACACTCTTCATGCCGACAGCATCTTTGGCATGAAGGCTGAGCTGGCCCCGCCTTTCGACTGGGCCGAGTGGAGGCTGGTCATTGTAGGAATAGTCATGGCTCTTCTTATCGTTGCGATGCTCGTGTATGTGTGCTACCGTCTGAAGCACAACAAGCCTATACTTCGCCGCATACGTCATAAGCAGCATGTGCCGCCACACACTGCGGCCATGGCTAAGATAGAGCAGATAAAGGAGGAGAAGATATGGCAGAGCGAGGATTCCAAGGAATACTACACTATGCTTACAGACACGCTGCGTCAGTACATAAAGGAGCGCTATGGCTTCAATGCGCTGGAGATGACCTCGTATGAAATAATACAGAAACTGCAGGAGGTTAATGACGAGACTGCCATAGCGGAACTTAAAGAACTCTTCCAAACGGCCGACCTTGTCAAGTTTGCAAAGTACAGCACGCTCATCAATGAGAACGACCGCAATCTTGTCAGCGCGATAGAATACATCAACCAGACCAAGCTTGATGAGCCAGAGGAGAAACCTCAGCCAGAGGTCGTCGTAGTGGAGGAGAAAAGCTCGAAGGTGGCAAAGCGTGTGCTGATATGCGCTGTGGCTATTGTCAGCATTATCTTGGTGGCTGTCATGGCTTATGTCGGCTACAGGATATATATGCTTACATTGTAGCTTTGGCTTGCTTTATAGCTTAGGCTCGTTCGCTTTATGGCTTTGGCTTGCTTGCTTTATAGCTTAGGCTCGTTCGCTTTATGGCTTTGGCTTGCTTGCTTTATAGCTTAGGCTCGCTCGCTTTATAGCTTTGGCTTGCTTTATAGCTTAGGCTCGCTTGCTTTATGGCTTTGGCTTGCTTGCCGTTCCTTTAGTATAAGAACTTCTTTATGGCGTCGAATTTTGAGCATGCCTAAAAATGAACAACAAAAATAAACAATAGAGATAATGGAATTCAAGAATCCACTGTTCTTTCTCTTGCTGGTGGCCATCGTGCCCTACATCGTGTGGTACGTCATGCGCTACAAGCAGAGCCTGCCTTCGCTGAAGGTGCCCGACACCTCCAAATATGCTAAGGCTCCAAAGAGTTTCAGGCTCTATCTGCTGCATGTGCCTTTCGCGCTCCGTCTTGTGCTGCTGACACTTATGGTGTGCATACTGGCACGTCCGCAGAGCAAGCATTCATGGAGCAACACAGATGTGGAGGGCATAGACATCATGTTGGCTGTCGATGTGTCAACATCCATGCTGGCGCAGGATTTCAAGCCCAACAGGGTTGAGGCTTTGAAGAAAATAGCCCAGAAGTTCATAGACAGCCGTCCCAATGACAATATAGGACTCACGGTCTTTGCTGGCGAGGCATATACGCAGTGCCCGCTCACCATCGACCATGCTGTGCTGATGAATCTCTACAACAGCGCAGACTGCAACATGGCGGCTCGTGGTGTCATTGATGACGGAACGGCCATAGGCGATGGCATCATGAATGCCATTCTCCGTCTGAAAGACAGCGAGGCCAAGTCGAAGGTGGTCATCTTGCTTACTGACGGTGTGAACAACAGTGGCAACATATCGCCTCTCACCGCAGCGGAGATAGCTCACAAATATGGCATCCGCATATACACCATAGGCATAGGCCGTAATGGCATGGCGCCTTATCCGCTGCCGACAGGCGGCACGGCTATGCTGCCAGTGGAGATTGATGAGGCCACGATGACAAAGATATCAACGGAGACAGGCGGACGCTATTTCCGTGCCCAGCGCAACGAGGAACTGGCGGCTGTCTATCATGACATTGATGACATGGAGCGCACCAAGTTCAGCGTGAAGCAGTACAGCCGCCGCAATGAGCTGTATGAGCCATTTGCCATAGCGGCTCTTCTCGTGCTGCTGCTTGAGGTGCTGTTGCGCACAGTGGTGCTCAAGCGTTTACCTTGAATAAGAACCAAACAGCCAGGAATGTAGGAAGGTGGCAAGGATGCAGAGGCGGCCGTATCTTTTACGGATGATGGCATGGCGCTCGGCTCTTTCGCATGAAAGGCCATGGTTCCTGGAGATAAAATGATAATAGAGAAATGTTCAGATTTGCAAATCCTGTATTTTTATATCTGCTTCTGCTCATACCAGTGCTTATGATGGTGTATGCCGTCGTGCAGTACCGCATGAAAAAGCAGATAAGGAAGTTTGGCGACCCCGAGCTGCTGAAGACGCTCATGCCAGATGTCTCACCTGTCAGAAGACACGTTAAGTTTGGCCTGATGATGGCAGCCTTTGCCCTGCTCTGCCTCGTGCTGGCTCGTCCGCAGTATGGCACACGCAATGAGGAGGTGAAGCGCCAGGGCATAGAAGTGGCTATAGCTGTCGATGTGTCCAACTCCATGCTGTGCCAGGATGTCAATCCAAGCCGTCTTGAGAAGTCGAAGATGATTGTCAGCAAGCTGGTGGAGCAGTTTGACGAGGACAAGGTGGGCTTGGTGGCATTTGCCGGAAGTGCCATCACGCTGTTGCCCATGACGAGCGACTACGTGTCTGCCAAGATGTTTCTCGACCAACTCGACCCTTCCACAGTAGCCATGCAGGGCACTAATCTTGCAGAGGCCATCACGCGCGCCTCGGCAGGATTCTCTGAGAAAAGCAACGTGGGACGCGCCCTTGTGCTCATAACAGATGCTGAGGACAACGAGCCTGGAGCGGTAGAGGCGGCTAAGCAGGCCAAGAAGATGGGAGCGCAAATCTTTGTGCTCTCAGTCGGAACATCTCAGGGAGGCCCTATCCCAATGGGCGGAGGCGCTTTCAAGAAGGATCGTAGTGGCAATGTGGTGACCACCAAGCTGAACGAGGAGGTGGGCAAGAGCATAGCCCAGGCTGGCGGAGGCGTGTATATCCATGTTGACCAGACTGACATGGCGCAGGAGCTGTTGGAGAAGGAGATTGAGAAGATGCAGAAGGAAGACATCTCTGCTTCTATGTATTCTGCCTATGATGAGCAGTTTGTGGCGGTGGCTTTGCTCGCGTTCCTGGTGCTCATGGCGGAGGCTTGCGTCATGGAGCGCAAGAACAGATGGATTAAGAAATATAAATTGTTTAAGTGATGTTGAAAAGATAACATGTGCGGCATTCAACTCAGATGGCTGAGATGCTTTTGTGGATATGAAGAAGGAACGGTGCGGGCATCGTGACCGATGAATAGTCATAATATGGCCAGCAAGATGAGAAGAAAGTGGTGCACAGGCATTACTCCTACAATAAATAAAATGTTCAAGTCATTTTTTAACGTTACTAAGTAGATGAGAAAGATTATCATTGGCATATTGATGTTTGTTGTCCTGATGCCTGTGTCAGCACAGAGCGCTCGGGACTTCATACGAATGGGCAACAAGGCCTACCGCCAGGGACAGTACGACAAGGCTGAGACGATGTATCTGAAATCTGTGTCCAAGGTGCCTTCTTTTGAAGGCTATTACAATCTTGGCAATGTGTATGTGATGCAGAGAAAAGACTCTACAGCGTTTGAGAACTACAAGAAGGCCGACTCCATTGGCACGAGTGACGCCATGCGTAAGGCTCTCAACTATCACAATATGGGCAATATATGGTATGCCCAGGGGGTGGCGGGCATGCGTTCCAAGGAGGGCAATGTGGCTGGCGCCTTCCAGAATGCCGTCAATTTCTATAAGAGTTCCCTCCGCTGCAATCCTGCCGACAATGAGACACGTTACAACCTTGCCATGGCTCAGTACCAGTTGAAGAAGAACCAGAACAACAATGGTGGCGGACAGGGCGGTGATGACAAGAACAAGCAAAACCAGCAAGACAAGGACAAGCAGAAGCAGGACCAGCAGAAAAAAGACCAGCAGGACCAGCAGAACCGTGACAAGCAGCAGAATAAGCCAGAAGAGAAGAAGGACGACATGAGTGACCAGGCTGCAGAGCAGTTGCTCAATTCGGCCCAGCAGGACGAAAAGAGCGTGCAGCGCAAGCTCAATGAGAGTAAGGACAACAGGCGCAGAAGCCTGGAGAAAGACTGGTGACATGTAATTTACAGGCAAGGCTATGAAAAGATTTACACATATTATTTTATTGATGTGCGTATGTGCGTGCGCATGGGCGGGAGGCAACGTGACGTTTCGAGCCTCTGTGCCGTCTACAGTTGAGGCGGGAGGCAAGTTCCGTGTGCAGTTTACTGTCAATACGCAGGATGTCTCAGGCTTTTCTGCTCCCGATTTCAAGGGGTTTGAGGTCCTTTACGGACCTGCCACTTCTTCACAGAGCAGTTTTCAGATTATCAACGGGCAGACATCACAGAGCAGCAGCGTGATATACTCTTATGTGCTTCTGTGCAACACGCCAGGCACCTACACCATAGGCAGCGCCAGTGTGCAGGCCGGAGGCAAGACTGTGAGGACAAGACCTGTGCAGGTCAAGGTGCTCCCGTCAAGTGGAGGCTCTTCTTCTTCCAGCTCGTCGCGCAATGGCGGGGCTTCATCATCGCAGTCGTCAGAACCAGCAAGCTCAGGTCATGCCATATCTTCAAAAGACCTGTTCATGACAGCCACGGCATCGCGCACCAACGTGCATGAGCAGGAGGCTGTTTTGCTCACATACAAGATTTACACATTAGTGGACCTCACCCAGCTCGACGGAAAACTCCCTACGCTTGACGGATTCCAGATACAGGAGATACCTCTTCCCCGCACAAAGGAGTTTCAGCTCGAGCAATACAACTGGCGCAACTACCGCACGGTGGTGTGGAGCCAGTATCTTGTCTTTCCTCAGAAGTCGGGCAAGCTGACCATACCTGCCATCACCTATGATGGCGTTGTCGTGACACGCAACCGCAACATAGATCCATTCGAGGCTTTCTTCAATGGCACAAGCGGATATGTGGAGATGAAGAAAAAGATTGTCACACCTCCTATCGTCATCAATGTGTCGCCTCTTGTCAACAAGCCAGCGGGCTTCTCAGGAGCTGTGGGCAAGTTCTCCGTCTCTTCGAGCATTAGCTCTAAGGAGGTGGATGCCAACGAGGCCATCACTCTCAAGGTCAAGGTGAGCGGCAGCGGCAACATGAAGCTCATCTCCACTCCAGAGGTGGGCTTCCCTAAGGATTTTGAGACATACGACGCCAAGGTGAATGACAACTTCAAGATATCGCGCACGGGTCTTGCCGGCACGAAGGAGTTTGAGTATCTGGCTGTGCCTCGTCATCCTGGCACATACACGGTGCCTGCGGTCAAGTTTGTATATTTCGACACAGAGTCGCGCACATACAAGACTCTCACCACAGAGCCTTACGAATTGAAGGTGAACAAGGGCGGCTCTGGCCAGAGTGTCTCAGCCTACAACGGGCAGCAGGATGTGCAGCAGCTCAATCTGGACATACGCTTCATAAAGAAGGGTGATGTCAGCTTCCATAAGCCAGGCGATGCCTTCTTCGCGTCATGGCTATTCTGGCTGGCTTACCTGATACCGGCAGTCTTGTTTGGAGTGGTGGTAGCGTTTGGGCGCAAGCGTCTCAAGATGAATGCCAATGCAGCTCTGTCTCGTGGCAGAAAGGCCAATAAGGTTGCGCTCAAGCGTCTCAAGGTAGCAAAGCGTCTGCTCGACAACCATGAGCGCGAGTCTTTCTATGAAGAGGTGCTCAGAGCTCTTCTGGGATATGTGGGCGACAAGTTCAATATGTCGCAAGAGCTGCTCAACAAGGAGAACATAGAGCAGGAGCTCGCTTCGCGTGACGTGCCAAAAGAGTATGTAGACGCATTCATGAAGGTGCTCAACGACTGTGAGTTTGCGCGCTATGCTCCAGGAGACCCCGAGGCTAATATGGAGCAGGTGTATGATAGTTCAATAGTGACCATAAGCAAGATGGAGGACAATCTATGATAAAGAGAATATTTATGGTGATGGTGGCAGCGTGCGCATTAGCTGCTGCCTCCGCTGCCACAAAGGCGGAAGCTGACGCGCTGTATGAGAAAGAGAAATATTCAGAGGCTGCGGCGGCTTACCAATCTGTGATGAACGACAATGGCGTGGCATATGAGATATACTACAATCTTGGCAACTGCTACTACAAGCTTGATGACATGCCGAGGGCTGTGCTCAACTACGAGCGGGCCTATCTCCTCAATCCGGGCGACGCTGATGTGCGCACCAATCTTGCGCTGGCACGTGGCAAGACTGTCGACAAGGTCGTGCCGCCATCGGAGATGTTTTTTGTCACATGGTGGCGTGAGCTCACCCACAGCATGGACATAGCCTCGTGGACCGCTGTTGGCATCTTTTCCTTTGTCCTCATGCTTATAGGCGTGGCTCTATATATGTTCATGTCTCAGCTGTGGATAAGGAAGGTTGGGGTATATGGGTCAATGGCTCTCTTTATTGTGCTTCTGGTCTCCAATCTTGCAGCATTCTCGCAGCATCGCGACATGGTCAGCCGTGACACGGCAATAGTCATGTCTCCTGCTGTCACTGTGAAGAGCTCGCCGAGCGACCGCAGCACCGACCTCTTTGTCATACATGAAGGCTCGAAGGTGGAGATTATTGATGACAGCATGTCGGAGTGGAAGGAAGTGAAGTTTGAGGAGGGCAAGCAGGGCTGGGTGCCGGCTGACGCTGTCGAGGTGATTTAGGCATAGCATGGCGGATGATGCGTGTGCCTGCTGTGGTAGCAAAGGCTCCGCATGGGAATAGCCGCTGTTGACATGTGATATTCAGAAAAGGCCGCGTCCTGTTATCTTGCGGCCTCTTGTCGGGGCACATCGTAATCTGACATGGCAATTTTATTAGAAACCAGGCTAAAGGTAAAAGCAACAGCTTATGGACATAAACGAACTTGACCACACGCTGACATTGTTCCTCAACGGAAGCGACAGCATTTTTTGGGACAACGTGATGTACACCGTCACCAACACCTTCTCGTGGTCGGCGGTGATAGTGGCTCTGCTCATCATCATTTTCAAGAACAACAACATCAAGGACACGCTTCTCATCTTTCTCGCCATAGGCCTGCTCATCTTTGTGGCAGACCGCATATGCTCTGGCATAGTGAAGCCGATGGTGGCGCGATGGCGTCCGGCACAGGATCCGCAGCTGATGTATCTCGTCGATGTGGTCAGGGGCTACCGTGGCGGACGCTTCGGCTTTTTCTCCGGACACGCCTGCAACACTATGTGTGTGGCCGTGTTTCTCTCGCTGCTGTTCCGCTCGCCCAAGGTGACAGCCACCCTCATCTTCTGGTCGCTGACCACTACGTTCACGCGCCTGTATCTTGGTGTGCATTATCTTGGCGACGTGTGCGTGGGCTGGTGTGTGGGCATCGTCCTTGGATTCGTCTTCTATTATCTCCTGCACCGGGTGCAGCGCCACATGGGCGACAGAAGCTATGTGTCGGAGCAGTTTACACCTTCGGGCTATCTGAGGAGCGACATGGACTCGTTTCTCACCATCATTTTCTTCAACTATGTGTGCGTGATCATATACGCTATGACTTTAGGCATAGGATGACCACCCGGCGGGTCTGGCCATCTACTCTATACAGTTCGGAACTTCTCCGTCCTGCCACCCAGGCAATCTCTTCTCCGTCCATCAGAAGAGGTTGCCTCTCTTTTTCAAACACGCTCATCTTCTGGTCGGTCATATAGTCGCTCAGCAGCTTTCTCTTGCCCTTCATGCCGAAAGGCGCAAAGCTGTCGCCCTGCTGCGGAAAGCGCATGGTCAGTTTGCCGTGCAGCTTGTCTGCGTCGAGATATGCGTGCCTGTTGTCCCTTTCCATCTTCAGGCTACCTATGTCCACAGTCCTCTCTTCTATTTCCACGGCAGGGTAGTGGGCCGACTCTACTATCAGGCGCGTCCTGTCCACCGCTACTCTCTGTCCTTTCTCTCCAAACACTCTTCCGCATCCGCTGGTCAGCATGTCCTTCAGTTCGGCCTTGTTGAAGCCTCTCTCTCCAAGCAACTCATGCAGCACGGATATGGGAGAGGCAGAGCGCATCAGCTTTTCTTTGTCGATGCGTATTTCTCCGTCAGGCATCTCTTCGCTGCAAAGCAGCATGTCTTGCCCTATGGCTCTCTTGTATATCTTATAGACCTCGTTAAGGTTTTCCATCGTGGACGATATGTTGTTGAGCGCTCCTGCATTGATGCTTTCCATCATGGGCACCATGTTTAGCCTCACCTTGTTGCGCGCATATTCGTCCTCCAGGTTGGTGTGGTCTGTCACATACGTCTGTCCGCAGGCGTGGAGAAAGCCGAGCACATCAGGTCTTGTAAGGCAAAGCAGCGGACGAACCACATCGCCGTTCTTTGGCTGCATGCCGCAGAGACCCTTGATGCCAGTGCCGCGCACCATGTTGAGCACCATTGTCTCTATGTTGTCATTCTTGTGGTGTCCCACGGCTATGCATTCTGCACCCGTAGCTTGCTTCACTCTTCTGAATTCGGCGTAGCGCAAGTCTCTGGCTGCCATCTCTATGCTCACCTTCTCTCTCTTGGCGTAACCTGTGGTGTCAAAATCCACCTTCATGAATCTTATGCCGTTCTTCCTGCACAGGTCTTCCGAGAATGCCTCGTCACGCATGCTTTCCTCGCCTCTTAGGTGGAAATTGCAATGGATGGCCACCACCTCATAGCCCAACATGTGCAGCATAAGTGCCAGGCATACCGAGTCGGGACCTCCGCTGACTCCTGTCACCACTTTCCCTCCATTGCTTATGAGATGGTGGCTGCTGATGTATCTCTCCACTTCCTTTAAATAAGCCTGCATGCTTTTGCCCGATGCCTTGTCTTCTTCTTCTATTTTTGCCATGATTTTGTTCTGAGAAAATGAAATATAGTGCAAAATTACGCAATTATTCTTGGATTTTATAGAAAAAGCATCTTTTTTTCAAAAAAAAACAAGAATCGTTTGGTAGGTTCGGAGAAAAGCCGTAACTTTGCACTCGCAATCGGGAAACAACGAAGGGTTGCAAAAAACAAACAAACAACGGTGCGTTGGATGAGAGGCTTAGTCAATGGTCTGCAAAACCATGTACACCCGTTCGAATCGGGTACGCACCTCTTGAAAAGTGGTTCAGTCTTTTGATTGGACCACTTTTTTAGTATGCTCGTTTTTTTTTTATTGTATGCTCGGTATGAGTATTGTGGGTCGGCGGATTTATGGAGTATGCGGCATTTTCTGATTAGTGGCATCCTGTGCGGCAGAGTCTTTTGTCGGTTCGCTGAAATGTTGTTGCTAAAGGTGGAGGGCATCGGATTTTCCCGGTTGGTGACTGATGAATATGCTGTAAATATAGAGATGCACAAACCTTAGGATAACGATGCACAAACCTTAGGATAACGATGCATAAAGTGCAGGATAACGAAACACTAACCTTAGGATAACGAAACACTAACCTTAGGATAACGAAACACTAACCTTAGGATAACGAAACACTAACCTTAGGATAACGAAACACTAACCTTAGGATGACGGATGCGCAAAGTCATCAATAGTCAATAGATGACGAATGTTGCAATGCTCGCCATGAGACCTTACAGACACAAAAGACTGTCTGATGAATCAGGATCCTCGTTGCATCACGGCATCAGCAATATGTCCTTTTGTGCAAGACTTGCGCATGTCCCGCAACACCATTTCCATGCCTTCAGGCAGCACTTTTAGGGGTTGTCGCAGCCTGTAGCATGGTCAAACAGAACTGATTCTGCACAAGTTTGGCGGTTTGAAAAGTTTTTAACCTGCGCGGTCAAAAGAATCGGCTCAATCAGCACAATCCGAATTCAGGAAGAATCGTGGCTACATCCGTGGCAAGCTGAAAGCCCGATGACCCACACATGGCTCAGGACAAACGGAGCGACACATTGGGCGGATTGATGTGATGTAATGCATGCCTTGTCCTGCAAAGGAAAAAGTCCTAATTATTCATCAGTCGCCAACCGGGAAAATCCGTTGACCTGCTTTTGTTGGTATGCAGAAGGGGTGTTTGCGAAAAAGGCATCCTCATTGCCATGCAAGCCATAGCAATGAGGATGCCTTTATTGAAAAAGCGTGATATGTTCCAGTCCAGGCATC